>NZ_JBKETB010000001.1:0-548200 GCF_056355835.1 Bifidobacterium sp. LH_730
GTCGTGACTGCATCCAAACTGCATATGACTGCACGGGTGCAGTTACAAATTCCATCAACGTTGGTGGTTTTCAACTGCACCAGGCAGTCACGGGGCGGTGATGCGCGGGCAATGACTACACGTCCTCCGCGTGGATGGTTTTGGCGGCCCCTGCTCCTCCATGGAGGCCCGTTCCCGGCGACCCGCCGCCCCTCGTGGCGGTGGCCTCTCCCCGGAGCCCCGTTCCGCCGGGCGGTCGTCGAAGCCTTCCCCGATCCGTTGTGTGGCTGTTGGCCGACGATCCGGAGACGAGGGCGTCCCGGCGTTTCCGCGGCCGGAGCATCCATGCCCCCCGTGCTTCCGTCATGCCCGGATTCGACCGGGGGCGCCATGCCCGGTTGGGCCGCGGGGAATTCGCCCCGCTGCCTTCTGGGAGCGGGTTCGTCTTCGTTCCGGGTGCCGCGCCCGTCTCATCCGCCGTGGATGGGCGCGGCATCCGTCAGAGGTCGCTGGTGGTGTTTCCGGATGGCGCGGGCTGGGGTGCCGGCGTCGGCGTAGAGGGGGTAGTTGGGGTGGTCTGTTGGGGGGCTGTGTATTGGGGGGTAGGCGCCGTGTATGTGGGCGTATAGGAGGGAGGGGTGTATGTGGGGGCCGGCGTGGCCGCCTGCTCCTGCTGCCGCTTTGCGGCCTCCTCCTCGGCCTTCTTCCTCGCCTCTTCGTCCGCCTTGCGCTTCGCCTCCTCGTCGGCTTTCCTCTTCGCGTCGTCCGCCGCCTTCTGCTCTTTGGCGGCCTGGTCGAGGATGGTCTTCGCCTCCCGTTCGAGGTCCTTGAGCCCGTCCGCGTCCCTGGGCGTCTGCTTGGCGAGGGCCGCGGCCTTCGCGAGCGTCGACTTGCCGGCGGACGGCTTGTCCTTGGGCAGCTTCGACAGGGTGGCGGCGGTCTTCTCCCATTGTTCGCCTGCGGCCTTCGCGATCCCGTCCTCGAGCCGGTCGACGTCCTCCTCCAGGCTCCTCTTCGCCTTGGCGGGGTCCCCCGGGCAGGTCTTGGCGGGAGTACTGCCGGTCTCCACGTCGAGTCGTTCCGCCTGCCGGGCGAGGCCGGTCCAGTCGGCGCGCGCACGCGCGTATGCCTCGCATGCGGTCTGGCGTTCCTGCCGGGCCTGCATGGCCTTTTGGTGGCCATGCCAGGCCCAGACGCCCCCGATGGACAGTCCGACCGTCAGGAGGCCTGCGACGAGTCCTATGATGGCTTTTCCACCGGGCAGGCGCATGCCCGGACCGTCGGATTCTTCGTCGGGGTCGAGGATGTCTTCCCAGTCGTCTTCGCGGGGGTTTTCGTCGTCCGACGGTTCTTCGTCGGGATTGTCCGGCTCCCCATCTTCCGACGCCTCTCCGCATCCGTCGTCCCTGCGGTGGAGGAGGGCGCGCAGACGCGCGGGGACGCCCGGACCGCGGGGATGCCCGGTCTCCTCTTCGTCGTCGGCTTCCTCGTCCCAGTCCCATTCGTCCCCGGTCGTGGCATCCCGGGCCTCCGGTTCCCCGTCGGGCTCCCCGTCCTCGTCGTCGGCCGCGTGCGTGTCCGCATCGTCGTCCCGGTCGTCGGGTTCGTCCCAATCCCAGCCGGCGTCGGCCGTGGCCTGCATGTCCTCCGGCCTGCCGTCGGAGGTTTCCTTGTTTCCGTCGGCGGGGTCGGGTTCGTTCTGTTCGTCGTCGGACGTGACGGCCTCGTGCGTGTCCGCGCGGCGGTGTGCGAGGCGTTTGAACGGGTTGCGTGGCCTTGGCGCGGGGGAGTCCTCCTCCCCGTCGTTCCCGTCCCGGTCGTCGTCCGCGCTGTCGCCCCAGTCGAAGCCGGCGTCGGCGGCGGGCGCCCCCGCGCCGGTGATCATGTTCCGCCAGTCGACGCCCGCATCCTCGTCGTCGTCCTTGTCCATGGCGGGGTCGTCCTCCATGGTTGGCTCCGCCCAGTCCCAGCCGGCGTCGTCCATGGAGGCTTCCCTCCCCGGGGCGGCCGGACCGTCGCCGGCGGGCATAGGATAGTTTTCTTCCGGCCGTTCCGCGGGCTCGTCGCCCTTGTCGCCGGCGTCTTCGCCGCCTTCGCCGCCGGGGGCCTCCTGCGGGCCCGTGGGTGCCCATGCCGCGTCCCATTCGTCGTCCTCGACGATGGCGTCGTCGTGTTCGTCCCCGGCATCATCGCCCTGGTCCTCCCGCGGTGCCGGCGTGGCCCATGCAGAGTCCCACCCGTCGTCCTCGACGGCATTGTCGCCGGTCTCCTTGTCCGGTGCCGCCGCGGCGGTTTCGGATGCGTCGGCCGACGGCGCCGCGCCCATCCACGCCTTGTCCCAGTCGTCCAAGGCCTCGCCCGTGTCCGCCGTCGTTTCGACGGGGCGTGGGGACGTGGAGGCCCCGCTCCCGGTCGTGTCCCGGGGGCGGGGCCTCGTGTCGTCGTCTTTCTGGGCGAATGGGTTGAAGGGCATGCGTTCCCGCTATGCCTTCATGCCCGCCTTCGCCTTTGGTCCGACGGGCCGGAGGGCTTCGATGGCGATCAGCCAGTCGGACAGTCCCCTCCCGTCGTCACGCCATCCGTTCGCCTCGGCGGCGCGCGCCCACGCGCTCCGGGGGTCCATGCCCGGGTGCCGGCCGCGCAGCCGCTGGTAGGCGAGGCCGGTGCGGGCGAGCATGGGGTCGATGCCGAGGGTTTCGAGGATGCGGGCCGCGTCCATGCCGGGATGCCGGTCGGCGAGCCGTTGGGCTTTGCGCGCGTCCCCCAGCACGGGCGCCAACTGGTCGGCGACGCCTCCGGTCAGCCGGTCGATGCCGCGCGCGGTCCACGTGACCCGGTCGACCATGGCCTGGAGCATGCGTTCGGCCGCGCGCAGGCCGTCCGCCCCCGCCATGGGGCTGTGGGTGGCCCGGCAGGCCATGGTCCATGTGTCCTCCCGGCCGGCGGCGGGATGGTCGAGGCGCAGGCGCGCCCATTCGACGAGCGTGACGGCCGTGTCCGGGGGGCAGCCGAGCGTCGCGAGCGCGCCCGTGGGGTCGCCGGGATGCCGGTGATGGAGGATGGCGGCCAGCGGGTCGATGCCGAGGAGCAGGGCGAGGGTCTTCTCGTCGCGCCCCCTGGGGTCGGCGTCATGCCATGCGCGGGGGTCGATGCCCATGGCCTCGAGCTCCCCGTCGGTCAGGCGCATGGCCATCTGGCGGGTGATGCCGTGCTCCTGCATCCATTGCGCGTCGGGTCTGAACGTGCCGTCGGGATCGTGCTCGTGGCTGGCGTTGAGCCAGTCCTGGTCGCTGTCGCAGGAGAGCATCCTGTCCGCGGAACGCTCTCCGATGGCCTGCCTCCATCCGTGGAGTCCGCCGCCGGCGAGCGGTTTGCCGGTGACGGGGCTGGTGCCGTCCGCGTAGGGAAGCGTGGTGATGGTCTTGATGCTTCCCTCTTCGAGCTTGGCCTGTTGTTCGCGCATGTACCGGTCGATGGCCCGGTTCCAGATGAGGGGCTCCATGCGCGGGTCGACGTGCCCCGTCTCCTGTTCGATCCGGGCGCGCAGCGTGCCGTAGCGGCTGGCGGCGCGCACGAGGCGGATGGGCACGTCGAGGCCTTTGTGGATGAGCACCTCGAGGCTGATCCGGTTGCAGATGCTCGTCAGGAGCGCGGGCGTCATGGTCAGGCCCTTGGCGAGGCATTTGCAGGCCTGCTCCTCGATCCATTCGATGACGAGCTCCTCGCTGCGGGGCGGGTTTCTGAGGAGCTTGTCGAGCCGGTTGGCCTTGCTGTTGGGGCGATGGGGGTCGGCGGCGCGTCGCACGATCCTCTCGTAGTCATGGGTGCTTATCGCCATGCTTCCGCGCGCAGGCGTTGTCTTCTTGGTGTCCACGAATGACCCGTATGCGTCCGTTCGACGCATACGCCCGCGGCGAACGGACGCGGAGGTCGGGAACCGTTGCGAGGCAACGCCTCCCGGCATGTCCGCCATTCGGACACCGGCGCATAGACCCGGCGCATGAGCGACGAATTCGACCCCTTCGACCCCACGTGGTGGCAGGCGGGCACGAGCCTCAACTGGTGGGACTGCCGGCTCGCCGCCCCGCCCGCATGGCTGCCCGATCCCACGACGGCGCGCGCATGGCTCGACTCGCACAGGGGTCCCGCCCTGCGCATGCTCGGCCTGACGCACTCGCACCGCACGCTGACGACCCGGCAGGCGCACGCGCTCGACCCGGGACTGCCGGCCGGGCCGCGAGCCCTCGCCTGGCTTTCCCTCGCCAGCCTGAGGCTCGTGGACCTGGGGTTCCCGGTCCGCATCGACCTGGGCGGCGGCTATTCGCCCAGGACCGCCATGTTCATGGCCGTCCGCCTGCCCGCCCACGCGGACATCGCGCCCGACCTGGCGGACCTGGGGTTCACGCCCGTCGAAACCGCGTCCCTGGGGCCCGGCCCGTTGCGCGGCATGCGCCAGTACGACCGGCACAACCTCATCTGCGCCAGCCTCGCCATCCACGCCCGTGAGGCGGGCTGGCTGACGTGCGGGGAGGCGTGGGGACGCTTCGACCTGCTCGCCCATGATCCGCTCATGGGGCATGGCGGCCCCGACCTCCAGCTGGTCGACGGTTCCGGGCAGGTGGTGTGCGTGGAATTGACCGCCAGCGCGAACCAGAGCCTGGAGGCCAAGTTCCGCCGGTGGGACCGGATGCTCGCCCACCCCGGCTGCCAGGACACGCACGTGTGCTGGCTGGACGCGAGCCCCGGCATGGTGCTGGAGCCGACGCTGCGCCGCCTGTGCGCCGGCCGGCCCCGCCAGCATGCGGGCCGCGCCCGGGATTGGATGACGGCGGTCCGATGCGACGACGGGTACGCTCCCATGCCGCAGGGCAGGCCGGACCCGTCCGGGTGGATGCGCGCGGACATGGAGCGTCTGGGGGAGCGTCTGGGATTGCCGGGCGCGGGCTCGTGGCGGCTGCCAACCCGGTTGGAGGGTTTGTGGCTGGGGTGACGCATGCGGGCGCGCATGGATGATGTGATGGCGCGCGTGGACCTGGCGGCGCGCATGATGGACCGGGAGCCGGCCGGCCTCCTGTTGGACGCGCACGAGGCGTTGGAGGAGGATCTGCGCGTGCTGGACGGGGCGCGCCGTGTGCTCGCACGGTTGGATGAGTCGGACAGGCTCGCCCTGTCGGCGGCCCTCCAGGTGATGTCGCGCCTGGGCGGGGGACTGTCGTTCGAGGAGGCCTGGGGCATGGTGCGCCTGTCGTTGGCGGCGGCGCGCCGCGCGCCCATGGTCGGCTCAGAGTGAGGGCTTGGCGAGTTGGAGGCGCACCAGGGCCGCGTCCACGGCCGCCGCGTCGGCCTTCGCATGATGGTTGCGGCGGCGGCGTTTCCCGTTCCCGTCCGCCGGGGGCAGGATGGGCATGCCCATGCGCTCCTGCCGGTCGCGGACGAGCCGGAACAGGCCGATCTCATCCCACGGGCGGCGTCGCAGATACGCCATCATCTGACGGTGTAGGGTGGGGCTCCACCATTCGACGGCGCGCAGCGGGGTCTCGTGGTCGCCCGTCCGCCAGTCGGCGAGCATCATGTCCACGTCGTACCAGCCGCCCTGTCCCATGTAGCGGGCGGCGGCCTTCGCGCCGACGCCGAGGTTTGCGGGGATTTCCTTCGCTCTGCTGTTCATGGCCATTGTCATGCGTCCCCGGATCATGTTCGAAGAGGGCCCGTCCTCCCCTAGCCGGGGAGGACGGGCCCTTGTTTTGGAAAGGACCGGAGGCTGATCGCTAGGCTTCCAGAGTGGTGTCGCCGGACGGCCGCTCCGGCTCCGTCCCGGTTCCGCCGCTCCTGCGGGCCTTGAGCCGTTTGGCGAGCATGCCGCCGCCGAGGCCGAGGGCGGCGAGGATGGCGATGGCGATGAGCGTGAGCCCGGCCTTGACGCCGGTCTCCGCCAATGGGTTCGACGGTTTCCGCTCCGCGTGGACCGTGTATTCGGCCTGTCGGAGCAGGTCGGCGCTGGTGACGGTGATGATGCTGTCCGTGCCTTTCTTCACGGTGCTGACGCTCATGCCGGTCATCTTGTCGAACCGGGGGCTGGCCACGTACTGGTTGGGGTCGTTGACCTTGACCGTGTACTCGCGTTGGTCCGGTTTGAAGCCTTCGACGGGCTGGCCGTCGACGATGATGCCGGTGAGCTCGGCCCGGTGGGTGCGTTCGGTCAGGTAGGTGACGGTGACCGTGCGCGTGCCGGACGTGGCGCCGTCGGGCGACAGGACGTCGAACGTGTGCCGCCAGGTCATGCCGCGCACGCGCTCCTTGGATTCGACGACGGTCTGCCCCTCGTAGGACTCGTAGGCGAGCCTCGAGCCCTCGGGGATCTGGAACTCGTCCGACTCCTGGGGAACGTACCTGCCGTCCTTGCCGAGGATGCCGATGCTTTTCAGCGTGGCGGTCGACTCCGAGGGGGCCGTCGCGTCGCCGCCCATGTCCTTGGATGCTTCGGGCGCGAATTCCTCGTCGGCGGTCTGCTCCGTGTGGGGGCGGACGACGGTCACCCGGTAGACGCGCGACTGGCCGTCCATGCTGACCGTCCACTCCTGGACGCTCGTGTACGCGGTTTGGCGCAGGGCGCCGGCCGACACGAACTGGCCGGTCTTCGGGGTGGGCGTGACCCTGTAGGGTTCGTCCCCCTGCGCGGTGATCGTGTATTCGAGGACGTCGGGATCCCACCCGTCGATCAGCCTCCCGTTGACCTGGATGCCCTCGAGGGCGGCCTTGGGGTTGTCGCTCTGACGTGGCGCCTGTTCGAACGCCTGGCGCACCATGATGGTCTTCGACGCCTGCGTGCCGTCCTGCGCCCGGTAGGGGAACGTGACGGTCCACGTGCGCACGCCGCCCGCCTCCAAACCGTGTTCGATGGTCGGGTCGGTCACGTCGGCGCCGTGTTTGACGGCGATCCTGTACGCGTCGCCGGCGAGCGTGTGGGCGAGCGTGGGCATGTCGATGCTCGCGGGCAGGTCCTTGACGTCCTTCGCGTCCGCGATGGGCAGGGTCTGCGTGCTCCCGTCGGCGCCGGTGCGTTCCAGGGTGAGGCCGGCGGTCGGCTGGTAGCCGCGGCGCGCGTCCATGAGCACGCGGGCCGTGCCGCCCGTCGACTCGCCCTGCGCGACGCCGGCGCGCTGCACGTAGAGGATGTCGTTGCCGCCCCGCGTGGTGGTGGGTTCGGCCCATGTGAACGTGAGCGTGGTCCCGTCGGAGAGGCGCACCGTGTCCACGGCGGGTTTGTTGGATTCATCCAGGGTGGTGTTGGCGAGGCGCGCGGTCCACATGCCGTCCGTCAGTTCGAACCGGACCTTGCCGTCTCCCGCGGTGATCTCCCGTCCGGTCGTCCATTCGGCCTCCACGCTGATGTTCGGACCGCCGGCGAACGTGCCGGTGGTGACGGTCACGCCGAGGAGCGGATGCTCGTCCATGGTTCCGGCGATGGGCAGGCTGACGGTGCTGTCGTCGCTGCCGGTGGCGGTGAGCGTGGCCGTGGCCTTGTCGACCTTGATGTGTCCGGCGAACCCGTCCGCGGTGGCTTCGAGTTTGGTGCCGTCGACCTTCCAGGAGGCCACGACGAGGCCTGCGATCGCGTTGCGGACGCTCGCGGCGGCCGCGTGGCGCTGCTCGTCGGTGGCCTCCTTGTTGGATTGGATGCCTTCCGCGATGCTGACGGCCTGTTCGAACGCCTCGTAGGAGTCCTTCGCGTAGGCTTCGCCTTTCTTCTCGGCCTGCTTGCCGCTCTTGGCCTTCGCGTCCTTCAACGCGTCCCGCAGGTCCTTCTGCCCCTTCGTCTCGAGGCCTTCGACGGCCTTGTCGAGCGTGTCGGCGGCCCTGGACCGCGCGTCGTCCAGGCTCAGGTCCTGCCTGTCGCCCTCCAACGCGTTCGTGGCCGCGTCGAGCGCGGTCTGGTAGACGGTCTTCGTGTCGTCGGTCCAGTCCTGGCCTTGGAACGCCGCCTGCGCGGCCGTGACGCTCGCGTCCAGACGGTCCCACTGCTTGGATACGAGCGCCGAGGCGGTGGTCTCCAATAGGATGCGCGCGTCGTCGTACGCGCCGTCCGTGAGCGTCCCGTCGTTCTGCTTGGCCTTCGCGTCCGCGTAGGCGGCTTCGAACGGGTCGGCGGTCGCCTGCGTGTACTTCGCCCGGTTCGAATGCCGGGTCTCGTTCGCCTTGACCGCATCCCTCAGTTTCTGCTGCGCGTTCGTCGCCATGCCTTGGATGGCCGTTTCGAGGGCCTTGCGGGCCGCCTGGCGCGCCGCGTCGGCGGTCAGGTCGCCGGGTTCGCCGAGCGTGCCCTCCGCCTGCGTGACCGCGGTCTCCAGGCCCGTCCGGCTGGCGTCCGTCCAATCCCGGTCGGAGTCGAGCAGGGCCCGCCCCTGTCCGATCCTCTCGTTCAGATCGGAGTGGGCCTGGCTTTCCAGGCCGGCGAACGCCGCCTCCAACGTCTGCGCGGCCTGCGCCTTCTGCTCGCCGGTCGCCTTGTCTCCGAGCCCCCTGGCCGCATCCAACGCGGATTGGACGGGCGTCCACGAGTCGGCGGTGTACTTCGCTTTGTTCCGCTCCGCCTGCTCGGCTTTGCCGATGGCCGCGTCCAGGTCGGCGGAGGATTGCTCCACGAGTCCCGCGACCGCGGTTTCGATGGCCTGCCTCGCGTTGTCGCACGCCTCGTCCGTCGCATCCCCGGCGAGACCCTGCGCCTGGGTGACGGCGGTCTGCAACGCCGTGCGGGACGCCTCGGTGTATTCGACGCCGTCCGCGAGGCGCGCCTGTCCCGCCGCGATGGCCTGGTCGAGTTTCGTCCTGGCTTCGCTGACGGTCTTCGACGTGAAGGATTGGGTGGCGAGCGTCGAACCGTCCAACCCCTTGAGGGTCACGTCGATCGCGTCGCGGTTCGTGACCTGGAAGGCGAGTCTGACGGTCAGGTTCTCCGTGTTCGCGGGGATGGTCGCGTCCGCGAGCATGGTCACGCCGTCGGGCATGGGATGCGCGTCGTCCCACGAGCCTTCCGCCAGGTCGACGCCGTTCTGGCCCGCGGTCACGTTCAACCGTTCCGCGAGCCTGATCGCCTTGTCGGTCGTGTTCCTCAAAGCGAGCGCGACCACGCCCACGCCCTTGTCGGCCGCGTCATGGTCCTTGACTCCGGTCAGGTCCGCGCTTATCGCGTCGACGGTCAGCCCGTCGACGGTGACCGGCTGGAATGCGGCCCGCGACTGGAACGTGGATGGGATGTCTTCGGCCATGGCTGTCGCGGGGAGGGCGAGGGGCCCCGTGGCGAGCATGGCCACGGCCGCCAGCATGGCGGTCGTCTTGGTGGTGGGGATCGGGTTCAAACCGGTCATCTCCTTAACGTTGTGCGGAGGGGATATGAGGGCGGGGGCGGGGCTTTCGGGCCCCGCCCCCGCGGGGGATCCTAGGGAAGGGGTTTCATGCGAGGGGTCACTCGCGGCTGCGCCGCTTCAGACCCATGCCGCCCAGGCCGAGCAGGCCCATGATGCCGGCGATCACGCCGCCGGCGACGCCCGTCTCGGCCAGCGCATCCATGCCGTTGTCCTTGCCCTTGTCCGCGTTGCCGTTCGCGGCGTCGGGCCAGGACACCTGGTAGGCGACGTTGTCGTCGGAGGCATCGCGGGTCAGGTGGATGGTGGCGCCGTTGGCCTTCAGCGCGGCCGGGTCGATCGTGACGACGCCCGCCTCCGTGTCTTCGGCGGCGTCCATGTCCTCGAGCGGGAGCGTGGCCTTGTCCTTCATGCCGTCAAGGCCGACCGTCAGGTCGCTCGAATCGTCGTAGAGCGCGTAGGCGAGCGTGACCGTGGTCTCGCCGCCCGCCGGGACGATGGTGTCCGCGTCCGCCTGGAAGCCGTCCGGCACGGCCGTCTTGTCGTCGAACCCGTTGACGCGCTGCAGGCCGAGCGGATCCTGGGAGACGGTCAGGTCCTTGAGGTCCTTGTCCTCGTCGCCCGTGTTCGCGGCGTGGATGGTGAGGAACACGGTGCCCGCCTGCGGGGCGTCGCCCTTCGCGTCCGCCTCCACGTCGGAGGCATTGTCCTTGGACACGGTGACGGCGGTGATGCGCGCGTCCAGGGTGTCCGTGCCCGGGATGACCGTGCCCGGCTCGGCCTTCTCCGCGACGGTCCACCCGTCCGGCACGTCGGTCAGGCGCAGGCTGCCCGGCCTGCCGGCCAGTTGGGTGACCTTGCTCGGGTCGGTGGGAGCGAACGAGTCGACCGGCTTGCCGTCGGCCTCCAGGCCCATGCCCTCGAGTTCGGCGAGCACGCTCGGATCGACCGTCCCGTCGTTCTTGCCGTCGTCCTTCGCGGTCCACGTGAGGTTCCACGAGTAGGCGTTGGCGCCGTCGGTCAGGGTGACGGTCACGCCGTCCTCGCCGTACTTGGACTGGTCGATGGTCCACGCGGCCTCGGGCGCGTCCTTGTAGTGGATGGTGTGGATGAGCGTCTTGCCGCTCTCCGCGCCGCGCACGATGAACGATTCCGCGACCATCAGCTTCTCGTCCTGCGTGGGGTTGCCGTCCTTGTCGACCATGCTGCCCGCGCTCACGGTGATGGTCTCGTCGGCGCTTTCCAAGGTCAGACGGCCGCTGTCGGCGCCCGCGTACGTGTCGGTGACCGTCGGGTCGAACAGGGCGCTCGGGTTGCCGTCCTTGTCGTCGGCGGCGAGCTTGCCGAGGGCCGCCTGCTCCGCGTCGGTGAACCCGTACGCCTTGAAGTCGACCTTCTGCGGCGTGCCCGGCGCGGCCGCGTCCTTCACGGTCCAGCCGTCCGGCACGCCCGTGACCTTGACGGAGGCCGGCCTGCCGTCCTTGACGGCCAGGTTCGCGTCCTTCAACTGGTCTCCGTGGAACGACTGCGTGCCGGCGGTGATGGTGATCGCGTCGGTCAGGGAGTCGGGGGCCTGGCTGGCCGGGGAGTCGAGGTCGGCGACGATCCGCCATTCGACCTTCGTGGCGCCCATGGTGAACGTGTACGTGGTGGTGTCCGCGCGCTGGTTGACGACGTACTGCCAGCCCGCGTCCTTCAGGCGTTGGATGAGGGCGGCGTTCTCGTACGCCTTGTCCTCGAGGTCGACGAGCCTGCCGTCCTTGGCGATGTGCCATTCGCCGGTCTTGGTCGGGTCGAAGCCGCTCGGCGTGTACAACTGGTCGTCGCCGTCCACCTTGTAGGCGACGCGCAGGCCGTTCAGGGCGCTCGGATCGCCGTCCTCCACGAGGGGGGCGGTCTGGTAGTCGCCGTTCTTGTCGAAGTTCCAGTAGCCCTGGACGCGCCCGTTCGCATCCGAGGCGGTCAGGTAGAGGCCGTTGTAGTCGTCGACCTGGAAGGCGAACGTGAACGTGTTGTCGCCCGGCTTGGCGACCGCGTCATCGGCCGCGTCCTGGCCGGCGACGGCCTTGAACTGGCTGATGTCCGCCGGCTGGGGCGTGTGGTCCTTGTCCCACACGGCCTCCTTGCCGAGGCCGCCGCCCAAAGTGGTGGCCCGGTTCAGGGTCTCGTCGTTGGCTGTCGTGTTCGTGACCTTCACGGTGATGGGCACGTACAGGTGGCCCTCCGCGTCATGCACGTCCTGGGTGAAGTCGATTTTCATGGGGGTGATCGTCAGCCCGTCCTTCAGGGTGGCGGCGGGCGCCGTCGCCCGTTCGGCGACCGTGCTGACGTTCATGCCGTCCAGGTTGGCGCCGTCCGGCGCCGGGGTGGCCATGGCGGCCACGGGCGCGGCGGCCATGCTGGCGATCGCGGCGAGCGAGGCGGTGATGATGGTGAGTTTGCGAGGAGCCATGATGTCCTTTCCAATGGCATTCGGTTTGCGACGGCCCGGCTATGCGGCCACGGGCGGGGGGATGGCCGCCGCGTGTTTCCGGGAATAAAGGGGAGGGGCGGCGGCCGGAACATCGGTTCCGGCCGCCGCCCCTTCCAGGGGGCTTCGCGCCCCGGGGGCGCGCGGCGCATGGTCTAGGGAAACCTGCGCCGTGTCACGCCCGCGGGACGGTCAGTCGTTGCGCCGCCTGCTGTGGGCGACCGCGAGGCCCAGTCCGGCGAGCAGGAGCACGCCCATCAGGCCGGCGGCCAGTCCGGCGACGCCCGTGGCGGGCAGGCCGCCCCTGACGACCGTCGTCTCGTTGGGCAGGCGCTTGGCGCCCACGTGGAACGGCTGGTCCTCGACCGGCGACTTGGGGTTCGTCTGGTCGGTGGGCCTGTACACCTTCTCCACCCAGTAGTAGTCGCCGTTGACCGCGACCTTCACGTTGGGGGAGTCCACGCTGGTCTCGCCGCCGTTCAGGGTGACCCTGCTGGTGGTGAGCACGTGCTTGTCCTGTTCGACGGGCAGGAGCCTGCCGTTCCGGTCGTAGGCGCGCCGCCACAGTTCGAACTCGACCTGCGTGCCCGCGACCGCATGCCCCTTGATGAGCGCGGTGTCATGGAACCAGACGTTCGCCTGCGCCTTCGACTGGGCGCTGGTGGTGACCTCGAGGATCTGCGTGGTCTCCTTGGCGTTGCCGAGCGTGTCCGTGAAGATCGCGTCCGGCTCCACCGTGTCCTTGAGGCCGTCGTTGTCCGGGTCCGACTTGTCGCCGGGCTCGTCCGCCTTCTCGGGCCGCTTCAGGCTAAGCACCCAGTTGTAGGCGCCGACCCTGTCGGTCTTGAACTCGGGGCCGGGGATCTCGACCCTGCCGGTCTTGCGCGCGGTCTCCGCCTGCTGGGCCGAGATGGTCGCGTAATCCTCGTGGGTTTCGAGCGGTTTGGCGGTCTTCGGGTCGAAGTCGTCGCGGTAGAGGCTCCACGACAGGGTGGTGCCCTTGGCGACCGGCCCGTGCACGATGGCCTTGTCGACGACGGTGGCGCCGACCTTGTCCTCGCTCACGGCCTTCGTCTCGGCGTGGATGACGCGGAACGTCTCCTCCTTGTCGCGCTTCTGGCCGGTGTGCACGATCCGGTACTCCTTGCCCGGATGCTTCACGCCGTCCGGGGTGACGGTCGGCTTGGAGGGGGCCCACGTGCCGTCGTCGCCGCCGTTGTCGCCCGGCTGGCCGTACAGGTCGCGCCGATGGTCCTTGGCGGTCGGGTTCTTGTCCCACACGCGCATCACCCAGTAGTATTCGCCGACGGCCTTCCGCCAGTCGCCCTTCGCGTACTTGGCGAGGATGTCATAGCTGGGGCTGGCGGCCTCGGTCTGGCCCATCGACAGGGCCTGGCCCTTGCCGTCGACCGTCGCCACATACTCGTCCTTGGACGGGTCCTGGCTGTTCTGGTCGACCTTGTACAGGTCCCAGCTGGCCATGAGCCGGTCGTTCTCGGCGATGTTCTCCAGGGTGCTCGTGTCGTGCACGTTCGACTGTTCGGCCATCACCTCGCTCACGACGCTCGTGTCGACGCTGATGCCATGCAGCGATTCGGGCTCCTGGTCGTCACGTCCCGTGTGGAACGATTCGTCGTGCTTGCCGGGCAGGTCGACGACCTCGCTCCAGTACACGTCGCCCGCCTGCTTGAGCGTGAGGTGCTGGCTTTCGATGCTCGTGGTGCCGTTCGCATCCGTGTGTCCGACCTTCACGGGCTTGGTCGACTGGAGGGTCTCCCCGGTCGCCTTGTCCTTCAGGTCGAAGCGGATGGTCGCGTCCTCGGGGAGCTTGCCGTGGATGAACGCGGTGTCCCACACCTTGTTCGCCACCGCGCCCCAATCGTAGGTCGCGGTCGTGATGCTCACGGCGTGGAACGACTCGGCCTTGACGCGTTTGGCCGCGTCGTTGGCCTTCGTCTCCCCGTCCGACACCCTGTCGGTTTCGAACGCGCTGCCGTCGGGCTTGCGGAAGTTGAACTGCCAGTAGTAGTCGCCGTAGTCGCCCTTGTTCAGATGCCACACGGTGCTGTTGTGGTCGGTCGCGCCCTCCCGCAGCACGCCTGTGAGCGTGCTCATGATCTTCTCGTCCTTCGACGGGTCGTCGCCCGGCGCCCGCTTCCACAGCGTGTAGCCGAGCTGGTAGCCGGCGAGCATGTGGCCTTCGATGACCGCGTGGTCGCTGATGTCGGCGCCCTCGTAGCTCACGTTGACCCAATGCTCCCCGTCCGGGGTGGTCTGGCTGTTGCCGGCCGGGTCCACGGCCTTGTCGCCGCTGATCATCGGGTCCGTCCACGTGGGGGCGAGCGTCACGTCGGTCGAGATGCGGACGATTTCGAAATGCTCGTCCCTGACCTTGGTGCCGTCGAAGATCAGCCAACGGTCCTTGTAGCCGTTCAGGTTCGTGGGCTTCTTGGACGCCTGGTCCTGCGGGACCGACTGCCAGTTCTCGTCCAGGTAGGCCGCGTCGTCGGCGGTGGTGCCGCCGGACACGGGCTTGAACGAGCCGTCCTTCAGTTCGGGCGCCCCGCCCTTCATGTCCGGGGTCCAGATCTTGAACCGCCACTGGTAGGAGCCGACGCCCGGATTGTCCACCCACTTGGTGGTGAACGTCACCGGGTCGATCCGGTGGTCGCCCAGGGCCTTCGCGGGGATGGGCTGCTGGCCGGTGCTGGCGACCTTCTCGCTGCCGGTGACCTGGCCGTCCAATCCTTCGGTGGCCTTCCAGATCTCCGCCTCGTACTTCGAGCCTTCGGGGATGACGCCCGTGAGGGTGATCGTGTCGGCGACTCGCATCGTGTTGGTCCACAGGGGCTCCACGCTCTTGGACTGGGCTTCGAGGATGTCGAAGCTCTCCGCCTTCACGCGCTTCGCGTCATACCAGACGATGTTCTTGTTGCCGTCGACGATCGGATTGTACTCGGGGTCCGTCGACTCGTTGCCCGCCGGGTTCGTGTCCACGCCCGGGTTCTGGATGATGGCCCGGTAGTAGTAGGTGCCGGCCGGGAAGAGCGCCTTGTCGCTCAGGTCGACGGTCTCGCTCTTGAGCTTCTGCCAGTCGCGTTTCACGCTGGCGGAGCCCACCATGTCGCTCTTGACGGCGGGGAGCGCCCAGTCCTTGCCCTGCCACACCTTCACGTCGGTGTCGCCGTTGGAGGATTCGGGGTCCTCGCGCCAGATCTCGAAGCGCATGCGCGTGCCCGGGTCGGTCTGGCCGATCAGCTTGCCGGTGTCCACGTCGGACTCCTGGTACGCCCACTGCTTGAGCATGTCGTAGCTGCTGATCGTATTGTCGGCGTAGTTGTCCGAGTTGACGCTGAACCATTTCTTCGCGCGCTCGGTCTCGTACTTCTGCACCGGCGTGCGCTCCTCGGAGGGGTATCCCTTGTCGGTCGCGTCACCGGATTCGCCGAAGTCCTGGTAGTCGAGCGTCGCCCCGTCGGTCCCGTACAGGGTGGCGGTGAAATAGTACATGCCCGCGCCGCACGGATTGTACCGGCCCGGGTTCTCGTACCCGTCGGCCGGGCAGTCGGGCACGGTGAACTGTTCGCCCGTGACCTTGATGGTCTGGTAGCCGCGCCGGTTGGTGCGCCCGTCGATCGCCTCGCCGCCCTCTTCGAACGGGATGAACTTCGACTGGTCCACGTCGCGGCGGATCTGGCCGACCATCTGCCCCTTCGTCTGTCCGTTGTGACCGTCGTTGCGCCACAGGCGCACGATCACATACGCGTCGTCGGGGATCATGCTCGCGTTGTCATGCGAGTTGCCGGACCCGTTGCCCTCGTGGCCGACGGTCTCGTCGTAGATGGTGACCTCGTCGTACAACTGGCCGCCGACGGCGCCCATCTCCTGCGCGTGGGACGTGATGATGCCGCCGCCGCGCACACGCACCTTCTCGGTCTCCTCGCCCAGATTGCCCTTGTCGAGCACCTGGCCGGACGGGGCGTGCAGGGTGGCGACCCAGTACACGGTGCCGGACTTCCACGAGTGCGCGTCCGGGCTGACCACGTCGAACTCGGACTTCACGTTCGACTGGTCGGACTGCTGGTCCGAGATGTCGACCCTGGCTTCGTCCAAAATCCTGCCGGCCTCCTCGTTGGGTTTGCTGTCGCCGGGCACGGCCTCGTAGGCGGTGAACGTCACGTAGCTGCCGCGCGGCACCTTGCCGCGGATGGTCGCCACGTCGTGGAACGCGTCGCCGACCGATACGTCGGCGTCGCTCACCTGCGTGGTGATGGTGGGCATCTCCACGCGCACGGTCTCCTCGGGGATGCCGAGCTGGTGGGTGGCGCGCTCCTTGCCGTCCGGCCCGTACAGGGTGGCCTTCCAGTAGACGAACCCGCCCTCCTGCGTGTCATTGCTGGACACCATGGTGGAGCGCTCGTAGTCGTCGCTGCTGCCATCCTTGTTGGCCTTCGAGTAGAAGGTCTGGGGACGGTTATGGCTGTCGGCCGCCTGCTTGTCGGTCACGTCCACACGATACGTGTAGAGCGGCGTCAGCGCGGTGACGGCCGGGTTATCCGTGCCGTCGGGCAGGATCGGGTCCATGAGCGTGGGCCCGTAGGCCTTGAACACGACGTAGCTGCCGGGTTCGATGATGCCGGTCACGGTGGCCCGGTCGCCGAACCATTGGTCGAACGTCACCTGCTCCTTGGTCACCTGCGAGGTGAGGACGACGGGCAGCACGTGCACGGTCTCGGTCTCGATGCCCAGGTCGTGGCTGTCGAGCTGGTCGCCCCGCTCGTTGAACAGGGTCGCCTTGAAGTACACGTAGCCTTCGGTCGGACTGCTGATCTTGCTCGTCTGGATCGTGAACGACCCCTGTTCGGAGCTTTCGTCCGCCTGCTTGTCGGTGATGTCGATCCGCTCGTCCAACAGGAGCGGCACCGACGTGTCCGGCAGGTCGGGGACCGCCGAATACGCCTGCACCTTCACATAGGAGCCGCGCGCCACGCGGCCTGCGATCTTGATCGTGTCGTAGAACTTCTCGTTCAGGCCGACGACCCGCTTCGACACGTCGGTGGTGATGTGGGGCGCGTCCACGACCCACGTCTCCGACGGCTCCCGGTCGTCGGTGTCGACGGCCTTCTCCATGTGCCCCTGCTGGGGGATGACCACGTCGAACCAGTAGCGGCCCGCACGCCACTTCGACCACCCGAAATCGGATGGAGTGAACTCCGGGCTCTGGATCTCCGGCACGAGCTTCGTGGTGAACTTCTTCTCCACCTTCTGGTCGACCGTCTCGTCGACCGGATTGCCATCCCAGTTCAGGATGACAGTGCCCGTGATCTCCTCGTCCTCGAACCCGTCGGCGCCCTCCATGTGGATCGTGTCATGCACGGGACGCGTGTCGCCCGCATGCTCGAACTTGTTCGACGCCTCCGTCGTGACCTTCAGATCGAACTTGTTCTTCACCTGGAAGGAGATGTTGCCGAGGGAGGACTGTGCTTCCTTATTGACGAAGAAGAAGTCCTGCTGGGGCCACGTGTACTTCTGTCCCTGGGGGCGGTTGACCATCACGTCTACCTTGACGGTGCCGTCGCCGGTCGCCGTCCATGCGAACGTCTGCGGCTGGGCTCCGGACTGGAACGTGATCTTGTCGCCCTTCGTCTGGTCCCACTGGGCCGGACCGGTGATCTGCAAGGTCACGTTCTCCCCGACGATCCGGTTGTTGTTCGCATCAAGGAGCCCGGTGAATTCGTAGGTCCCTTTGCGCTGGCCGGTCGTGTATTTGTACTGGACCTCCGCATGCTTGTCGGCCACGATGCTTTCGGCCCACAGTTCCTTGGCCTTGTCTACCGCCTGCTGGGGCATGAACGCCTTGGAGCCCTGCCACGTGTTCATGGTCTGGTCGAGCTTGTCGTGCACGAGGAAGCCGATGGCCGCGTGGATGACCGGATCGTTCGAATCGCGGTACTTCTGGGCCAGAAAAGCGATCCGGTACAAATCCGGGCTCATGCCGTAATCGGAAACCGTGCCGCCGCCGACGGGACCGCCGCCATAGTCGACGCCCCATTCGAGGCAGTAGTAGTTGAGATTATGTCCGTCGACGATGTCGCGGCGCATGATGCCCACGTCTCGCGGTCCCAGCGGGCTGTCGAACGTGACGCCCGGGAAACCGTAGATGGTGTGCCACACGGTGCCCGCGAACGAGGCTCCCGTGGATGGCAGGCGGCCCGCCGCGTTCGCCGTGCCGGTCACCAGCATGCCGCCCAGGAGCGTCGCCAACGCGACCATGGCCCCCAGCGCACGCTTGGCCAGCCGGCCCAACACGCCGCCGCCCTCGCGTTTACTGTCTTTGACTCGCATGAAACCTCCCTATGGTCCTGCGAAACCCTCCACGCACCCTGCGTGACTAGGGCCGGCCTCCATGCCGGCGGCAAAAAACAGCAAGCCGTCGGCCAAGACCGGGCGGAGGCTATGCGGACAGAACAAGGGACGCGTGGAAAAGGGCGCGTAACGTGGCGAGCATGATTGTATGAGCTTGTCTGCTTCGACCTCGGATACATGCCACCGGTGGGAAGGACCAGGGGGAGCAGGCTTCGAAAACTGAGGAAGATGGATTGGAAGGAATGCGATCCTCTGTCCCGGTTCCCGGAACCGGAGCGCTGCATCTGGCTTCGCAAGGACGATATGACCATATGCATCGATGACACGGCCCTGGGATTCGTGGTCTGCGACCACGAATCGAGAAGGTTCTGGAGCCAGATCGGGGATATCCTCGATGGTCTTGGCAGCACCTCGGGCCGTGTCTTCCGCAAGCCGTTGCGGAACGCAATACTGGACCACTCCAGAACGCGCTCCGAGACGGTTGGGGAGGAGGATCTTACGGGCAAGGTGTCGGAAAACCTCATGTCGTTGCTGCTTGCGCAGACCAAGGCGTTGATGCACATGGTCTCCGAGTCGCCTTTGGGCATGACCGCGGTCAGATCGCTGTCCGCCTACAGGGGTCGCATCTCATGGAGCCGAATGTCGCCCCTCTTGTCCGCGGAGGATTCACGTTGGAAGAATATCGAGGATTATGCGAAAGCCATGCGAGGATACGTGGAGGCCAGCAATGAGTCCGCGAACAGAATGGCGGACAACGCGACCTCGTGGATGGTATTCATCGTCTCCGTCGCCACCGTGGCGGGCTTGTTCTTCTACGATTGGAGCTCCCTGGACCTAGGGAGAATAGTAGGCCTGGGTTTTGCGATCCTGCTTCTAACATGGCTGTTCATCATGTCGTGGCGAATACGCTGACGCATGATTCCCATGCATGGGTTTCCTTTACTATCTGCGCTACGCGTTCCTGCTGACCGCTCCTGGCGTGATCGGATACATCGTGATGCTTGCCATGTGTGGCCAGGACAGCCTCGTCCAGGTGACGGTCGCCTATTGGCCCTTATACATACTTTCCTCTTGTCTCTATCTGCTTGACCCATGGGGGGTGGCCCGCATCGTCCTCGAGATACTGGCCGCGATCGCCGCACTGTCCTTCGCGGTCATCATCGCGACCAATGTGGGCACGAATCAGTGGCCGTCCATCTGACGTTTCCGCTTGCCAGATATAAGCGGATAGGCGAAAGGCCTCGGTTCCCCTTCTATGGTGAAGAGAGACCGAGGCCTTTTCTCTGCCTTTTGGTCAGCCTCAGGCGTTGACGATTGTGTCGGCGCGTTGGAGCATGGCGGCCATGTCCTGGCGGATGATGGGTTTGCCGACGCCGAAGCTGCCGTCGGGCATGCCGGTGGCGACGCCCGATTCCTGGGCCCATGCGATGGCCTTGGCGTGCGGGGTGGACTCGTTGACTTCGGTGAACGAAGCCGCCTTCGTGGGCTCGGGGCTGCCGGCGAGCCTCCAGAGCATGGCGACCGCGTCCTGGCGCTGGATGGGGCTCATGCCTTGGAACGTGTTGTCCCCGTAGCCGGTGATGATGCCCTCGGCGGTGGCCCAGTCGATGTCGGCTTTGTGCGGAGTGGACTCGGTCACATCCGTGAACGTTTTCGCGGTGCTGGCGCTGGTCTTGTTTCCGGCGAGGCGGTGGAGGAACGCCGCGTAGTCCTGGCGGGTCACCCGTGTGGAGGGCCTGTAGGCGCGGTTCGCGTCATCCTCCCACCAGCCGGTCGAAATGCCCTTCCCGTCCATCCAATCGATCGCCTGGGCGTGCGGGGTCGACCCGTCGACGTCGGTGAAGCTGGCTTCCCTCGCCTTGTCGCGGCCCTGGCCGAATGCGATGCCTTCGCCCCTCCACCCGTTGCGGGTGGTGTTGTCGTATTCGTTCTTGCTGAGGGTCCATAGGTGGTCGCCGTTGCCGGGGTTGTAGGCGCGCCAGATGGTGGGGTCGGTGGTCTTGTATCGGAAGGCGATGCCTTCGTACCGCCAGTGGCCTTTGACGAGCGAGTCGCGTTCGCCGACGCTCATGGTCAGGTGGTGGCGGCCGGAGCGGGGGTTGTAGAGCCTGTACACTTCGTCGCCGGTGTTGGAGTCCTTGTCCCATGCGTGGAAGGCGGTGTCCTCGCCCCTCCATCCGTCGTTCCTGACGAGCTTCTTGTATTCGGCCAGGCTCATCGTCCACAGGTGCTCGCCCAGTCGCGGATTGTAGAGGCGGTAGACGGGGCTGCGTCCCTCGGTGTCCTTGTCAGCCGTCGGCCACGCGTTCGTCCGCCACTTCTGCGCGTTGGATCCGTTGGAGGTCCAGAGCCGGACGTTCGTGCCGTTCGCGTTGCTTCCGTTGGCCACGTCGAGCGCGAACCGGGGGTTCATGGCGCTCAGGAACGTGTAGCTGCCGTCCTGGTTCTTGACGGCGATCCATTTCTGGTTGCGCCCGCCGTTCGAACCGTGCTGGGCGATGTTGGTGCCGTTGGCGGCCTTGGCGCCGTGTGCGTCGAGCACGAGGTTGCTGCCCTTGTTCGCCAGGGTCACGTAGCCCTGGGCGTCGTGGGACACGGTCCACATCTGCGCGTCCGACCAGTTCGCCTGCCAGATCTGCACGTTCGCATCCGATGCCTTGCTGCCGCCCGACACGTCCAGCGTGCCGCCGGAGGCGGGGGAGAACAGGAACTCGCCGTCCTTCAGGTCGGCCTTGTGTTGGGAGGCGAGGGAATCGATCTGCGAATAGTCGGGCTTGGGGTCCGGCTTCGGTGCCGGGGTGGGCTTGTTGCCGAGGATGACGTCGCCGCCGTAGAAGTAGTAGTCCTTGGAGGCGAGTCCGTTCGGGTCTATGAAGAACACGCTGCCCACGCCGCCCCCGTTGCTGATGCGCGCCTGCCAGCCCGAGGGCAGGTTCGACAACGTCACGTTCCCGTTGACCTGGTACTCGTAGACGCTGGGGGAGAAGCCCACCGAGGAACCGTCCGCATTCCACGCCTGAACCTGGGAGAGGTTACCGGTGTTGATTGATCCAGGCAGCCCGAATTTGAACACGTAGTTGATGATGATGGTGCCATCGGGAGCGACGAGAGTCTTTTCTACCCGGACCTCGCCATTCGTCTCGGCATAATTGCTCGTCCGAAGGGTCCATCCCTGCGATTGCTGCGGAACGCGCAGGCCAATGTGAATATTGTTCTGAGGATCCCATGGGAACAAGTAAGGGCCAGCCTTGCGGTAGTCGAACCCTTCCACAGGATGTTGAATGGTGCCACCATCCGAATGATCAATGTAAAACGCGGACACACCCTTCAAATCCTCAACGGAATACCTGGAGGAGGCGACCATAATCCCGTCGTTCGCCCCGGCAGCATCCTGTGGCGTCGTGTCGTCGGCGAATGCGATGCCGGGCGTGGCGGCGAGCAAGCCCGCCGCCATCAAGGCGGCGAGGCCTGCGCGTATCCTGTTGTTCTTCATCTCTGTTCTCCTAGTGTTGTTTCCGCTTCGCAACCCCTCGCGCGGGGGGATTGTGGCTTAGTCTAGTCAGTTTCCGCTTGGCCCGGGAGTCGCGTCCCACATGGGGCGTGTCCCGGCTTCGTTCACCCATTGCATGCGTCCGCGAATTGCATAGGCGTCTCGAAAGGCGATGAAACGTATTTGCCACATTGGCAATTGCAGTATTTTCGTCATGTGGATTTGGCTGACGTGATTTCCCTGAGCATGTCTGGCGTCTCATTGCTGTTATGTCTGTTCACCAGCGTTCGGTCGATACGTCGCGAGCCTTCGATTTTGCTCAGCTTTGAACGCCTTGATTACGTTCCCGATGAAACCGTCATATGGAACAGCGATCTTTCGGATGCCATCGAGCCCTACGCTGTGATGGAAGTGATCAGTGACGGAGGTGCCGATCCGATTTCCTTGCAGGCCAAGGGCTACCGTTGCCGAGTCGCGCTGTATGTAAAAGGACGGCATGTCCCCAAGGCCCATGCAAAGGATTTCCAGGATAGGAGCATCCGCATCGCCATATACGGCCCTGGTCTTCTGGATGAACCATCGAGACTCGCTCAGGTCATGGTCGAGACGGAATCGGGAGCGGATAAGCATCCGCGCAAAAGATTCAAAGCAATCAGCGTCGCCTCTGTTGCACATGGAGAATATCCGGAAGCGAACAGGCATCCGATTTGGCGTTTCTTGCTGATGCCATGCAGATTCATTTACTCCCGTCGCCTGCGGTATCTCTTCCATCATCGGGATGAAGCCAGTCTTTGCCGGAATGAGAGGAAAACCATGCGGGAGGGTTTCTCATGGCTCTGGCTTTCCTCAGATCCCTTACAAGACTCCCGTCGATCCACCTCGCTGCCACCGCGCGTCGGATGAGTCGACGATCCGCCGGAGTGTCCTCGCGTTTCGCCAGACGCGCCAGACTCTCTCCCACCATGCGAGCCTCGTCTTCGTCCATCACGCCCACGTCCGAAAGGAGCCGGGGGTCGAAACTCTCCAGGAAATTCCTCAGCCTGCCGTGTGCCATGGACGCCCCATATGCGTCGACGGCATCCGACAGGGAAAAACCGGCCGAATGACATCGTTCCGATGCCCGCACGACACGCGTCCACGTTGACGCGGCCTGCCGGGGCGAGCCCCCGCCCGGCCCGGGAGTCGCGTCCCGCATGGGGCGTGTCCCGGCTTCGTTCACTAGGCGTATGCGTCCCCGCGGTTGATGGGGCGACGCATAGGCGGGGGCATGGTTGCTCTTCCCGTCGAGGTCACGCTGACGGCCCCGGAGGATCCCTCCCCGTATCCCCTCGCCGGCCATTCCTTTGTCCGGCTGACCTGCGTGTGCACGCTGATATTCGCCGTATGGCTCCTGGCCGGCAACGGCCGTTTCGCATGGCTGCCGGCGGCGCCTTTGTGCGTGTCGTGGGCGAGGATAATGTGGCGTCGGCGCAAGCGCCGCCTGTATGAGCGCATGGACTCGTACATGGCGCAGTTGGAGCCGGTCCTCCGGGCGCCCTGTCTGTGGGGCGAGAGCCACGGATGGGACCCGTGGTTCGCGGTCGCCAGCGACGACCGGGCGCATGGTCTGCGCGAACTCAGACTCCATGTGACCCTCCTCCCGTTCTCGAACACGGCGAAGGTGAGGGTCAGCGAAACAGCACGTCGCCCACGGCCCGGGCCACGGTCCTCAGGGACGGGGCGGGAGGAATGGTCGGCGTGAGCGTGTCCACCATCGGGACCATGCGTTCCGCCCGGTCCCTTTCCTTGTCCACGCCGAGGAGCCTTGCCAAGGGAGCGTCGGTCGATTCCGATAGGAACACTGGCCGGAGCATGGGCTTGGCGAAGCCGTCCCACATCGCCCGGAGCCGTTGGGGATGGGGATCGACCAGGATCATGTCCGCCGCGAGCCGCGCGTATAGGCATCGGGCGCGCATGATGCTCGCATCCATGAGTTCCGTGAACGCGGAAGGCATGGAGATATGCCTGTCCTGCTCGACGGGGTCGAAGGAAACGCGGCCGGAGCGCCCTTCCGTCGACACCAGCATGTCATCGCTTCCAATCCTGGCCCGCACCTCATATGCAGTCCCCGCGAGAAACTGGAACCCGGTCCCGGTCACAGCGCGAACGTGGGAGGCGTCGTCATAAGCGCCCTGTTCGCATGCGAGGACGCCGAACCCGTCCCCATGCAGAAGAAGCCTGCACCGATGCCCGTCCACGGGCTCCTTCAGCAAAGCCTCGATTCTCAGAAAACCAGAATCGTCCTCTCTTGCGACCCTCTTCCATTGCGACAGGGGGACCAAGGCGCGGTCGGACGGATCGAAGACACCCCTCAGACCCGTGTGGAACGGATGCAATACATATTCCTCGCTCACATGACCGCACGATACGCGTCCACGTTGACGCAGGCCGCCGGCAGACGACCCCCTTGTCCACTATCGGAAAGAGGAGGGGCGTGGTTCGGGGAGACACGATGTCCCTCCGAACCACGCCCTTATATATAGGAGCGTCAGGCCCTGCGCCGCCGCCATCCCAGCATGGCGAGCCCACCGGCGAACAATCCCGCCAGCAATGCGAGGCCGCCCGCGCGCACACCCGTGTCGGCCAGCATCCCCGCGGGATTGTTTTCCTCGGCGGAATCGTCCGAACCATCCCCGCTATCGGCCGCCGCATGCTCGAACCGATAGACGACGGACCTGCCGTCCGGGCCGGTCAACGTCCACGTCTCCACATCGCCATCCCGTTGACTGGCGGCGGTCCACCCGTCGGGCAGGTTGTCGAAGCGGATGGCCGCGTCCTTGCCGACCCGGATGGTCGCGCCGGGCTTCATGTCGACGGGTTTGCCGTTGACGAGGATGGTCACGTCCCCGAGGCCGTCGTCCGCGTCAGTCTGCCGGTCGAACCGGTATTCGGCGACCACTGTGCCGTCGCCCGTGGTCACCTTGAGGCTGCCGCCCCTGTCGTCCGCCGTCCACGTGGCCGTCAGTCCGTCGGGTAGGTCGGCGGCGGTGGGGTCGCCCTGCGTGGGGATGGTCCACGGGCCGTCCTTTAGCGGGTTGAAGTTCTTGATCGGCCGTCCGTTCACGCTGACGGTCATGTCCTTGAGGTCCGTGCGCATCCATTGGCGGACCACCTGGTATTCGATCGCGTACTTGCCGTCGGGGCTGGTCAGGGTCAGTCCGTCCATGGTCCATCCGTCGGGCAGGTTGTGGAGGGTGAGCGTGGCGGTCATGCCCACTGTCGTGGATTGGGTGGCCGTGGTGGGGTCGAACCCTTGGACGGGTTTGCCGTCCGCATGCAGGCCCACGCCGGTCAGATCGGCGGGCCCGTATTCGTTCGCGAACCGGTAGACCGCCTTCAGGCTTCCGTTGGACACGGTGACCTTCCACCCGTGCCCGTCCTCGACGGTGGTGGCCTTCCATCCGGCGGGCACGCCCGACAGTTCGGGTTTCACGCCGTTGGGCAGGGTCCATGAGCCGCCGTTGACGGGGTCGAAGCCGGGCACGCTCGCGTTCGCGACCGTCACGTTCTTCAGGTCGTTGAGCGTGGGCTTCGTCTCCGGCTCGGTTTTCTCCCGGAACCGGTAGGAGACGCCGACCTTGCCGTCGGGGCTGGTGAGCCTGCGGCCGAGCCCGTCCGACGTGGGCATGCTGGTCCACCCGTCGGGGATGTCCTTCAACGTGATCTTTCCGGTGCCGGCCGGCACCTCGAACGTGCCGCCCTTCACCGGGTCGAACCCTTGGATCTGCTTGCCGTCGGCCCACGCGGTCACGCCCTTGAGGTCGTCGGCCGTGTATTCATGCGCCTTGGGTTGGAACCGCCAGACGACGGACAGGCCGTCCTCGCTTGACACGGTGAATCCGAGGCCCGTGTCGAGCCTGGCGGCGGTCCAGCCGTCCGGCAGTCCGGTCAAAGTGACCTGTTCCGTGTCCTCGGGCACGGTCCACGTGCCGTCCCGGGTGGGGTCGAATCCCTGGACGTGCCTGCCGTCGGCGAGCACGGTGACCGCCTTCAGTTCGTCGAGCGAATGCGCGGGCGTGGCGGGCGTGAACCGGTAGGTGACTGTCACGCTCCCGTCGGGGCTGGAAACGGTGAAACCGAGCCCGTCCGTCAGCCGTTCGCTCGTCCACCCCTGGGGCACGTCCTTCAACGTGACCGTCTTGGTGCCGGCGGGCACCGTGAATTCGCCGCCCGCCGGATCGAAGCCCTGGATGGGTTGGCCGTCCGCCAGGGCGGTCACCTGTTTGAGGTCGTCGACGCTCCATGAGGGCATGGCCTCCTGGAAACGGTATTCGACGGTCACCTTGCCGTCTGGGCTGGTGACGGTGAACGTGAGGTTGTCCTGGGAGGGGACGGCGTTCCATCCGTCGGGCACGTTGCCGAGCGTGACCTTCTTCGTGCCGGCGGGCACAGTGAACATGCCTCCGTTCACAGGGTCGAACCCTTGGATGGTCTTGCCGTCGGCCTTCGCAACCACCTGCTTGAGGTCCTGCGCGCTGTAGGAGGGTTCCGGCGTTTGTTCGGGCGTGAACCGGTAGGAGACGCTGATCTTGCCGTCGGGGCTGACGACGGTGAACGAGAGGCCGTCCGCGGATGGGCTCGCGGTCCACTTGTCGGGCAGGTTCTCGAGCGTGACCTTCTTCGTGCCGTTGGGCACCGTGAACTCGCCGCCGTTGACCGGGTCGAAGCCTTGGATGGTCTTGCCGTCGGCCTTCGCAACCACCTGCTTGAGGTCCTGCGCGCTGTAGGATGGCTCGGGTTCGGGCTCCTGCTCCGGCGTGAACCGGTATTCGACGGTCAGCTTGCCGTCCCTGCTGGCCAGGGTGAAGCCGAGCCCGTCCTCCAGGGGCGTGTCGATCCAGTCGTCGGGGATGTTCTCGAGGGTGACCGTCCTGGTGCCGGCTGGCACGGCGAACGTGCCGCCGTTGACCGGGTCGAACCCTTGGACGGTCTTCCCGTCGGCCTTCGCGACCACGTTCTTGAGGTCCTGGAGGCTGGGCTCCTTGGCGGCTTCCTGGAATTCGTAGGTGACGGTGAGTTTGCCGTCCCCGCTGGTCATCGTGTATCCGAGCCCGTCCCCGAGGGGCGTGCCTGTCCAGCCCTGCGGGATGTTCTCGAGCGTGACCTTCTTCGTGCCGTAGGGCACCTGGAACGTGCCTCCGTTGACCGGGTCGAACCCTTGGATGGTCTTGCCGTCGGCCTTCGCGACCACGGTCTTCAGATCCTCTTTGCTGTAGGAGGGGCCGGGCGTCTCGGAGGGCGTGAATGTGTAGGTGATGCTGAACGTGCGGTCGGGGTCGGTGAGCGTGTGCCCGATCCGCCCGTCGGTCAGGGGGACGGCGGTCCAGCCGGACGGGATGCCGGTCAGGCGCACGCCGGCGGTGCCCGTGGGCACCGGGAAGTCGCCGCCTTTGACCGGGTCGAAGCCGGGGACCTGGCTGCCGTCGGGCAGGATGGCCTTCACGTTTTCGAGCCCGCTGGCGGGCGCCTGCCAGTCCTTGTGGTTGACGGTGAGCAGCGTCTTGCCGTCGTCGCTCGAATACACCGCGTTCGAATCCGTGTGGCTGGTGCGCGTGAGAGTGACCTTCTTGAGGTCCTTGTTGTTGTGGACGGTCACGTCCACCGTGTTCCCAGGCAGGCCGCCGGTGGTGGTGACTGTGGCCATCCACACGCCCTGCTTGTTCTTGGCCAGCGGGTAGTCCATGCCGTTGATGGTGGCGGTGCGCGCTTCGACGAGGGTCTTCGTGCCTTGGTTGACGTCCATGGTCACGTTGGAGCCCGTGTACCGCCATGTGGTGGTGTCGACGCGTTCGCCAGTCAATGGGTCCGTGTAGCCGGTGGCCCGGCCGACCGGATCCTTCAAACGGCCGATCGTGTCCTTGACGATCGTGTCCTTGCCGTCGTCAAGCGTGGTGGTGACGGTCAGCGTGTCGGGCATCGTGGCGAGGGTGACGGCGGGAATCGTGTTATCGCCGGTCGGAGTGTCGCGCAGCCGCCAGACGAACGGGTCCTTCGCATCCTGGCTCAGGGTCCATTGGTCGCCCGATTCGACGCTCACGCTCCGGCTTTTCACCGGCGTGGAGAACGCGAACGTCCTCTTGTACCCGTTCGCCTTGGCTTTCAACGTGATTTCGGTCCGATAGTCGCTGGCCTTGGTCTCGGCGGTCCATCCGGCGGGGATCCGCGACAATTGCACGTCCGCCTTGCGCGCCACCGTGTAATCAGTCTTCCTGTAGTCGAACCCATTGACCGTCTTGTTGCCGGCGGTGGCCTTCAAGGCGGCCAGGTCGCCCAATCCGGGGTCGCCCAGTTTGACCCCGTAGAACCAGTAGGTCTTGGACGTGAGGTTGTTGGGGCTCGTCCAGTCGACCGACACCATGCCGCGCCCGTCCGGCAGCTTCGTCTCGTACACGTTCCGCTTCCAACCCGCCGGCTCGCCCGACAGGCGCAGCACACCATCCTCCGGCAGGTCGGAACGCAGATCATACTCAGTCTTCCCACTGTCCCAACCCGATAGGGGCTCGTCATTCACCGTCGGAATGATCGAATCCAACTGCTTCGTATCAAACGAAGCAGGCAATCCGAATTTGAACACGTAGTTGATGATGGTGGTGCCGTCGGGAGCGACAATGGTCTTTTCCACACGGACCTCGCCGTTCGTCTCGGCATAATTGCTTGTCCGAAGAGTCCATCCCTGCGATTGCTGAGGAAGACGAAGTCCGATGTGGATGTTGTTCTGCGGATCCCACGGGAACAAGTACGGGCCCGCCTTGCGGTAGTCGAACCCTTCCACAGGATGCTGAATCGTACCGCCATCCGAATGGTCGATATAGAAAGCGGACACGCCCTTCAGATCCTCGATGGAGTACCTGGAGGAGGCGGCCATGATCCCCGTGTCGTTCGTGTTCTGGATGTTCGCGGCGATGGCGGTCTGGGGTATGGGTGTGGCGAGTGTGAGGATGGCGAGTCCGGCGGTGGCGGTGGCGACGATTCTGGAGACCATGCGGAGCCCTTTCTTTGATGGCAAAGTCCGATGCCGGCGGCGATGCTATGCGGACAGAAGATGGCTCCCCGCGTTGGTTGACTGGAATTCCGTGGGTCTGCCCATGGTCGGCGGCCACCGTTCGACGGGTATGAGCAGCGGGTCCACGGGCCCGTCGTATTCTCCCAGGGGCCGGAAGCAGTCGGGGCATGTCCATCGTCCGCCGCCTGTGGGATCGCAGTCGAGGCGCGCCATGCCGTCGCACCGTTCGTTCTGGCCGGCGAGCGCCCACTCGTGCCCGCACTTGGGGCAGACGGCATGCCGGGAGGGCGTGACCTCGACGAGCGGATGTTGGTCGATGTACTCCTGTTGACCGGGGTCGGAGGCTTGGCGCGTCTCCTTCAGCCAGTCGATGCGGCCGCGTTCGCGCTCCGCGGCTTCCCGCCTCCATCGTTCGGGCAGGCCGTCACCGTATTCCTTCCATTTGCGTTCCCATTCGGCATGGAGGCGTTCGTCCCGGGTTTGTTCCCGGCGGATCCTCCGCTCCTCCCTGCGCCTGAGCTTGGCCCGTTCATCGGCTTCGCGGCGTTGCCCGGCTTTCTCGAACGCGCCCTTGCGGGCGGACAGCAGCGTCTTCCATTGGTCGATGGTCGAGTCGATTCCTTCGATGCTGTCGGGCATCGAGGTGTCGATCATGCGCGCCAGCATGGCACGGTCTTCCCCGTCCAGCCATTCGGCGGTCCACTCCCATATCTGTCTCAACGCGCGGATCGCCTTCTCCCATCGTCGGACGGCGGCCTCCCATGCCCTGCGTTCGCGTTCGAGCCGATCCGCCCGCTCCTCGGCCTCGCGCTTCTCCCGCATCTTCCGTTCGTGCCGGGGCCGTCCCTCGGGCTCGCCGTACAGGTGCGCCCTCAGATGTCCGAGCCGGTCCTCGAGGTCAATAGTTCGCACGCTCATGCGTTGCAGCACGTCCCGGACGAAATCATGGGGCGTATGCCATCGATGGCGGTAGAACACGTTGCCGTCGTCGGACAAAGGGAGGCGGGTGGCGTTGCCCATGAGCGGCAGATCATAGTCGAGGTCCCAGAGGGGACTGTCGTGGGACATGCGCCTGGGGTCGAGGTTGTTGTCCAGCCAGACGCATTCGACGCCCGCCTCCAGGTAGCGCAGGGTGCGGGTCCGGTAGTCGGGCGGCGTCTGCCTGGAATGCTGTATCTCCAAGGCGACCGGAGAGGCGAGGGGCGCTCCCTCCACCCACACGTCGGCGATCCACGAGCCGTCCGACGCCATATGCTCCACGTCCGCCTCCAGTCCGGCGGCGGCGCACGCATCCCGGTACAACCATTTCAGCCTGTCGTGGAGTTCGGTTTCGCCCGCCTCATAGGCGGCGCGCAACCGGTCCTGCAGGGTGGGCGCGCATCCCGGCCAAGTCGCGAACCAGCGCGGCCGCATGCCCGCGGTCATCAGGTCGGGGGAGCGGCGCTTGCACACGAGCGGCGTCCGGGAGTCGGGCGAGAACAGGCATCCCTCCCTGCCACGCTGGCGTTGCAGTTGGGCTAGGCGTTCGAACTCGGCCGGGGAGAGGGCGCTTGCGTGGACGATCCTCTCCCGGCCATCATCGGCGACGAGGATGGCCTTATCCACGGCACCCGTCCAGTAATCGTTTCCTCATGCCCGCGCCCATGCGTCGGCGCGTCCTTCCCTGTGCGCGCGTATCGTCCTTGTCTCAGGGAGAAAAGTCCGACAGGAGGAGCGTATGGACGACGGGCGCAATGTGCGGCAGATCGCGCAGGACATTGATGCGAAGGCCGAGTACGGCAACAGGCTGGCCGAACAGGGCAACATGCTCGCCGCGGCCCAGTTGGGTGCCCAACTCGTGCAGGCCCGCCGACAGGCGGAGGCGAACAGGCTCCAAAAGGAAGCGCTGGGCCTGCAACGGGAGGCGAACCGGCGTCTGGAGGAGATCGGCGTCACCCAGGAGGAGCTGGTCGCCCTGTCCAAGCGGTCGAACCAGATCGCGGACCAGAGCCGCCGCTCCCTGGAGGCGTTGCGCGCCAACGTGTCGGAGACGAACCGGCTGCTCGGCGAACAGACCGGCGCCATCCGCGAAGTCCGCGACACGATCCGCGAACAGACGAGAACGCAGATCGGCATGGGCTTCGCCTCATGGAGGCAGACCCCGGAGGGCGCGAAATACCTGGAATGGGCGAAACGGGCCGGCGCCACCCTCAGGCTCATCGACCAATACACGGAACGCATGGGCGTCGCACGCCAAAAGGACGACGAACTGAACGCAAGGCGCCTGTTCGCGGAGCGATACGAGCCGAAGGCCCTGCCCGCCAGGCCCATGGAGCCGGACGTGCCGGACGCGGCGAAGACGCCGGAACCCCAAAAACCAGGGGAATTCACGGAGGTCATGCCGTCGGAGATGCTGGGCTGCGGCACGAGCCTGCTCATGCTGATAGGCGGCGCCGTCGCGGGAGGATACCTCGCCGACCCGAACCTGGTGGCCGTGCCCGCCGGCATGGCCGTCGGATATGCGCTCTCCCGGATCATTGCCAGAATCTTCTACAGGCCAAGCAAAGCAATGCTGGAGAAGCAGGCGGCGTGGCGCGAACGCAAGGAGGCCCACGAGGCGGAAATCGAACAGTACGAGGCCGCCAAGGCCGGGGAGACGGACGAGCTCAAGGAGGCGCGCCGCGCGTACTGGGATTGGCGGAGGAAACTCGGCCAGTGGGATGACGCCTGCAATAAGACGAACGCGGACAATCAGACGCAAAGGCAAAGGATGCTCGCCGTCGCCGCCCTCGATGCGCACGGCAAGACCGTGCCCGCCACCCATTGGGCGGCATCCAACCCGTTGGAGCATGCGCGCGGCATCATGGCGGTCATCCAGGGCGTCGCGAAAGGCGTGTTCCCCATGCCCGACCAGCTGCCAGACCCGGGCATGCCCCCGTTGGCGAGGGTGGAGAGCCTGCCCGCCGAGGCATTGCACATGCGCGCCGAACTGGAGCTCATCCACGGGGAGAACGCGGAGCCCGTGGAGGAGTAGTCCCTGGACGCATATGGTTCCGCATGACGTTCATCAAGAATCATGCGAAACCCTTGGCAATCCTCCTCGCCGTCCTCATGGTCGCCGGCATCGCCGTGGGCGCGTGGGCGTGGCACGCATCCTCGTCCACGGCGGACACGGAGGCCCTGTCGAAGCCGGTGAGCCTCGGCGCCCAGGCGGACCTGGAGTCCGGGCATGTGAGCATCGACTCCATCAAACGCGGCAAGGACCATGTGACCGTAAGCGTGACATGGACGAACGCGACGACCAGGGACCAGTCGTTCGACGAGACGCTCACCATCCGCGCCGGGCAGGGAAAGAAGTGGCTGGCGCGCGGCGACGATTCCTCCACCCGGACCATCTGCCCGGTCGGACAGGCCTGCGAGCTGACGTTCGAATACGGGACCGACAAGCCCCAGGATCCCGTGAAGGTGAAGGTGCGCGACACGTTCGCGACGAGCAACGAGAGCGTCGACCGGACTTTCAAGTGAGACGATCCGACGACTGGGTGGCGCGCGTCCACATGGTGTGGGATGGCGCGATCCGCCTGCGCGAGGCCGCGTTCGACCCCGACCCGGGAGTGCGCGCCGCCGTCGCCGGCATGCCCGGCCTGGATGCGGACATCCAGTCAAGGCTCGCCAGGGACCCCGATCCGCGGGTGAGGGTCATGCTCGCCTCGAACCCAAGCCTCGGCCCCGAGGCCATGGGATTGCTCGCCGCCGACAGGGAGGCGAGGGTAAGGCGGAGGCTTGCCCGGCGAGAAGACCTGCCGGCCCCGGTCAGGGAAAGGCTGCGGCTCGACCATGATTCCCAGGTGCAGGCCCAGTGGGGCGACCCCATGGTCGCGTGCATGCTCGCACAGACGGAGGAAGATTAGCGGCGGGTGCCGCGCCTTCGCCCCGGCAGTAGTCTTGGAAACTCTTCAACGGACTTTTGCGATGGGAATGGTGCGACCCTGGATTTCTGCGGGACGGAGCCAGACCTTTATGACAAGGATGCCGCTCTGCTGCTACCTTTTGAAATCCCATTGGCCGGCGCCGGCCGCGCCCCGAGGCCTATGTCCCTGTCTCCCGGCGGAGACGGGCGCGGCCCTGCCTTCGAGACGCGCCAATTCCTCCGCCTCCTCTTCGAGCAAGGGCATCACGGGATGCCGTAGGGCGCTGAGTCTGTCCCAGTAAGCTCGCCACTCATTGCGATGGTTCACGTCGACCTGTTTGAGGAGTTCCTGCGTTGTGTCCCAGCATTCGTCGAAGGGCATGCTGATCTTGCCTTCGTCGAAGACCTCGCGGAATTCGGGCTTCCTGCCCGCGTCGAGCATGGTGGCCGCATGCGGAACGGATTTCTGGGTCCTTTCGATCAGGCGCACGTTCTCCCTGAGCTCGTCGAGCGGCGGCACGTCGATCTTCGCCAGCAGCGCGATGTCGGCGAGGTCGCGTGCGCGGGGCGGATTGTCTGGGTCCACGGGCTTGCTCACCGCGTGCAGCTTGTCCGCCAATTGGTCGGCGGGGCTGATGAGAAGAGGGGTCGTCGGATGGAATCCCAGCTCCTTGAGAAGGGCCAGCGTCTCCTGGTCCGCGTCTTTCATGGCGTTGCGCATGAAGCCGGAAAGGTCGGGGGATGCCTCCACGTCGAATGTGCAGAACGGCTGTCCCAGGTACATGAGGCGGATGGTGTAGGGGCGCATCCCGGTGAGCGGGTTCGGCCCTTTCTTTCTCCGCTGTGGTTCGATGCTGCCGGTGAATCCCTCCCATCCCTCGGCGAGACGGTCCGCCATGGATTGCTCGAATGTCTCGATGTCCTTGACTGTCATGTCGAAGTCACGGGATTTGCGCACATGCAGGACGTCCATGCGCAGTGACATGGCGGCGCCGCCCTTGACCATCTCCTCGTCCGTCAGGAATTGGGAGAGGATCGCGTTCTGGAGTTTTGTGAACGCCGCGGACTGGGAGGATTCCGGCAGGCTGTTGATTTTTCGTTGGAGGAGCTGCTGGAATTTGCGGGACGATCGCGGTTTGCCGTCACCAAGCGAGAAGGGCATCTTTCTCCTTGTCGTCGATGTAGTGGCGCTGGGCGGCGTCGGATACGATTTCCTCCCATTTGTCGCCGTCGATGGAGCCCTTCGTGTCCCAGAGGGCCTGTCGGACGGTGGTGGAGGGGATGCCTCTCGTGGTGGTTGTCTTGCTTGGTTTTCTGCCGACGATGAACCTGTATCCCTCGCGTCTGCGCTTTCGCCTGGGCACGATGAAGGTGAACGGCTCGTTGCCTATGGTGCCCAGTCTCTTGTATTCGATCACGCTTTTCCCCGCGAGCACGGCGTCCCGTCCGGCCCTCGCGTAGGCCTTCTCCAGGGGGAGTATGGACCAGTCGATGCGTTCGTCGTCCAGCCACCACACGTAGATGCCGTATCCGGACGAGTCCACGTCGGGGTCGCGGCTGGCCCACCTGCGCAACGCTTCCGGCGTGACCCCCGCGTCGCGCGCATCTCCCACGGTGATGACGCCGTTGCGTCTGATGGCGATGGGCTTCAAAAGCTCTGGCACTGAGGCCATCGGAACCTCCCTATTCTGTCACGGTTCGTTACATTATACGGCGAGGTCCGTCAAAGCGGCAAACTGAGGATTCCAGAGCTTGACTTCACGCCATCAGGGTCGGCAAGACATGGGTCATCGCCCGCAAGGACGTCGAACGACTCCTGGCCAACAAATGCCCCTTTACAGAAGGCAGGTCGAAGTCCGGCATCGTTTTGACGCCGGACCCCGAACCTTTCCCTAGCCTTCCCTAACGACGGTTAGCCCGTTCGCCTCCATGATCCGGTCGATGTCGTCGGGCGTGAGCTCCGTGTCCTCGCTTCTGCATGATCCGGTTTCGAAGAGGATCCCGTGGGCGGGCATGAGCACGAGCCGTGGCTCGCCCAGATGGTCGGACCATATCGTCTTGTCCGTTTCGTCCAAACGACGCGCATGGTCCACCGGGAAAAGACGACGGAGATCGTCGGGGGAGCAAAGCCCACTATGGACGGTCCCGGACTCCGGGGGCATGGGCGCGTCGCCCGATGGACGGCCCCGCCCCGCTCCGTCCAGCAGCCGGTCGAACTCCCTCAACCGTTCCTGCCTGTCGGCGAGGATGGAGAACATGCCCTCCACGTCGCCGGGGTGCCCCTCGATCCAGTCGTCCATCCGGTCCGCGAGTCCATTGTTCCACTTGCGGACGGCCTGCATGACCCTGGCGCTGGCGCCCCGCTCGTAGTCGAGCATCATGCGCCGTTCGTCGTACCATCCGTCGTCCCTCATGTAGGAGGCGCACAGGCGGTGGGCGCGCAGCGCGGCCGTGTCGCGTTTCGAAGCCATCCCGTCTCCTTCCTTCGATCCCGTGTCCGGCGGCACGTATGCGTCCCTGCGGACGCATGCCCGTATGCGGGCAAGGGGATGCGCAGGGTGCGTATCCCGGCCCGCAACATAGAAGGAACGCAACGACAATGGGATCGAAGAGAAGGATTCTCGCCCTCATGGGCGCCATGGCCATGACGGCCACCTGCCTCGTGGCCTCGCCCGCGGCCTTGGCGGACGATGGGAGCATCCGGGATTGGAACCGCCTATCGGACCAGGCGAAACGGTCCAGCTACGGATGGTTCGCATGGACCGCGCAGCACGGCGGCAACGCGTTGGACCGTCGGCTCGCCAACGACGCGATGAACGAGTTCAACGGGAAGGGCCAGTACGCGTCCAAGACGCGGTTCGGCGCCGAAGGGGATGCGACCAGCGTGGAGAACACGCGCGCCGCCCTGAAGCTCCTCGACGACGCGAGCGCCACGCTGCAGGGCATGACGAACGAGCCTTGCCGCGCGGACCTGCCCGCCGGCAAAGGCCGCAAATGCGACGACCCGAACAAGCGGATCAACCGGTTTAGGGCCGGGTTCCGTCTCCTGGGCGCGGCCCAGCAGCATGCGAACCAGGCCGCCTACCTGCCCGAGCACCAGGGGCACGGGATGTACGGGGAGAACCTCGAATGGGCGTCCACCCTGTACGACGAGGACGGGTATCCGACGAGCGTGCGCCGCTGGGTGGACGAGGAGCGTCCCGCCTACGACCGGAGGAACGGCGAATGGGTGTCGTCAGGCGACGACATGAACGGACACTACATCAACATGACCCGCCCCAACCTGACGTGCAGCGCCTACGGGATCAGCACCTATAGGGACGGCGCCTACCCGTATGCGCCGAACACCGTCGCATGGAACTACACGCAGTACTACGGCGACCAATGCTCCTACACGGGCGCGCAGATGCTCTCCATGTTCGACCAGTACATCGCCATGGTCGACGCGCAGCGGGTGGACCGCGCGCAGGTCGACCGGCAGGCCGCCCAGCACAAGACGGACCTGGCGGATGGCACCTACCGGTTCAAGGCGGGCACCGGGCTCATGCTCGACGTGGACGGCGCCAATCCGAAGCAGGGGGCGAACGTCCACCAATGGTCGGACAACAGGGGCGGCGCCCAATGGTGGGACGTGTCCCACGACGACAAGGGATACGTGACCCTGCGCTCCTCCTACGGGACCGTCCTCGACGTGAACGGCGGCGTCGCCTACGACGGGGCGAACGTGCAGACATGGAACGCGAACGGCACCTACGGGCAGAAGTGGATCGCCGTCAAGGACGGGGACGGCTCATACCGGCTCCTGTCGGCCGCGAACCCGAAGTGGGCGCTCGACGTCAACGGCGGAACCTCAAGCAACGGCGCCAACGTGCAGACATGGACCGCCAACGGGTCCAACGCGCAGAAATGGACGCCCATCGGCCTGCCGTCCGGCGACAAGGACAAGGAGGGCCGGTCGCCCGTCTACCGGTTGTACAAGCCGTCCACCGGCGAGCACCTGTACACCATGGGCCTCGGAGAGTACGCGAGCCTCGTGCGCAAGGACTGGCAGGGCGAGGACATCGCCTTCCACGCATGGGACAAGGACAGCGGCGCCGGCGACGAAGTCTACCGCCTCTACAATCCGGCGACGGGGCGCCACCACCTGACCATGAGCGTCAACGAACGCGACATCCTCGTCAAGAACAAGTGGCGGTACGAAGGCGTCGCCTTCCGCTACAAGACCACGGACCCCACCATCTACCGGGGCTACGATCCAGGCACCGGCGACCATCTGTGGACCCTCAGCAAACCCGAATTGGACAACGCGGTCAGGAACGGATGGCGTGACGAGGGCATCGCCTTCGGACAGGGCAAGGACAGGAAGCGGGAGGCGGGCTTCACCGACGTCGACTCCCGCACGCCCCACGCCAAGAGCATCGACTGGATGGACGCGAATGGCATTTCGACCGGCTGGTGGGAGGACGACGCGCACCGCACCTACCGTCCGGCCTCGCAGGTCACGCGACAGGATTATGCCGCGTTCCTCCACCGGCTCGCCGGCGGCAAGGACAACGCAGGGACGTCGAAGGCCTTCGCGGATGTGACTGAGTCCACACCCCACAAAACGGACATCGACTGGGCCACGGCCGAAGGAATCATTGCCGGATACGGGGACGGCACCTTCAGGGGCATGAGCCCAATCCAACGCCAGGACGCGGTCGCCATGCTCTGGAGGCTCGCCGGTTCCCCGGAGCCCGCGAAGGCCGCTTCGTTCACTGATGTCGACGAGGCGACCCCGCACGCGAAAGCCGTCGCCTGGGCGCAGGAGACCGGGATCACCACCGGCATGCCCGACAAGTCGTTCGGCGTGGGCAGGCCCATCATCCGGCAGGACATGGCGGCCATGCTGCGGCGGGCGGACGCCATCATCCGGGGCTGATTCCACGCAGTCATCCGATATGGGTCGGCCCCGGTTCGGAGCGTTCCTCCTGACCGGGGCCGACCCATATCGGCTGCCGGCTCACCACACGTCCGCCGTCAATCGTCCGACCATGTCCTCGCTGGCCGCCTTCAACGCCTGCTTGAGGTCGCCGTCATGGTCGCCGGCCCGGTGGACCCTGATTTTCCCCGTGGGATCGACCCCGGGGAGGGTCGCGTCCCTGGTCGTGACCACGAAGGAACCATGCTTGCGGTCGTATTCGAGCAGGACGACGCGGCTCGTGACGTACTTGTCGGACCGCCAGCCCATCCTGTTGCCTTCGTAGCGTTTGTCCTTGAATCCGACCAGGTCAGGCCTGTTCTTGATGGCCCGGCCGATGATGTTCTCTCCCTGGATGCGGATCTCACGGCTGCCCGGGTATTCCGCTTCGACATCGGACTCGCTGCCTTTCTCGAACAAAGCGGTCCTCGGATTCTCCCCGCCCCTGTCCTCCATCCAATAGTCGCCGTCGTCGCCCCACGTGCATTCGGTCTCGTAGCAGCCCTCGTTGCTGTCGGAATCCCACAGTTCGCTGGACTTCTCCAACTGGTCGAGCCTCACGGGATCATCGATGGAGTCCATGTACATGCCTTCGAACCAGTGGCTGTACTCGTACTGGTTCTCCCACGCCTTGTACCTGGCTTTCGCCAGGTCCGTGGGGAACGCCTTCTCGAACTGCTCCATGGTGATGTAGTCGCCGTATTCGTTGACCTGCACGCACTGCTCGTAGGGGGCGATCGCGCGCGTCCTCCTGTTGTTTTCGCTCATCGCGGTCAGCTGGTCGCGCACCGCCTCGAGATGCTTCTCGGCCTCCTGGTAGTCCTTGGGCGTCCACCGGTCGGGGATCAGGTCGAACCCTTGTTCGCGCCGGCGTGAGATCACGTCCTTCAACTGGCTCTTCGTGACGTACTCGCCGTGCTCCTCGCCCTCCACGTCGCCACGGTAGAATAGTTGGATGCGCTCGAGCCCGGCGAAGCGGATGTGCGTGATCTCATCCACGTTCTCACCCTCGGCCATCAATTCCGCGTGCTCGTCGAGCGCGGCCTTCAGATCATCCTCCGTGTAGTCCATGCCGAGGATTTTCCGCGGCCAGTCGGCCTCTCGCGGCATATCGGCCGGGGGAAGGGCGGGCAGGTCGTCCACGACCCCATGCCCTGAGTCCCCACCCGCGTATTGGCCTCCGGTGGGGATGCCGCGCGGCTCGTGCCTCATGCCGTTCCTATCCGTGACCATGATCCTCTCCTTCGGTTCCGTTGTTCTGGCATCTGGCCGGGACTATGCGAAATGGCGGTCCATGAACGCCATGACCTCGTCCTTCATGTCATTCAATGGCTGGTAGTCGAACTGCCCGGCGTACGCGTCGGGCGTGTCCAGGAAACTACTTTGGGAGCCTTTCGCGCGTTCGCTCATCCACAGTTCGCCCGCCCTCGCGAAGATCTCCGTCGGAGCCAGATACCGGTCCGGATCCCCGCTGATCCGGCTACGGTCCACCGTCGCCTGGTAGTGGTCGACGATCCGCCGGAAATCCGGGTCCATGCTCACCTGCCTGCCCTTCGGATCGTTGGTGAAGTCGAGGTGGTGGAAGTATTCATGGGTGAACGACGAGGGGTGCCTGGGGTCGACGGCGATGTTGTGCAACCCGTGCGCGTCGGTCGAATACACGCCGGTAGCCCGGTGCCGCCCGGTCATGCGGAAACGCAAGGTGGCGCGCACCTTTTCCCTGGGCATCAGGCTCTTGTACCGCGCGTATTCGGCCCCCAATCGCCTGAACTTGCCGAGGTCGACGCTGTCATCCACCTCGATCCGATCGAAATCCTTCGCGAACTCGCTCTCACGGCCCGCACGGTCATGCTCCGGATCCCGGTTCCTCTTATCCTCCTCCACGGTCGCGCTGTGCGCCGTCCTGGCGCGCTTGGCGAACGCCTTGTTGCGCTCGCTGTCGGTCTCGTCGCGGAGCATGGCGAGCACCGTCGTCCTGTACTGTTCGGGCAGGTCACGACTGCGCACGTCGGCGAGATGGCCGCCCGCCTGCTTCGCGTCCTTGATGCAGCCGATCTGCTCGAGGTTCGCCTTCGTATGCTCCAGGTACTCCTCCAATGCGGGCGCGTGCGCCTCGAAGTCGCCTTCCCCGCCGGGCATCGAGTATGGTTCGTTCTCCACGCCGGCCCGCGCGCACATGCGGTCCCAGACGCCGCTGGCCGCGTACATGTGCGCGTTCGCGAGGCCGGCCGGGCGTGACAGGTTGGCGACGAGGAGGTTCCTTCTGTCGTTGTCCAGCAGTCCGATGATGGCGCGGCGGCGCACATCCGGATCCATCAATCCCATGCGGTCGATGACCTGGTCGCAGGCCTGCAGGTCGCCGAAGTCGACGACGCGCACCTTCAGGCCGTTCCGGGTGAACGAGGCCGTGGGCTTGTTGGTCACGCCCGCCTTCCTCGCGTCGGTGACGAACACGACGCGGGTGCCGTCCCAGTAGGTGCGGACCTCGGAGTTGGTGCGTTCCTTGAGAAGCGCCGTCTCCATGTCGACCAAGGAACGGCAGGCATTGACGCTCTTCTCCCGCGCTTCGCCCGTCAATCGCGGGTTCACGCCGAAATCGCAGGCGTCGTCGAGCACATGGGCTTCGCCCCACAGGTTTTCGATGGCCTGCTTGTTGGCTTGGTCGCGGTCGCCCTCGAAGTTGTCGTTCAGGTATTTCGCGAGCTTCGACTGGATGCGCACGCTGTCCTCGTCCGGACCGACCGCGGGCACCTTCCCCTTGCGGTCCTCGCGCAGGGGAAGCCGGTCGGCCAGCAGGGTGACGATCCTCTCGCGTGGCTCCGGGGGAGCGGCTGGTTCCTCCATGCCGGGCAGGGGAGGCAGGTCGTCCGTCACCCCATGCCCGTTGCCGCCGCTCGCATATTGGCCGCCGGTCGGAATGCCCTTCGGCTCATGCAAGCGGCCGCGCGCGTCCCTCACCATGACGAAGCCTCCTCCCAATCCAGTGGAACGGGAGGAGGCTATGCGAAGAAGGGAAAGGCCGTCACACCTCGGGAGTGAACGGGTAGACCTCGCCGTCGATCTCATACCCGTATCCCATATGGCCTCCGAGGGCCGTCACATACATGGCCAGGCCGTCGATGGCAATGGAGTCTATTTCCCCGCCCTCGATGTCGAGGACCGCCTGCTCGGACAGGCCGGTCTCCTCCATCATTCGGGGATGTCCCAGCTTTGGCCTCGCGCGACGCCTTCAACGCCTTGAAGCCGTCGAACCAATACGTGGAGGACCCATGGAATCGCTCTTCTTCGGATGCCACATCGCAGGCTCCTCTTTTGTCGATCATTCTTCCACTGCGAAGGGATAGCGGACTCCGTCCAGCGTGTAGCCGTAGTCGACGCGGCCGCCTAGGGCCCGCACGTAGACGACGAAGACGTCGATCGGAACCTCATCCATCATTCCATCCTCGATGAGTCGGACCATTTCGACGGGGAAGCGTGTTTGTTTCGAGGCTTCCACGATGGTCCATCCTTTGGCCTCGCGGGCCTTGCGGATGGCTTCGATTCCAGCCAGCCAATGCTGCGTCGCCTTATGGTATTCGTTCTCATCCATGCCGTTTATCCTTTCCGTGAACTACACGCCACCTCGGAGAGGTGGCGGCTTCGCGGGTTTCGCCCCATTGCCGGGAGTCTCGTTGGATTCCTTTGGTCTTATGTGTGGGCGGATCGTGGCTGGCGATGCTACCGCGACCCCGTTCACGGGGTCATCCTGTGATGCCGGTCGTTGGCTTGGCGTTGTCGGGATGTGCGTGGGTTAGAAGGCCCTGCAGGCGCAGTGGGGTCCGATGGGAGCGTCCCTGGGTTTGCGCAGGTCCCCGTGGCCCAACGGCCTGTCCTTCAGAGCGATCATGTTGAGCGCTGAGTGGAGGTCTCGTTCCTCCGTGGCGCCGCAGTATGCACAACGCCATATCCTCTCGGAGGGAGGGGTGGGTGTGCGCCTTCCGCACAGGCGGCACCATGCGGTGGTCGGCTGCCATCTGTCCAGGACGATGACATGCGGGTCGGTCTTGAGCATGGCGTACAGGCGGCCGAGGATGCCGCCATGCAGCTTCGCCCCGCCATACCGTTTGTTCCAGCAGGCTATCCGCTCGTCCTGCACGACGAGGGTCCCGTACTTCGGTGTCGGGCCCGCGACGAGACGCCGGTGTTCCTCGCGGGCCGCGCATGTCCTCTGGGCCCGGAGACGCTCCTGTTCTCTGCGGTACTGGCGGTTCGCCTCCCTCCAACCCTTCGATTCCTTGGTCCGTCTGCCCATGCGACGAGCCCAATACCGGGCCTTGCCGGTGTCGGGATAGCGCCGGTTGGTCTCGGTGCCGTCTGATTCGGTCAGGTCCGTCTTCATGCCCGCGTCCATGCCTCCAAGAGGAATCTCCGGCTCGCGGATCTCGGCGGAGCCGGTCTTGTCCCTATGGCAGGTGACGGCAAGATAATAGCCGCTGGCTTTGCGCAGGAGTTTCGCGTTGGCTGGCTCCCAACCCTCTGCGATCTGCCTCATGCCGGTGGCGTGCATCCACCCGGGGATCCTCTCGACCCGGATGTAGTTGCCATGGATGGCGTAGGTCTTGCCGAACTGCTTCAACGGGATGCTGTCCACGCTTTTCACCGGCCTCAACGCGCCGACCTTCCGGCCGGTTCTCTTCAAGCCGGCGAGGCCCTTGACGTTGTCCTTCGCCCGTTGGACGATGCCCTGCTTCGTCTGGACGCCGATATGGTCGAGTCTCCGCTCCTCCCGCGTCCCGTCCGGCAGCGTGACCGTCACCGTCGACGGGATCGCGTAGCCCTTGACGCTCTCCGCCGACACCACGTCGTTGTACAGGTGCCTGGCGTCGCGGAACAGGCCGTTCAAAGCCTCTTTCTGCGCGGCCGTGAGCTTGCGGTAGTCGACCTTCACCGTGAACGTCCGGCACTCCTGACTCTTGCGCCGTTCGCGCGTCCTGCGCCGCGAAGACTTGATCCTCTGGCTACGCACCCACAAAGCCGACCTGTCCAACGGCATCCCTCCCGTCACCTCCGCGATCCGGCGGGCAAACGATTACCCGACGACACCCATGCGTCCGCACGCCATCCCCCCGGAAAAAGCCAGACGCGATTCACCTCCCGCCTAAAGAGGCGGGAGCACTCTCACTAAACCTGGTAGATTTCGTCCGCAAGGTCGTCCGCGATCGGAATGTTTCTGTCATACCATTTGTTCCATGCGTCCCGCTTGTCTCCGGCCACCAGCATGACGGCCTTGGATTCTGGATCGAATAGGAATAGTATCCGGATGAACGATGATAGAGGTCGAAGCTCCTTCATGTTCGAATGACGGGAGCCGACGATTTTTCCCACGACGGGCCGTCTCAACGCCGGCCCCAATTGGGAAAGATGCTTCATGGCTTCGCGGACCTTGGTCTGATCGGACTCGGAAAGCCCCTCATGCCATTTGCATATTCGAGTGGAGTCGATTCGATAAGGGCCGTATCCGGGTCCGGAGAAGGGCTCGTCGAGATCGACCGGAGTACCCGGTATCGGCGGTAGGTCGCTGACGTCTCCGTGTCTGCCGCCCTGGTCGGCCCATTGTCCTCCCGTCGGAATGCCTATGGGCTGGCGGCGTTGGTTTCGTCGGCTCACGTCTGTGGTCCTTTCGCTGGACGCATATGTTTTGCGAAAGGCCTTTATGCGGAGACTTTTGTTGACTGCTTCGCTACGGATTGGAGTCTTGGAATGAGCCGCCACACGGTCGTCACCTCGATCAGCATCGACCCGGACCTGCGGGAGCAAAGCCGCCCCATGCTCGAATCGCTGAACCTGGGTCTCAGTCAGTACATCGACATGGCCCTCCGCCAGCTCGTCGTCCAGCGGCGCGTGCCCTTCCTCATGGAGGCGCCCGCCGAACCCGCGGACGCCTCCTGAACTCACTTCCCCAACGCCCTGCGGAAGTCCGCGAACGCCTTGAATGTGTCATGGTAGGCGTGGGCGGGGCTCGCATTGTCGGCGCGCTCGGCGAGATATGCGTTCCGGTCCGCCCGCTCCCGCATCAAATCGATCGTTTCCATGGGAAGGTCGTCCAGTCCCGTGGAACGGATGCACGCGTTGGAGAACGCGTCCCTGCCCTGCCCGTAGTCCGCCATCACCCGGTCGGCGGCCCGCTCGTCGTCGTCCCGCTCCAGTTGGCGGAGCGCATCGTCCGCCCGCTCCTGCGCCGGGCGGCCCACGTCGTAGGGGTCCGTGGAGGCGAGCCTGTCGTCGCCGAACCCCCATTCGTCGCCGTCGACGAACACGTCCGCCTGGCCGAGGTCGAGGCTGCGGGTGGTGAGGATGTCCATCCGGTGGTTGACGAGCGCACGCTCCCTGATGCCCATCACGGTCCTATAGGGCGCGTCCTGCGGGGCGCCGCCCCACGCGGGGTCCGGTTCGTCGGTCTCGTCCTCGGTGACCGAATACGCGTGCCAGCCAGCCGGCAGCCGGTCCCGGTCGACGCGCCCGCCGTCCAACGCCCATCCACGGAGCGTGGTCCCGTCGGGCAGGTCGAAGTCCACGCTCCGCAGGTCGTCGGCCCGGCCTCCCATCATGAGGCGCAACCCGCGCTGCATCCCGTGGTCGCCCATGCCCTCCGCCACGGGGTCCGCGGCTTCGATCATGTCATGGTATTCGTGTTCGCGCAGCCACACCCGGTATTCGTCGTCCAAACGACGCTGGTCGAGTTCCCCGGGGTCGTCGCAGTACGCGTCGGGATCGTCCTCGACCTGGCCGGCGAACATCTCGCGCAGCCAATGGCCGTCCCGGACCTCGCCGTCCTCCATCCGCCACATCCGGGAATCGTCCCCGTGGGGGCGGGCGAGCCAGTCGTTGCACGCGGCCTCCACTCTGGACGCCTCGTCGAGATCCGCGGGCATGGCGGGCAGGTCGTCCGTCACCCCATGCCCCGTGCTTCCGGCCGCGTACTGGCCGCCCGTGGGAATGCCCTTCGGCTCGTGCAAACGGCCCTGCGCGTCCGTCACCATATGAAGTCTCCTTCCATTCCAGTGGAACGGAAGGAGACTATGCGAAGGAGAAGGGGATGTTCAGATCTCCGGTGTGAACGGGTATTTCTCGCCTTCGAGCTCGTATCCGTATCCGACGTGACCGCCGAGGGCCCTGACGTACATGGCGAACGTGTCGACGGTGAACAAGTCGATCTCGCCGTTTTCGATGTATTGAAGCTCTTCCACGGAGAAACCGTTTTCCTTGGCGACTTCGGCGAGGGTCCAGCCCTTGGCCTCGCGCACGCGCTTGATGGCTTTGAACCCTTCGAGCCAATGCATGGAGGATTCATGGAATCGCTCTTCCTTGGATGTCATCGCAGGCTCCTTTCGTCGATGATTCTGTCCGCGACCGGTATGTTCTTTTGATACCATGCGTCCCATTGTCCTCGTTTGTCTCCTGCTACCAACATATAGGCGTTGCTGACCGGATCGAAATAGAACAATATCCTCATGCTTCCCGGTCTTGGGCGCAATTCCTTGAGGTTGTGGTGTCTCGCATGATTGATGAGCTTGACATACGGGGCTCCCGTATGCGGGCCTGATTGGGACAGTTGCCTCATCGCCTCGCGGACTTTGATTTGGTCTTGGTCGGCAAGTTTCTCGTACCATCCGCGTATCCGTGTGGAGTCGATCCTGTAAGGCCCGTATCCGGATCCAGAGAAGGGTTCGTCCAGATCCGTCGCCGTGGAGGGAATGGGCGGCAAGTCGCTGATGTCTCCGTGTCCGCCGCCTTCGTTTGCCCATCGGCCTCCGGCGGGCGTGCCCTTGGGTTGGCGGCGTTGTTTTCGACGGTTCATGCCGGGGTCCTTTCGGTGGACGCATATGTTTTCCGAAAGGCCCCTATGCGGCTTGACTTAATCGTTTAGTAGAGGTGGTTTGTCCATGCCCAGAACGGCGAAGATCACGACCATCAGCGTCGACCCCGAGCTACGCGACGAAGCGAAGAAACGACTCAAGGCCATGGGCTTCGGCCTCAGCCAATACTGCAACATGGCGATGCGCCAGCTCGTCGTCCAGAACAAAATCCCGTTCGACATAGAGGCGCCCGCCGAACTCGCGGACAAGCCGGCCGACGCCTCCTGAAACCGTTCCTCTACTTCGTCTGATCCGCTTCGCGTCCGTTCGCCAGGTTCCAGAACTCCGCGTAGTCGGCGAACACGTCGTACGCCTCCAGGACGTCGGCCCTGTCCCCGTCCCGCGCCGCTTCCTGCGCCTTCGCGAACACGCGGTCCAACGCGGGCTGGGGGAGCCGGTCGAGGTGGAAGCCCTTGGCGCACGCGTTCCCGTAGGCGCGGAATGGCATCGGACTGGCGGAGCGCGACTGGAACTGCCGTTGCATCCGGTAGGAGAAGTCGTCCCCGTCCCCGTAGGGCTCGTAGACGCCATCGTCCACCTGTTCGAACGCGCGGTCCGCGGCCTCCTGCATCCCCGCATCGTCCACGGTCCAGGGGGCGCGCGATTCCACCGGGCCGGCGCCGCCCTCCGGCTGGTCCGGTCCGCGCCCGTTCGCCATGTTCCAGAACTCCGCGTAGTCGGCGAACCTGTCGTAGACCATTTGGGCGGGGGAGCCTTCGTGATCCCATTCCGCGTCGAGTCCCTTGCGCGCCTCCGCGTACACGCGGTCCAACGCGGGCTGCGGCAACCGGTCGAGGTGGAAGCCCTTGGCGCACGCGTTCGCATACGCTTGGAACGGCCGCTCGTCGTCGGAACGCCCCCACCCCAGGTCGGAGAGGCGGCCGTCGAGCTCGTCCCAGTCTTCCTCCGGATAATAGGCGCCGTCGTCCATCCTGCGGAAGAGCCGGTCGGCCCGCTCCTGGGCCTCCGGGTCGTCCACGTTCCACGGGTTGCGGGCATCCTCCCGCGCGGCGTCCGCGGGGCTCTGCACGTTCTCGTAGAACCATGTGCCGTATTCGTCGTCCATCGTGGCCTGGTCCAGTCCGCCGTCGCCGCCGCGGTACGCGTCGGGATCCGCCTCCACCTGGCGGGCGAACATCTCGCGTAGATGCCGGCCGCTCTTGACCTCGTTGGACTCCGTCCGGTACAGGTGGTCGTCGTCGGGGAATCCGCGGGACAGCCATTCGTCGCACGCCCGCTTCGCCTGTTCGCTTTCGCCCATGGGGGAGGGCATGTCGGGCAGGTCGTCCACGACCCCGTGCCCCGTGCCTCCGCTCGCATATTGGCCGCCCGTGGGGATGCCCTTCGGCTCGTGTATCCTGCCCTGCGCATCGACCGTCATGATGGTCTCCTTTCGTCTTTCGCGTTCCAGAGGCTTCTATGCGACGGATGGTCCATTCCAGGTCCTCGCGTACGCGGCGAACATGCTCCGCATGGCCTTCGCGGGATCGCCGCCATGCTCCCGGACCGTCCGGGCCCGCGCCATCGCGAGGTCCAGCGCGTTGCCGGACAGGCGGGTGATGTGGAGGGCTTCGGCGCATTTGTTCGCGAACGCGGCCGACACGTCGTGGTCTTCCCCCAGCCGCTGGCGGAAGCGTTGGTCGTCCACGCTCGTGTACGGGTCGTAGAGGCCGTCCTCGAGCCGCCTCCACGCATGGTCCGCAAGCGCCCGCGCCTTTTCGTTCCGCACGGGCCATGGCCGATGCTCCTCCACCGGGTCGAGGGGCGTGACGTCGCCCCGATGCTTGTGTTCAGCAAGCCAATCGGAGTATCGTCCGTCCAGTTTTTCTTGGTCGATCCCGGTGGGGTCGTCGAAATGGTTTCCGGGCCATTCCGTCACTTCGTCGGCGAAGTCCTCGCGCATGCGCGCGCCGTCGCAGACGCCGACGCCCTCCCGCCAGTATTGGCGCGCATCATCCTCATGCGGCTGGTTCAGCCATTCCTCGCATTCGATTCCGACCCGCCCTTCTACGTCGGGCATGCCGGGAAGATCGTCCACGACTCCGTGCCCCGTGCTTCCGGCCGCGTATCGGCCGCCCGTGGGGATGCCCTTCGGCTCGTGCATCCTGCCCTGCGCGTCAACCGTCATGATGGTCTCCTCCGTTTTTTGTCCGGGAATGGGATGCCCGTGGGCTATGCGGGTCCGAGGAGCGTGAGATGCCGCTGCGCGTGTCCGCGGATCCTTGGGTCCGCGCCCCGGTTGGCGGCGAGGATGCGCAGCGTCCCCGCGTCGTGGGATTGTTCGGCGAGCATGCGCGCCAACATGAAGGGGATGCGCGGGTTCGAGGCGAGGGCCCGCTCCCGAGCCGCGCTCATGCGCCGCGCCAAATCAGTGAGGAGGTGGGGTGGGCTCGCGGGGTTGGCGAGCAATGCGAGGATGACCGGCTCGTCCCCGTCCTGTGCCAACGCAAGGCACTCCTCGCCCGTCAGCCGCGGGTCGGACGGGCTCATCCTAAGCCTCGACGCTTCGTTCGGCCCAGTATCGGCGCGGGTTCGCGATCCCCGTCGCCGTGCTGTTCCTGACGTCCTCCCAGTCGAGGCCAGCCGCCTTCGCTGCCTTGCGCCGGGTCTCGAGGCCGGCGGTTTCGTTGGAGGCGATGTCCCTGCAGATGTTCGCGCTGTCGAGGCTCCCTTTGCCGGCCCGGTCCTGGTGCCGGGCGACGAGTCGGGCGAGCATCGCCGGGGTCGCGTTGGGATTGTGGGCGACGCCGATGTCGGTCATCGAATCGTCTCTGTCGATCCACTTGGCGAGCGTTTCAGTGTCGATGCGCGGGTTGGGGGCGGCTGCCCGGCGCACGTTGTCGTTGTGTTCGGACTTCTTAAGGATCGCGTCGACGCCGGTTGGGCTCAGATTCGGGTTGTGGGCGGCCGCCTCGACGAGGTACCCATCGTCGCTTCCGGCGGCCCTGTCGGCCACATCGCCCGGGCATCGTTCGTGCCTCACCGCGTCGCGTTTGGTCTGCGGGTCGGTGGTGGCGTCCATGACTGCGCGGATGGTGTCCGGCCCGCAGTTCGGGTTCCTCAACGCCGCCTGTTTCGTGTTCTCGTCCTTGCAGGAGCGGACGGTCGCGGCCAGCGTGGCGTCGCTGGCGTTCGGATTGCGGGCGATGGCCCTTTTCACCCCGTAGGCGCGGCACATGCCGTTCAGATAATCGAGCGTCCGGTCGTCGGCCATGGGATTGCGGGCGAGATTGCCCGCGAACACGCTGCGGCGTTCCGCCGGATACTCCTTGGAGCGCAGGGTGTGGTCGAACATGATGCCGCGCAAACGGTCGTCGCTCATGGTCAGCGGGTTGAGGCAGGCGCCGGCGATCATGTGCGCCCGCTCCCCGCTGCACTCCGGATACCGGTCGATGAGACCCGCGACCTGCCCCGGGTCGAGGTTCGGATTGGAGGACAGGCACCAGTCCGCGTGCATGTCGTGTTTATCCAAAGCCTCTTGGATGACCTGCGGGTCTTTCGTGCGCGACAGGAGGCGTTTCGTCGCATCCGACATGCCTCCGGCCGTCCGGTCGGCCTTGTCGAGGATATGGTATTTCTCCGCCTGGCTGGTCAGTCGCAGGCGGGTCACATCATCCGCCGGCTGATTGTGCCCGTCGTCACCGCCGGTCATGACGGGACGCCCGTTCCCGTCCAGCATGACCATGCTTCCGTCCTCCAGACGGAATGCGCTCACCTCGCCGTCGCACACACTGCCGTCAGAACGCTCCACATGCACCCAGGCGCGCGTGTCCTGGAATGCGCGGATTGGAATCGACCGGAACGATTCGTTGATGTCCCGGCCGGAACCCGGGGGAGCGGGCAGGTCGTCCGTCATCCCATGGCCGGACGAACCGCTGGCATACCGGCCTCCCGTCGGAATGCCCTGCGGCTCATGCAACCTGCCTTTGCTGTCCACGACCATGATCCTGGCTCCTTCATCTCGATGAGACGAAGGCTATGCGCGGATCAGAGGCAGAAAGCCGGAGCAACCCCGTGCCGCCAGAGCGCGTTGTCGTCGGTCGTCCATCCCCATGAGGAGATCCTTGAAAAATGAAAGGAGTAGTTCCGGGCGGGGGATCGCAGCCACGCGCCGTCGTCTGCGTTCAGCGAATACGCTCCGGCAGGCGTCTCTCCGGAAGAGGTCAGCCAGAAACCAGAGGTTATGTCGGAAAAGGATTCGTCGCCATATGCCTCGTAACGGAATCCCTCCTTGCCGACGGAGGGATTGGATGGATCCGACCAGGGCTTTGAGAATTCGTCGCCGCTCTGCAGCCACAGGCGGTCGTTTGTGGCCGTGGCCGCGGAACGACTTGATCCACCGACAGTGTTATTCGTGAGCTTGACGACCGGCTCCACCGCGTCCCTCAGGTCCGCGGGCATGCTCTCCCAGACCTCGCCGCCGTTCATGTTTTCGCGAAGATCGCTGTCACGCCAGCCGCCTTCGTTGACGTTTGTGCCGGAGCACCGCTCCGTGGAGTCGTTGCCCGGCATGGCGCCGTTCATGCAATATGCCCTCGGCAGGCTGTTGACGGTCTGGAACGTGAGTCCGGCCCTCCCGGTTCCGTCGGCCTTGTCGTCGTGGAGTATGCCGATCAGGCGGACCGGCATGTCGACTTGCTGTCCTTTGGTTGCGATGGCGGCGCTCGTGACCTTGAGGATGCCGCGGGTGTCCTTGTCCATCGCGGCTTTCATCTGCTCGTAGTACCGCGAGTTCCGGCCGTTGACGCTGAGGTCCTTGGCTATGGTCTTCAATCCCTGGGCGGAGTATCCGGAGTAGCAGAAGTCCGAGCTCCCGCATTCCTCAGGTTCGGTCGCGCCCGCGGCCGGAACGCCCAGCCCCGTCGCCAGCAACAGCATTGTCGCGATGGCGGCGAGGCCGGTTCTCAATCTAGAAAACGCAATGGGGGGGGGGGTGATGTTTTTCAGGTTGCTCATGGCGTTCCTCCTATGCGGCCCGTCTCACATGTATTGCGGCGCGTAGTCGGGGTCCGGGTGGAAGCGCGTCCGGGCCTCCCGGTCCATGATTTTGTTGCGTTCGTTCTCGCGGCGCGCGTATTCGGACCACACCTTGTTGCATTCGCGCACGCGTGCGAGTGTCCGTCCTCCGATGTCGGAGCGTTGGGCGAGCAATTGCCCGGTGCGCGGCCGCCACGGGCGAGGCTCAACGCTGTTCCCCGCGTTGGCTTTCTCGACCTGCGCGCACCAGTCCTCGGCCAGCCGCTGAGCATGCGGATAGTCCGGGTTCTTGGCCAGGTCCGCCGACATCTCCGGCGTGGCCGACTCGGCGACCTGCCGCCATCCGCTGTCGCTCATCTTCTTGCCGGAGGCGAGCCAACGGCCGATGGGCGGCTCCTGATTCGAATGGGAGAGGAGCGTGCGCACGCGCTCACCGTCCAGATCCTCGCGTTTGGCAAGGCTGTACAAGGCGGGCGTGCAGTGCGAGATCGCCTCGAATTCAGAGTCGGACAGGGGGCGCTCCACCTTCGCCCACGCGATTAGCTCGTCCTCCAACTCCCGTTGATCGCGCAGGCTCGCACGCCGCGCCTTGCGGACCAGGCCGATCAGATGCGCCGTCTCGCCATCCAGATTCTTGAGGTCCGCCTTGGGGATGCGCCCTGGTCGGTCGATCAGCGTGTCCACTGTTCCCACGGTCTGCGCGTACAGTTCGCGGCGTATCGGATTCCCGTAGACGGCCTCGCGCACCATGGGGTTGCGGTCGGCGCTCGCATGGTCCATGTCCTCGGGGCGGATGGCTGGGTTTCCTGCTGCGGCGGCACGTACCGTGGGGTCCTCGTGACGCAATTGGCCTGCGATGACGCCCCAGTCCGTGGTGTTCGCGGCCATCGCCTTGTTCAATGCGACGGCGCGCTCGTGATGCGCGGCTTTCAGGGCCTCTTTGTCCCTGACGTGGATGTTGATGCCGTCGAACGATTCGCGGATCGTGTCCTCGATCATGGGCGTGCCCTGTCCGCACACGCTCACCAGCATCCTATTGTCGGAATCCTCGTCGCCGTATGCGATGTCCGCATCCCTGAGCCAATCGTCCAACTCGCGCACGGCCTTGAAGCCACGCTCCCCAAGCTCCGGATGCGCGGCCGCGAAACGCGCCGTCACAGCATGGACCTGGTTGCGCAGGCTCTCCGCCACCGCGCCGCCGTCACTCCCATCCCATGCGGGGACGACGGGCAGGTCGTCCGTCACACCATGCCCATTGCCACCGCTCGCATACCGGCCTCCCGTGGGAATGCCCTTCGGCTCATGCAGCCTGCCCCTATTGTCCGTTACCATGGTTCTCCGTTCCTCCTCGATCCGTCAAAGAAATCGAAGGCATCTATGCGACAGGGAGGGGTCAGAGGCAGAAGGCGGGCGCGATGCCATAGCGATATTCGGGCGTGATGTCCATCCAGGCCTGGATGCCGAAGCTGCCCACATGGATGACCCTGCCGGTGCCGGCCGGATGCAGGCTTCGGGTCCAGCCATCGCCGTAATCCTTGCCGGAGGGGGATTGGGTCAAGGAATCGAGGATCTCATTCACCCCATGGTTGTCGGTCACTCTGCCTTTGTAAAACCCGTACTGGGTGCCCTCCTGCCCGATGAACGGAGTGCTTGCCCAACCGTCGTACACGGTCTCCACCAGTTCACGGTAGGAGAGCGTGAACAGGCGGTCCACGGTGCCGGTCGCCACCGCGCCGCCGGAACTGCGGTCGTTGTCGCTCATCTTGACGACCGGCTCCACATTGTCCCGCAGGGCGGAGGGCATGCTCTCCCAGATCTCGCCCGAGTCCATGAGCCCTCGCAACGCGCTGTCCCGCCATCCGCCGGAGATATTGCCACCCTTGCATGAGCCGGGATCGGCGTCGGGCATGACGCCGGCGAAACAGTACGAGCGCGGCAGCGCGTTGACCGTCTGGAACGTGAGCCCCGCCTTGCCGGTCCCGTCCGCCTTGTTGTCGTGGAGGACGCCGATCAGGCGGACCTGCATGTCGACCTGCTTGCCATTGTCGGCGATGGCTGTGCTCGTGACCTTGAGCGTGCCCCTCGTGTCCGCGTCCATTGCGGTCATCATCGTCTTGTAGTACCGGGATTCCTCGCCGTTCGCGCTGAGGTCCTCGGCGATCGTCTTCAATCCCTTGGCGGAGTATCCGGCGTAGCAGAGGTCCGAGCTCCCGCACGTCTCGGGCGTCGCGGCATGCGCCGTCGGGACGCCCAGTCCCGACGCCAGCAACAGCATCGCCGCAACGGCGGCGAGACCGGTCTTCAGATGCCTAAACGCAATGGGGGGGGGTGAGTGTTTTCAGCATGTCCATGGCGGTCCGGCTATGCGGCGGCTTCGTCGTCCTCGACCACATCCACGGTGACGATCCCGTCGATGTCGAAGTAGTCGTGCATGGGGTCGCTGTCGTCCCGGGTCAGCTGGCCTGCGATCCGTTCGCATTCGCGTCGCGCGGCGCGCACGTCCGGCCGTTCGACCAGACACTCGTAGTCCTCGCGGCTCAGCGAATCCGGATCCTCTTCGAGCCGCCTGTTGATATCCGCCGCCATCATGTCGATCTGTTCGCGCGACGCGCTCCCGCCGCACCGTTCGATCATCGCGCGCATCGCCCTGCCGTCCGCATGCAGGTAGGCGAGCTCGCCCTCGCGCGCACGGCATTCGTCCGCCTCGCGGCGGCTCGGAGCATACCGGCGTTCCCCCTTGGGCACGGTTAGCGTCACGTAAGCGCGCCAATCCGGACCCCGGCCCGTGCTCACCCTGACCTTGAACCGGTCGGAGATAAGCCCGTTCCTCTGCGAGTCGCGGACCATGCCCCGCAGCACCCTGGAACGCTCGCCAGGCGACAGGCGGCACGTGCGCTCGTACAGGCTCGGCTCCAAGACTGGGGGAGCGGGAAGATCATCCGTCACTCCGCTCCCGGAGTTGCCGCTTGCGAAACGACCGCCCGTCGGCACGCCCTTCGGCTCATGCAAACGGCCCCTGCTGTCCGTGACCATATCCAGCCTCCTCCTTGCCTTGGATGGGCGGAGGCTATGCGCGCAGGATGGGCGGATCAGTAGTCGTCCTCAGTCAGCACATATCCTTCCGCCAGCTCATCCCACGGAACGTGAACGGGGTCGGGCATGTCCGCGGCGGGATCGAACAATCCATTTCTGGCATGCAGGAGCAGATGGTTGATGGCGACCACGGCAAGACGTTTGTCCACAGACCATAGCATGGAAAGAAGGCTCGATTCGTCGGCATCCTCCGGGAGACGAGGCCTGTCGTCCATGTCAAGCAGCCACGCGTACTCGTCCAACGTCTCCTGGTCCAACGAACGTTCGTTGAGCGCGATCATACGGTCCCACGCGCGCATCGATTCGATCACATTCATCGCCCGGTCGACGGGCATGCGGGGCGGCACGCGCCTAGTGTCGGCGATGGTCCATACGGACGGGTAGTCGATGGCAGGATCGACGAGTCTGGCGATGCTCCAGATGATGTTCGTCCGCTCCCTATAGGCCAGACTCTCCAATTTCGTCAACGTCCTCACGCTGCATGCTCCTCCGTCATCCATTACGCCCGCCGCCGATGGTACGCGGAGATGCGTCCCGATAAAAGGAATCACAGGCAGAAGGCAGGCGCGACTCTGTGGCGGTAGGCCGCAGTGTTGCGGTTGCTGGGGTCGCCGTTGGAGTTGACTTGCAGGAAACGGTTGGAGTCGCCCGGATCCGACGAGCGCTCCCACGCAAACATGTTGATGGATCCGGCGGGCTGCCTCCCGGAGGGGGCGGCCCAGAGCTTGTCGATAACGGCATTGCCGCTGTAATTGTTGATGACGCGGCCGTCGTAGAACCTGTATTGGAAACCCTCCTGGCTCCATGCCTGCGCGCCGGAGGAATCCTTCCATCCGTCGTACATGGTCTTCACGTACTCGCGGTAGGAGACGAGCCAGAGCCTGTCGATGGTGCCAGTGGCGACGGAGCGTTCCGAATCTCCGATGGTGTTGTTGGTCATCTTGACGACCGGCTCCACCGTGTCCCTCAGGTCGGCGGGCATGCTCTCCCAGATCTCGCCGCCGTTCATGTTCTTCCGAAGACCGCTGTCCCGCCAGCCGCCCGCGTTCGTGTCCGAGCCGTAGCATCGGATCGAGGAACCATTGTCCGGCATGACGCCGTTCATGCAGTAACCCTTTGGCAGGCTGTTGACGGTCTGGAACGTCAGGCCCGCCTTCCCCGTACCATCGGCCTTGTCGTCGTGGAGGATGCCGATCAATCGCACGGGCATGTCGACTTGCTTGCTATTGTCGGCGATAGCGGTGCTCGTGACCTTGAGCGTGCCCCTCGTGTCCGCGTCCATCGCGGACTTCATCGCATCGTAATACTGCGAGCCCTGGCCGTTGACACTGAGGTCCTCGGCGATGGTCTTCAATCCTTTGGCCGAGTATCCGGCGTAGCAGAAGCCGGATACTCCGCCGCACGTTTCGGGCGTGGCCGCGTAGGCTGCCGCGCCGTTCAATCCCGCCGCCAGCAACAGCATCGTCGTCAATGAGGCGAGTCCGGTTTTCAGATGTCTAAACGCAATGGGGGGGGGTGAGTGTCTTCAGAGTATCCATGGCATCCGTCCTATGCGCCCTGTCCGAGCAGTCCGCCGAGCAGGTCGAACCGTTCGGGCAACGTGTAGGCGAGCATCGCGAGATCATGCTCGTGCGGATCCGCCTGCCCGTCCAATAGGTAGAAGCCGGTGAACATGGGTTCCCTGGGGACCGTGCCGAGCATGGCGCCCGCGCCCCACGCGGCGGTCAAAGTCTCCGCGACATTATCGGGGTCGCCGACCCATTCCCGCCGCGCGTCCGGATAGCGCACGCCGACGAGGAGTCCGACCTGTCCAGGCAAACTCTTGTCTCTCCACAGCGGGGCCGCCTGCCGCATCACCTGGTTCTGCCTCGCCTGCCGTTGGCGGACGGGCAGGCGCATGTTGCTCGTCAACCATGACCGGTCGGGGATGCTTAGTCCGACGAGCGCGGCGCGCGCACCGGGCGTGAGGCGGAGCATGCAGCCCGGCGGACCATCCACGGGCGCCAACGGGATGACCGCGACGCTCACGCGCACCCGGCCGCGCGGACACCAGTTCGGATCCCTCGCATACAGGGTGAGGACTCGGTGGAACGGGTCGTCGTCCGGCCACAATCCCACGTCCGTGCCCGCGTCCACCAGCGGCTTCAACGTCTCGACCGCCAGCATGGGAGGCTCCCCGGTGCCGGCCACCATGACGACCATGACGAAACGGTCCACACGGTGCGCGCCGTTCGCCTTCGCCTGCCGCCACACGCTCCGGCCATGACGGCGCAACCTGGCGCGGCGCCTGGCCCTCTCCTCGACCGTATCCTCGTCCAGCACTCCCATGTACATCGACCTGGCGATGTCGAATTGGACCGCCCACCCTTTAGCCGCGGCCACGCATGAACCTCGCCAGGTTCTCCACGTCCATCACCTGCGTGCCCTCGCCGGAAGCGGACGGTACCGGGGCCGGCGGAGCGCCGGGGATAGGGGCGGGGTCATCGTTTCCGCCCGACGGAGAGGACTCAGAGGAAGACGCCGGTTCGCCCTCATCATCGCCGCCACCACCGAAGTTCGCCTCCGCGTCAGCGAGCGCGTTCCGCAGCTCGGAGAGGATTTGGTCGGTGGCGATCGCCTTGTCCAACGGGAGACTGATGCGGTCCGTCAGTTCGTGCATGTACTGCGCGTCGATCGGATCGTCGGGCCCGTGCTTGCCGATCGTGTTGAAGTACCGGTCGCGGTCCACCCAGTCGGGCAGGAAGCCCATGCCGGCGAGCGTGCGCCCGTACCATTCCGTGTCCACCATGCCGTCGCGGCCCGCCCACCAGGTCTTGAAGATGCGCGACCCGAGTCCCTCGAACTCGCCGCGGCCCACGCCCTTGCCTCGTCCCGACTCGACGATATGGGCGGGCACGCTGGGCATTCCGGGCAGGTCGTGGAACACGCCCTTCTCGAGGCTTTCGGACGGGTTGGGGCCCATGGCGACGCGCTGTTGGAACAGGTCGCGGATCGTGGGGCCGAGGCCGCTCTTGTCGTTGATGGTCTGGCTGAACAGCATGAGCCGGTAGCCCATGAACCGGGCGAGGCGCAGGATGCGGGTCACGTTGTAGCGGATCAGATACTCCGCGTACCCCTTGTACTGTTGGCGGATGATGGGCGGGAGGATCTTGTCCGGGTTGGGGATGCTCTTGACCGCGGCCTGCTCGTCCACGAGGGACGAGTATTCGTCGACGACGATCACGTGGATGGGGAATTTCTCCTTCGCCCAGTCGGGGATGTCGTACCAGGATTGCCACGCGTTCTCCGCCCACGCCTTCGCGCGTTCCCCATGGTCCATTTCCGCGACGAGGTTGTTGAGCACGCCAGCCGCCTGGAACACGCTCTCGCACCCCCAGTGCCCGGGTTTGACGAACGGGCGCGCCCAGAAATAGTCGGTGCTTTTGCTCTTCGTGTCGATGATCGTCAGGTCCACGCCCTGCGCGATCTGCTCCGCGAGCAGCGCGTTCGCGAAGACAGTTTTTCCGGATCCTCCGGAACCTCCGGCCAGCAGGAACGCGCCCTCGCGCCAGTCGACGCACGCCGTGTCATACGGCAGGCTGCCCGCCTTCGGCAGGAGCACGCCGAACGGCGTCTTATCCCGCCACTTCGCGTCGCCCAGCGTGTCGGCGGGCAGGGGATGGGCCTTCTCGAAGTTCGCGGGTTCGCCAGGGTGGATGACGATGATTCCGGCACGTGCGTCCGCCTCGAACCACCATCCGTAGGCGCCGATCTGCTCGCATGCCTCCTGCGTTTTGCCGTCGTGTTTGCTGGGCTGGTAGACGACGCCCTGTCCGAGCGTGACCCTCCACCCGTGGCGCCCCTGCTTGTCGGTCTCCTCGGTGGGCTCCAGCTTCGCGTCCCATGGTTTCAAGCCGAGCGCGGCGGTCAGCAGGCCGCGCGCGGTCGCCTGCTCGGGGGTGAGTTTTTCGAACACGGCAAGCCCCTCGTAGGGGCGGAATTCGGTCATCTTGAAGCCGGCGAGGCGGCGTTCGTATTGGGTGGCGACCTTGTCTCCCATGCTGGGTTTCTGCTGGCTGGCCTCCAGTTGGACGAGCTTGCGGTCGGGCGACTCCTGTTCGATGACCGCGACCGACCGGTCGACGAGGATGGCGACCCGCCGGTCCTTGTCGATGGACTCCAACTGCGCGTTCTTCGCATCCGGGTTCCTGGCCTTGAACTTGGCGATCTGCCGGTCCAAGAGTTCGCGGTGGCTGCCGTCGGACTCGGGATGGAAGTCGACCTTCCCACCGTCCCTGGTGGGCACCTGCGCGGGGTAATGGCATTCGAATTGAAGCATGCGGCGCGTCTATGCGCGCACACGCCTAGAAATCGGGCTCGTCCCTCCACCAGCCGCGCAGGCTCAGCCGATCCAACGCGGGCCACGTGCGCGCGTCCACCTGCGTCACGGTCGTGTCGTTCGCCGCTGTCCGCGCGCCCCACTCCTGCATGTCCTCGCATGCCATGACCTTGCATGCGTCCACGCCCGTGGACCCGGGGTAGAGCGTGTCGGGGATGGCGAGCCGGCTTTCCCAGCCGAGCCGCGGGTCCAAGGGGAGTTGGTCGGCGAGTCCGCGCGCGCGGCCGGGCATGAGCGCCGTCATGGCGACGGCCCATTCGTGGGGGTGGTGGCGCGCCACGTGCGCGCCCATGGCGACGGCGAGGGCGCGGGCTCCGGCGAGTCCGATGGGCTGGTCGTTGGCGACCTGTTGGCGCGCGCATTCGCCCGCGTCCGCCCAGGGGATCGCGTCCATGCCGAGCGTCAACGGGTGTTGGCGCAGCCACCGCCAGTCATCGCTCGTCGGCTTGGGCGTGGGGATGGGGATGTGCGTGAGATGCCGGATGGTGGGCCGCCAGTCGGCGCGCATCATGTCGCGAGCATGGTCCCGTTGCTCGGGCGTGGCGTGGGCGAGGCGGAGCGCGCCGGCGGCGCAGGCGAGCCACGGGTCCTGCGTCTCGTCGAGCGTGACGGTCTGGAAGGTGACCGCTAGTCCGGGCATTTGGGCCTCCTGTTCCGTTGGATAGTCTTCTCTCGGATGGATGCGTCCGGAAGGCGTGGTTCGGCGGCGCCCATGCCGGTCGGCTGGAATAGTGTTTTTCCCCGGTTTTTCGCGCGCCCTGTTTTTCGACCTTCGATAGGAGAGTGATTGGATGATGATTTGTGTTTGTGTTTGATTGATTACGGTTATTGATTTTGTTTGCGTAGTATCGTTTGTTCTCTTTTGTTTCTTTTCGTTGTTGTGGTTGCCTTGGGTGCGTGGGTTTCTTTGGTCGGTTTCTTATGTCGCGTATTCGGGTGGTTGCGTTTGGTTGTATTGGGGAGTGCGTGGGGCCGGGTTGTTTTGCCTTGAATGTGGAGGAGGATTCGATGGCCCAGGTTTCGGATGAGATGGGAGAAGAAAGCAAGAGAGAGAGAAGGAAGGGAAATGGGGAAGAATGGAGGGGAAGGCGGGGAGGCGGGAACCCGGCTTGCGCCGCGCCGATCCGCCCGCGCCCCTCCGCGCGCCCGGGGCTTAGCGGCGTCGCCGTCCGCCTCGTCCGCCGCCGATGAGGAGTCCCGCGACGAGGACGACGACGGCTATGATGCCGGTGGTCGTGCTCGTCCACATGCCGCCGTCGGCCTTCGCATCATGGTCCTGGCCGGAGCCTTCGTCGTCCTTGCCTCCGCCGATCAGGGATCCCAGTCCGTCGAGCACGCCATTGCCCGTGTTCGCGTCGGGGCTGGTGACGGTGGGGAGCTTCGAGTCGTCGGGCTGGGGCTGCTGGTCGAGTCCGTCCATGATGCCCCGCACCTGATTGGTGGCGATGATCTGCTGGCCGGGGCATGCCGCCAATGTGGAGGAGAGGGCCTGTCGTTCCGTCGCGTCGACGCTCAGTCCCCATTTGGCTTTGATGCCGATCTGGAGGCTCGCGTACTGGCAGGCGAACCCGGTGTTGTCGGGCTGCCAGTGGGCGGCGTCCTTGTCGCTCTTGGTGGTGTTGGCCTTGTTCTGGACGGCGAGCAGCACGTCGGGGTCGTTGTAGTACCGGTCGCGCGTCGCCTCGTCGTACTGGTCGAGCCCGCTGTTGTACGCCTCCGCGTAGGCGACCACGTGGTCGATCTGGATGCCGCCGTCATGCTGCGCGCCCGAACCGCTCTCGAACGAGATGACCGTGTTCGTGTACGGGTCCTTCAACGTGCCCGACTTGACGCGCCCGTTCGACTTGTATTCCACGTTGCCCATGTCGCGCTCGAGCACGAGGTCGCGCGTGTTGAACGAGCCCTGACGGCCGTCGACTTGGTTCCAATCATGCTTCTTGCGGTCCGAGCCCGCATGCCCTTGGTCGCGCACCGGCAGGGTGGACAATACTTGCGCCGCGTCCTGTCCCGCGGGCACGCTCCCCGTGGGCGCCGCGTGCGCGGGCGTGGGGAGCGCGCACAGCATGACGGTGGCGAGGATGATGGGGAGGAATTTCGAACGTGTGCTCATGTCCCGGACTATGCGTCCCCGTTCATCTGCGGCTGGTCTTCGCGGTCCTTCCCGAGAGGTTGTCGTCGTGCAGGCCTGCCTCCAAAAAAACGATGTCATTGTGGTCGTCGCGCGTGTAGTGCAGGGAGGGTGATGTGGCGTACGCGCCGTAGCTGGACCGCCATATGGGTTTGCCCCAGTCGCCGGTCTCGTATCCGCTGCCGCCGACGGCGGTCCTGCGCAGCATGTGCAGGCGGCGGGCGGGACTACTCGTATCCAGACCGGTGAGGGCTTCCACCATGATGTCGGCCGTCTTCATCGGGTCGAGGCTTTCGGGCATCGACTGGAAGAACATGGGAGAGTATGACCAACGGGCGGGCAGGGCAAGGGCTTCCTTGTCGCCGGCGGGTATTCGTCGAGCCCATGCGATTCGTATGCGCAGGTCCATGGCCTGCGCAGGATCCGCGAACCACGCATCGTCGACCGCAATGGCATCGGTGGCTTGTCCGCGTAGTTCCTTGTTCTCCTCCTCAAGTTGGCGGACCCTGTTCTCCAACACGTTGATCCTATCCAACAACGGATGCTTCGGCGCGCCCTTGACCGGCTTCGGGTCTATCCACGCGCATATCGCGTCGAGCATCTCCTCGGGCGGAAACGCGGATGCGCCCCACCATTTCGTGCGGCCGCCCGGCAGGAACGCCCGCACGCTGCCGTTCCACGCGCCCTCCCCGTCGCGCAGCCGGTTGAAGCCGTCCGTCGCCATGCCGTCGAGCAGGACGACATCCGCGTTCGGCAGGCGACGGGCCGCCTCCACCGGGTCGATGTGCGGTTGGTGCGACGACAGCAACGGGGTGATGATCAGCAGCGGTTTGCGCAATGGGGCGTCGAGTCTTCGCGCGAGCTTCGCGCCATCCTCGATACTGCTGACTCGTTGGGCAACCGGCTGGATTACATCGGATGATGCCATAGCGGGGAACCTTCCTTCCAATGGAACGCATTTCCTCTGTTATGCGTCCTGATGAATGAAATAATCTCCGATTATGCGGGGAAAACGTGTGGCTCGATTTGGACGAAGTGTCTGGCGCGGGATCGTCCCCACATGTGTGGAGAAAGACGTGGAGAAGCCGGACTGGGCCAACCCCGCGTGCGCGGGGAAGTATACCCGGACGGTAGCGTGCGAGCGCAGACGACGGGAGAAGCATCCCCACGTGCGTGGGGAAGAGAGCCATTCCTGACGGAAAAGTAAAAAGTCGGGAGGAGCATCCCCGCATACGCGGGGAAGGGAAGGAGGGCGCGTGGAACGGCTCCGTGCGCGCGGGAGCATCCCCTCATACGCGGGGAAGGGTTGGCGCTGCCCAGCACGTTGACCGCGGAGGAGGGAGCATCCCCGCATACGCGGGGAAGGGACTTAAGTTTTTCAAGGAATCAAGTCTGTCTTAAGGCGGAATGAAACGTTTTGCTTTAGCTTTCCTGCCCGCGCAGGAGAAGCATGCCCATGCCATATCCACGCGCCTTGCCCATGCCGGTGAGGAGCGCGTGAACCGCGTCCCGTGGGTCGGTGATGTCGAGGGTTCCTTCGACGAGGGTCGCCTGGATGGTGACTGTCTGTCGGCCACGTTGGAAGCGCAGCGCGCGGTTCGTCCGCACGCTGGAATCGACGAGGTTCAGGCTATTCCTGTCGAATTGTCGGGCGAGCCATTCGGTCTGCTTCTGCGGGTCTCGGATGGGTTCGCGTCGTCCGCTCATGGGATTGGTGCGGACGATGTTGGCTTCGATCGAGAAGCCGCGGCGTTGCCCGGCCTCAAGCCGGCCGAGGAACGGCTGGTAGTCGGTGACGCGGACGATGGCTCCGCCGAGTCGCACGGAGAGACGGTCGGGGTCGATCCGGTCGCCCGTGATCCAGATGCGGTCCCCGTCGAGCCGCCACAATGGGCGCTCGCTGCCGTCGGTCGCTGCGGCGATGACGGCGTGGAGCGCCTGCCGGTCGGACAACAGGCGTCTGACGGTCGGATTATAGGGGTCGAGGGTCGCTTTGGCGAACAGACTCATCGCGTGGCCTCCTTGACGATCTGGAAGAAGTCGACGTCCCCGCGGGCGGGGATGCGTCGCATGGCGGTGGCGCCGAACCTACGGTTGGGCAATGGGTGCGTCCATTCGAGGATGCCGCCCGCCGGGTCCTCGACCCATAGGTCGTGCCCGTGGTCTTCGAGCGCCGCCTCCAATGCATCGGGGTGGATGCTTGCGGGGATGGGGCCTGCGGGCGGGCAGGAGCGGCGTCCTAGGTAGGGTGGGTGCGTGGGCCGTGCGATGGCGTCCATCAGTCGGTCGAGCAGGGCGACGTCGTTTGTCTCGAGTCCGACGGTGAACCTGGCGTCCATGAGGTAGGTCTTGTCCTGTAGGGGGAGCGGCTTATGGTCGCCGTGGGGTTTGCGGCCCATGGTCTGCAGATCGTCGAGGATCCGGCCGGGTTTGTCGACGCGCACGCCCATGCGCATGCGTGCGAGATCCGTGTTGTCCGTGTCGCGGGGGCGTCCGAGCATGCCGGCGAGCATGCCGATGACGCCGCTTTTCGTGGGGCGCGGCATGGTGCCGCGCCGCTGGTAGCCGTCGGGGCCGCCCCATGATTGGAGCGGTCCCTGGAGTGTGATCAGGAGCGTGGGCATGCCGTCATGCCTCCACGGCCCGGTCGGCGGCTTCGCGGATGGCATCGGGCAGGGGGATGGGCATATCCTGCTGGTCTTCGTCGAGGCCTTGCATGGCCTGTCGGGTGGCGGTGATCCACATGGCGGGCTCGTGCAGGCCGAACGTGTTCAGATAGTCGTCGCACTGTTCGAGGAGCCGTCGCGTGGCGGTGGGGATCGTGTCGCGGCGGATGGGTTGTTCGAATGCGGCGGCGAGGTTGACGGGCCGGTCGTCGCGTATGTCGATGGCGGTGAAGTCGGGGAGGGTGAAAGCCGCGAAAGCGTTCTGCTTGCCGGTAGGCATGCTGGTGGCGAACGCGTCGAGGAACGCGGCGATGGCCTGCCGGAGGGCGTCCGTGTCGCCGGCGAGGTTCCGGGCCAGTTGGTCGACGTCGATGCACGCATACCGGTAGACGGTGCTAGTGGTGTATCCGGTGCTGCTCAGGTGCGCGGCGCCGGTGGACGTTCCGTCATTCTCGGGTTCGATGGCCTGTCCGGAGTGGTCGTCGATGGCCGTGTAGAAGTCGTATTCGATGTCGGACGGGGTGATGCCGATGGCGTGGGCGACCTGGCAGGCGGCGTCGACGCGGTTGGCTTCGGTGTCGTCGCCGGCGCTCATGCGCCCGAACAGGGCGACGTCCACGCTGTGCTCGTCGACGAAGATGTCGCGGGCTTGTTTTTTCCGGTCCTTGACGGCCTGGATGGGATCCTCCTCGTCGAGCGTTTCGGCGATCAGATCGGCGAAACGCTGCCATTGGCGTTCGCCGATGAACTGGACGGCGGCGGTCTGTCCGGGACGGTCCGCGTCCTCGGGGATGCCGAGCGTGGCGATCAGCTGGCGGCACGCGTCGACCGTCCGCTCATGCCCGCGTTTGTCTTCGGGCAGCCGGTCGAGGATCATGCCGGTGAATTCGCGGCTGCGTTTGCCCAATTGCTCCGGCTTCAACCGTTCGTTGAACGCCTGCCGGCATGCGCGCTTCCATGCCTGGCTGGAGACTCGCATGCGGGTCCAGCCGCCGTAGCGCACGGTCTTGGGCTGGTTGTCCCTGTCGCGGTTGAGGCATGCGGGCGGCAGGGTCTGGAGGATGTGGATTTCGACGTATCGCGCCATGATGGGGCTCCTTTTGTGTCGTGGATCGTGCGACGGGTCTCATGCGTCCGCGTCGGCGCGGGACCATTCGGCGATGACCTTGGGGCGCCGTCTCGGATCGTTCCACCGGTGGAGGTCCCATGCGAGACGCGCATGGTCGAGTGGCATCCGGTGGACGCGCATGAGCGCGATGACGGGCCGGCACAATAGGTTTGCCTGCCGGGTGTCGCGCGCGTGGAGGAGCCGGTCGATGTCCGTCCGACAGTCAGGGTCCTCTTCGATGAGCCGGGCGAGCATCGCGCCCATGGTCCGGCCCGGCTCGTGCATGCCCTGGCCGTGGATGCTTTGCTGGTGGATGGCGTACAGTCCGAACGCGTCCCATGTGGCGTCGCGCAGGCTGCGTGGCGCGTGGAAGGGAGTGATGCCGGCCAGGACGAGCCTTGCGGCCTCGGGGTCGCTTCCCGTGGGTTTCGGCCAGGCGCGGCGGATGATGGCGAGGTCGCCCCGCGCGCCGGGCCGGTCCTCCAGGTACGCGTCCTGGAGCCGGTCGAGGCGACGATGGGCCTGGTCGAGGAACCGTGTCTCGATGACGCTCATGCCGTCGGATGCTTTCCGCCGGCGATCCATTCCGCCATGGCCTGGTCGGCCTCCGTGCGGGGGAGGGTCTTGCGTAGGGCGCGTCCGGCTTCGACGATCTTGGTCGGGTCTTCTTGGAGGATGTCCTTGCCGATGGTGAGCCTGTCGTTGCGCAGGCCGGCCACGCAACTGTCCTGGGATCCCCATTGGACGGCCAGTGTCTCGAAGACCAGGCTGTCGTGATGGCGGAGCGCATGGTCGACGACTGGGGGTCGTAGGGCGTGGTCCATGAGCCTGTCCCAACGCATCCACAATGGGGTCCGGTCGCCCGTCATGCTTCGCGCGGGCTTCAACCCGCCGGACTTCCCGTCCTCGCGCCGGAACGCGCACGGCTCGCCCGTGGGGAACGGCTTGCTTTTCATGCCGGGCATTTGGAGTTTGTCGTGCCAGGTGGCGTGCCAGTGGTTGGTGACGTAGGCGGTCCGGCACATGCCGTCTCCGTCCCAGTCGAGGTTGATCAGGCGTGAGGGCCACGTGTAGGAGCCCGCGCATCCGACGGCAATGGGGTCCTTGGGGTCCCCGTAGCCTGGCGTGGTCTCCCAGAAGGGTCGGCTTCCCGACCCGTCGGGCACATGGTTGAGTTCCAGGGTTTCTGCGAGCGTGTCTCCTTCGGCGTGGATGAGGAACAGTCCTCCCGCCTGGGCGACGCCCTTCGCGTAGCTTTTGCCGTTCCTCTGGCTGGGGTCGCCCGTCATGCCGGTGTGGATGCCGGCCGCGTCGTACTGGTGGCAGGTGACGAGCAGGCGCGCGGTGGTGGCGGGGTCGGTGGGTTTGCTCGCGTCGAACGGGCGCCACATGGGGCGGGACAGCAACGGGTGGAGGCGGGTGATGCCGAGCGTGTTGTCCCTGCCGGCGGGGCGCATGCCGGGCATCTGCATGAACGGCCGGTCGGGGTCCATGATGTCGAACAGTTCACGATGCTCGTCGAGGTACTGGCTGGGCGTGGTGTTGTCCACGTCGGCCGCGTACATGACGGCGAGCAGGAGTCGGGTGATGGCGAAGCGTTCCAACGGGTCCGCCAGATCGAGGCGCCGGATGCGGCCGGCGTTCCGGAACAGGCTGTCCAGGCTTAGGTCGCGGCGCGTGCCGTCGAGCCCGACCGTTGGCAGCCACGGCTGATCGACGAGAATGAACGATGATATCATGCCTGACCGCATGCGTCGGGCCGGAGCGAACCTCGTCAGAGTGGAGCGTCCCCGCGAGCGTGGGGAAAATCGCCGATGCATGCCATCGAGGGCATCCCCACGGGTGTGGGGGAAAGACGCTCTTTCCAGACCAAGACTCCTACACCCAGGGGTCATCCCCACTGGCGTGGGGAAAAGCAAGCCCCTCGTGCATAGGATGTGGCTCGCATGGGGTCATCCCCACAGACGTGGGGAAAAGAGCCTGCGCAAGCTGCGCCTGCACCTCATGCAGGGGGCATCCCCACGGGCGTGGGGAAAAGACTCAAATATTATGCGAATAGAGCTTGTCTTGATTCCCGATAAGGCATTTTGCCTTTAGTGCTGGAGGCGGTCACACGTCTGCCGCGACGGGAGAAAGCCTTCCCTCGAGGAGGCTGATGCCGTCCTCTTCGTCGCCGTCGGGGTCGAGGGTGAGGGTGCTGACCATTTGCCGGAGGTCGCGGCGGATGATGCTGGGGTCGGTGTCGTGGCGTTGGCCGTGGATGCGGTTGACCTCGCGTTCGATGAGTTCGTTCAGTCGCGGGGTGAGTCCGTTGTGGTCGATGGCGGTCATGGTTTCCGTCCTTCTCTCTGGGGGATTGTCGTCTGGGTTTCCCATGCGTCCCCTAGATCTCGGTCTGCACGGTCCCGTCCTGCGGCCGGTTGTCGCCGGGGTCCCATCGTGCGAGCGTTGGCGCGGCGAGGACGAGGCCTGCGACGACGAGAATCCATATGACGACGAGGATGGGATTGGGTCCGTTGGGTCTCCGGTCGTTGTCGTTGCCATCGTGGCGTTCGTCCATGGCATGCCGTCTATGCGGGGCGCCCCGTCCGGGCGGGATGCGTGTCGCCGGCGTGTGGCGAATGGCTGCGACACGCTGTGTACCTTTTTGGTACATAGCGTGTTATCGTCGAAGGCGCCGGGGATGCGCGGGACCAGACCCGCAAGATCGGGAAAGGCTCCGAAAATGATCAGACTCACCGACAACACCACCAACAGGACCTACGTCCTCGAGGACCGCCGCGACCTCGGGGACAAGCTCGACGAGATCTTCGACGCCACGCAGGATGGCGTCGCCGAGGCCATCGACCGCATCCGCCGGTTCCTCGGCCACGAGCACACCGGCGACGCGGAGGCCTTCCTGAACATCTCCGTCGAGAACGAAGACTGAAACCCGGGTCGAGGAGGTCCGACATGACCATGACGTCGGCGGAGCTCAAGTGCCTCCGCGAATCGATGGGGTTGACGACCCGCTGGCTCGCCGAACGCTGGGACGTGTCCGAGGTCAGCGTCAAACGCTGGGAGCGGACCCTGTGCCCGCCCGAGCGCATCGTCCGGCAGATCACGGACCTCAAGCGCAGGTTCGACGAGGAGGTTGCGCGCGGCGTGGCCCTGCGCGGCGACTATGTGTGCGCCGCGCGCAACGACCGCTTCCGCGACGGGCGCATGATGCCGGCGGCATGGACGAGGGCCGTCGCCCAGCGCGTCCACGAGGGATCCGGAGCGAGGATCCTCTTCTACGACGACGAACAGGACCCCTATGAGAACGAGGAATAGCGCATCGCACGGGCCCACCCCCGTATGCCGCGGCCGATGCCGGACGATGCGACGAACGACAGCCGGCGGAGAGGCCGGCCGCGCCGGGACCGGTCGGGCATGGCCGGAGGGGCGCGCCGACGGCGCGCAGGTCTGACCATGGGGAGGAAGAACGGGCGCAGGCCGCGGCTGACGCCCATATGGCTGCCGTACATCCGCGACAGGCTCGCGAGGGACGCGCGGCAGGCGTTGCGCGGCGCCGACGCGTCCGCCTACGAGCGGATCCTGGACGAGGCATGGGATGCGGCCGACGCGCTCGCCTCGGCCCCGATATGGTGGGTCAGCCGCGACATGGCCGCGCTCGCCGTCGAGGCGGCGCGCGACGGCGGGCTTCCCGAGGTCGACGTTCCGTCTCCGACCGGACTGGTCGTCTTCGAGGGAGGCCTGCCGGCCGAATACCGTGCCGACTTCCCTGCGCGCGGGCATGGCGAGGTGTCCATCGACGCCATCCAGTGGCGGGCGCACGCGGCCGACGGGGAGAGGCTGCCGACCGGCGTGCTGCCCTACACCAGCGACCCGGGGTGCGTGCGGGACTACGATCCCGGCATCCCGTTGGCGCCGTTCCTCTTCGAATCCCATGGGGGGCTCCCACCGCGGTGGGGCATGCTTCTGCGCGCCATATGGGCGTTGAGCGCGCAGCCGCGCGTATGCCGGGTCTCCCTTCCCTGTCCGGCGCCGTCCGACAGGCTTCCGGCGCGGTACGAGCCCGAGGTCCGCAAGGTCAAGATGCTCGTCCTGCGAGAGAACCTCCATGGGGCCGGAGGCGGGCCGGGGGAGGGCGGGGACGGTCGGCGCGGATACTCGCACCGGTTCATCGTGCGCGGCTTCTGGCGTGACCAGGCGTATGGTCCCGGCCATTCGCTGCGGCGCCGCCAATGGATACCGCCGTATGTCAAGGGGCCGGCCGACAAGCCTCTGATAGTGAAGGAGACCGTGCGCGTATGGAGGCGTTGAGCGATTTCGACCGTGCCGTCGCCGGATACATCGCCGGATTGTCCCCGCGCACCCGGCCCGCGTACAGGTACCGGGTGCGCGACTGGCTGCGCTGGTGCCGGGAGAACCGGATCGACCCCGGTCGGGCCACGCGCACCCACATCGAGGTATACGGGCAGTGTCTTCTGCGGGAGGGGAAGGCCAGGACGACCGCGGCCACCGCTCTGTCGGTCGTGTGCGGCCTGTATCGGCGTGCCCGCGAGGATGGCGCGATCGGCCATGATCCGGGCGAGCATGTGCGGCGTCCCCGTCTCGCCGGCCATAGCGAGGGCACCAGCCTCGACCGCGCGCAGGCGAGGCGGTTCCTTGACGCGGCGACGCGGGCCGACGGGCAGACCGTGGCCCTGTGCTTGCTGCTTCTGCTCAACGGCACGAGGATCGGCGAGACGCTGGAGCTTGATGCCGGAGACTTCCATGACGACGCCCGCCCGTGGGTGTTCCTGCACCGCAAGTTCGACTGGATGCAGCGCGTCGCCCTTGCCCCGGCGGTCGCCGACGCGCTCCGCGCGCATCTCGGGATGCGTTCCGCCGGACCGGTGTTCAGGCGTGCCGGGCGCAGGATGACGGATCGTGACGCCGTGGTGGTCGTCTCGTCGGTCGCGTTCGTGGCCGGCCTGCCGGGCATCACGCCGCATTCGCTGCGCCGCACCTTCTGCACCCTCAGCCGCGATGCCGGCGTCCCGGACGTCGACATCCAGGCGTCGGGCGGCTGGTCGAGCCGGCGGATGCTCGACTATTACGACATGGGGCGCCGCGCGTTGGCTTCGACGGCGCCCGAGGACCTGCAGCGTTACCTGGAGGATTGACGCCGGATGGGCCGGGGCTTTCCCCGGGGGAGGCGTCCGTCTCGCATAGTGGGCGTACCATGAGTATCGCCGATATCGTCGCCTATGGTTGGCGCGCCTTTTGGTCCAACGTGTTGTCGCCGGCCGCGATCGCGCTGTTTCTTGCCGTCCTGCTGGGCTTTTTCCTGGTGGGTTTTGCGTTCCGCCAGTCGTTCCGTGCGGTGGATCTTGCGTTGCGCGCGTGCGCTTTCCTCCTGGCCATCGTCCTGATCTCCGGGTTCGCGGGCATCCTCGGGTTCTCCCTGGGCTCCTGGCAGGGTTTGTTCGACTGGGTCGCCAGGCTCGTGCAGTTGCCCCTCTACGACCAGGTGGCGTGACCCATGGGCGGCAGGAACGGGATCATGGGGTTTTTGAGTGCGTGCGGCACGTGCCTGCTCGTGTGCATATGCCTCGTGGTGCTGGTCAGCTCCGGGGGATGGCGATCGTTGTCGTCCAACGTCGGGGTGGGCGATCCGGGCGTGACCACGGAGGCGTTGACGACGCCGCGGGGTTATCCGGGCCGTCCGGGCGCCACGAGCGCGCAGGAGTGGGCGGCGTGGCTTGGCGTCGTGTCGGGCCGGGATGAGGAAAGCGGGCAAGCGTCCGATGATGGTCTGCTTGGGAGCCTGTCTGGTCCCGATGACGGTTCGTCCGATGCCGAAACCGAGCCGTCGATGGCGGATGTGTGGGCGCGCGCGGACACGCTCGCCAAGGCGCTGCCGGAGCCGGAGAGCGTGGAGAAAGCCAACGCCGACGCGGAGTCGTTCGACCGTTGGGCGCGGTTCGGCAACTGGGCGTCGAACGGTTGCGGGAAGGCGACGACCCGGGACACGATCCTCGAACGCGATTTGCAGGATGCGAAGAAGGACTCGCAGTGCCGGGTCACGTCGGGCACGCTGACGGACCCGTATTCGGGGAAGAGGGTCGAGTTCACGTATGGGACCGACACGTCGAGACGAGTGCTCGTCGACCATGTGGTCTCCCTGGAGGAGGCGTGGGATTCGGGCGCCAGCTCATGGTCGGACAAAAAACGCCGCGAATTCGCCAACGACGAGTCGAACCTGCTGGCGGCCAGTGCGGCGAGCGTGGAGGCGCATGAACGGTCGTCCGCCGATGGACTGTGGCTGCCCGACGGTCCGGCCGCTCGCTGCGACTTCGCGTTGCGTAGGATCGGCGTGAAGGACAAGTACGGTCTGGCGGTCAGCCAGGACGAGCGGGAGGCGTTGGAGTCGACGGTCGCCCAATGCCGCGCGCAATGACCGGTCAGATTCCCGCCTGCATGGCCGCCCATATGAGGTAGGCGGCGCAGGGCAGCGCGGTGGCGGCCATGAACGCCGCGAAGACGATGCGCGCCTTGTTCACTCCCCGTTCCCCTTCCTATTCGATGACGCGGCGGATGGAATAGCCGCCATAAAACACGTTCAATCCGGTGACCTGGGTGCCCAGGCCCGGCAGCAGCGCGTTGGCGACCAACCCGTCCCCCACGTATATCGCGGCATGCGTCGCGTTGGCGATGATGTCGCCGGGCCGTGCGTCGGCCAACGAGGGCACGGCCTGTCCGACCGTGGCCTGCGCCCCGGACGTGCGGGGCAGTCGGATGCCGGCCTGCAGGTAGACCCATTGGACGAAGCCCGAGCAGTCCCATCCGGCGGGCGTGTTGCCTCCGGCCATGTAGGGGGCTCCCGATTGCTGGATGGCGAGCCTGGCGATCGCATCCGGGTCGCCGGATCGGAGCGGCTGGCTGGGGGCGGTGTTTCGTTGTGAGCTTCGGCTGGCGGCCCGCGCCTGTTGGATGGGATTGGGGCTTTCGGGCACGTCCAGTCGTTCGATGCCTCCCCAGTCTCCCTCGCCTGTGACCGCGGTCGCCTCGACCCTCGGATCGGTGCGGGTGGATTCCATGCCTGGGAAGCTGCGCGCGGATGCGACGGCCCCTGTCTCCGTGGCGTGGGCGGGCGGGGCGGTGATGCCGATCGCGAGCAGGAGGATGGGGACGATGGCCTGTCTTGTGTTCACGGCGCTGTTCCTATGCGCGGGGGAGTCCGGTGTCCGCATAGGAGCCGGACCAGAATGCCATTCGCTTCGAGAAAGGTACCGTCCATGCGCGCACACGCCTCAAGGCCGCTCGGCCTCATGCTGGCCCTCGCCATGCTCCTCCCCCTGGTCCTCGTCACGGGCACGATGGGCGCCAGCCTGCCCGCCCGGGCGGCAGAATCGTCGGCGCCCCCGTATGCGACGGCGAAACTGGAGAAGGTGGCGGACGGCACCGGGCATGGGACGGCCGCCCAGTCGTTCGTCAATTCGAAGAACGGGTTCGCGCCCGGCGACGACAGCCCGACGGACGGCGTGGTCGCGAGCGGGGACACGGTGGAATACCGGATCCGCCTCGAGTTCACGGCGGCCCGCAAACGCACGGTGGACGTCAGGTTCGACATGAGCCAGGCGCCCATGCTCGACTCGATCGTGGGCGGCAGCTTCTGCACGAACGGACGCCTGGTGACCGCGAAACGCTCCGGCGACACATGCTCGTACACGGTGCCCGCGGGCGCGGTGGAGAGCATGACGCAGAGCGTCGTCATGCGCGCCAGGGACACGGGCGGCAAGGCCGTCGAGAACCAGTTGGTCACTGCGGGCGTGAGCCGCGACGGGGGCGAGGAGACCGTGTACCGGGCGGACCCGGTGACCGTGGTGAGCGCGCCGGCCGCCGACCTGGAGGTCGACAACGGCGGCATGCCCGACAACCAGCGCAGCGTGGAGCGGCGCCTCTCCTGGAGCGACGGCGGGACCGCGGACGGCTGGTTCGATCTGAAGGTCGTCCAACTGCACTACCAGGGGTATTCGTCGCATGGCGCGAGCACGCAGGGCGCGTGGAGCGGCACGATCGACGTGAGCGAATTCCCCGCCTCCACCACGTGGACCATGGACGGCAAGCCCCTGACCGTCAGCAACGGGAAGATCAAGGTCTCCGGTCTGACGGGCGGCAAGCGCCTCTCCTACAGCTTCAAGTACGCGGACATGAAGAAGCCGATGGAGAAGGACACCACCCAGTACCTGGCGATCGGCGTGGAGACCGACGAGGGCAGCTTCAGCACGGGCGAGGGCGACGACGTCCTCATGAACCTGGGCGACGGCTCCGAGCCGGGCCGCGGCATGGGCCGGGACGAAAGCACGTATGATGCGAAGACGGGCGCGATCCGCGGCTACCCGTATGCGAACAACAACTGGTCGCGAGCCATCATCGACCGGTACGATCCGCCGGCGGGCGCGATCTTCTGGAAGACCCTGGAGAAGCCGGATGCGAACGGGTACACGATCTTCGACGAGGAGAACCGGTCGTTCGAGAACGCGAACGACTCCGGCCAGACCGTCTACCATTCCGGCTACGCGGACAAGGTCAGCCAAGGCACCCAGGTGCGCACCATCCTGCACGCCTACGCGAACCGGATCACCGGATGCGCCGACCAGTGCAACGTCATCATGGGCGACAACTGGGATCGGAACAGCAGCTGGCTGGGCGACCTGAAGGTCACCATGGGCGGCGTCGACATCAGTCCGGAGGATTACACGCTCGAATGGACGACGAAACGCGCCGATGCCAGTGACGAGACGGCCGGATGGCGGACGGGCGAACCCGATCCGAAGACGGCGCGCGGCATGCGCGTCAAGCTCTCCGACAGTCTGCCGTTCGGCGGCGAGGCGGGGGCGGGCACGCTCGAGATCAGCTTCCTCGTGACGGCGAGCGGCGACCCGGGCCAGTCGAACGTGACCGCGTCCGACGCGATGACCGGCACGTTCGCGAACGCGGTGAACGTGGAGGGAAGCAAGATCGACTCCGACTATTACGTGATCGTCGCCCCCGGCACTCCGGCCGCGGCCGCCGACTACAGTGTGGCGGTCACGGATCCGGACGGCAACCGGCGCGACGACGCGCGCCCGGGCGACACGGTCTCGTGGAGCACCGGCGACGGTCTGAGGGTGCTGAACGTGCAGTCGTCGAAGACGGCCCTCGCCCCCAGGGTCACGGTGTGCGTGGCGGCGGGCACCCTTGACCCGGTGAACGACAACCTGCAGTGGAAGATGACCCGCAAGCCCGGTTCGGACGGGTGCGCGTACAACCTCGAGTTCACGCTCGCGAACCCGGTCACCCCCTCCTACTCGCAGTCCGGACAGGCGAGCCTGCCCATGGTGAAATGGCATGGGACGGTCGCCAACAAGGCGTCCGGCAGCCCGCAGAGCAGCCTCGTCCTGCATGTGGACGGCGCGCAGGTGGGCACGATCCCTGGCTTCTCCGTGGAGGCGACCGCGAGCGCGTCCTACGTGGTGTCGAAGGCTTCGGGCAGCGCGGGCGTGGTGGGCGCCGACCAGACGAAGGTGGAGATCGACGATCCGATTCGTTTCCATTGGAACATCTACAAGAAGGATTCGAACCTCAAGGGGAGCATGCGCACCGTGCTCAAGCTGCCGTCCAACAAGGATGCGGCGATGACCGGCGCCGATAACAAGGGTCCGGACGGCTCGTGGAACGAATACGACATGGGGTCCAGCAAGTTCGAAGGCACGCTCGCCCTGGCCGGAGAGCCCACGCTGGACGCGGACAACTCCACGGGCACGACGCTCAAGTACAGCACGCAGGATCTGAATTCGGAGGATCCGGACGCGTACGAGTGGAGGACGTGGGACCAATTGTCGGACTCGGAGCGCGCCCAGGTGAAGGCGATCCTCGTGACGAGCGAACCGGAGGCGTTGGACGGCACGAACCTGGCGGCCAGCCGCGGCACCCTGACGCTCCAGCCGAACGGGAACACGGAGAAGGACAAGTACAATCTGTGGATCGGCGCGAACAGGGTCGACGCAAGCACGGAGAACGTGCCCTGGCCCGCCCAATCGGTCGTCGTCATGGGCTCGATCAGCGGCACCGTCTGGTGGGACAGGAACGAGAACACGCTGCAAGGCAAGGACGAGGACACGATCCCCGGCATCGAGGTGTCCCTGTGGAAGGTCGACCAGGATGGCAACAAGACCGGTGATAAGCCGTTCGCCACCACCAGCACCGACGACAAGGGGTATTACCTGTTCGACCACCTGCACTCCGGATCCTATATGACCGAGGTGAAGCGCTCCGAAGGCACCGTGACGGACGACGGCGTGCAGACCACCGTCACCACCTATTACGGGCAGTCGAAGCCCGTGAGCAACACGCGCTCCTGGAGCAACAGACTCAAGGAGGACGCGAAGGACAACTCGGATAGGATCAACCTCACCATCGACCAGGACCTCAAGCACGTCGACTACGGGTATGCGAAACCCGACCCCAAGGCCACGTTGGACAAGAAGACCACCAGCGTCAAATGCAAAGACGGCGACAACAAGGACGACCAATACTGCGATATCACATGGGACGTTGCCGTTGAAAACAAGGGCAAGACCACTAGCGAGCCATCATTGGACATCACCGCAGCCACAGGCAGCAACCTGTTGGATTCTGCCGAAGGCTCGTTGGTCGCCTCATCCGACGGCGCGTGGCTCGTCAGGCCCGACGGGTCGACCATCAAGGTACAGGGTGTGACCGGCTCCATCACCGCAGCCATAGGCGATTGGCCATTGGAATCCAACGATGGCTCGTTGGTCGCCTCGTCCGACGGCGCGTGGCTCGTCAGGCCCGACGGGTCGACCATCAAGGTACAGGGTGTGACCGGCTCCATCACCGCAGCCACAGGCGATTGGCCATTGAATTCCAACGGTGGCTCGTTGGTCGCCTCGTCCGACGGCGCGTGGCTCGTCAAGCCCGACGGGTCGACCATCAAGGTACAGGGTGCGACCGGCTCCATCACCACAGCCACAGGCGTCCACCCGCTGGGCTCCACCTTTGGCTCGTTGGTCGCCTCGTCCGACGGCGCGTGGCTCGTCAAGCCCGACGGGTCGACCATCAAGGTACAGGGTCTGTCCGGTGGAGTCGATGATTCGGAGTCGACGTCCGGCACCTCCGTGTTCCCGACTTCTTCCACGTTGTCGGATCGCATGAGCGACATGGTGTCGGATGTGAGTGCGACTGCTGGCACGGAGAGTGTTGAGCCTGGTGGCGCTGACCGTGCTTCGTCGACTGCGAACCACACGTTGTACTGGGATTCCCAGTCGGGCGCGGGCTACGCGTCGGGCTACAACATGTATGGCCAGCTGGGCACCGGTGACACGAGCAATAGTTCGACTCCGCTGCCGATCGATGGCGCGTGGAGGCAGCTGGCTGCGGGCGGCATGCATTCGGCGGGCGTCGGCCTTGACGGGGCCTTGTATGTGTGGGGTTCGGATTCGAACGGCCAGTTGGGCACGGGCGACGCGACGGACAGGAACACGCCTACCCAAGTGCAGCAGGGCACCCAGTTCACCGCGGTCGCGGCGGGCGCGGACTTCACGGTCGCCGCGAAGACGGACGGTGGCGTCATGATGGCGGGCCGTGGCAAGGACTCGTGGAGCGAGGTGAACGCGGGCGTGAGGTTCGCGCAGTTGTCGGCGTTCGGCGACACGTGGCTGGGCATCACGGAGGCGGGCGAACTGTACCAGGGCTCCGGCTCGGGCGCGGCGTCGGCGAATGCCTCCGGCACGACGTTCCTGATGGCGGACGCGGGCGACGACCATAACCTCGCGCTCGACTCCGAGAACCATGTGTGGGCGTGGGGTTCCTCCAACAGCCACAGGCAGCAGGGCGGCTCGTCGTCCAACAGCAGTCCGACGAAGGTCTCGGCGCTGGCCGACAAGCAGTTCACCCAGGTGAGCGCCGGCTACCTGTCGAGCATGCTCGTCGAATCGGGCACGAACCACGTGTGGTCGTGGGGTTGGGACGGCTACGGCCAGTTGGCGGACGGAAACGCGCATGACGGGCGCGCCTGGGACAACGGCAGCGCCATCACCGGGAACATCGTGTCCACGCCGGCCGACACCGGTCTGACCGCCAGCTGGGTGGAGATGAGCTACCAGCATTCGGTCATCATCGGCGACAAGGTGCGGGAGGCCGGCTACGACGCATACGGGTCGACCGCCATGACCGGCTCCGGCAACCCGGTGGACACGGGGTTGAAGGGCGCGGGCAAGAGCACGGATCCTACGGCCGTGCCGGTCGAGCCCATCTCGGAGACCACGGCGGATGGGTATGCGACGCGCGTGTACAATCTGCCGTTCACCGTGCAGCCGGGCGGCCGGGTAGTGTTCCATTTCAAGGGCAGGGTGCAGCGCGACAAGGCGGAGAAACTGGCCGTCAACCAGGCCTGGTTCGACAGCCCGGACACCCCGTACTCGGGCACGCCGAACGCGGGCGGCAAGACCACGCCGGACCTGCCGGACGCGTCGAAGCATGACGAGACGACCGACGACATCGTCGGCAACACCACCTGCCGGGCGGACGCCGACTACAAGCTCGACGGCCAGCAGCACTGGTTCAGCTCCGGGAACGAGGATTCGTGCGACCAGGTGGGCGTGCCCATCCCCGCCGTCACCCAGGTGAAGCCGGGCGCACCGAAGGGCAGCATCAGCGGCCTCTACTGGCGTGACACGGACGAGGACGGCGTGCGGGACACGGATGAGACGGAGCGCATCCCCGGCCAACAGGTGGTCCTGTTCGACAAGGACGGCGCGCAGGTCGCCGTGACCGAAACCAATGAGCGGGGCGAATACTCGTTCACCGGCCTGCGGTACGGCGAGTACACGGTACAGTTCAGCCAGGTCAAGCGCAGCCCGTTCACCAAGGCCGACGTGAACGACACGGACATTCCGAACGACGCGGGAAGGGCGGACTCGGACGCGAAGACCGGGGAGGACGATTACGGCGAGGCGTCGCCCACGATCGTGCTGAACACGGCGAAACCGGATTGGACGGACGTGGACGCGGGCGTCACCCCGAGCGAGGGCTGGCTGTCCGGCATGCCGTTCACCGGCCAGGGCCAATGGGTGGTGCTCGTGGCGGTCGCCGCGGTCATGCTCCTGGCGGGCTCGGCGATCCTCCTGCGCGGCAGCAGGAAATGAGCCGGCCACCCCGGCCGTAGCAGAGGGGCCCGTTCTCCGGAATCATTCCGGGGGACGGGCCCCTCCATATGGCGGGGAGGCCGGCGCGGCCCTCCGATCGCGCCGGCCTCCCCGGTCAATGTTCAGTAGTGGATGTACGTGGGCTCCGAGACCTTGTCGCCTTTGATGTCGCGTTTGAAGGGGCCGGGCTGCCCGTTGACGTTGGCTTCGCTGATGGTGATGCTCCCGTCCTCGTGGACCTGCTCCACGATGGCGACGTGCCCGTAGGTGGGGTCGGCGCCGGACTGTCCGGGTTGGAAGACGACGATGTCGCCTTCGCGCGGCGTGTGGTCGGTCCAATATCCTGCGTCCGTGGCCGCGGCCGCCCAGTCCCTGGCGTTGCCCGCGTGGCTCAATGAGGGCAGGTCGAGCTGGTGGCGTCGTTCGTACGCCCACCAGGTGCATTGCCCGTACGCGTACGTGTTGACGCCGGTGTCCAATGTGTCGTGGGAGCCGTTCCAATCCTGGGGGAGGCTGTCCTTGTCGCGGGTCTCCGCGAGCGTGCTGGCTGTGTCGGTGGCGGCGTGCACGCGGGTGAGGGTCCCGTCGTCGGGGGTCTGGCTGCCGATGGTCCACTGGTCGCGTATGAGGCTGCGGCTCGTGGTGGTGAACATGGTGTCCGACCGGGTGGTGGCGCCGCCCCTCGCGGCGGCGACGGGCATGGGGCCGGTCGCGTCGTGGGGCATGTTGGCGGCGAGGATGGGGCCCGCGCAGGCGAGCGTGGCGAGCATGGCGATGGCGAGGGTGCGTTGGCGGCGCCTGCGCCTGGTGTTGTCGCGTCGGGTCGTGGGATTGCCATGTCTTGGTGCCGCCATGTGTCAGTCCTCCGCCTTCATGCCTCCGCCCATGCGTCGGGCGTGGCGGCGTTCCCGTTCGAGCCGCAGTCCGACGTCTGCGGCGCTGACGCGGCTGTCGCTGATCCTATCGTATTCGGCCTGCCGGGCCTCGCGGGATTCCATGGCGATGCGGCTGGCCTGTCCGCGCGCGCCCTTCCACACGGCCCGCAGGGTGCCTTTCACGTAGTCGACGCGTTCCCGGGGCGTGTAGTGGGCGCCGGGGTCGGCTTCCTTGAGGATGCGGCCGAGCCGCTCCAACGCCCTGACGCCGATGACGACGGCGATGAGTCCGAGGATGGCGAGGATGGTCGTGGTGATGACGAGGATGGCTTCGAGCATGTGCGTGGGCATGACGGTTTCCTTTTCCTAGGGGTGGATGCTGAGGTTGCGGATGACCGGGTCGATGGTCCAGAAGCGGGCTCCCAGCGGCCGGTGCATGATGCGCACGCGCCTGGTCTTGTCCCGGTTGTGGAACAGGCCGCCGGGCTCGTGGTATTCGGCGCTGACGGCGCTTTTGCCGACCAGGGTGATGAGGGCGCCGCGCGCATGCCTGACGTCCTTGGGGCGGGTGGCGTTTCCGGCGGGCAGGTGGTCGAAGTCGCAGCGCATGCCTTGTTCGACCTCCAGATCGGTTTGCATGCCGTGGACGAGGATGTGGACGATCATCGCGTCTCCCCCTGGTGGGATTGTTCCTCCGTCGGAATGGTTTCCCCGTCCCCGTCCTTCTTGGCCTGCTGCTCCCAGTCGGGGGGAACGCCCTCCCACCGGTTCTGATAGTCCTTCAGCGTGGGGCCGTCTCCGGGCGCCCCCCAGGCGAGCACGGCGGGCGTGCCGTCCGGGTCGGCGATCTTCACGTCGAAGCTCATCTGGGTCTCCGCGAGGTTCTCGCCCTGCGCGGCGAGGGTGACGGTGACCCTGACGACGGCCCTGTCGGATTGCTGCGCGTCCTTGTCGACCTTGCCTTCGTTCAGATAGTTGGCTTTGTCGATGCGCGTGTCCTTGGCCTCGCCGATGGCGAGGGCCGCGTATTTCGCGTCCGGGTCGGGGTCCTTCATCAGGACGGTCAGCAGGTCGTTGTCCTTGCCGACGATGGCGGCGCCCCATTGCGTGAGGGCCTTCGTCAATGCCTCCGACTGGTCGAGTTCGCGCAATACGCCGGTCCACTCCTTGCCCGTGTCGGGCGTGCCGCCGCTCAATGGCATGTCGACGCGTTCGACGGTGGGGTAGCCGAGCATGCTCCCGTCGGCTTCGATGACGGTGTGGACCTTCCACCATCCCCTGGACGTGTCGACGGTCAGGTCGTGCCTGCGGGCCTTGACGTCCTTGCTGCCGTCGCTCACGGTCCTGGCCTTGCTGCCGTCCCAGGAGACGATGCGCGGCTCCGCGCCGAGGGGCAGCCCGTTTTGGAGCCATTCCTCGGTGCGCGCCCACGCGTACTGCTTGCCCATGGGATCCAGGCTGGCGGCGGGCGTCTCCATTTGGACGGGCGCGGGGTTCAACTGCAGGTAGAGGACGACGATGACGAGCGCGAGGTTCGCGAACGCGAGCCCGCGTCCCGTGTTGAGCTTGCGGGCCACCAATCGCAGGTACTGCCGGTTGGGGTCGGGCTCCTTCCTGTCCCGTTTCCTCGGATCCCATTGGGAGTCCGCCTTCGCGCTTTTCTTCCGTGCCATGCGCGCCCCCTATGCGCCTCGCCGCATAGGGGGCGCGCCGGAAGCCCCGTCCCGAGAGGGGGATGGGGCCCGTTGCGAAGGAGAGTGAGTCCCATGGAAGGCAAGGACGTGATCACGTTGGCGGCGGCCCCGCAGATCGTGCAGCCGGTGAAGACCGGTTTGGAGAGCTTCGTGAACAACCTGTTCGCGAACACGGCTTTGGCGGGCGTGTGCGTGTTCCTGGGCGGCGTGGTGATCGCCGTGTGCATCATCCTGCTGGTGATGCGCAAGTGGTGGCCGAACACGGGCATCGGCCAGATGATGTACAACGGGCAGCATTCGGTCATGTGGTGTTCGGCGGGCATCGCCCTGGGCGTCATCCTGATCGCGCCGAAGCAGATCGTGCCCGCGTTCGGCCAGATCATCGCATTGTTCGGCCAGATCATCCTCGACGTGATCTTCAAGGTCGCCGGACTCTAAGGGCCGCGCATGTTGTTCGACCTGACCCGGTTGAGCGGCCTGAGGGTCGCGCAGGTGGACGAACTCCGGTTGGGCGGCCGGCATTGGGTGCGCAGCACGGACGTGCTCCTGTTCCTCGCCGGCCTGGCCGCCGGGGCCCTGCCCGCGACCGGGCTGCGCATGCTGACGGGCGGGTGGATCCCGTGGCTGCTCATCCCCCTGGGCGGCATCCTGAGCCTGGTCATGTTCAGCCGGAAGCGCAGCGTGAACGGCGAGATCACGCTGCGCCGGTTCGACCGGTTGATGAACCGGGCGAAAAGGGTGGACGGCGGGTTCATCCTGCCCGGCTCGGACCGCGTGTTCAGTCCGAACGACTACGGGTTCCGCGAACTGCACGACCATCCCGTGGACCTGAAATAACCCCTGTTTAGTGATTGGACGGCGAGCATGGCCGACGACCTGCAGTATCTCCCCATCCTCCGCTGGTCGGACTCGATCGGAGGCCTGACCAGCCGCGTCGACGACCTGAGCCTGTTCAACCCGACCAGCTGGTTCCAGAGCATGCCCAACAACATCTCGGGCGTGTTCCTTTCCATGGGCAACCAGCTGTGGGCGGCCGCCGCATGGTTGGAGAAGGCGGCGGACAGCCAGAAGGCGCTCGACAAATTCGGCAGGGCGGCCGACCTGTTCGCCGGCACCATCTACAACGCGCTCACCGCGGGCACGTGGACGATCATCAGCCTCGCGTTCCTCGTGGCGCTCGTGGCCGGCTGCTGGTACGTGTGGCGCGGCCAAGGCACGCGAGCCCTCACCCGCCGGCTGATCGCGCTCCTGGTGGGCCTGACCGTGTTCATCGCCATGGGCGCCCAGTCGGCCGCCCACATGAACGACGATCCGGAGAAAGGCAGCCAGGCCGTGTTCACCCCCAGCTGGCTGGCGGGCACCACGCACCAGGTGCTCGTCAACGCGGGCCAGGGCGTCACGGGCGAATTGTCGAAGTCGTTCTCCCGGTCGGGCACGTTCCTGTCGAACGACCATACGGAGGACCAACTGTCCTGCCAGCGTTACGTGGCCCAATTGCACAAGGAGGCGTCCAAGACCCCATCGGAGGGCGGGGACGACGACGCGGCCGGCGCGATCCTCGAGAACCTGAGCTTCATGTGGGAGGAGACCGGATTGAGGATCTGGGCGCGAGCCCAGTACGGGCCGGGCGAGAACGGCACGCAGGTGTTCTGCAGGATCCTCGAATACCGGGCGGGCGCCACCGGCGAACAGCAGGCCCGGCTGACGAAGGACGCGAGCGGCGTGGCCGCGTTCCAGCCGAACGGGCGGGCGCTCGCCTTCAACCCGGACTACGCGTTCACGAAGGGGGAGAAGGACGGGCGCCAGGATTCGAAGCTGGTCGACCGGACCACGACCATGTGGGACGTGTGCGGGTTGAAGGGCGGACAGTACGGGCCGGGCATCCGCAAGGGCTTCGGTTTCGTCAACGCGATCGAAGGCGACGGCCGCGGCATGGAGGTGGGCGGCGCGGACAAGGGCAGCATCGTCGCCCAATGCCGCGCCGCGCTGGCCGCCAAGGGCGGCGACGGGGGAGCGTCGGACGAGCTGATGGTCGCCCAAAGCTCGGACACGGACGATCCGGACGGCGTCAAGCCCAGCGGCGACGACCCCGCCCTGTCGGAGGACAGTCCCCTCCGGGCCCTGGCGGAGAAGTTCGACGTGGACAATTCCACGAACTGGCAGGCGGTCGCCCAGGCGCACAACAACGGCAGCCAGGAGCAGAACAGCGCCGCCATCCAGACGATCAAGTTCCAGCAGGGCGGCACCACGTTGAGCGACATCGGCGGCAGCATCCTGTTCGTGCTCGCCGGCCTCGTCGCCCTGTTGGTGTGGGGCGTGGGCGTGGGCATGCTCAAGATCATCGTCATGGGCATGGCCGCCATGGCCGCAGCAGGCGGCGTCTACCTGGGCGCCCTGTTCTACGCGTTCAGCCCCGACTCCGGCAGGCGGGCGGTCGGCAACGCGTGCAAATGGCTGGTGGGCACGTGCGCCGGCACCGTGCTGATCGGCCTGTTCGCCGCCGTGGGCGCCATGTTCGTCAACGTCGGCCTCAGCGTCCTGGGACTGGTCGACGCGCAGTCGAACACGGCGGGCACCGTCCTCTCTCTGACGATCGCCAGCCTCCTGCTGCCGTTCGTGTACGTGAAGCTCGTCCGATGGCTGTGCGTCAGCGTGTGGAAGATCGGCGACCCGTTCAGCGCGCAGGGCCTGGGCGGCATGATGGGCCTGGGCATGTTCAACGGGATAAAGACCGGCGCGGGCATGCTCGCCGCCGGCGTGGCGGGGCTGGCGGCCGGCGGCGGCATCGCCGCCGCCCTGTCCGCGGCCGGGCACGCGGCCCAGGGCAGGGGCGGCATCCTGTCGAAGGCCGCCGCCGGATGGGGCGAGGGACGGCGCGAAGCCTACTACGACAAGCCGCGGGCCGGCGCGGGCGGACAGGAGCGCGGGCACGCGCCGTCGGAGGCCGAGCAGGCCGCCATGGACGGACAGGAGGATCCGCGGGGCGACCGGCCCGCCGAGGAGACCCTGGACCCGCAGCTGGATGCGGATGGCAATCCCGTGGAAACGCCGGACGGGGACGACGGGCCGGCCGGCGAGGCGGACGACATGCCGTTGGAGGGCACGGACCCGCAGGTCGTGGACGAGGACGGCATGCCCGCCTACCGTTCCGACGGGTCGCTCGACCCGTTGGAAGTGGACGAACGACAGGCGGAGGACAGGAAACGAGAGGACATCTGGAAGGAGATCGAGGCCGCGCACCCCGACTGGTCGCGCAGGGAGAAGCGCGCCCAGTTCGAGAAGCAGTTCGCAAGCCCGGGCGCCGGCTATGACATCGCCGACTACGCGGCCGGGAACCGTCAGGAGCATTACGTCGAGGGATATTCGGCCGGACAGGCCGCAAGCATGGCGGGATCGTCCGGGGAGGCGTTCCGCCTCGCCGCCGGACAGGGCTACGCGATCGACCGGGAGAAGCTCATGGAGGGCGTCAGGAGCAGCTTCCAGAAGAACCACCCCCAGTTGACGTCGGGCGCGCGCAAGGTCTACGAGAACACGTTCGGCCGGGTCGGGACTGCCGCCGGCGCCGTCGGCGACTTCATGGGCAGGCAGGGCGCCCGCGTGGCCGACAAGTTCGGGCAGGCTCGCGACTTCGCGGGAGGCGTCGCCCACAGGGTCGCGGACAGTTCGGTCGGCCGGCTCACGGGAGCGGTCGCGTCGAAGGTCGTGGCCCCGTTGGGCAAGGGCGCGGTCGACTTCGTCGCCAGGCATCCGGTCGCGTTCGGCGCGGGCGCCGTCGCGTTGATGGGCCCGGCCGCGGCGCCCGCCCTGGCGGGCATCATGGGCGTGCACACGCTGCGCAGCGAGAGTGGGTTCGCGCGCCGCGGCATCGAGGCGGGCGTCGGCTTCGCCCAATCCCTGCCGGAGCGCGCGCACAGGGCCGCCGAGTCGGCGCGCTCCTCGTTCGCCGGAGCCGTGGACCGGATGGGCGTGCCGTTCGCCGCGGCCGCGGGCCGCGTCTACCACAAGATCGCCGAACGCGGGGCCGCGCAGGGCAAGGAGTGGGCGGTGGTCACGCAGGCGGGCGCCGACTGGCAGGCCGCGCGGGCCGCGAACGTCCCCATCATCGAGCTGAACCACAGGGACCGCGAGGACCGCAGGCAGGCCGAACGGCTGGACAGGGAGGAAGCGGAGCCCATGCCGCAGGAGCCCGTCCCATCCCAGCCGACGCCGGATCCCGTCGAACCCCCGGCCGCGGACATCCCCCTGCCGGACGACCCGTGGGGCGACGCGTATGGCGGCGAGGGCTTCTGATGCATAGGAGGCGCGCATGGACACGTTGAATGACATCTCCCCGTACTGGCTGGGCGACCCGACGGTCGCCGACGACGCGCTCGCCCTCGTGGCGGGCATGACCCTGGGCGAAGGGGAGGCGGACCGTGGGCTCGTGTACACGCTGCCCTCCTGTCCGATCCCCGTGGTCACGCCCACCGGGGCCGGCTCGGAGCGCACCAGGCTCGCGGGCCTGTTCACGCTTCCCTACCCGTATCTGCCCGCCACCATTTGGATGCGCCGGCCGGGCGAGCCGATGGGCGCCTACCAGATGCGCCTCGTGGTCGCGTTGGACGCGCTGCGCCTGATCCAACGGGGCGGGGACGGGCGCGTCTGGTTCACGCCCCTGGAGGATGCGCCGAAGGACGAGGCGCAGGTGTTGGAGTATGCGAACCGTTTCGACGGGGTGGGGGAGAGCGAGGGTTTCGACCGGATGCGGGACATGGTGCGCGGACGCGCCCGCGAAGCATGGCCGCACGGGTATCCGGTCGCCGACCATCTGATTCTCGGCAGGAGGCTCGCCCAGGTCGGCATGCTTGGCAGCGTCGTCCTGGCCGCCCAACGGGCGGTCGCCTACGGGCGGGAGGGGGACGAGCTGGCCGCGCACGCGGTGCTCATGTTGAAGAGGATGCGCGTCCAGTACGGTCCGTTGTTCGACCCGGAGGGCATGGATCCCGCGCAGGTCGCCAAATGGGTGTTGGAGCACGCCGACGATGCGCTCGGCATGCTCCGGGAATTGGCGGACCTGGGGTTGGAGAGCCCCGACACGGTGAAGGCGGCCGAAGGGGTGCTCAAATGAGCCGGGAGGACAGGGAGAGGGAGCGCGCCAAGTTCGCCACGGACACGGAACGGTGGGCGCCCCTCCTGGGTTTGCTGTCCGTGCTCGCCATCGTCGTCGGCCTCGTGCTGACGCTCGTGGGATGGTGACATGGTGCGCCGTCTGAGGGCATGGTGGCGTCGCATGTGGGACGCGTACCGTGTGTTCCGCATGCTCATGTGGCTGTCGGGCACGCTTGCCGCCATCGGGGGCGTGCTCGCCCCGGCGGTCGCCATGTGGGCGGGGCGCACCCGGGACGGGCTGCGCGCCAGCCAGCCGGAGTGGGCGGACGACACGCCCTTGTGGCGGCTCATGCTGCCGGGACTGCCCGGTTGGGCGGATCCGAGCCTATTGGCGCCGCTTCTACTGGTTGCGGCGGCCGTATTCGCCGTATGGCTCGCGTTCAACCTGCCGATGCGCGCCCCACGGGACGTGGAGTGGCGGGACACGCGGCGCGCGTTCACGGATTCGGACCGGGAGTGGATCGACACCGCGTGCCAGCACCGGTGCGAGAACCGGTTCCTGTTCGGCCTGCTCCGCTGCCGGCGGCGGGCGGAGCAGTTGGATCATTGGTGGCCGTGGGCGAAGGGCGGGCCGACCGTCCGGAGGAACCTCGTGGATCTGTGCGCCAAATGCAACAGAAGGAAGAGCGCGCGCACGCCCACCCGGTTCGCCACGTGGATGCTCTACAGGGCTCGCCTGCGCTATTTCCCCCCGAGGCTGCGCGGCTGGTGCATGCCGGAGGCCCGTGACGCCCAGGCGGAGCGGATGCGCGAACTGGAGGGAGGCGGGCCGCATAGCGTGCCCGCATCATCACGGGAAACGGCGGAACAGGATCCAGTGGAGGAGTCACCATGGTTGTCGACAGGCTTGGAATGACGCACGCGCCGCACGGCACGCCGGGAGCGGGACAGTACACGCGCAAACGGCGTTCGCAGGACGATGACGTGCGCGCATGGGAGGCGAAGGCGCAGATCGACATGCTCGCCGGCATGGGCCGCATCCAGGAGGCCAGGGAGCTCGCCCAACGGGTGGGCGCGCTCGTGCCCGCGGCCGGCGACAGGATACCCTACGGGGACGGGTCGGTCGCCATCTTCGACGACCACACGTTGGAGTCCGCGGACATCCACGGGCCCATGGTCGAGCAGAGGAGCATGTTCGACCCGTCGACGATCAAAGCGTGAGATTGGGAAAACGTGGGGCCGGTCCTCCGTCGAAATATGACGGGGGACCGGCCCCGATGCTTTTGCCCTGCCGTATGCCTAGGCGGCCGGTTCGGGCGTGATCTCGAACTCGCCGTCGATGCCCTGCTCGGGGTCCGCGGCGGGCGTGTCATCAACCCCGTTGTAGGCGATCGCGTCGGACCATCCGCAGTCGCCGGAGGTGAAGGCGACGCGCAGCCACACGGGCGTCAGGGACCCCCACTTGGTGGCGGGATCGTCGTCGACGCCTCCCATGACCCGCACGTACAGGTCCGCGCCGTGCGCCTTCACGTCGACGATCTGGTCGACGTATGCGTCGCGCCCGGTGTCGTCGGTCAGGCGGGCGTGTTCGCGGGTGAACGAGCTGAGGTAGTATCCGGTTTTCTTCAGGAGCGCCTGCGGGTCGACGCCGGTCCATTCGCCGTCCCTCACGTCGTGCCCGTCCCCGTCCGGGTTCCGTTCGACGACGAGCCTACTGTGGCCGAATTTGGTGTCGCATTCCACGTTGAACGTGCCCGCCTGGGGGAGGATCGCGTCGCAGCGGCGGCTGATGGGCGACGACCATTTGTCGGGCGTGGGTTTGACGATCCGCCACCCGGAGTCGGTTTTGGTCATCTTCAGGTCCATGTCCCTGCCGCCGGCCGTGAGGGTGCCTTCGGCCGTGCTTCCGACCGCGGGCAGGACCTTCAGGGTGTGTTCGACGGCGCCCTCCTTGTAGGCCTTGGGTTCGAGGAGTCGTCCGGCGGGCTTGCCGTCCAAAGTGAGCTTGAACGCGGCCTTGAGGTCGCCTTCCTCGATGAGTTTGACGTATTGTTCGGCGACCTGCCGCGGGTCGTCGCCTTTGGCCGCGTCCCCGGCGTCCGCGTTCTGGGGCTGGCCGCATGCCGCGAGGGTCAGCGCCATGGCCGTGGCGGCCGTCATGGCGAGGATGCGGCGGATGTTCGTGCGCATGATGGGGTCCTTCCGAAGTCTCTTCCCGATGCCTCAAAAACAAGACGCTAGTCGCGGACGCATACATGTGCGTGCCGGGCCATGCCGCGAAGCCATCGCGGCGGGGTCCAAAGGCACACGACAGCATATTCGAAGAACATTAAGGAGCGCCATCATGGCCGATTTCATCACCAACCTGCCCGCCGTCATCAACTACGCGGCCGGCGTGTTCACCCCGCGCGCCAACAACAACGGGGAGAGCGTGTACAGCGCGGAGCTCATCTGGGACAAGAACGACCCCGGTTTCAAGGCGGAGTTGGAGCGCATGGACCAGGCGTTCAAGGACGCGTACGAGCAGGGGCGCACCCGCTCGTACACGAACCGCAATGGACAGCAGGTCAACCCGCCGTTCCAGGGCATGCCCGAGCATCCGGCCGATTTGAGCGCGCTCGGCATCCAACTGCCCATCAGGGACGCGGACACGTATGTGATCCGCAACGGGCAGAACGCGGGGCGCATCCGCGCGCAGGTCAACCCCGAATACCAGGGCAAGGCGTACATGCGCGTCAGCACGCGCCGCGACCTCGCGGCCGAGAACGCGCTCCTGGACGAGCAGTCCCGCCGCCCCCTGGACCGCGGCAGCCTGTATTCGGGCGCCCTGGTGCGCGTCAAGCTGTGGCTGACCGCCTACGTGGGCAACGACGGGTCGCGCGGCATCAAGCCCACGTTGATCGCCGTGCTCAAGACCGGCGACGGCACGCCCCTGGTCGACCGCGTCGACACGGATCCGTTCAGCGGGTTCGGACTGACCCCGGTCGACCCGTTGCAGAACATGGGCTCCACGCCCGCCCAAGCCCCGGCTCCGGCCGCGGGCACTGGGTTCGCGGGCGCCACCCACACGTCCGCCCCGGCGCCGGCCGTCGCCCCGCAGCAGGCGGCCGGCGCGGACGCGTTCGCCGGCATGCTCCCGTGAGCGAAGGAGGCGCCGTTTGACACGAAGCACACCGTATGAGTCCGGCCGCGTCCTGTGGGACGCGGGCCGGCACACGCCCCCCATGATGGACAACGCCCTGCTGGAAGGGCTGATGGGGGACGCGTCCCGCATGCTCTCCCGCATCGACCCCGAGTGGGGGCGGGAGGCGGCCTCGCGTCTCCTGGAGCGCAGCGACCTCGACCGCATGGACCACAGCACGCACCCATACGACCGCAGCCAATGGCACGTGTGGGCATTGTGGGCGCTCGAACACTCCGGCTATCCGGTCGAGGGCGCGCCAGGAGCCTGGGTGAGCCCGGACGGGCTCGCCAACGTGCGCCTCGACAGCGTGGACGACGAGCCCGCCCTGCCCGCCGCGCTCATGGCATGGCCCATGGTGCGCGTCTGGTACGGGCCGGCCCCAGGCCTGCCGTACCTGTTCAAGCTCGTGCGCACCGTCGGCTGACCCCGGGACATCCCGGACAATAGGGGACGGAGACCCTCCTTCGCGTGGGCTTCCGTCCCCTTTTCGCATAGCTTGCGCGCCATGGATAGGAGAACGCTCGCGTTGGGGGCAATGGTGGCGACCCCTTTGCTCATGGTGATGATGTCAGGCATGATGTTCATGCCCATGGCCGGGTCCACGAGCTCGACGGGCGCCGCGGCCACCGCCGCGTGCGCGGACACTGGCGACGGGGATTCGGGCGGCGCGAGCGTCGACGCGGACGGGTCGAACGCGCCCGACGTGGTCGACCGGCTCAGCAACGGCACCGGCGTCGACCTGAAGGGATTGAAGTTCTCGAAGAGGATGATCGCCGGCATCCTCGGCAACGCGAGCAAGGAGAGCGGCGTCCGGTACAGGACCACCGAAGGCCACGGGGCCGACGACGCGGACAACGACGGGGCGAAGGCGTGGGCGAGAAGGCCGGCGGGCATCGGCTTCATCCAATGGACCGGCGGCAGGGGAGTCGCCCTCGTGGAGCTCGCCGAGGAGAAGGGGCGAAGCTGGGCGGACGGGGAGGTCCAGGTCCAGCACCTGATCGACGACCTCGCGGGCGACTACAACCACGCGTACCGTCTCATGCAGACCGCCGACAGCGCGCGGGACGTCGCCAGGATATTCCACAACATCGTCGAGGTGAGCGCCGACTCGGACGCGGCGATCGAGGAGCGGCTGAAATACGCGGACGAATGGTATGCGAAGCTCAACGACGGGAAGGTCGAGGGCTCCAAACCCGCCGTCACTCCCGGGTCGAACGCGCTCGCCGCGTGCAAGGACCCGTCGGGCGGCAACGGTTCGGGCGACGCGGAATACGGGAGCGTGGGAGGAGCTCCCGACGTCCTGCACTCGGACTTCTCATGGATGTGCGACACGGACGCGCACGTGTGCAAGAACGGGGACTTCGGCCCGTTCAACACGTTCTCCGACTACCAATGCTACTGGTACGCGCTCACACGCCTATGGCTCATCCACAATCACGACGTCGCCAACTGGCACACCGCGTGCGGCGGCGACGTGGCCGGTCACCTCGCGGCCACGCCCGGCTGGACCGTCAGCAGCAGCCCCAAACCGGGGGACGGGGTCAGCCAGATGGGCGGCGCGCTCGGCGGCGACACGTCGTGCGGGCACATCGCCGTCGTCGAGGAGGTCGTCAAGGACGGGTCCGGGTGGAGGATCCGCATCTCGGAGGGCAACTATGCGAACGGCGGCAGCGGCAGTTGGAACGGATACGGGTCCAGATGGCTCACCAGCGACGACTTCAAGGGGGCCGGGAACGTGTTCTTCCGCAAGGACACGTGGAGGTGAGGAGGCGCGTCAATCCTGGCAGGCGCCGGGGTTCTGGCAGGTGGTGGGCTTGAGCTTGATCAGCCCGTCCCACAGGCTCCAGTCGACGGGCGTTCCCCCGGTGGTGTCGCCGCCCATGAGACGGGGGGCCGTCTGGAAGTCCTCGACGGCCATGTGCTTGATGTTCATGTAGCGTTCGGTCTCCTGGGGGTCGCCTTCGACGGGGATGGCGACCCTCGTCCCGTTGTCGGTGTCGGACGCCATGCTGTCGTTCCATGCGCGCAGCCACGGGTTGATCCACCATGGGTCGGACGGTCCGTTCACGTATTCGACCGCCTTCCCGTCCCTGATGGTGAGGGTGTCCTCGATCTCGTAGTCCTTCCACGAGGGGGTGAGCGCGTACCATTCCTTGTCCGGCCATGAGGCCTGGCCGAACGTGTCGCGGTCCTGCAGGAAGACGGCGCGCACCGTGCCGGTCACTTGGACCAGGCCCTTGCGTGAGTCGATCACCCTGGCCGTGGGCCCGTCGACCCACCTGGCCCCGTACGCGTACGCGTCGTTGTACATCCAGTCGCGCATCGTCCACCCCTCGCAGGGCTGCCCGGACAGGCATTCCCCGTCCCACGGCATGTCCGGACCCGCCCCGTCCTCGCCCCTGACGCCGGAAAGAAGGTCGGGCTTGGAGGGGACGTGGCCGGGGTCGAGCGTCGCGAGCACGTCCTTGGCGGTCTTCTGCGTGAGCTGGTCGACGGGGATGGTGGAGTCCGACCCCCAGGAGCGCATCGCCTTCTCCGTGTCCACGGCCACGTCAATCAACGTCTGCTCGTCCACGGGCTCCGCGCCTTCGACGGCGTCGGATCGTTGGGACGTGGACTGCCTCGACGCGGGGGAGTCCGAGGACTGGTTTTGGGCGCCGCACGCGGACAGGCCCATGGCGAGCAGGACGGCAATGGAAACGGAGGCTAGGGTTCTACGCATGCCACCATGATATGCGCGGATCGTGAACGAGCCTAGAACTCCGGCTCCTCCACCGGCACGGGCTCCTCCATGGCCTTCCGTTCGCGTTCGGCGCGCATGCGCTCGAACTCCGCCTTCAGCGTGGGCATCGATTCCAGCGCGTCCGGATATGTCCTCCACTCGATCGTCTGTGATGAGTCCATGAACGGGCGGATCGCCTCCAACGCGTCCAGGAAACGCCCTTCGTCCACCAGCCTCTCGCATCGCTTCCGCATGTCGAACGCAGTGTCGATGCCCGGCTCGGACCAGTCCTCGAACGGGTGCAGGCGTCTCTCCTCCTCGACGGCGGCCTGCAGGCCGGCCTCCTTCCGTTTCTTCTCCGCGGCCATGACGCTGCCGCCCGCGACCGCGTAGACCACGAGGGATATGAAGGCGAGGAGCAGGCAGGCGGGGATGTACGCGTAATACCGGTTCGAGATGTAGCCTTGGAAGAACTTTCGGTCGACGCACACGAGCGTCAGCCATATGAACAGGACGACGGCGAGAGCCGCGCCCGCCTTCACGGGCCTCGCCCTCCTGCGGACGGCGGCCACCTCATGGTCGTGGGTCGCCTCGGCCGCCCGGGATGCCTGGTTCTTGACCCTGTTTTTGTCGCGCGCATAGATCTTGCAGACCCTTCCCAGTTCGTCGCACACCTGGTCAAGCCGCCACTTCGCATGCGCGAACCGTTCGCCGTCCGGGGTGGCGACCCAGTTCGAGTATTCGGCGTCCACATGCCGTTTCCGCTCGTCCCGCATCTGCTTGCGCAAACGTGCCATCTCGCGACTATGGCGTTTCTCCATGTCGGCGCGCGCACGGCGCTCCTCGTCCAGTTGTCCGCGCAGGTCCGCCGCGTCCCTTGCCGCGTCCATGGCGAAACGCTCCGCGTCCCGCGCCCGCGATTCCATCTCCCAGTCGTCGTAGTGTCCGCCCATCGAGAATGCCCTCCCGTCCCGATTCCGGCCGCCGGCGGCCGGATGTTTTCGGGAGGGCATTCTACAGGCGCTCCGTCTGGCGGGCGAACCGTCCGGCGCGTCAACGACCGGGGCGGAGCGCGCATAGACGATCCGCATGAACAAGCCGAAAACCATCACCCCCCCCCCATTGCGATTCCTAGACGACTGAGGACCGGGCTCTCCGCGCTGGCGACAATGCTGTTGCTGGCGGCGGGATTGAACGGGACCGTCGCATACGCGGATACTCCCGAAGATTGCGGGAACTCCGCCTTCTGCTACGCCGGATACTCGGCGAAGGGTTTGAAGACGATCGCCAAGGACCTGAGCGTCAACGGCGAGAGCTCGCAATACTACGGCGAGATGAAGGCCGCGATGGACGCGGACACGCGCGGCATCCTCAAGGTCACGAGCACCGCCGTCGCCACCAAGGGACAGCAAGTGGACATGCCGGTCCGTCTCATCGGCATCCTCCACGACGACAAGGCCGACGGCTCGGGCAAGGCAGGCCTGACGTTCCAGACCATCAATTCTCTGCCACGGGCATATTGCATGAACGGCATTATGCCAGGCGACGACTCCACGGCGTCCTGTCTTCGAGAACAAGGGATGACGAACAAGGGCGGCTGGCGCGACAGCGCCCTCCGCAGGAACATGAACGGCGGCGAGATCTGGGAGAGCATGCCCGCCGATCTAAGGAACACGGTGGAGCCGGTCGTCAAGATGACCAACAACACCATCGGAAATTCGAAGCGCGCCGTCGCCACCGGCACCAATGACAGGCTCTGGCTCGTCTCCTACCGCGAGTACGCGGAGACCATATACGACGAATGGATGGATCTTCCCGGCGCCCAGGCGTGGAGCCAGGAAGGCAGTCAATACGAGTTCTACGACGGCAAGGTCGTCGACAAGTATGACGGCAATGCCATCGCCATCCTCGATGCGCTTGGGGCCGCTCCCTCCGGGAGCCGGCCCGCCGGAACCAACAACGCGTTTGCATTGGAGCGGTCGCCGTATCCGAACTATTTCGACTATTTCCTGATAGTCAATGACGGCAAGATCAACAGCTACGTCAGTGCGCTCGAACGGTCCAGCGTCGCGCCCGCCTTTTCCCTCTGACCCCCGGAAGAGGCGCATAGGGGAGGGCATGAGCAATCTGAAGAACATCACCCCCCCCCATTGCGTTTAGACATCTGAAGGCTGGTCTTGCCGCCGCTGCGACAGCGTTGTTGCTGGTGGCGGGACTGAGCGTTCCGATGGCGGATGCGGCCACGCCCGAATCCTGCGGAGAGTCCGGCTTCTGCTACGCCGGATACTCCGCCCGAGGATTGAAGACGATCGCCGAGGACCTCAGCATCAACGGCCAGAATTCGAAGTATTACGGCGAGCTGGAGTCCGCGATGGATGCGGACACGAGGGGCGTGCTCAAGGTCACGAGCACCGCCATCGCCACCAAAGGCCAGCAAGTGGACATGCCGGTCCGCCTGATCGGCATCCTCCACGACGACAAGGCGGACGGAAGCGGGAAGGCCGGACTTACGTTCCAGACCGTCAACAGCCTTCCGCGAGCCTACTGCATGAACGGCATCATGCCCACGGATGATTCCACGACCCGATGCTCCGGCTTAAACACGAACAAGGGCGGATGGCGTGACAGCGATCTCCGCAGGAACATGAACACCGGCGAGATCTGGGAAAGCATGCCCGCCGACCTGAGGGACACGGTGGAGCCGGTCGTCAAGACGACGAACAACACCGTCGGCAACGAGAAGCGCGCCGTCGCTACCGGCACCAACGACAGGCTCTGGCTCGTCTCCTACCGCGAGTACGTGAAGACCCCGTACGACGGATGGAAGGACACGGATGGCTTCCAGTCCCTGTCTCAGGGCGGCTCCCAATACGAGTTCTACGACGGCCGCGTGACCAACAATTTCAACGGCAACACCATCCTCAACACGCTGTGGGCCGCCCCTTCCAGGGCGAGGCCCGCCGGAGCTCACGACGCGCTTGCGTGGGGGCGGTCGCCGCGTCCGGACTACTACGACGGTTTCCTGCAGATCAACTCCAGCGGCGATCTCAGTTACAACGGTGCGATCTACCGCTACGGCGTCGCGCCCGCCTTCTGCCTGTAGCGGTCCCATCTTCTCGTTTCGCCGCATAGCCGTCCGGCCGGAACGCCCGTCGGGTGGTTCCGTCACGGTATACCGATCCTCCCGGCACGCCCCTCTGGGGGTGGGGGAGGGGAAAGAGGGAGGAATCCCATGAACATGAGGAAGACCGCCGCGTGGACGGCGATCGTGGCCGCGGTGGCCGCATTGGTCGCCCCGTCGGCCTCCGCCGCTCCGGCCGCCACGTCGACCCCGGTCGCGGACGCGGACCTGGCGAAGGTCCAGTCGATCACGGTGAACGCGGCCGAGGACCAGGACATCTCGGGCCGGACGATGAAGGCCATCCCGCTCGGCTCGTACACGGCCGCGCAGACGGACGGCACGAACGTCACCGGCTACGACATGGACACGGACACGACCGCCAAGGCGAGCATCGTCAACGCGTTGAAGCAGTTCGACACGGACGACAAGACCGACGGCATCCAGGTCAAGGGCGACGACACGAAGACCGTCACCATCGACGAAACGAACCCGATGGCATGGGTCGTGGAGAACCTGCTCGACTCGAACACGAGCCCGTGGGCCGGCAAGCTGCGCGACTTCCTGACCGCCCTGTCCAAGGACGAGGCGTTCAAGGCCATCGACGGCACCCCGCTGACCGCCGTCGAGGGGCACGCGAACCAGCAGACGGCCGGCAGCCTGAAGCCGGGCGTGTACGCGGTCATCGACACGACCGCGACGGGCGAGGCGTCGATCCCGATGCTCAACGGTACGAAGATCAACGGCATGAACCTGGTCACCTCCTCCGGCTCGTACACGCTGGGCGAGGTCACCTACAAGACCCTGCCGGTCGACAACCCGGTCAAGAAGATCGTGGAGGGCGACCAGAAGCTGGACCAGTCGACGGGCACGGTCGGCAAGGACGTGAGCTTCGAGATCACGCAGAAGATCCCCGCGTCCACCGGCTACGACACCCGCTACTTCGCCATCACCGACCGGCCGACCCACATGACCGTCAAGCAGGACACGATCAGCATCAAGGTCGGTGACACGACCCTGGCGAAGGACGTCGACTACAAGCAGACCGTCGACGGCAAGAACATCAAATGGGAGTTCGGCAGCGTGGTGAAGGACGCGTTCGTGTCCAACATCGCCGGCAACGCGAAGTTCCCCGCCGACGCGACCATCACCATCACCTACCAGGCGACCATCGACCAGGACGCCATCGTCGGCGGCCAGGGCAACCCGAACACGGTCGAGCTCGAATACGGCAACAACCCGAACGCCAGCGGCCAGCACGAGACCACGCCGGGCAACGAAACCAAGGTGTACACCGGCAAGTTCAACCTGCACAAGGTCGACGCGAAGAACCAGCCGCTGAACGGCGCCACCTTCCAGGTGTGGGAGACCAACGCGGCCGGCGAGAAGACCGGAGACCCGATCAAGTTCACCAGCACCAACAACGTGTACACGCCGAGCACGGACGCGGCCGCCAAGGCCGACGTGAAGGCCGGCGACGCCACCGTATCCGGCCTGAAGGCCGGCAAATACCACGTCGAGGAGACCGGCGTGCCCGAAGGCTACATGCAGCAGGGCACCCAGTTCACCGTCACCGTGACCGTCACCCCCGGCGCCGACAACGCGGACGCGGCCCTCTCGGCCACCGTGGACGGCAAGAACGCGAGCATGCAGGACGACCATCTGACCGTCCAGGTCAGGAACGTGCGCAACCTGCTGGAGATGGCCACCACCGGCGCCAACGGGCTGATCCTCGCCGTGACGGCGGGCGTGGCCCTGCTCGGCGGCAGCGTCCTGCTCCTGCGCCGCAGGAGCGTCGCCTGACCCGATGAGGCACAAGGCCACCCATGGGGGCACGCCCGCCACGGGCGGAACCAGGGCATTGTCCCCGGTCCGTCTCGTGGCGGGCGTGCTCGCCTTATTGCTCGCCGCCGCCTGCCTGACCGGCCCCTTCACGCTCATGATCCTCAACGACCAACGGCAGGAGCACGTCGTCGACCAACACGAGGAGCAGGTCAAGGCCCTGCAGGCCAAACAACGCAAGCAGGAGCTCGCCAAGGCCCGCGAATACAACCAACGCCTGGCCGAGGACGGCCAGGAGGTCATGGGCGAGGCCATGGACCCGTGGAGCGGGGACGCGACCATCGCCTCCAAAGACAAGACCTACAACAACCTGCTCGCCACCCCCGAGGACGGGATCATGAGCCGCGTCCGCTACCCCAGGCTCGACATCGACCTGCCCATCCGCCATGGCAGTGGCCAGGGCGCGCTCGCCGCGGGCGCCGGACACATGTACGGGTCTAGCCTGCCCGTCGGCGGCCGGAACACGAATAGCGTCATCACCGCCCACACCGGGCTCGCAAGCCACGTCATGTTCGACCAATTGAGCCTCCGGCGCGGCAAAACGGGGGACATCTTCTACATCGACACTTTGGGCAGGACCATGGCCTACCAGGTCAGGAAGATCACCGTCGTCAGCCCCAGCGGGCCCGACGGCCAGTTCACCCAGGACGATTTCAAACTGTTGAGGATCCAACCCGGCAAGGACATCGTCACCCTGCTGACCTGCACCCCCTACGGGGTCAACACGCAGCGACTCGTCGTCACCGGCGAGCGCGTCTCCATGCCCGACCCGGCGCCCAATCCGGAGGACCAGCCGGGCGACTGGGTGTTCCCATGGCTCGTCGCCCTCGCCATCCTCGCCGCGTGGACGCTCGCCATCACCGTCACCATCGTGGTCGTCCGCCGCAACAGGCATGCGGCGGCGGGCGCGGGCGGCAAAACGGGAGGACGGCACAGGGCCGTCTGAGCGGAAGCGGCGTCATCGCCGCAAAACGTCAACGGGAGGCGTTTCCGGCCCGCATGGCCGGAGACGCCTCCCGTTTTTTCGCAACGTTCAGTCGACGGCGCGGGCGAGCGCGTCCAGGTCGCGCGCCCACCGTTCGCGCAGGCCTCCGGGAGCGCTCCTCGCGTGCGCCAGCGCCCATGCGAGGCATTCCATGAGCGCCAGCCGCCCCAGAGGATCATGGCCGCCCATGCGCGGATCCAGGGCCGTCAGACGGCGTTTCAACGAAGGCCTTCGCCGGGCCGTCAATCCGTCCGCGTCGATGACGGCGAGCTCCCGCGCGAACCCGATCGGGTCGACGCCATCCCTCGGGGGCGTAGGGGAGTCCGGATAGTCGAACAATGGGTCGGGGCGTCCGATGCGCGTCGCGGAGCGCAGGAGGCGGACGCGCATCTTCCTTTCCGACCATCCCCCGTGGTCGCGGGACAGGCGCCATGCGAGCGCGCGCGCCAGGTGGGCGCGGCCCACGTGCGAGAGCGAGGAGGGGTCGGCCTTTGTGAACCACGCGTCCATGCCGTCCAGCATGGGGGTCAGTCCGCGCGTGCCCCATGCGCGAGCCTCCGACACGAGGCAGGAGGCGGCCACGGCGGGCGCGTCCGGCCCCCATTGGGCGAGCCTTTCCACATGTTCGAGCCCTTGGGCCCATTCAAGTTCGACGGCCAAGACGATTTCTCCCTCCCGGACGATTCGATTCACGTTCCGTCCGGGAGGATGCGTCCGAGGCCCGGGGTCAGCCCAGCGTGGCCCGGTCCCTGTCGGCGGCCTTGACCGCGCTCCTCCAGATCGCCTCCAATTCACTGTCCCTGAGGCCGCTCTGCCGTCCCCATTGGAGCATGTTGTCGTGGATGCGCTCCCTGTCCTGCGGATAGTGGAGGAGCCGCCCGTAGGTGTCGGCGCTCAACGTGCTGTTCCTGCTGCCCTCCGTCAGGACGGGCGGCTTGGGCTGGCCTGGCGTGCGGCCCGGCGTGGGCTTGGAGAACATGCCGGCGAACGGGTCGATTCGGCGCGACGGACCATGCTGCGCGCCCGGCGCGGGCGCGGGGCTGGCCGGGCGGGGCGCCTCCGTGGGTTCCACGCCCTCCACCTGCCCCTGGGAGGCCAGCCAGTCGACCATCAGCCGGGGCATCACGGCGACCTCGTGCTCGTCGGCGACCTCGTAGCGGCCGGCGTTCGTCCGGCTGCCCGGCGCGATCACATAGCCGCGGCCCTCCGAGCGGATGTCCACGGGGATGCCGCCCGCCTTCACCGCGTCCTTCAGGTGGACGCCCTCGGGCAGCTTGTAGTAGGCGTGGGCGCCGCCGGACGGGGTGCGCACCACGTAGGTGAACGGGAAGCCCATGGACCCGTAGTCGCCCACCTCGAGGCTGAACGCCGTCCACCCGTCCAATCCGCCCGGCTGGCTCTTGTTCATGTCGAAGTCGAGGACCGCGTAGCCGGGGCGGGGCACGCACGTGAACGCCTTCGCATCCTTGGGCGGCAGCATGGTGTCCGCGTCCGGGTCGGCGACCAGTTTCTTCCAGCCGATGGCGCTCTTGTCGGCGCGGGCGGGCGTGTAGTCGCATTCGAAGCCGCGCTGGTCGGGGCGGGGCGCCGCCTCCTGGCCGTCCATGGGGGCGGGCGGCGGGGTGACGTTGGTCTGTTCGCCGAGGATGAGGCTCCTGACGTATTCGCGGTAGGGGCGGAACCGGTCCTCGCTGTCGACGACGACGCCGAACCGGCCGCCGCGGCGCGCGGTCCTCAGCCCGAGCTTGGCGTTGGCGTTGCGCGCGTCCCACTTGGTGTGCGGGTAGCCGTCGGATTCGGCGAACCCGGTGCGCACGATCCGGTCGACGAGCCACTGCTCGTACTCCGAGATCTGCTCGGGCATGCCGATCTGCACGTCGCGCTTGCCGTGCTCGCCTTCCTTCCACCAGTATTCGCAGGAGGCCATGAGGAACGGTATGGCCCCGTTCTCGTTGATGAACTCGCGCAGGTCCTCCAGGTCGTCGGGGTCCTGCCCGTCGCGCATGCGCACGAACACGAAGCGGCGGCGCATGCTCGCGTCCAAAGTGGTGACGAACTCGAGGTTGGTGGCGACGCACAGGGTGGCGCGCGGGTTGAACTGGACCATGTCCTGGCCGAGCTTGCGCGCGGTCAGGGTGTCGCCGGTGGACAGTTTCTTCAGCCTCGGGGTCTGCTGGGCGGTCAGGCTTTCCGCGTCCTCGTCGAACGCCCACATCTGGCGCATGAGCTTGGCGGGCTCCTGCTCCATGAGCGTGCTGGACGACTTGCCTCCGCCGACGAGCCGCTCCACGTCGATGCTGGTGGCCATCTTGGGGAACGATTCCATGAACGCGCTGAACAGGGTGCCCTTGCCGTTGCCGCCTTCGCCGGCCAGCACGTAGGACAGGTGCTTGTAGGGTTCGCAGAACGGGGTCGCGGGCATCAGGAGGAGGTTCCTGAGGCTGTTGGGCCCGTCGGTGATCTGGCGGAGGAACCGGACCGCCTCCCCGACGAGCGTCTTGTCCCACTCCTGGTCGACGACCAGTTCGAACGGGTCGTGGAAGGCGGGCTTGTCCGGGTCGATCTTCAATAGTGGCGCGTTGCCCTTGGGGAAGTCGAGCCATGGGGTGATGTACGCGCGGTCATTGAACTTGACGCCGTGCTGGACGCGCGTGTCCAGCTTGCGGCATTCGGCCCTCATCAGCGCGTCCCACACGGGGTTCGACTCCTGGCGGGGCACGTGGTATTCGTCCGCGATGTTCGAGATCGCGTGCCATGTCTGGAGGCGTTCGTTGTCGCCGCTGTCGTCCACGTCGCGCACGAACAGCTGGCGGCTTTTGTCGCGGGTCGCGGCCCCGAGGAGCATGTCGCCGTTGCGGAAGTCCCAGAGGGCCTGCGCGTATCCCATGTGGAACCAGGGGCGGCCGTCCATGCGCTTGGGGATCTTCACCCACCGGCCGAGCCGGTCGCAGAAGTCGGCGCCGTCCTCGTCGTCCTCGAACCCGGGTTCGATGGCCGACAGTCCGGCGAACACCTTGTTGACGCCATGCGAGATGCCGGGCATGTTCCCGAACTTCCATGTCTTCAACCGGTCCATGTCGCGCTCCACGTTCGAACGCGGATCCTTCTTCTCGGCCATCGCGGTCTCCCTCCCAGGGTCGGGGCTCATAGGACAATTCCGGCGGACCCCATGCGTCGGACGCGCGGAGGACCCGTCGGGGGACATGTATGCGTCCACGCGGAGAGACCCGGCCGCGACCCCGGGGAGAGGGTGGAAACCACCATGAAGGAGGCGTGCAGTTACTGTCTGCGCATGACTGCCCCGTGACCGCCGGATGCAGTTGAAAACCACCAACGGTGGTGGATTTTAAACTGCACTCATGCAGTCATGTGCAGTTTGAATGCAGTCACAACTGCATGGCCGAATCCCTTGTGGGAGTAGGGATTGATGGTGGTTGTGCAGTTCAAGCAGTCATTTATATATGGAGCCAAAATGGCAGCCAAAATCAGGGGGTGGGTCCGCGCGCGTGCGCGCGCACTCGCGCGAGGGAGCCGGATTTCCGAGCCGCGCCGCCACTTGATCGGGCGGCCTCCGGGGAGGATGGCACGGCCTGGCGAAATCATTCTTCCGGTGGCCGTCGGGGGGTCCCTTCGAAAGAGGGGCGACCAGAGGAGCGGAGGGGCCGTCGAAAACCACCATGAAGTTGGCGTGTAGTTATTACCTGCACGTGACTGCCCCATGACTGCCCGATGCAGTTGAAAACCATCAATGATGGTGGAATTTAAACTGCATCCATGCAGTCATATGCAGTTTAAATGCAGTTATAAGTGCATGTCCAAAACCCTTGTGGGAGTAGGTATTGATGGTGGTTATGCATTTCAAGCAGTCATTTCCTGAAGGGGCGAAAATGGCAGCCAAAATCAGGGGGCAGGTCCGCGCGCGCCCGCGCGTGCGCGCGCGTAGGGCCTCGATTTTCGCTTCGCCCGGACGCCCCCCCCCGGCGGCCGGCATGTTTTCGCGATTGAAGCCTGTCCCTCTTGACAGCCAGCAAAGCGACCGTGATCGACGTTCCGGAGATTTGCCCCGAAAAGGCATCCAGACGCCCCTCTGACGGGTTTTCCTATCGAACGGGACTCCCAGTCCATGTTGAGGGTGGAAAGTCCGTTAGAGTGTCGGTTTTTGCGTTTCCCGGCTCCCCGCCGGGCCCCCGGCATGTTTCCAAGTCGTCCGGCGCCTCCTCGGAGGTCCGGACTCCGGTTGTCGTGACCCACCATCCGAGCGGAGACGGCGGACCGCGGAGGAGTCCACGTCGTGCCGTCGGGGCGGTGGGCGGAGCAACCATGCACCCTTCCTCCGGCTCTTCGAAAACCGCCCGGAAGGCCTTCCTCGCGTACGCGCGCGCGGGCGCGCGCGGACATGCCCCCAGATTTTGGCTGCCATTTTCGGCCCTTTAGGAAATGACTGCTTGAAGTGCATCATCACCATCAATCCCTACTCCCACAAGGGTTCTGGGCATGCAGTCATAACTGCATTTAAACTGCATATGACTGCATGGACGCAGTTTAAATTCATTCGCCATTGGCAGTTTTCAACTGCACCGGGCAGTCACGGAGCAGTGACCTGCAGGCAATGACTGCATGCCGATTCCACGCCTTTTTCGGGGTGCCCCCACCCTTTGGCGGTCCGTTCCCATGGCGGTCCGCGGACGCATCCATGTGGCGCGGGCGGCGGGGATGGCCGCCGGTCCCGCCGCCCGCCATAGCCATGGCGGATTGTCCCGCAGTTCTTTTTTGGGAGAGGTGGTTTCGGATGGATCCCACGTTGGAGGACGGGCGCGCCCGCGAGGCCCGTCTGTGGCCGCTGCTGTGCCTGGTGGTGCTGATCGCCCTGCTCGCGTTCGTGCTGAGCTTCGACGCGCTGAGGCAGTTGGGCGTGGCGGTGGGCGTGCAGCCGGCCCTGTCGTGGATGTTTCCGCTGATCGTCGACCTGCCGGTGGTGGCGTTCACATGGGCGACGTGGGTGTTCAAGACGCGCGGCATCGGGCAGCGCTACCCGTGGGCCATGCTGTGCGTGTTCAGCCTCGTCAGCCTGGCCGGCAACGCGCTGCACGCCCGGCCGGTCCCGGTGGACGGGGTCCTGCTGCCGCGCTGGCTGGCGGCCGGCCTGATGGCGATGCCGCCGGTCGCCCTGCTGGCGACCAGCCACATGATCGTGATGGCGGCGGCCCGAAGCCTGGATGCGCGCGTGGAACGGCTGGAGGCGATGGAGCGGGCCGGAGTGGTCCCGGCGCCCATGGTCCCCGTCCAAGCCGGCCCGGTCCCGGAGGCGTCCCCGGCCGCGCGTCACGAGGCTCCGGCCGGACCGTCGCCCGTGGAATCCGCCGCATCGCGGGAGGAAGGCTCCGCGCCCATGGGGACGGCCGGAGAGGCCGGGGCGCGCGTCGGGGCGGGGCTCCCGGAGTCCGTCGGGGTGGCGGAGGAGCCTTCCGTCCAGGCGCCCCCGGAGCCGGCGGCGGATGATCCTATGGTTCCGGAGCCATCCGGGGTCGCGCCGTCCGCCGTGGCCTTCTCCGAGGCTCCGGCCGGCACCCCGTCCATTGGGGAGTCGCGGCCGATGCCGGATTTCACGTCCTCGCCGTCGATGCCCGCCGCCGTCCCCATGGCCGGGCCCGCTCCGGCCGTCGTGCCGCCTGCGGGGGATGCCGTCTCCGTGGCTCCGTCGGGGAAGACCGTGGCGGAGCCGGTTCCCTACTCCTCTTCCTCCGTGGATGGGGCCGGGAGGATTCCTTCGTCCGGTCCGGCGCCGGCTTCCGCCGTCGTCCCTTCGGCTTCGCTGCCGTTGGATGGGGACGGCCTGTCGGACGCGTGGCGCGAGCGCATGTCGTCGAGTCTGGAGCGTCTGCTCGCCTGAGCCGCCTCCGGCGGATATGGAAGGGGCGGGGACGGTTCCCCTCGTGGGATCCGTCCCCGCCCCCTTCGTTTTTACCGGGTTTCCTCACCCGATGGTGATGGGTGTGATCAGTTGCCGCTGGCCTTCGCTTTCGCCGGTCAGGAGGACGGGCGGGATGCGGTCGGCGCCTGTGCGGATGCCGATGGTGACGGTCTGCCCTTCGGTGGCCTTGGCGGCGTTCGCCAGGTAGGTGGCGTCGAGGACGACGGGATGCGCGTCGTCCCGGAGCGTGCCTTCGATGGTCGCGTCGAGGCGTTGCGTGGCGCCGGTCGACTCGTCGGACAATCGCAGGACGAGCGCGTCCCCCTGGGGTTCGAGCCGGATGGGCGTGGTGAGGCCGCCGCTGGTCCACGCGGTCCTCAACAGGCGGCACGCGGCCTCGAGCCGCGTCTTGTCGACGGTGGCGGATTGTTCGATGTCCCCGGGCGTGGGCCAGAGCCTGTCGATGTTGGGGTATTGGCCGTCGATGACCGGGCTCGTGTCCGCGTCGCGTTCGCCCGTGACGGCGCACGCGTGCGCGTCGACGCCGATGCCAGTGGCGCCCTTGGCGTTGCGGACGAGCCATTCGCCGGGCACGATCGCGTCCATGTCGTCCAGTCCGGGCGCGGGCATGGCGAGTTGGCTGGCGCACACGCGGTTCGTGCCGGTCGCCGTCAGGATCCCGTCCTTCGCGGCCAGGCGGATGCCCGTGAGGACGGGCAGGTTCGGATCGTTGCCGAGGCAGTGGGCGACGGCCTGTCCAAGGCGTTCCAGGGTGCCGTCGGGCAGGCCGCGGGTCTGGGGGAGCGTGGGCGCCGTGGGCGTCAGGTCCCCGCCCATGGGGCTCATGTCGAGGCTGGCGCCCGCGCAGGAGAGGCGGAGCCTGCCGTCCCTTTCCTCCATGTCGGTCTCGCCTTGGGGCAGGGCGCCGCTCATGGCGGTCAGCCACAGGCCGTTGACGACCGTCTGCCCGGGTTCGATGCCCTTCGCGTCGACCTGGCTGCGCGACCAGCCGCGGGGCCCCGTGGCCTCGAGGATCGTCTGCGTGTCGGTGACGGTGATGGACATGGCCATGCCGGCCGCCTGCCCCGTCTTGTCGATGACGCGCGCGACGTGGCCGGCGGCGCGCGCGAGCTCCCTGCTGTCGATCAATGCCCTCATGGGCTGCCCCCTTGTCTTTGGTTGGGTGTTGTCGGCCGCGTGTCATGCGTCCGTGTGTTCGCCCGCGTCGTAGTGGGGGACCCTCAGGACGAGCGTGGGCAGGCCCGCCAGGTCCGCGTCGACGGTGCGGACGGCCATGTCGTGCACGCGCATGCCCTTCAGCACCCCCGGGTCGAGCCCCATGTCCCCGGCGGTCTTCTCGGCCATGGCCTGGGCGCGTAGGGTGAAGCTGCACAGGGTCATCATGCCGAGGAACGTGTCCAGGAGGGGGCCGGACAGTTGGCCGGGGTTCTGCGTGCCCATGGTCAGCTCCACCCCGTAGGCGCGTCCGCGCTCCCGCATCCATCGGATGGTGGCGCCGCCGCCTCCCGCGTCCGTGCCGGTGGGGTCGTCTCCGGTCACGTCGGTGAGTTCGTCGACGGTGACCCTCATGGCCCGCCCCTGGTTCTGCCAGTCGACGCAACGGCGCTCCACCTCGTCGCGCAATGATTGGAAGAGGATGGCGCCGACGAGGCGGCGCGTGTTGTCGGGCATGGTCGCGTGGGATCCGTCCTGCCGGGCGCGGACGGCGGGCCCGATGTTGACCATGAGGATCGCGTGGTGGGCGATCGCCTGCCCCCATGTGACCTGGGGGCGCCGTCCGGCGAGCGCGGGCTCCTGTCGCAATAGGTCGAGTTTGTTCATGGGGGCGCGCAGGAGTTCGGCGAGCCGGCCGTCCGCCAGGATGGGTTTGCCGTCCGCGCGTTGGCCGCCGTGCAGCCGGTCGAGGGCCGCGCCGACCGTGGGGTCGTCGCATTCCAACCGGATGGCCTGTCCCTGGAGGCGCGCCTCCCTTGGTCCGTCGGCGCAGCAGAGGCGTGACGCGAGGTCGGTCCAGTCGCGGGCGGGCTGGATGCCGAGCGTCTGGCAGCGGCGCGCGTATCCTGGCGCCCGGAGTCCTTCGAGGGCGGCGTGCGTCGCGTCCTTGATCTGGATGCGCGACTGGGGGCCGACCTGCTGGTCGCCGAGCGCGCGTTGCATGAGGTCGGCGAACCGCGCGGCCTTCGCGGCGTTGTCCCCGTCGCCCAGGAGGCTGACCATGGGGGTGGTGGGGTCGCTCACGTCGACCAGTTGCATGCCGGGCACGAGCCTGTCGAGGATGGGGTGGCTGGCCGACCCCTTGCTTTCGATCATGACCATGCAGTCGCCGGGACCGTGGTGGGCGCGCATCCACGCCTGCATGCCGTGCATGAGGTTCGATTTGCCGCTTCCGGCCTCGCCGAGGATGGCGACGCCCCCGTAGTGCGCGGCGCGGGGGATGCGGGCGAGCCTATTGTCGTCGCCGAGCCCCAGTGGCATGCCGTCGGCCCGGGCGAGCCCGTCGGGCACGGGCGTCAGGCCGCTGATGGCGGCGGCGAGGCGGGCGGGCGGCGTGCCGATGGCGGCGAGCGCGCCGGCGGGCAGGGGGAACGTGCTGCGTTGGAACGCGTACGCCTTCACCCGGTGTTTGCGCCCGACGTTCTGGTCGTCGCCGGCGGATCGTGTCTTCAGATCGCTGGATTGTGCGCGGCGGGTGCGGGCGAGCCACCAGCGGTGGCGGGGGCGTTGCATGAGGCTGCCGGCGGGCCCTATGTTCCGTCGCCTGTGGATGCCGTATGCGAGGAGCGGCAGTCCGGTCAGGGGTAGGAGCGGGTTGAGGCCGAGGGCCGCGCCCATGAGGCCCAGAAGGATGAGGATGGCTCCGATCAGGGGCAGGCCGAGCCCGGGGTGGCTGATGTGCGCGTTGATGCCGGGAGTCAATCCGAGATCCAAGGCGTTGGCGGTGTTGCGCGCGTGCTCCAGGGCCTGGGTGCGGTCGGGCGCGTGGGCGACGACCCTGCACACGGAAAGGCCTTCGCCTCGCAGCTTCGAGTCGTCGGCCTGCCTGTTGAACTCGTCGGCGAGCCAGTCGTTGTTCCGGTTGGATTCGAGCCATGCGATCCTGCGCACGTTGACGCCCGTCCACCCGTCCTCGGGCGGGTCGAGGCGCACGTCGCTGTCGTCGGTCTGGTCGTCGCGCGCGCTTCTGGAGAGCGTCGAGCTGGCTGCGGCGAGCGCGTGCGCGGTCACGCCACCGTCCTCCTCGTCGAGGAAGCCGGGCCTCTCGCAGGCGCGGATGGTGGCGCGGGCGGCGTGGGCGAACGCCTTGGCGGCGCGCTCCCCCCGGGGGACCATGATCCACCGTCGTTCGCCCTGGGCGACGAGGATCAGCCCGTCGTCCCTGTCCTTCCACCAGTCGGACAGGCCGGGCCTGCCGGTCAGGCCGAGTTCGTCGGCGGCCCTGCGGGCCCGTTTGAGGAACCTGGTCTGGTCGTCCGCCCCGTCGTCGGGGGCGGGGATGAGTTCGTACCAATGCTCTTCGATCATGCGCGCCGGCTATGCCCGCGCGTGGTGGACGCATGACGCGCGTGCGTGAGGCATTATGACGAGGCGCGGTGCGCCGAACTGGACGCGAGGGTCCGCGCGTTGGATTGGACGGACGAGGCTCTGGAATTCGGCAGCCCGGAGCGGCATAAGGTCGCCGAATGGCTGTACGAGAGCATGATCGTGGACGACACGGTGCGCCCCCTGTTCCCCGGGCAGGCGCAGCGGGCTGCGACGATGGTCGCGTACACGCGCGAGAAGCTGGTGGAGAAGATCCTCGGCCAGGCGATCAGCAGCAAGGCGAGCCAATGGAACATGGACAACATGTGGACGCCCCTGTTGGGCACGAGCTTCTGCGCGTGGGCGCGCCAACTGTCCCGGCAGGTCGCCCTGAGGAACGCGAGGCGCGTCCTGTTCGAGAAGGTGTCGGACGCGTCGAGCCGGGAGGACGAGGAGGGGTGGAACCCGGTGTGGGACGACCGGTCGAGCCGGAGCGTGACCCAGTCGGACGTGGCCAGCCTGTTCGACGAGCATCCGCGTCTGACCGTGCCCCGTCCTGTCGGCGGCTTGAGGGGGCTGATGCTCGACCGCATCGAAGGCAGGAAGGAGGGGGACAAGGACGGGCCCGCCGTCGCGTTGGACGGCCTGCCGGCGCCGGAGCGTCACGACGAGCATGCGAGGCGCGCCGGGGACGCGCTGGACGTGGCCCGCCGGGCGGGCTTCTGGCATCCCAGCCTCGACGACGTGGAGCCGCTCGTGGCGGCCGGGCTCATGCTGGAGCCCGTGCCCCCGCATCGCAGGAGGCTCGCCGCCGGCATGCTGCCCGCCCATTGGGGGCGTCTGCTGGAATTGTACTGGCCTTTGCAGGGGCATGCGCGCCGTCTGGACGAGGCGGCGTTCAACCGGGAATTGGACCATGTGCGGGATCTGGAGGGTCTGGACACGTCATGGCAGGTCCTGTGCCGGCTGGGCACGGTCGCCGCCCGTCTGCTCGGCGTGTGAGCCGCCCCCGTGGTATGGGTCGGGTCCGGTCAGTTGGAAGCCCATGTCCAGGCCGATGGCGAGCAGCCACGCGGCCAGGCGCGCCCCCTGGGTGCGCGCGTCCAATATCCAGCCCATGGTCACGTCGCCGGGCCGGGGCATGCCGTCGGACGCGCCGCACCATCGGGCGGCCGTCTCGACGTGCCTCAACGCCTTCGTGCGGCCCGTGCCGAACACCGCCTGGTCGGCGCGCCACGCCCTGAGGCGCAGGATGGCGGGATCGTCCTGGCAGGCGTCGATGAGCGCGGGCAGGCAGGCGCGCCCGTCGGTCTCGGCGAGCCGGCGCAGTCGGACGAGCATCATGGCGCGTCGTCCGCGCGCCCGGGCGAGCGCGTCCAGGCCCGTCCTCGGGTCGACGGCGCTCACCGGTCCGCGTCCTTGCCCTTGGATTGTCCGAGGCTGAAGCGCATCGCGTTTTTGAGCCATGCGGGCTCCCTGCCCTTCGGCCACCCCCGCCTGCCCGCGTCTATGAGCCGCAGGGACGCCTGGTCCCACTGGTCGGCGCCCCCGTATTGGGCGAGCCCGTCCAACAGTTGCCTCCATTGGCGGGCGGGCTTGGGCTTCAATCCCTGGGGGACCTGGCTGATGGCGAGCGTCTGGCCGGGCATGCGGATCGCGTCCAGGGCGGCGAGCCCGTCGTCCAACTGGCTGCCGGTCTGGCCGATCCTGAACACGAGCCTCGCCTGTCCGGACGTGAGGAAGGGGCGCATGATGCCGCCGCTGAACGTCGTCTGGTCGTCCCATTGGCGCGGGTCGGTGCGGTCCGCGTCCACTATGATGAGCCGGCAGTTGGGGCGCAGGGCGACCAATGCCTCCCCGTACCGGTCGATGGTCCTGGGGTGGAACGGGTCGAGGGGTCCGGGCAGGAACGCGAACCTCGCGTTCACTTCGGACGGGCGGAGCACCGCGTCCATGACGCTGCTGAACCGGACGTCCTCCAGGCCCTGGTCGTCGCGCACGTTCAGGAAGACGCGCTGGGATTGCTGGCCGGGGTTGCCGTCGACGAGCACGGTCTTGGCGCCGGCGAGGGCGCACGCCTGGGCGAGCATGCGCGCGCAGCTGCTCTTGCCCACGCCGCCGGTGCCGCCGGTCACGAAGATGATGGATGCCTGCATGCCGGCCCGCTATGCGCGGACGGCGCGGAGCGTGCTTATCCCCGGTCTTGGCCGCATAGCGGGGGCATGGCATGCGCGCCCCATGGTGGGGCGCGCCCCGATTGGAAGGATGGTCCGACCATCATGACGGACGAATACTCGCAGTGGCAGCCCACCGGCATGGACGAGGGCGGATGGAACCCGCCGGAGCCCGCTCCGCGGGAGCCGGCCGTGGAGGCCCCGGCGGAGCCGGGGGGCGAAGGCGCCCCCGCCGGCGCGGCCGCATCGAAGCCCGCCCGCGCGCGATCCCAGGCTCCCACGCTCGCCCAGACGCGCCGTATCCTCGACGCGCGCCGACTGTTGGACGACCCGGACGTCAAAAGGCTCGTCGCCGACGTCGCGGGCGACGACGAGGCGCGGCAGGTCTTCGCGATCATCGAAGGCAGGGCCGGCAGGGGCGTCGGGGTGCTCGTGGACGCGGCCGGCGAGAAGGGGGAGGCGCGGCGCACGGTCATGCTGATGATGCTCGCCGAACGCGAGCCCGCCGCTTTGCGCGCCGCCGCCCAGGCGGCCAACGCGCTCGACCCGAGCCTGAGCCTGAAGGTCCGGGGCAGCCAGACCGACCTGGCGGTCGCATTGGCATTGGCGGCGCCGACGCTCGACCTGGAGCGGGTGAGGGGGCTGGCCGACTGATGCAGCCCATGGTCCTGTCCCCCGGCCAGGCGGCCCGCTTCCTCGACGTGCCGGAACGGTTCATACGATTGCTGTGCGACCACCGCATGTTCCCGCAGCCCGACCGGGCGGGATGCTACCCGTTGGCCGCGGTCCAGCGGGCGCGCACGCGCCTGCCTTGGCTGCGCTACCTGAACGTGCCCCTGGACACGGAGGAGATGGCGCGCCTCATCAGCCCGAGGGTCGCGCACCTGCCCAAGGGGCTCGGATTCGAATACGCGGGCCGCCGCTACGTGCAGCCGTGGCGGCTCCTCGAGTACGCGTGGCGTCCGGACGCATCCCGGGGGCATGAGCAAGGAAACGTTCGAATTCGACGCCGGACGGCGCACGTTGACCGTCGACGGGGTGCGCGCCTCACGCAGGGCCAGCTTTTCTAGCCTCGACACGTGGATGAGCTGCCCCGGCCGGTGGGCCGCGGGCAGGCTCATCCCGCCCGAGCGGCCGTGGGGATCGCCCCTCGTGCTCGGCTCCCTGGCGCACGCCAGCCTCGAACTGGCGATGCGGGAGCCGGATGTGGACGAGCCCGACTGGCATGCGCTGGCCGACCAAGCGGTCGACCTGCTGGAGGAGAAGCGGCGCGCGGAGCCGTGGAAGGACGAGCCCATCCCGTCCAATGCGGCCAAGCCCGACGGCACGCCCGCCACGCGCGCCGACTGGACGGACGCGGCGGCCCGCAAACTGGCGGGCTTCCGCCTGACGGACGCGCTGCAGCATACGCCCGAGCCGGCGGCCATGGAGCAGCGGGTGGACGCGGACGTGTGGGGCATCCCCATGCGCGGCGAGGTCGACTACCGCGACGAATCGGGCGTGGTGGTCGACTGGAAGACCGGGAGCGTGCCCACGCGCGCCGACGGGAAGCGCCGCCACGCCGACCAGTTGCGCGTCTACAAGGCCCTGTTGGAGACGGCGGGCGTGTGCGGGGTCAGGGGGGCGCGCGACGTGTACGTGGAGCACCGCGCCTTCCACCCGGCCGACCTGTCCGGCGAGGCGATGATGGACACGGGCCTGCGCCTGCGCAACGCGTGGACCATGATGAACCGGGCCATAGGGGAGGGCGCGTACCCGCTCCTGCCGTCCGGTCTGTGCGCATGGTGTCCGCTCGCCAACAACTGCCCCCTCGCCGTCGTCAGGGGCGCGAAGGCCACGGCCGCAGCCAAGGAGCAGTTGCCGAGGGATCCGGAGAGGTTCGTCCACGTGGACTCGACCCTGTTCGACGGCTTCCACCCGGCGGGGACGCATGAACCCGTCGACAGGGCCGCGACCCCCACCGAAGACGCGGCCGCAAACGGAGAACGCAAGGAGCATGACATGGCGGAACCGATCGAGGACCCGTGGGCGGACGCCGGCGCGAGGGCCGCGCTGGACAAGTGGGGCGTCAAGCCCCCGCGCGAAGCGACGGCCCCCTCGCCGGCGCCCGCTCCCATGCCCGCGCCCACCCCGCCCATGGTGGAATGCCGGCGTCCAAGCGCGCCCAGCATGGGCGCCGACCGCGTGCTCAACCCCGACGGGTACGGGACCGTCCACCTGACTTTGACCGCCGCGCGCGCCGGACTGATCGCCCCCACGCCGCGGGACGTGGACGCCACGCTCGTCGCCCTGCTGAAGGCCCAGTGGTGCGTGGCCCGGCAGACATGGGGGGCCACGCTCGTGCCCGACATCCCCGGCCTCGCCCAGGGCACGCCCGACAGGAAGGCGTTGTGCGACTGGATGGACTCGTGCCTGTGCCGCGACGCGGACAGGGCTTTGCGCATCGTCATGGACGGCGACGACTGGTGGACCCGCACCGATCCCAAGCCCGGCCTGCCGGCCGTGCTGGAGCGGATCGGCCATGACGCGCGTCTGGCGGCGGCGAGCCTGACGGCCATGCGCCGTCTGATCGCATAATCTGACACCACCGGAAACAAGGAAGAACAAAGGAGAAAGCATGACCCGAACCGATGAGAACGGCGGCATCGAATACGCGGTGCGCCGCGAAAAGGACGGAGCCTACCTGTTCGACGCGGACATGGACGGCCTGGACGCCTCATGGGAGGACGACGAGGACAACGCCACATGGGTCGAGACGCCCGCCATGGCGCTGGCGCTCGCCGACATGAACGGCCTGACGACGGACGACGAGAAGGGCGATCCTCTGCTTGACGACGGGTACCGCATCGTCTCCCGCACATGGGTGAACGAGGAGGACCTCGAGGACGACGGCCAGCCGGGCGGCGAAGCCTGGTAAGGCCCGGCATGACGGGGGAGACCCCGCCGAACCCGACCCACGCCACTTAGGGCGCCGCACGACGGCGACACGGCACGGGGCGGGGACGGCGGGGTCCTTCCGTATTCGAAGACGAAAGGAGACGGGGCATGGGCGGATACCATCTGCCGCCGGGCGACGTCGAATGGCATGCGAAGGGCCGCAAACGGCCCGTCGCATACAGCACGACCGCCACCAGGGACGCCCTCGCCATCATCGCGGAGGAGCACGCGCGCGGCATGACGGTCGGGGAGTTCGCGGCATGGGCGGCCGCGCAGGAACGGCCGTTCCGACGCGGAGGGAGGGCCCTATTCCTCGAGGACGACCTGCGGATCATCCGCGCGGTCGCCAGGCACATGCCGGAAGCGGATGCGTTCAGGTATTTCGCCGAGGGACGGCTCGACTAGACGCATGGACTCCGTCGGAAACGACGACGAAAGGAAGACCAATGGCACGCAGGGACGAGCTCGGCGACCGGTTCAAACGGCTCGAAGAGGATTTCAGCCATCACATCAACTGGAGCGCCTACCCGTATGCGGTCGTCCGCGTCGACGGACGCGCATTCCATACACTCACCCGGACCTTGGAGAAGCCGTTCGACCCGGAGTTCACGCGGGCGATGGACGACGCGGCCCGCGCGATCGCCCGGAGCATGCCCGACGGCATCATCCTCGCGTACATCCAGTCCGACGAGATCAGCGTCATCCTGGACACGCGCCGACTGCCGTTCAACGGTCGCGTGGAGAAACTATTGACCGTCATGGCAAGTTCGGCCGCCGTCGGATTCGTCCAATCGCTCGCATGCTGCGGCATCCGGTCCAAGCAACGCATCGCCATGGGGCGGGACGTGGCGTTCGACGCGCGGATCATCGCCATCCGCACCATCCAGGACGTGAAGGACTATCTGTCGTGGAGGCGCCTCGACTCGATGAGGAACGCCATCTCGAGCATGGCCGTCGCCAAATTCGGACACAAGGCCCTGCTCGGCAAGGGCACGCGCGAACGCTGGGACATGCTCGAGACGACGGGACTCCTGCCCATGGACGACGGCGACTACTACGGGCGGATCCTGGGCCGCATCACATGGGAGAAGGACCTGCCGGACGGCGACGTGGCGCAACGCCACGCATGGGACGTCATGCCCGCGCCCCGTTGGCGGACGGAGTCGATGCTGGACGAGTGGCGGCGGTCCCCGCGCGCGATGAAGGCGAAGCTCTCCGACGCCATGGACGATGTCGCGGAACGATATCCGAACACACTCGGTCTACTACGTGACGAGTGACCTCGTCGTCACGGCTTTGGGATGCCGGGACGCATACTTTATGAAAACAGGCCCCACAGCATAGCCATGCAAGGAGGAGAACCATGGGATTGATCACTAGGATAGCTGACCGGATCAAGCGCATGGATGCGCTGGACGAACAGCAGGCGGCAGACCGTCTGGGGTGCGACGTGGAACATCTGCGATATCACGTTCAGGATGGATTGCTGAAGCCACTGCCCGGTGAACCGATGCGCTTCACCGAAGAGGCGGTCGACGAATGCAAGGCGTTTTTCGAAGATCAGCGGAAGCATTTGGACCGTCTTATCGCCATTAACGAGGAGTTCCGCGAGCTGGAGCAGAAATGAGCGGACTGCATACGGCGTTCCTTGATACAAACGTACTCTTCGGAGCATTATCCAATGACATCTTCCTATCATTGGCGACGGGCGAGAAGAATCTGTTCAGGATGCGCTGGAGCGAATACGTGTACCAGGAGCTACGCGACAATCTTCTGGAGAATCTAGTCGCTCCGATCGAAGACGAATCCTTCCGTGAACGCCGGCGACGTAGCCTCGAAAACAGGCTTCATCAGATGCGGATGGCGACATCGGCGTATTTCGTCCATGACTGGGAGCCTCTTGTCGAATACATGAGGGAATACGTGAGCGACGTGGACGATGCCGCGGTGGTCGCCGGAGCCATCAAAGGCAAAGCGGACCGCCTCGTCACCGACAACATCTCAGACTTCGACACCGAAGGAATCCTACGGAAACTCGGAATCACAACAATCCGACCAGGCGCGTTTCTTTCCGATCTGTACCACGATGACCCCAGTCGAATGAATGATGCTCTCATCGAAATGGTGGGCAAATACCAGCGCCCGCCGCGCAACCTCAAGGAGTTGTCCGAACGGTTGTCCGACATTCCCTCCCTATCTCGATTGGGCAAGGAAATGAACGCGGAGGCGATGCGACGTTTCTCCAATCGTTCCACCGCCGGCTGGCACGGAACGCAAGGCCGTGATTCCCTGGGCCGTTTCACAAACGTGCCTCGCGGAGACGACAGCGATCTGCCGGATCTGGTCTACGGCATCTGGGGCGGCGACGGCAACATGTTCTGACATGGGGGTGTGAGGGGTGGCGCCGGACCCCGTCGTCCCACGCCACCCCGCACTTTACCCCTATTCGGCCTTGGAGGCGTTCTCCGCGTCCATGCGCGCGCGCATGTCCGATACTTCCGTGTCGTTGATCCGGTAGACGGCGCGGATCCAGGAGCGCATCTCCGTCAGGCGCCTGGGCTTGACGTCCTCCATGAGCCCGGTGTCCTTGTTGCGCCGGCGGCGGGTGAACATGGTGTTCGCCTTCCTCTGGTCTCCGGGTTCCATGGCGCAGAAGCGGACGGCGGCCTCGTGGGTGAGGCACTGCTGGTAGGCGGCCATGCGGGCCGCGTTGCCTTGTCCTCGGCCGCGGCTCAGCCGGTCGAGGAGGCGCACGCCCCTGGCTTTGCCGGGCTCCTGGCCGACGAGGGTCTTGCAGTAGTCGAGGTCGCCGCGCGGATTGCCCATGCTCCCGTTGCCGTAGCAGAGCTCCCAGAACGCCTGCGCCTGCACGTCCGGCCCGTAGTCGCCCAGCTCTTTGAGCGTGCCGGTGATCCTCTTGGTGTCCTCCCTGTCGGGCACGCCGCGGGTGGGCTGGTAGAGCATGCGCAGGTAGGAGCGGGCGGCCGCGCCTTTGTCGGCGGGCAGGGGCCCGTGCTTGGGGTTGCCGTCACGGTCCGTGTAGTCGCCGACGATGGCCCGCCCGTTCCTGTCGCGTTGGATCTTCGTCTTGTTGATGAACGCGAACGCCGAGTCGCGGTTGTTCGGGTAGCCGGAGCGGATCACGTTCGCGCTCGCGGAGGCATCCTCGTAGTGCAATGCGACGAGCAGGCCGACCGCCTTGTCCCGGTCCTTCCGGTGGCGCAGGCTGTTGGCGATGCTGGACGCGGGGATGTAGCGGCGCACCGGGCTTTTCTCGATCGCCATCCTCCGGTCGTAGGGGGAGGCCATGCGCCACGCGGCCTGCACGGTTTTGCGCCGGTCCGCGGCCGACAGGTCCTTCAGGTCGCTTTTCAGGGTGCGGCGGACCGCCGCCCTGCACTTCGGGTCCCGGCGGAGGACCTTGTAGTCGAGGTGCGGGGTGCCGTCCGTCTGCCGGAACACGACCTGGCCGTCCCCGTCGTATAGGACGATGCCGTCCGCCGTGACCTCGGCCCCGGCGGCCATGTCCAACAGGCCCCGGGTCTCCTCCGCGCTTTTCGCCTCCACATGCTCCTTCAACGCGCCCGCCCTCAGGCCTTGCGTCGCCCGGGCGAGCATGGGGTTCAACGGCAGGTCGTCCGTCATCCCATGCCCCGTGCTTCCCTTCGCGTACTGGCCTCCGGTGGGGATGCCCTGCGGCTCGTGCAGACGGCCCTTGCTGTCCATGACCATGAGCGGCCTCTCCTTTCCTTGAAACGGGTTTCCTTGCCGCCAGCCGTCTATGCCGCCCTCGCATAGACGGGGCGCATGCCATCCGTTCGTAGAAGGACCGGCCGGAGCCGGTCAAGCCAGCCGCCTGCCAGCCCCCTGCCGTTCCTCCATCTCGCCATAGGCCTCATCGTCATGCTCGCCGTCGCGACGGGCCTGCCGTTGTGGCCGCTCGTCCCCGTCCTCCTGGCGGCGGGCCGCGCCATGGCCCGCCCCCCGGAACTGTCCGGCAAGGACGCGTGGGGGCGTCCCATGGCGGAGACGGGCATGCAGAAACGGGATTCGCGCGCCTACAGGCGCGCCAAGGCCTGGTTCTCCAAGCCCATGGACCTGCTCCCATCGGGACCCGACATGCTCGCAGGCCTGGCCATGGGCGGCCTGGCTGCGCTCACGGTCCGCCACGGCCAGGCGTGGGGCGCGCCCCTGTCGTTCCTCGCCATGTACCTGACCGGCATGGGGTGGATGAGCCTGCGCCGGGACCATCGGCTCGACATGGAGCCCGCGCCCCTGGTCCTACGCCGGGTCACGTGGGCGCGCAAACGCCTCCCCATGATCCTCCTCGGCGCCCTGCCCGGACTCGCCGCCGGCATCCTCCTGTGGGCCGGATTCGGCCTCTGGCAGCCCCTGTTTCCGCTCATGGGCACGGGCATGCTCATGCCCATGATCCCCGCTTTGAGGCAGGCGCGCCGGCAGGACCGGGACGATTTGGAGTCGTGGCGTCTCCTGGACGGGTGGCTCGCGCAATTGCAGAAGCCGCCCGTCCGTCCGCCGGACAGGGTGACCGGCACGAGGAAAGGAAACAACGGGGAGCGCCTGTTCGTCATCCACGCGGGCCCGCAGGGCAGCCTGCCGTGGACGAACGCGAGCATCAGGGACCTGTTGAAGCCGTTGGCCGCCGAACAGGGGATGCGCGTCGGCGTCGTCTCCCACGGCACGGACCCGACGCGCGCCATCGTCGCCCTGCGCCCCGAGCAAAGCATGGACCCCATGCTCCAATTGGCGGATCCGGTCGGCCTCGAAGCCAGGTGCGACGTGGACATCATGCGCATGTGCGCCTGCTATCCCGCCATCCCCGGCGCCGCCCGGCTCGCCGGACCCCTCGCCACGAGGGGCGGCAAGCCGTGCGCGTGGGGCATGGACATCGTGGGCGGCAACGCCACGTGGGGCGACCGGGGCTCGCAATGGTTCACCGACCGGCGGGACGAATGGGGGCGCTTCCTGTGCCTGGACGGGTTGGAGACGCGCATGGACCCGTCCAACCGGTTCTGCTGGATCCTCGCCGACGCGGACTGGGACAGCATGGACTTCGACGAAGCCAAATGCCTGAAGATCATCGGCGAGGAGCGTCCGCCCAGCCCGCCCATGCGCGAACGGCTCGCCCGCATCGACCGGCAGGCCCGAGACCGGACCGAATGGGAGCACGCCCTGGAGGGCAGCAAGCTCAACCCGCCCGCCGGCTTCCTCTACTCGACCGAGACCAGGGCGACCAGCCCCCACGGGTGGAGCATCACCAGCATCCAACTGAGCGTAGGCAAAAGCGACGGGCAGGCGACCGACTACATGAAGCCCGACCTGAGGCCCGCGTTCGGCGACGCGCTCATAGCCGACATCCTGCCCATCGACGGGGCTGGACGGCATTACGCGCGCTACATGATGTTCTGCCGGGCCGGCCGCGACCAGCAGGGAATGCCCACCCAGCTGCGCGATCTGACCGGCGACGACCAGGCGGCCCGATTGCTGGCGCGCATCCTCGCCAGCCGCGCGTTCGCCACCGGATTGAAGCATCCCGCGCTCGTCGGCCCCGCCCAGAACATGGCCATGGGGGACGATTGGTGCCTGTGGCGCATGCCCGTCGTCCTGACCGGCGGCGTCACGCCCGGCGACGTGCGGCGCGCCCAATCCCGGCTCGACGCGCTCATGGGCGCCGACACCACGTTGTGGCAGTGGGTGGACGCGGGAAGGCTCGTCCTATGGGCCGGCACCCGGATCGCCGGCGACCCCGCGCAATGGCGCGACCAACGGCAGCGGACGAAGGCGCTCGCCTTGGCGTGGGGTCAGGCGTGGGCCGAGGCCGGCGCCTGCACGAAGGACGGGCGCACGCCCACCGTCGAAACGGCGGAACGGCAGGGCGTGTTCGACCGGATCGAGTTCAAGGCGCCGCCCGGCCTGTCCGGGCAGGACCTGCTGGACCGTTTGGAACGCTTCCAGGCGGCCGCCGGCTTCGCATACGCGAAGAGCCTGCCCGTCAAAGGCTCCGACCGGACGCTCCTCCTATTGGGCCGCGACGACCCCTTGCCCGCCAGGGCGGACGCCGACTGGACCGTCCTGGATCCGGAGCGGCCGTGGATGCTGCCGTTCGGCGTCAGGGACGACGGCGAGCCCGCATGGCTCGACACGCACGACACCCCGCACCTATTGGCGACCGGCACGACCGGCTCCGGCAAGAGCAGCGTGTCCGTCACCATCGTGCAGATGGCCCTGCGCCTCGGCTGGACGGTCCTGGCCGCCGACCCCAGCAAGGGCTGCAACGACCTGCGGCCCATCCGCCGTAAGCTCGCCGGGTTCGCCGACACCCTGGAGGACACGGCCGCTCTCACCCGGTGGACCGTCGTCGAGATGCGCCGGCGCGTCCAGTTGATCAAGAACCATGGGGGCGGCGACCTCGACAACCTGCCCGCCGACGTGAGGCCGGAGCGCATCCTCCTGTACGTGGCCGAGTTCAACAGCCTCCTGCAGAAGGACCGGCGGAAACTCGACAACCCGCAGGAGGATCCGGACGTGGCCAACGAGAACACGCGCATCGAATGGGCCAACGGCGTCCGCAGCGCGATCGGCCTGGACGTGAGCGTCCTGTTGCGCCAGGCGCGCAGCGCCGGCATCATCCTCCTTTTGGACGCGCAGCAGCTGAACGCCAGCCAACTCGACCTGCTGCCCGACGCGGGCGCCTGCAAGGCGATGCTCGGCCGCGTGTTCCTGGGCAACGGGGAGCCCGCCGGCAACGTCGACCAGATGAGCGTCAAGGAGGCTCACCGGCTTATCCGCCAGACCAACCGGACCGGCGGCTTCCCCAAGGGCCGCGGCATGTACCAGCCGCTCGGCCGCCCCCTCGACATGTTCCAGGCATGGTGGGGAGGCAAGGGCGGCGAACTGGAGGCCAACTGCGGGGATTTGCCCGACCGCCGGCCCGTGGACGCCGGCCAATACCGGCCCGTGCCGCCCAGGCTCGTCGGCGTCATGGACCAGCCCGTCGTGGAACAGGCGTCGATGCCCGTCAGCGTCGACCTGGGGGAGGGGGACGACGATGAGTGGATCCTCTGACAGGGGGCGGCCGCGCCAACCCAGGGGCACGCCCAAGGGCGGCGAATGGAGGAAGGAAGGGCGGGGCGCGCACGGCGACGGCGACCTGCCCGACCTGCTGCCGCCCGGACACGAGGGTCTGCTCGCCCTCGCCGCCGACGGGCGGCGCGACCCCGCCACCGGAGCGGATTGGGCGCCCGAACGGATCGTGTGCCTGACCGACGGACCCCTCCTCAAGGCCAACGGCCATGAGGAGGGCATGCTCATCCTCTGGCTCGACCACGAGGGGCATCATGGCGTCACATACTCCGACCTGCCCCTGCCCGGCGGCGTGCATGGCACGCTGGTCGCCAACGGCGGCCAATGGGAGGAGGGCGAGCCCGACGTGTGGGTGGACGAACCCGATCTGACGGGCGCCAGGCCGAAGCCGGTCGTGGAGCGCACCAGCATGGGCGTGCCGCCCGCAGGCACCGGCGAGGACGACGGCAAGCCGGCCCCGTCGGGGAAGGAGAGGGGCAGGCCGTGGGATCCCGGCAAGGCGGAGCGCCTGCGCGAGAAAAGGCTGGACGCGATGATGCGGCGCGTCCGGCGACGCCGACAGGCGCGCGCGCGGGCCGTGGAGGGACGCGCGGCCATCCCCGCGTCCAAGGCCGGGAGGCGCGTCGTCCGCCCGCGCGACCGCCGACGGCGGCGTCTGGGGCGCGCCATGGGAACGTTTCTGCGCGGCCTGGGCGCGCTCGCCCGGTCGTTCCGCATGCGCTGAAAGAAGGATGGTGCCGTCCCGGGGCGCAGGCGGGCTGCGAGCGCATGGCCCTAGAAGGGGCGGGACCCACCGCCGCCATGCTCGCCCGCCTTCCCTGCCATGGTCCGGAAAGGATTTCTCCGGCATGGGGATCGGACGCCCCGGGGACGACGAGACTCCTCCTATGCGCGCATGCGCGTGGACGCATACGGGGCCGGTATGAAACCAGATCTGAACGAGAGGATGGACGGGGAGAGCCCCGCCCTGACCGCATGGCACGAACTCCTCGACCCGCCGCGCGGGCGCGTGTGGCCCGTCGACGCGACCCCGTTGAGGGCCGCGTTCCGCCTGCCCGGCTTCGAGAACGCCGCATGGACCGGACTCGTCGACCCGCATATGGACGTGGAGCGCATGCGCGCCATCCTGCGCGGCGACGACCCGGCGCGAGACGTCGTCGGACGGCTGCTCGCCGACCCGCTCTACCAGCCCGACCAACGCATGCTCGACCGCGTCGACCGGCGGCTCGGCGAGACCGCCGGCCCGGACGACAGGCTCATGTGGGAGACGCGCGCGTTCGCCGCGTGGCTCGCCGGCGACGCGGACCGGGCCGAGATGTGCATGGCCGTCACCAGCCAGAACCCCGGCCCGTTGGCCACCACCGTCGCATTCCTCATCCTGCGCGGCATCCGCCCCGGAGGACTGGAGGGCGAGCCGCGCGCGCTGCGCATCCCCACGCTCCTCAACCGTTGAAAACACTGGCGACACGCCGAACGGCGCGGCGCGGACGCATACCAGTCCCCGGAAGCCGGCCGCACGGCGCGGCCTCCACACGAGACCTCGGCCCCCGGCCCGCCCCATGGCGGCACGCGCGGACGGCCGGTTTGACAACTCCATAGCGCACATAGAATCTTCGACGGACCACCCGTCGCATGGCAGCACGCGTCCCGCACGGGAGCATGCCGCAAGACCATGCGACGCTTCGGTCCGGCAGGCCCCGGGTCCGGTGAGAGCGGAAAAGCCCGGGGCGTCAGACCCCCGCGCCCCGATTCGGGCGGGCGGACGAGTGGGTTCGAATCCCACCGGGGGTCCTACGGGACGGAGCATGATTCCCCACGCCATGCCGGGGAACCGTCCCGGAAGGCATGGCGAATCCCTCAACCACACAACACCGCCGTCCGGCGACATGATCGATAGGCTTTCCGGACGGCACGTCCCGGCCCCCAAAGCACAGGGAGGCCGGCCCCTCCCCACGGAGGGCCGGATGGGTGCGACCCCCATCCGGGACGCCCGGTGGGAACGGCGTCAACGCCACCCCCTCCCGCCTCATGGCATGGAACGGGAAGGGGGAACGATGGCGGGCATATCGTCAACCGGCGGGAGCTCCTGTCCCGCCATGGCCCGCCAGCGCCCTCCCACATCATTCGTGACGGTCCGGCATCACCGCGCGCACGCCCGCCGGACCGCCCCTCCTCCTCTCCTTCTCACAGGACGGGCGCGCGGGGACAGACATGACGGGAAACCCCTCCCGGGCCATGATCCGTCACCTCCTTTCAGCCGGCCCGCCGCGCCCCGGTGTCCCAACCGCGCGGCACCGCCTTCGTCGCCCAGCGGATAGGGCGTCCGCCTCCGGAGCGGAAGGTCGTGGGTTCGAATCCCATCGAAGGCACTCGGGGACGGGCCCGTCCGACGAAACGCTCCCTCCTAGGGCGGGACGGGCCCGACCCCCTCCAAGCCTCCGCGCGGCGTTCTCCGGGCCGCGCCACACGCCGCCCCATCGCATGCAGGCCCTTCCACCACGCAAAAACGAAAAAAGGGGCGGCGTCACGCCGGTTCGACTCCGACGGGAGGCACGGGACCGTCCCCGCATGGGATGGTCCAAGCGCGAAACCGCGATGACACACCGGCCCCGGTCTGGGCCGGGCGCGAAAAACAGGCCGCCAAAGGGCGTGTCCGCCGCCGCAACGGGATGGGAAAGCCCGTCCGGCGGACACGCCGCGCCCCCTTAGCTCAATCGGCAGAGCAGCGTCCTTTTAAGTCGTGGGTCGCGGGTTCGAACCCCGCAGGGGGCACGACGGCCGGCGGGGCCGAGCATCCAAGCCAACGGGAACGTCCGTTCCTTCCCTCAGCTTCGGAACGGGCGGATGATCCGATGGCGTGGAAGCCCCGCCCGGCCGTCCCCGTGAAGGTATCGACGGAGGGCATGCCACGCCATTCCGGCATGCCCGCCCGCCTCAGGAAACGGGTGACGGCGGCGTCAACGCCACCCCGTCCACGCCACGCGCGCACCGTCCGCAAGGACTCCCACGGGCGCGCGGGACAGGGGAACGATGCAGGGTCCAGGCCGGCAATACTCTCCGACCGACAAAGACCCTCCAGCGCCGCCACACCATCCCGCCTTCGTAGCTCAGATGGATCAGAGCGGTCGATTTCTAATCGGCCTGCCGCGGGTCCGAATCCCGCCGAAGGCACGGACGCCGGCCATCATGGCCGACGGCAAGCGCACAACCAACGGATACGGTGGCATCGCCGGCTAGACCACGCGCGCAGAACAGCCGGCAAACAAGCGGATGTGGTGAAACGGCATCACACATGCTTCCCAAGCATGGATCGCGGGTTCGACCCCCGTCATCCGCACGCGGGCTCCCAACATGTTCCAAGCATGCGGAGGGCTCCCCGGACCTTGGACAGTCGCGGGGAAGCGGCGGAACTCAATCCCATGTTCCGCCACCAGCCGGCTCGTAAAACAAAAACCATGGTCGCGCATCCCCCAGGGTTGCGTATGAGCCGCGCGGAAGACCCGAGCCGTTCCGCGCGACGGTGGACGGGACGAAGACGGTCGCCTTGGATGGGTTCGAATCCCATCCCGTCCACGCGACGCTCGACAAAGGCCGATGCCAGCCGGCCGAGTGCCTCCCGGGCCTGGCAGCCGCGGGGAGACGCCATCCCATGATCCCCCGGGACGGCGCAAACACCAGCCGGTGGCTGGAACCAGAGGGTCGGGCGAAGACATTCCTCCGCCTATGAGGCAACGGGGTGGAATCCCCGTGGCCGGACCGGGGTGCGTAGCTCAGACGGATAGAGCGCGGCATCAAGCCGAGGCCGCGGGTCCGAGTCCCGCCGCATCCCCTTAACGCGGTCACGCGCCGCGACGCAGATCTTCATAAGGAGAGCAATGCACAAACCTAGAACAAAAGCACTGTCCGCCATCGCCGCGGTCGTCGCACTGGCGGCCCCGCTCATCGCCACGCCCGGCGCGCAGGCCGCCGCCCTTCCCGTCCACCGCCTGTATTCGACGGCCCTCGGCGACCACCTGTTCACCACGAACCCGGTCGAATACCAGAACCTCAGGAAGGCTGGCTGGCGGGACGAGGGCATCGCATTCCAAAGCTCGGCCGACGGGAAGCCGGCATACCGTCTCTACGGGAACGGGCGACACCTGTTCACGCCCAGCATCGGCGAACGTGACATTCTGCTCCGTGCCGGCTGGCGGGACGAGGGCATCGCGTTCAACTATCCGGACGGAGGGGCGACCGTCTGGCGCGTCTACAATCCGGCGAACGGCGACCACATGATCACCGCCAGTCTGGGGGAGCGCAACGCGCTCGTGTCGGCGGGATGGAACTACGAGGGCGTGAGCTTTGGCGTCGCCGATGACAGCTGGTCCACCCTGCCGGTGTACAAGAGCATCCGGACGGGCGCCTCCTGCAATGCGGTGGACCTCGCCGGATGCCAACGGCTCACGGACAGCCTGCGCCACACAGATCTCTGGCTTGACGACACTTGGGATAAGGGCACGTCTGACCCAGCTGACGACGTGCATGTCTACGGTCACCATAGGTACGCGGGCTCCGATTGGCTGGACAACGCGGCCTCCAAAACCAACGCCATCGTGCTGGTCAACGGGCGACGGTACCGGATCACGGGCGAGGAACGCGACAAGGCGACCCAGTTCGTGAACTACGGGACATGGCTGAGCACCTGCAAATACTATGGTTCGGAACAGTTCGACCACGACGTGCGCATCGAGCCCGTGGCCTGATGCGCACGGCCCCCTCCCGGGGCCGGCAGCCGTCGCACAGGCTGCGCGACGGTCTTCGGCATCGTCGCCGCATAGCGGCGATGCCAGTCGAGGGGCATCCTCGGGGCGGGCCCATCCCGTCCGACAGTGGCCGGAGGCCGGCCGCCGGACGCCCCGCAACGCCGGGTTAGCTCAGTAGGCAGAGCAGCCGCCTCGTAAGCGGCAGGTCGCCGGTCCGATTCCGGTGCCCGGCTCGAAGCCCATGCGGGTTCCTCCGAAGGATCACGCCCCCGCGGCGCGTCCTTTCGGCGCATATGCGCGTTCCCCCGCATGGGCTTTTCCCATGGCATCCTCCACGATGCCGTCCCGGAGTCGTGCCCGAGTGGTCGAAAGGGGCACCCTGCTAAGGTGTTGGCCGGCCTGGCGCCGGCCCGTGGGTTCGAATCCCACCGGCTCCGCGATGTCGCTCCGACATGATCGTGACGTCGGAACGACGCCTCCCCGCATCCCAGCCGATCATGGGGCGACGGGGGAGGGGACCCGCCGAAGCCGCGGCGGGCCACGACGCCCGCCGGAATACGTGCGGGACAGCGCGAGGCATCCGGACGCCTCGAAGAGCCGGCACGGGGAGAGGGCGCATTGGTGCGCCAGGGGACGGGAATCCCCGCAGGCGGTTCGATTCCGGCCTCCCCATTCACCCGTACCCGCATAGCGGGGACATCCGCCGGCCAAGGACGCGAAGGAACGGCCGGCGTTCGCGGGGTCGATCCGCAGGCACCCGAGCGGTGTCCGGACGGTCCGCGCGCAATCCTCCGTGGTGTAATGGCAGCACAACGGTCTTTGGAACCGTTCGAGTTGGTCCGAGTCCAGCCGGAGGAACCAGGTTCCATAGGGGTAGCTCCCCGATGGGACCGATGGGAGTGGCGGAACATTCTCCGTGACCACGCGGGGAGAATCGCACCACGGGGCCCAGCCAGCCGGTCGGCGACCGAACCGTGGGTACGCCCAAAGGGCATGTCAGAACATTGACCGTGGCCTTGGCGTTGCCGGTGAAATCCAATCCGGCCTCCCGCCCTGCCCCGTAGGACAACCAGGCAGTCCGCCGCACTCTGGATGCGGTTATCGTGGTTCGAATCCACGCGGGGCAACAGGCGCCCGTCGGCCTTCTTTTCGCATTGTTGTCCACGGCCGACGGACGCTCCCTTTTTTTCGCGTCCGTGGCCCAGTGGACAAGGCGGCCGCCCCCTAAGCGGCAGACCGCGGGTTCGAATCCCGCCGGACGCGCATTCCCGCCAAAACCGTCTCCGCCCCGGCCCAGGGCGTCCCCGTGGACGCATATGGACCGGGGCGGAACTTTTTCACACGCGCGCCAACGCGCGCCCCAAGGAGGACACCCAAGGTGAGGACGCTAATCCAGGCCCTGAAGACGAAGGAATTGCGCAAGAAGATACTCTTCGTCCTGTTCATCATCATCATCTATCGCATCGGCTCGTTCATCCCCACTCCGGGCGTCGACTACAAGGTCGTCCAGCAGTGCATCTCGAACCTGTCGGGCAACCAGGAGAACTTCGTCGGACTCGTGAACCTGTTCTCCGGCGGCGCCATGCTCCAGCTGTCGATCTTCGCGCTGGGCGTCATGCCGTACATCACCGCCTCCATCGTCACGCAGCTGCTGCGCGTGGTCATCCCGCGCTTCGAGGCGCTGCACAAGGAGGGCCAGTCCGGCGAGGCCAAGCTGACGCAGTACACCCGATACCTCACCATCGGCCTTGCGGTGCTGCAGTCCACGACGATCCTCGTCACCGCCCGCTCCGGCGCGCTGTTCAACTACCAGTGCTCCCAGGTCATCCCCGACGGCTCCGTGTGGAACCTCGTCGTCATGGTGCTCATCATGACCGGCGGCACCGGCCTGATCATGTGGATGGCCGAGCTCATCACCGACAAGGGCCTGGGCCAGGGCATGTCCGTCCTTATCTTCATGTCCATCTGCTCCGGCTTCCTGCCCCAATTGTGGGAGATCGGCTGGGGCACCAACGGCACCGACGGCGACTGGACCAAGTTCGCGATCGTCGTGTCCGTGCTCGTCGTGATCCTCATCTTCGTCGACTTCGTCGAGCTGTCGCAGCGCCGCATCCCGGTGCAGTACACGCGCCGCATGATCGGCCGCAAGATGTACGGCGGCTCCTCCACCTACCTGCCGCTGAAGATCAACATGTCCGGCGTCATCCCGCCGATCTTCGCCTCGTCCATCCTCGCCATCCCGACCCTGGTCGCCCAGTTCGGCAAGTCCGACCAGTCGTGGGTGCAGTGGATCAACGCGAACCTGGCGAACACGACCTCCGTGTGGTACATCGCGCTCTACGCGCTGATGATCGTGTTCTTCTGCTTCTTCTACACGTCGATCACGTTCAACCCGGACGAGACCGCGGACAACATGAAGTCCTACGGCGGCTTCATCCCCGGCATCCGCGCCGGAAGCGCCACCTCGCGCTACCTGAGCTACGTGATGAACCGCCTCAACACCGTGGGCGCCGTCTACCTGCTCTTCGTGGCATTGATTCCGACCGTGCTCATCATGGCGCTCGGCCTCAACGCGCAGCTGCCCTTCGGCGGCACGACCATCCTGATCATCGCGGGCGTCGGCCTCGACACCCTGCGCCAGGCCAAGGCCCAGACCGAGCAGTTCCAGTACGCCGGATTCCTCTTCGAGAACGCCGAAGGCAGGTGACCCATGGCCGATGACCAGAACCCGGTGGAAACGGGACGCCACAGGGGACGCCGCTCCAAGCCCAGGCGGGACAGGCTGCCCATCGTCCTGTCCGCCCTCGCCCTCGCGACGAGCATGCTCGCCCTCATGGCCGCCCTGCTCACGCCCGCGGCCCCGCTGCTCCAGCCGGTCCGCGACCTCGCCGCCCACGTGGGACGGTCCACGGAACACGCCGACAAGGCCAGCGGGGCGGCGGACGCCGCTAAGGAATCCGATTCCAAGGAGAAGCCCGCGGCGAAGGAGTACGCGCCCGCCGAGGGCTCCCAACTGGAGGCGGACTGGGGGATCGGCTCCCCGCGGGAGCACATCAGATTCGCATCCCTGAAACAGGTCGAGCACAAGGGCAAGACGCTGGCGATGCTCACCTACGAGGACACGAACATCACGCAGGACAACACAGGCCTGCAGGCCGGCATGACGGCCGAGGCCTATCAGAACGGCGTGAAACTCGACAATGCGAGCATCCTCCCCGCCGACCCGTCGAAGCCCGACGGATGGGTGGACGACCGGATGCCCAGCGTGCAGCCCGGCACGACCGTCACCCTCACACGCGTGTTCGAACTCACGGACCCGTCGGCGCCCGTCACCATCGAACTGGACACGAACCTGACGGGCAGGATCAGCGTCCAATACTCGCTTTGACCCCCACGAAAACCCAAGGAGAAAGAACAATGACCGATCCGATCACCGGCCTGCCGCGCACCGTGGCAAGCGACGACAGCACGCAGCTCATCCGCATGGGCGGCGACATGCGGCCCGCCCCATTGGACCTGCCCCGCACCACGTTCGGCGGCGGCTACAAGACGGAGGACGTGGACAAGGCCATCGCCTTCCTGCAACGGCAGAACATGGCCTCCGCCCGCCGGATCGACGACCTGACGGACGCGGCGCGCAGCCAGCAGATCGCCGTCTCCAAGCTCGAGCAGCAGGTCGCGACCCTCACCGCGGAGAACGAACGGCTCCGCCACCAGGCCAACAATCCGTTGGAAAGCCTCGGCGCCAGCGCCCAGGCGCTGATGAACGACTGCAAGGAGAAGGGCAGGGCGATCGTCGACGAGGCGACCCGACGCGCCCAGTCCATCGTCGGCGAGGCGCAGGCGAAGGCTGACAGTCTCGCCAAGGAAAGCGCCGAGAACGCCAGGGCGGCCGCCGAACAGATGGAGAAGGACCGGGCGGACGCGAAGACCCAGGTCGACCAGATGCTCGCCAGCGCGAAGGAGACCGCCCGGAACATCACCGACATGGCGAAGGAGCGCGCCATGGAATCCGACCGGAAGTGCGCGGAGCACGAACGGCAGGTCGGCGAGGAATGCGACAAACGCGTCGCCCAGGCCGAGGACCGGCGCCGGCAGGCGTTGGACGCGGTCGACTCCATCCGCGACCTCGTCGGCCGGGTCGCGGGCATGCTCGACGGCAAGAACTAAGCGTAAAGGAGGGTGCGGTCCGCCAATGGGCCGCACCCTCCTTTGCGTTCCGGGGGCGCGCATAGCCCCCATGAGACCATCCGACAAGATTTTGAAGGAACGAGGCTGATTCCCCTTGGACCACATGGACACGCAGGCCACCAGCATCCTCACCCCGGTCACCGTGCCGCCCGAACGCCTGGACACGAGCGGCGGCCGCCTGCTCGTCGACGGGGACACCGCGGTCATCCGCCGCCCCCCGTTCATGGGCCGCCTGCACCGCAACGACCTGACCGCCATCCCCTTGGCAAGCCTCGTGGACGCGCGCATCCTCGACATGGACGGCGACGACGGACAGGAGCACTGGCTGCTCCTGACGCCCCTCCTGCCCGACGGGACCACGCCCAAGGCGCCGAGGAACGCGAGGGAATGCGAGCGCAGTCCGTGGACCCTCGAGGCGGACGATCCGCAGACGGGCATGCTCATGGCCGCCCAGTTGAATCAGCGCCGTCCCGCCACGCCCACGCCCATGCCTCACCTGCCGTTGACCATGAAGCCGTGGTGGCGGCGCGTGGACGTGTGGGCGTCCCATTTCATCACGGTCGGACTCGCATGCGCGCTCATGCTCGTCCTGTCGGCCACGGGACTCCTCCCGCACCCGCACGACCCGGCCCCCATCGCGCATGGGACGGCCACGACAGGGACGACGGAATCGAAGACGGAGGAGCCGAAGACCGGCAAGGCCGAGGACGAGGCGAAGACGCGCGAGGAGAAGCGGCTCGAGGAGGAGCGGAAGGCGAAATCCGAACAGGACCGCCAGCAGGCCCTCCAGGAGCAGCAGACGCAGCTCGCACAGGAGGAAGCGCGGCGGATCATCTCCACCAACGGACCATTGTCCGCCACCCAGGTCGCGGAACGGCTCGTCCAGGCCGGATACCCGCAGGACCTCGCCCAAAGCACCGTCGACGGACTTCCCGTCGACTGGACCGCGAACGCCACCGAGGCCGGACGCCGCCTGCAGGCGGCCGGCTCATTGACCTGGAGCCAGCTCGCGGACGCCCTCGAACAGAACGGGTTCACCAGCCGGCAGGCGCAGGACGCGGTCGCCCGCCTCCAGGGGGAGGATCGGCAGGACGCGGGCCGGGGCGGCGCCGACGGCACCCAGGATGATGGCGACGGGAACGCGGCCGACTACGGGGCGGTGGAGCAGCAGTGAACGGGGAAAGAAGGGGTATGCGCATGGAGCCGTCCAGGCCACGCCACAGGGCCGTGCGACGGAGCGTGGGCACGCTGATCGTCGACCTCGTGTCCGGCCTGTGCCTGCTCGCCTGCGTGTTCACGGGCTACCAGGTCGCATGGCAGTACTGGGGGGCGGGCCTCGACACGGCGACCGTCAGCCGACAGATCGAACGCGCGCAGAAAACCGAATTCGAAACCGTCACCCACGACAAGACCGCCCCATTGCGCGAGGAGCCCCTGCCCCGGGCGATGGGGGAGCCGTCGAACGGGGACCTGTTCGCCTACCTGCGACTGCCCCGCCTCGGCGTCGACTACAGGAAGCCCATCCAGGAAGGCACGGGGCTCGACGTGCTCAACAACCTGGGCGTCGGACACTACAAGGGCACCGCCATGCCCGGAGGCAAGGGCAACATGGCGCTGGCCGGGCACGCCACTTTGGACGACTTCGGCAGGATCAACCGTTTGCAGCCCGGCGACGACATCATCATCGAGACCGGCGACATGTGGATCGTCTACCACGTCACATCGAGCAGGATCGTCGACAAGACGGCCGTCGAGGTCATCGCCCCCCAGGCTGCGGGCGTGGAGAGGGGCGTCACCCTGACGACCTGCTGGCCGGTCTTCGTCGTCCAGGATCCGCCCCAACGCTACATCGTCCATGGCCAGTACGCGGGCTGGATCCCCAAGGAGGATGGCATGCCAGCCAGCCTCGCCTCCGAACACCGCACGCCCGGCGAGCACGTCAAACGTGTCGTGGAGACGGTGGGCCGCCGGGTGGGGCTGCCCGTCACCGGCGTCATGGGCCTCGGCCTGCTCGCCATCTGGCTGATCCTCTCCGTCATGGTCTGGATCCCCACGCGTAAGGCATGGTGGAAAAACCTGAGGGCGGCGCCCGCCTCATGGAGTCCGCTCACCCTCCTGTGGCGTGTCCAGCCGACCCCGTTCCCGGCACGTCCCCGCATCCGGGCCGTGGGGCGCACGCTCATGCTCTTCCTCCTGCTGGCGGCGCTCATGTTCCTCTCCTGGCGGTGGGCGTGCCCGTGGGTCGCGCAGCATGTGCCGTTCCTCGCGACCCCGCACCCGCAGGTGGAGTGATCCGGACGCATACGGGTTTCCAGTCCAAAGGAAAACATCCAGTGGAAGGGAAACCCGTCATGGACCTCACCAGGAGCATGCGCCGCCGCGCGGCGCGCATCAACCTCAGCATCATCATCCGCCGAACCATGCGCGAAGCCCGGGAAATCCGGACGCGCATGGAGTCCAACCGTCTCATGGAAAGAAGGATCGCATGAAGAACCCGTTCCTTACGATCGGCCTGTACGTCAGGCAGGTGATGGGCGAGCTCGGGAAGACCGTCACCCCCACCGTCCGCCAATGGGCCGGCTGGAGCCTGGCGGGCCTCGTGTTCGTCATTCTGCTCATGCTGTTCGCGTTCGGCACCGACATGGGCCTCGGCCAGCTCACTTTGAGGGTGTTCGGATGAGACCGGTCATCATATCCGGCGGCCAATCGGGCGTTGATAGGGCCGCGCTGGACGCGGCCCTCCGCCTCGACCTCCCGTATGAGGGGTGGGCGCCGCACGGATGGCTGTGCGAGGACCGGGCCGACCTGAAACACCGGTATCCCCGGCTGAGGGAGAGCCCCGTGGCCGGATACCCGGCCAGGACCCGCATGAACGTGGCGCTCGCCGACATGCTTCTCGTGCTCGTGCCCGACCCCAGCCGTCCCACGAGGGGCAGCCTGCTCGCCATCGAACAGGCCCGACTGCTGGGCAAGCCCACGCTCGTCACGCATCCCGAGGATCTGGAGGGCGTAGCCCGGTTCCTCGGACACTCGACCGTCCCCGGGGATTGCCGAGTGAATGTGGCGGGCAGCCGCGAATCGAAGTCGCCCGGCATCCACGACGCGACCCTCGCCACATTGCTCACGGCCCTCGCCCCATGGGCGGGGGAGAAGGAGAGGAACCGATGACCGACAATGTGAACCATCCCGCGCACTACGAGGCCGGACCCTTCGAATGCATCGAACTATCCGGCCGCTACTCGTTCTGCGTGGGCAACGCGATCAAATACATCTGGCGGCACCGTTTGAAGGGCCGCCCGTTGGAGGACCTGGACAAAGCCATCTGGTACCTGGAGCGCGCCCACGCGCAACGGGAGCCGTTGGCGCCGACCGCGCCCATCTACCCGGCCCCGGTGCCGGGCGTCGCCGGACTGTTGGACCAGCTGATCCTCGTCGACTGGGCGGGCGCCAGCGGCTTCTGGACCTGTCTCAGGCAGGGGCGGCCGATCCCGGAGGCCGTGGACGCGCTGCGTCATCTGAGGGCGCGCGGGGAGGCCGTAGCATGATCGATCTGGACGAATGGCATGTGGACGACTGCATGGGACAGGTCTCGCTCAGACTTGGAGAGAATGACAAGACCGCGTCCGTCAGCATCCGGTTGGACGAGGACGATGACTGGAGCACCATCTTCCTGACCGTCAACGATCTCAAGCAGCTCGCCCTCACGGCCGAACACCTGACAAGGGAACTGGAGGCCCGCCGATGAGCTACGACCTGTACATCACGCCCCGTGGATACGACAATTGCGAGCGCGACGAGCACGGATGGCTCCGGGAGGAGCTGGACTGGGAGGGCGCGTGCCATGGGCACCTCGGCGAATGCCCCGGAGCCTATTTCAACTACACGTACAACCTGAGCAAATTCTTCTCCAAGTACCACGTCAACCCCATCCACGACCTCGACGGGCTTTCCGCCAGGGAGTGCGCCGAACGGATAGAACGGGCCCTCAAACAGATCGGGAACGCGGACTGGCGGGCGCTCACCGCCTACGATGCTCCCAACGGATGGGGCTCATGGACGGGCGCCTACGCGTGGCTCAACGGCATCCTCCATTACTGCCTGCATCATCCCGACTACCGGGTGGACGAAAGGAGCTGACCGCATGGCTTCGGGAAAACATTTTCCGAGGATCGTCATCGCCGTCGTCCTGACGGTCCTCATACTGGGGGCGTTGTGTTGGTGGTGGCTCGGCCCTGTCGCGCACGCGCTCGTCACGCTCGCCTACTCCCACTGGTGGCTGATATTCGCGCTCGTCATCATCGGCGCGGGCCTGTACGCGGCTGACGAGTGGTGTTCGATCGTGCCCGCCATCGCGTGCGCAGGCATCGCCTTCGTCGTCGCCCTCGGGTCCACCGCGGCCGCCTCCTATGTGACCGACAGGGCGTATCTCAAAAGCGTCAGAGTGGAGGGGGACGCCGGCTCGTTGTCTTTCGAGGAGCGCGCCCCGTGGGATGTGGCCGACCAGGTCAGCTCCAGGAACCTGGGCGCCACCACCGGCAACCAGAGGGAGCCGAAGACCTATCTCGCGACGGAGGGCGTGTGGACGGCGAGCGTGGAGCGGCGCGGCTTCGCCACGGGCTACGAGGCGGTCCAGGTCATGCGCATTCCGTTGAAGGGAGCGGTCAGCGCGAAGGACGTCTCCTTCTGCAAGTTCAATGACAAGGCGGATAGGAAGCTGTCGGGCATCTGGCCGAACAACAGCCTCGACGCGCTGATCGCACGCCGCACCGGGCTCACCGTCACGTGGGACAAGGACGACGCATACGCCATCTGCGACGGGGACACGCCAAGGATCGTCGTCCCGTTGACAAAAACGGTGGGCTTCCCCTACCCGCACAAGGCGTACGGCGGCACCGCCGTCTACGACGGCAGGAGCGGCGAGCTGACGGTGACGGACGATCCGAAGGTGCCCGGCCCCTCGTATCCGATGAGCCTCATGGCCCGCCAACGGCAGGCTTTGCGCTCCACGGGATCATGGTGGGACATGGTGTTCGACCGGGCGGGATGGAGGACCACCATGGGCGACGAGGACGATCCCAACGGAGCCAACCGCAGCGAGATCACCCTCGCCACGACCGGCGGCAAAGGCGAGTACGTGACCCCTTTGACCATGCCCGGCTCGTCCAACAGCATCGTCGCCCTCGCCACCGGCGCCAGCACGCCCACCGTGAAAGCCGGCGGACTCAACGCGCTGACCGTCGGCAAATACTCCACGCCACGGCAGGCGAACAGCGCGGTCGCCCAAAGCATCACCGGCGACATCCTGGAAGGCTACAAGGCCACCGGCCTGAAGGTCTTCGAAGTCACGCCCGCCAAGGACGGCACATGGACCGCGAGCATCGGCAAAGCCCAGACCGTCCTCTACCGCGCCACCATCGCCCGGGACGGCACCATCCGGCTCGACGGCGACGAGGACGGGGAAAACGGTACGAATGACGACTCGAAGCCATCATTGGGCGACATCGAATCGGATTCGGACGACTTGTCGTCCATGAACGCCGGCCAGATCCGCGAACGCATCCAACGACTGCTCGACGAGCTCTCTCGGCGCGCGGAAGACACGGGGGAGACGCGGTGAACGCGCGCAGGCTCGCAGCCCTTTGGGTGGGCGACGGCGACAGATTCAGACCATGGGGCCTGATCCTCGGCATCGCCCTCTTCCTCCTCATGCTCGCCCTCGCCGCGTCCACTCACCCATTGGACGCGTGGGACACGGCGGCCATGGCCGCGGGCATCCTCGGCATGGCCAGCCTGCTCACAACCCTCGTCCTCGCGCTCGCATCCGACCGGTACGACTGATTCGCGCATAGGGAGGGGCATGAACAGCTGGAAAAACATCACCCCCCCCCATTGCGTTTAGGTATCTGAAGACCGGGCTCGCCGCCGTCGCGACGACGTTGTTGCTGGCGTCGGGATTGAACTGTGCGACGGCCTACGCGGCCACGCCCGAAGAGTGCGGCGGGGACTCCGGCTTCTGCTACGCGGGATACTCGACGAAGGGATTGAAGACGATCGCCGAGGATTTGAGCGTCAACGGCGAGAACTCGCAATACTACGCCCGGATGAAGGCCGCGATGGATGCGGACACGAAGGGCACGCTCAAGGTCGCGAGCACCGCCGTCGCCGACAACGGCAAACAGGTGAACATGCCGGTCCGATTGATCGGCATCCTCCACGACGACAAGACGGACGGGACGGGCAAGGCGGGCCTGACGTTCCAGACCGTCAACAGCCTGCCGAGGGCGTATTGCATGAACGGCGACATGCCGGACGATGACTCCCGGGCATACTGCTCCGGCTCGAGCACGGCCACGGGCGGCTGGCGCGACAGCGATCTGCGGAGAAACATGAACGGCGGCGAGATCTGGGAGAGCATGCCCGCCGACCTTCGGGACAATGTGGAGCCGGTCGTCAAACCGACGAACAACACCGGGCATTACAAGCGGGCCGTCGCCACCGGCAGCGGGGACAGCCTATGGCTCGTCTCCTACCGGGAATACGTGGAGACCCCATACGACGGATGGAAGGGCAAGGATGGATTCCAGGCCCTGTCCCAGGAAGGCTCCCAATACGAGTTCTACAACGGCCGCGTCACCAACAACTATTCGGGCAACACAATCCTGAACACGCTGAAGGTCTCTCTGTCTGGGAGCCGGCCCGCCGGAGCCGGCGACATAGGTACGTGGGAGCGTTCGCTCTATCCCGAATTCTCCGGCGCTTTTCTGCTAGTCGACTCTAACGGCGACCCCAGCTACAGATGCAGTTCGACCTACCGCCGCGGCGTCTCGCCTGCCTTCTGCCTTTAACGTCGCCGCATAGCGTGGACTCATGCGATATCAGACGCTGCAGCATATCGACCCAGATGATCTTCGACCGGGTGACCTCATCCAGGCAGGGGACAGGAACCTGTATGTGTGTGACGAGCATACGCCGGGCAGCCAATCCGCGACGGTGACCGCCATGGGCATGTTCGGCCTGCTCACCCTAGGCAAGGACAGCATGTGCTACGAAGGACTGCGGACGCCCGAGCCGGGCCGGTACGAGACCGACGAAGGCCTCCGCTTCGAATGGGACGGCGAACGCGCGCTGTTCGAGGACGAGTCCTACAGGTGGAGCCAGATCGTCACCGTCCTGTTGCTCAGCAAATGGCCGCGCGTCGAATGGGACCGGCACCTCATGCATTATCACGGGTACAGGCCGGTCGAACGCTGACCGGCGATCGTCCTCCACTCCGGTGTTTCCTTCAATAGCCGGACCATGCGCGCGCATTCCCTCCACTGGTCCGAGTCCTTTCCGTATCGGCCGGCCACGTCATCGAGGCGCCGTCGGAACCCGACCTCATCGCCCTGCGAGTCGACGCTCATGTCGGCGATGTTCAGGAGCACGCCCATCGGAGTGACGAGACCTTCGGGCGCCCCATGGTCGCGGACCTCGCGCCAATGAGCATACCCCCTGTCGCCGCAAGAGCTCGCCGCACATCCGCGCATGGGTGCGGTTGTCCCCGGACATGTAGCCGAAATCATGCAGCCATCCGCACAACGCGGCTTCGTCCGCGTCCAGGCCGAGGGCGGGCGCATGGGTGCGCATGAACAGGGCGACGCCACGGCAATGCGCGGCACGCGACACGGTGAACGATCCTTCGCCGGGAGCCGTCGCCCCCGGTATTCGCTGTTTTGCGATCGCAAGCAAGGCCAACGCGTGCGCCCGCTCAATGTCATAGGCCCTCACATCGTCACCATCAAGAAGACTCTCCGCCTCCTGGATCAGATCCTCGACATCACGCACCCCCCCCCGCATCCTTTCCTGCGACACAGCTCGACGGCGACACGAAAGCCGGTCGGCCCTCCTCCTAGGTTTCAACGGTATCTAATCTGTCCGTTATCCACAGGCTATTCGTCGGAAGCGTCCGCCTATACGGGCCTCTCGTGTCCCGCGTTCGCCGGCACGATGCGCGGACGCATACGCGACGATGGAGCTTGGATATATGCGAAGGGAGCCAACCTATGGGTGCGTGGACGTATTCGACGCGAGTCCGATTGGACGGCCCGACCGTCCGGCATTTATGCGTGAGCGCGGCCAGGTATGCGATGGGCCGGAACACCGGCGCCAGCGACGATGTGGCCGAAGTCATCAGACTGAACGCGGCGCGGTTGGACGAGGCGTCACGCGAGGCGATCGTCGGCCACGCCAGGCACTTGTATGGGTCGGAGTCTCGCATCAATCCCGAATGGGCGTCGGCCATCGCGGCATTGAACATGCCCGCGCCCGTCGTCGACGACGGCTGGTTCGAAGCCCGCGACCCCGTGACCATGGACTTCACGCTCGCCACCGCATGGCGATGGGACGCCGAACAATCCCGTGATGAGGATGCGCCCGCATTCTGGATGCGGTTGTTCGAGCACCTGCCGGACGGATTGGTCGGCCCGTATTGGCGGCGCCTGACCATGCGCGACATGCTCTGGGACGGGCTCCTCCCGTTGGACGAGCCCATCGGCAGCCTGCAGGAATGCGGACCACGCCTGTACCACGGCGACCCCAGGTGGGTCGGCTTCTACCGGCTGTTACGCGAACAGGATTCGAAGGAAGGACAGGCATGAGCGAAGACACGCACGGACTCACATTCATCACCGCCTATGAGCGACAACTCGCCGGCAAGGCCTACCAAGCCGGACTGGAAGGCAAGGCCCTGCCCATGAGCCAGGACGAACGGCGGGCGCGCATCATGCGCCAGGCCTACCAGGCCGGAGCCAATAACCGCAGGCAACGGAAAGGAAACCGAGACTAGCATGTGCAGCCAATACTCCGACGCCCAACGACTCGCAAGGATCGCCTACGAGGCCGGCGAGGCCGCCCGCCTCAACCACAGGCCCACCGTCCGCCTCGGCTTCGAAGAGAAAGGCCTCCTGGAATCACGCCAAGTGGGGGAGGGGGCAGCGTGGCGGACCCTCGGCGAGCTCGGACGCATCATGCGCGGCCTCGCCCGCACGAACCCCGACGGGCGCATGCGCGAACTCCAATCGCAGCAGGTCGACGACATGACCCGCGAAGCCGGCGACATCCTTGACAACCTCCTCAAAGAAAACGAGTGACCATGGCGAACAAGCATCTGCCCAATGTGGACCCGTTCGGTAGGCTCAAACCCGAGGACCGGGAGTGGCTCGCCGACAAACTCGCCGAGGAGGCGGCGGAACTTGTCGCCGCCGCCAAGAACTGGACCACACAACCAGACGGAACGACCAACGGCGAGGACAACCGCCGCCTATTGGTCGGCGAATACTGCGATGTCGTCGCGGTGCTCGTCAACATGGCCGAGGCCTACGGGCTCGACGAGACCGAATTGGAGCGGGGCATGCGCGAATGCATGGAGAAGAACAGGCGCAAGGGATACGTCCGATGAAATGAGGCCGGGAGTGCTCTCCCGGCCTCTGGTAGATCTCAGAGGCACAAGGTCTCGGACCTCAAAAAACACCAGTCAGTGTCAGCCATTATAGGCGAGCGGGACTGGATGCAGGATACGCCATTCGTGTATCCGACGGCCATTCTCCCGACAATCGGATGCCATGATGGGCTACATGGACTTCGACCAGAGACTAGACCGCGCGCTCACCAACAACATCGTCAAAGGCAAAGCCGTCGCCATATTAAGCAAACCCGACCACGAGCCGGACGAACGGGAGATCGCCCGCGGGGTCTGCGCGGTGGCGGAATTATTGAAGGCGATCTCCTGCGGGGACATCATCGTCTCATACGCAATCGCCGAATGGACGCATGACCGGACGGCATGAACCTCAAACCGAAGGACGCCAATCCCATCCACCCGGGATGGACCATCGTCGCCATCATCGTCACCCTCGTCACGCTTCTCACGGGACCCTCCCTCTGGCGGCACGCCAACGAGCCCACGGGCGAACCGTCCGATCCCGCGCCGATAGATTTGTCCGACGTGAGGGTCCGGCCGAAACATGCGGATGACCTAGGCGGCATCCTCATCGGCCGCGACGGATACGGCAAACCCACCGAAGGCGCCCGCACCGTGGCCGTGTACATGGACTTCCTGTGCCCGGGCTGCGGCGAGGTGAGCCGCGGACTCGACCCCACGCTCATCCAACTCATGCGGGAGGGGCGGATCGACCTGGACCTGCATTTCCTCAGCTTCGGCGACATGGCCTCATGGGGCACCAAGGACAAATACTCCACGCGCGCCGCCCGCCTCATCCTCCAGGTCAGCGACAAGGACCCCGACTCCGCACACCTTTTGACGCTCATGGAACGCTTGTATGCGAAGGACTTCCAGCCGTCCGAAGGCGCCGGATACCAGACCGTCACCGACAGACAACTGAGAGAACAGGCCGCCAGGGCGGGCGTCGACGAAAGACTGTTGGACGGGGATGGCGACGAATACGACCAATGGCTCGATGCCGTCAACCGGCTCACCCTCCGACGCAAGGAACTCTGGGCGCCCGGACAGGACGGGTTCAGCTCGCCCACCATCACCATCGACGGCGAATACTGGAACCTCACGACCGCCGGCAACGACCTCGCGAAAGCGTTGGAGAAGAAACTCGCCGAACAGTGAGACCGCATAGGGGAGGGGTATGAGCAACCCGAAAACCATCACCCCCCCCCGCGACGATCACTAAACGACTGAAGATGGGAGTCGCCGTCGTCTCGACAGTGTTGTTGCTGGCGGCGGGATTGAACTGTGCGACGGCCTCCGCGGCGGAGCCTGAATCGTGCGGAAGCTCGGCCTTCTGCTACGCGGGATACTCCGCCAAGGGATTGAAGACCATCGCCGAGGATCTGAACGCCAACGGGCAGAACTCCCGTTTCTACAACGAGATGAAGGCCGCGATGGACGCGGACACACGCGGCACGCTCAAGGTCGCGAGCACCGCCATCGCCGACAAGGGACAGATCGTCGACATGCCCGTGCGGCTGATCGGCATCCTCCACGACGACAAGGCCGACGGCACGGGCAAGGCGGGATTGACGTTCCAGACGGTCAATTCACTGCCTGCGGCATATTGCATGAATGGCGCCCTTCCTGATGCGGACTATAACGACTATCTGTTCCAGTGCTCCCAGTCGAAGGCCTCCCGAGGCGGATGGCGCGACACCGGGCTTCGCACGTCATTGAATTCCGGCGAGATCTGGAATTCAATGCCCGATTCGTTGAAGACGACGGTGGAGCCGGTCGTCAAGATGACAAACAACACGAAAGGGAACAGAGAAGGGGCCATGCCCTCCGCGACGGCGGATAAGCTATGGCTGGCATCGACGGTCGAACTCGGCGGACCTTTTCCAACGGAAGCGAGCAAGCCTCTAGGCATCCCTGCGATGCTATCGGAGGGGCGCCAGTACGAATTCTTTGAGATAAAAGGCGTGACACACAAAGCCAACACGGTCATAGACGGAATGTGGGCGACGTCATCCGGAGCCAAGCCGGCGGGCTCGTTCGACGAACGCGCATGGACGCGAACCATGGACTGGTTCGAAGCCAACCAAGCGTCCCTGGTCGGATCCAACGGAGACCCTCGCGACGGCAGCAACTACACGACCTACCGGTACGCCGTCGCGCCCGCGTTCTGTCTCTGACGCATGCATGCCGGCATGTCCGGCAACATCACTCTTCACCCGTACCAGGCCCAGGCGGTCCGTTTCGCCCTTGACGCGTTCCGCCGGCATGGTGGCGCCGGCCTGTTCCTGGACATGGGACTTGGCAAGACGTTGACGACGATCGCAATCCTCGACGTCCTGCACGCCCAGTATCCCGGGGCGCGTTTCCTGATCGTCGCGCCGAAGACGGTCGCCCTGCACACGTGGCCGGACGAGCTCGAAAAATTCTCCTCCATGCACGACCTGGACTGGGCGGTCGCCTGCACGCAATCCAGCAACCCTAGGAAACGGCGCGAAGCCCTCGACCGGAACGCGACGGTCACCATCATCAACCAGGAGAACATCGCCTGGCTCGACAGGAACATGCGCGACTGGCCATGGACGGGGATCGTCATCGACGAGCTCACCGGTTTCAAGGACCCGGGGTCGAAACGCTTCCGCATCCTCAAACGCCGGCGCAAGGACCTGCGATGGACGCTCGGACTGACCGGCACCCCCGCCGCCAAAGGCCTCATGGATTTGTGGGCCCAATGCCACCTATTGGACGGGGGCGCGGCGTTGGGAAGGACGATCACCCAATACCGGTCGCGCTGGTTCACCGCCACCAGGATGAACGCGCAGCACCAGGTCATCGAATGGACGGCCAAGGACGAAGCCTACGGGCAGATCATGCACGCCATCGAACCGTTCTGCCTGACCATGCTCGCCAAGGACAAACTGCCCGGCCTGCCCGAGAAGACCGTCATCGACCATTGGCTCGACATGCCCAAGCGCACGCGCATCCACTACGAGCAGCTACGAGAGGAACTGGTCGCCTACCTGAAAGGCCAGGAGGTGACCGCCGCCAACATGGCCGTCGCCACCAACAAGCTCAGCCAACTCACCGCCGGCCTCCTCTACCCCGACACGGGGCCCGACGGCCACCCCAGCGGGCCCGCGCTCCGCCTGGACGACGTGAAGATGGACGAACTGGAGCGGATCGTCGAGAGGGCGGGAGGCCAGCCGATCCTCGTGTTCTACCAATACCGGGACGAAATGGACCGGCTCAAGGAACGCTTCCCCGCAGTGAGGGACGTGCGCGAACCCGGCGTCGTCGACCAATGGAACCAAGGCGGGATACCGTTGCTGGCCACGCACCCCGCGAGCGCCCGGTTCGGACTGAACCTACAGAAGGGCGGGCACATCATCGTCTGGCTGTCCCTGACATGGAGCCTCGAGGATTGGATGCAGGCCAACGCGCGCCTCCTACGCCAGGGCCAGTCGATGCCCGTGCAAATCCACCGGCTCCTGGAGTCGGACACGATCGACGCGAGGAAAACGGACGTGCTCGCCGGCCGCGCCCGCCTGCAGGACGCGGTCATGGGCGAACTCAAACACGCGGACGCATGAAACCCTTCGGACCGGCATTCCCTACATAAGAGGAGCAAGACTCATGGCCGCAGTGTCCTTCGACAAGGAACGCGTGCTCGCATCCGACGCGGTCGCCCGACTGGGCGGCGCGGACGGGGAGCGCATCTACTACACGCCCCAATTCCAGGAGGAATTCCGGCGACGGCGCGCGGCGGGCGAGAAGATCGTCGACATCTTCCGCTCGCACGGGATAGGCCCCGAGGTCATCGGCCGCAAACGCATCGAACGCGCCGCCAGCCGGTGGAAAACCAACCGCGAACAGGAGTGGATGCGAGTCGAGGACGCGCGCCGCCGCGCAGTCCGGACGCTCATGGACACGGCCATCCTCCCCGGCGGGTGGCTCGCCGACCTACGGGCATTGCGGCCACGCCCCGTCGACGGGCACGCGCTCATCCTCCTCGACGGGGAACAGTCTGGCGTCATCGACGTGGAACGGCTCGTCAACCGGGTCATCGAAGCATTGCGCGCCCGACCCGCGGACGCCACTCCCGTGGAATCGCGCGACTGCCCCGCATGCGGCGGGCCAATGGTCCGCGACGATTGGGACCACCCCACGGGCGGTTGGGCCTGCCCCCAGTGCGACATGTTCGTGCACGACCCCGGCTGGCAGGTCGACACCAGCCTGCGCTTCGACCACAGGATCGACGACGAGACGTTGGAGGACATCGTCGAACGGCTCGCCCCATGGGCGGGCGCTCTCGCCGTCGACCCGGACCGGCGTGGCCTGTCCATCACGGTCAGCGTGACGGGCGACGACGAACAGGACGCGAAGGCCGACGCCCTGGCGATCCTGCGCGACGAAACAGACCTGGGCACGTTCGCCGTGACCGGGCAGACCGCCGAACGCGAGGAGGGGGCGCCGGATGCCGTCGACAAGTGACATCCTCGCCGCCGCGTCCGCGGCGGAATGCCCGGTCACGGCGGTGACGGTCATGCGCGCCATGGAGGTCACGGGATGCTATCCCGACATCGACTTCAAACTGCGCGCCGACCCGCTGGGGCGCCTGGTGTTCGAGGCGGACGGCCTGTTCGTGCGCTGCGCGCCGGAGCGGATCGAGGCGGCGAGCCTCGAGGGCGGCGAACATGACGGCGCCGACTGGCGCATGGCGGTGGAGGCGTGGCTCATGGCCCGCCGCCACCGCAGGGGGGAGTGAGCGATGCGCCACGAACCACAGCGCTACGGCAAGGACATGCTCGAACTCGGCGGCATGCTCACCCTCCTGGGCGTCGACTGCTACGGGCGACTCGTGGACGGCGTGGAGCACGCGCCCGAGGACGCCCACATCGAGGCGACGGACCGGGGCATGGTCCTGCGCTCCCCGGACGGCGGGGTGATGGTGGAGACGCGCGCCTACTGGTGGGGCGACGCCGACACTCCCGAGCAAAGGGCGGAGATGGAGAAGCCGAACCTCGACATCCACCTCGGCGACGGAAAAACCTTCCACCTGGACTGGTACAAGTACATGTTCCGCGACACGACCTGCGACATGCCCCTGCGCCAGACCATGCCCCGCGTCCGCGAAATCCTGGAACCGCTGTTGAAGACCATGCGCGCATGGTGGCTCCATCGGGCCGCGTGCACGCCCGGAGTGGAGGCCACAGGCGACGGAGGCGCCATCATCCGCCTGACGCTGCTCGACCCCGGCATGAGGATCGCCGCCCAACGCATCCTGGAGGACAAGTGCTTCACCTACGAGGGCTGGACCAAACAGGCCGACGGCACGTGGCGGGACGATGACACACGGGATACCGTCGACGCCGGCACCGTGCTCGAACGCTCCTCCGCATGCCATTCGCGCTGGCTGACCTGCGGCATGGACCTCGAGTCCGACGACCACAGCCCGCTGCTCGACATCGACCAGGAGGCATTGGACCGGCTCGACCTGTCCGCCACGCACGTCGAATGGCGGGCCGACTGATGGCGTTCAACCCATTGCTTCCCGACCCGTCGCGCCTCCAAACGCCGTCCCTCGTGGACGGGGAGCCCAGGCTGACGATGAGCCTCATGCCCGACGGGCACAAGGCGAGCCCCGTGCTGGACGCGGACGAACAAATCACACTGCCCGGACTCCCATACGCGGTCGCGGACGAAACGGACGCGATCCTCCTGCAGGCCGGCAACCTGCGCCTGTACGAGGCGTGGACGAAACGCAAGCGTTCCAAGACGCGCAGCGGCCTGCTGAACGCGAATTCCTTCGTCGAACGGAACGCGCGCATGGTCCGCCTGGAGGGCGAGGTCGTCGACTTCCGGTGCGAAGGCTCCCGGATCACACGCATCTGCCTGCTCTCCCCGCGCGTATGGACCAAAGGCGACGACGGCATACTGGAGAACCGGCCCGAGATCATCGACACGCACATCTGGCTGTTCGCCAACCGTCTCCAGACGCCCGGGGACCGCGTCGTGCGCATCCACCTCGGCCAATCCCTGACCGTCAAAGGCAGGATCGGCATGTACGACTCCAGGCATCAACGCCGCCAACTGGGCATCACCGACTGGACCCCGTTGGAATGCGCCCTCTACTACCGGCGTTTTTACCGCAACGGCACATCGTGCATCCGCGGCGCATCCGCCAAACACGTAACGGGCATGCCCGTCCTCGACGTCGACCACGGGCGCGTCCACTGGCATGACGCGCGCATCCTGCTCGAACAACGGGAACGGGCTCTCGAAGGAGTGGATGCGGACAGCATGATCATCCACGACTCCAACGGCTCCAACATCCCCCGGCGGGGACGCATACGGGCGGAGGAAGGCAACGCATAGGACCACGGGCCGCACATACCCCGCGTCAACGCGCAGAACCCGACGAACACCATCACCGCAAGGAGAAACACTCATGCACAGTCCCGGAGACGAACTATTGAAAAACGCGTTCCACCGCGGCGGCTACACGGAGATCGACGACCACACGCGCGGCATCGCACGCCGCCTCGTCGACGGCGGACTCGCCGTCTGGTGGCGCACGCTCCTCGGCAGGGAGGCCATCCGCCTGACCGAAGCCGGACAGGCGCGCGTCAAACGCATCGAAGGCCGCAATGCCTGACACCCTGATACTCGTCGACGACACGGGCCGGCCCGACGTGCAGGCCATGGCCGTCAACCGCCTCCAATCCGAACCCAGCCTCGTCCCATCGGGACAGGGACCCGCGTTCCTCACCGGATACCAGGCCGGCTGGGAGAAGGCGCTGGCATTCGCCGTCGAACTCGAACGACGCCTCGAAACGGAGGAGACCGCATGAACCCGGCGCGACTGATCGAACTCCTGACGTTGGCGTTCCCGTTCGTCCTGTCGAAGGACGGGCCAGGATGGCCGCGCGTCTCGTCCGGCGTGCTCTGCGCCTGCTGGCTGATCGTCGCGATCAGGTCGGCCGTGACGGGCTCATGGACATGGGAGTCGGATGCGGCCGCGATGCTCGCATTCTCCGCGGGCATGACCGTCGCCCTCCGCCCGGGCCGAAAGGGACTCCGATGAGCGGCGAGGGATTCCAGACACGACTACTGCAGGCCATGTGCCGTTGGCTCGTCCGCCAATGGGAGCGGGATCCCGACGATTACGAGGCGATGCCCATGACCGTCACCGGGTACGAATACGAGCCCGCGCACGATGACGGATACTGCGACACCTGCTCCTACTGGGAGCCCGACATGCTGACCATCCGTTACACGGACGTCACGGGTTGGGAGACCACTCGCATGATCGAAATCCGCTTGGACGAATTCCTGAAGGAGCTCACTTGAACGACACCGAACGACTACAGGCACGCCTCGAGGACGACATGGAGACCACACGCTTCCACGAGACGCCGCCCGCCCCACCCACGCGCGAAACCACGCCTTCCGAACCCATGGACGCCATGATCCCGGAAGCGAAGACGCCCATGTCGGACGCGGCGCGACTGACCCGCCCATGGCCCATGCCTCGCACGATCGCCATGCTCGCCATCATGTTCGTCCCGTTGGCCGTATGGCTCGTCCACGAGCCCGGGGCGTGTATCCCGGGCATCCTTTCGCTCGTGGACTTCGTCCTGATCCTGGTCCTCTGGTCGACCGGCCGCCCCTATGGGAGCATGCCCGCCGACCTGGAGCGCGCATGGCACGTCGAGGCATTGCGCATCCGCCGCGACCCCGCCTCCGGGCGACTGCGCGCGCTCGTCGCCCGCCGTGGCAGGACCATGGAATGCACGCTCATCGTCAGAGGATTGCGCGCCTGGCTGGTCGAAGACGACGGGCGCGTGCTGCGCCGGGAGGAGGATTGGTGACCGACCCGCTGCGCCAAGCCACCGGCCTCGTCCTGCGCGAACGACGCAAGAGACTGGGATTGCGACTGAAGGACGTCGCCCTGGAGATGGGCACGACCCCCGGGTGGCTAAGCTCGATCGAGACGGGAAGCAAGCACGCCAAGTGGGATACGCTCGAACGGTTCGCCGACGCGCTCCACTGGTCGATGCCCGACCTGTTGCGCGCAGTCGCCGGTGAACTCGACAAGATGGGCGCATAATCACATCACATGACCACAGCACTGTTCTCCACGTTCATGCTCGCCGCCGTATGCCGGCTTCTCCTCGCCATCGCCGCCGTGTTCAGCGGCGCCGCCATGGAGACAGTGCGCAACCCGCACCGGGGACGATTCGAGGCGGTCTGGTGGAGCGTCCTGTATTGGCTGAGCATCACGTTTGCGACCATATGCCTGATCGCTGTCCCCTTGCCCGTCGTCCTCTGGTTGCGCGGCATGCTCTGACCGATTCGGGGACGCATACGGGTCCATGACAAGCCTCAGCCAAGGAGAAGCATCATGGACCCGAAGACCATCCGCACCATCATTCTCACCGCCGCGATCGTCATGGCGATGGTCGGCGGCGTGACCATGTGGCACGCGCAGGCAGGATGGCCGACCATCCTCCTGTCGCTCATGTTCGTCACGGGCACCATGACCCTGCTCATGTACGCGTGCGTGCGCGCCATGCGCTGACATGGAGGCGCATAGCCGCGCCCCATGGACATCCGAATCATTCTCATCATCGCCGCCATCATCGCCGTGCTGTTCGCCAGCACGCTCGTCAGCCAGAAACGGCACGAACGGCAGGTGGCGCGCGAAAAGAAGGTCGATGCCAGGGGATTGGAGCATGCCATCCATCCGGACGACTGGAACCCTTTGATCAACGTCGACCCGATCCTGCACGCGCACACCGACCCGCACGATCCCGAACGATCCATCATCCGCATGGATGGCGCCAACGGCAAGTGGGCGACCATCCATAGGGAGGGCGACTGGCTCATCCTTGACGCGACCCGCGGCGACACGACGGACGACGGCGTGCGCCGCGTGCACGTGAACGCCACCCCGCGCATGCTGCGCGACGAAACCAAACGGCTCCTCCAGGCCGGCACCGCCGCCGACCCGAGGCGGGAGCCCGGACTCACGTCGACGCGACCGGAGGAACGTGACCTGGACGGCATGCTCGGCCGCGACCTCGCGATCCTGATCGAACGCGACCCCATGCTCGAAGCCACCCCCGACCCCACGGACCCGCGCGCATGCCACGCCACCATGAAAGGCAGGCCGGGCGTCGCGGTGAACGTGCGCAAGGACGACGCCCTCGTCACCCTCCAGACCGAACGAGACGGCAGACAGTGGGGCGACCGCATGACATTGGACCGGAACGCGAACCCGGGGATCTTACGCGACCGTGTGAGGCGCATGCTCGAGAAAGCGTGACCCCCGGGCGCGCGGAGGGCGCGGGGAAACGGGCGCGGCGCAAGCCGGCCCTCCCGTCTCCTCGCCTTCCCCTCCCGCCTTCCCTTTTCTCCCATCTTCCCCTCCCGCCAATCCTTTCTCTTTTCCCCCACATTCCCGCGTCACATCCGAAGACCTGGGCCATTCGATTCCCGCCTCCAAAGCAAAGCAATCCACCCTCACGTACCTTCGAAAAACAACCCAACGCAACCGCCCACTCACGCGACATAAGAAACCACCGAAACCCACGAACCAAACGCAACCGCAACAACGAAAAAGAAACAAAAGAGAACCAACGATCCAAAAGCAGACAAAGCCAATAACCGCAACCAATCGAACACACATCCACAACGCTAAAACATCATCCAATCACTCTCCTATCGAAGGTCGGAAAACAGGGCGCGCGAAAAACCGGGGAAAAGCACGATGCCAGCCGACCGGCATGGGCGCCGGTTCCGCGGACGCATGTGACCGGATGTGAAACCACTGCATCTCTTCGACGAATCGGAACGCGAACGGCTCACCGACGCTCCGTTGGGGCAACTGGACGACGAGTGGCTGCTCGCACGCCGCTTCTGGGACTCCTACCATTACGAGATCCGCGGGGATGTGATCGTCACATGGTTCGACAACGTGCCCGGCGTCGCCAGCGTATGGGTGAACGACCGTTCCCCACGCGACCTGTTCTTCACGCGCATGCGCATCAGCCCCATCGGACAGGCGCGCGCCTACATGGTCTGCGGCAGAAGGTTCTGGCGCGTCGACCTGCCCGGAGCGCCATACGAAGGATTCCCCAGCCGCGACCAGGCCATCGAATACCTCGCCACCGCCTGACGCATAGCGGCCGGCATGATCGCAACCATCCTCTTCATCATCGCGATCCTCCTGTTCCTCAACGGACACTGGATCTGGGGCATCATCGCATTGTTCGCATGGCTCATGTGGCTCGGACGCGACGGCGCCAAAACCAACAAGACGCGGACCGGATCACACGCGCCCACGCCGTACATGAACACCACGGCGGAACGGACCACCGGATACGATCCGCAAGACCAATCATTGCGCGACCAGAGGGACCAGCCCAGCCGTGAGACCGATGGCACCTACGGGATCAGCGACAAACAGCTCTACTATCTGCTGCACAATTGCATCGCGAGCGTCAAGGGCCTGCCCGGCAGCGGCCTGTCCGACAGCGGCTTCGACCAGGCGCGGCAATGGTCCGGCCAGGCGGGCGAGCGCAGCATCGCCAAGGCATTGCTCGCCTCCGGCGTCATGGACCGCCCCGACGTGCGCGTCTGGTACTCATTGCGCAACCCCAACGACGAGTCGGGCGACGCGGACATCGACATCGTGCTCGCCCATGGCCGCGTCGTGTATTTGCTGGATGCGAAGCATTATTCGCCCGACGGGTTCGGCGAGACGCTGCAATGCCCGAACCTGAACGGCCGGTACGAGTCGGCGCCATGGACGCTGCTGACCACGGGCGGCAAATCGTACAAGGCGAGCGGCAACATGATGTGGGCCAAGCAGTCGATCGGCAGGGACCTTGGTCCGACCGTCGACCTGCAGGCGTACGTGCTGCTCGCCCGCACGGCGCACGGCGTGCCTGGCACGCAGAAGGGCACGCGCTGGCCGGGCGACATCCACGCGCGCAACGCCGACAATTGGATCCGCGAGCTCCTCATGGAACTGCGGGCGGAGCCGTCCATGCCGGTGCCCGACCAAATCACCGACTATTTCGACGGGCTCGTCAAGGACTCGGAGTGGGAGCAGCGCAAGCCCGGGGAGAGGGCGACCCGCACCGTCGCCCAACTCCTGGGTGGGAAACACAAGGGGAACGCGAGCAGGAGCATCCGCGAAACCGACGATCCCCAGCCCGCCATGAACGCGTCATCCAAGACGGAACCCGACTCCGCCAAACGGGAGGAGTCCAAGCCGGAACATGATACGGCCGCGCATGCGGACGCCATCGCGGTCCCGGCCGCTTCCGGCATACCGGAGACCACCGGTTCCGTCGGGCTTGCGCCCAACATTCCCGTGATCCGCCTGCCCGGCCTGCCGGTCATCGCCGACACGGAGAAGGAGGGCTGGTGGATGACCGGGCACACTGATTTGAAGTGGGCGATGCAACCGGGGTCCAAGGCCAGCGGTGAGACCGACGACACGTATGGGATCGACGACGCGGACCTGCCCGCCCTGTTGTCGGATTGCAAGGCGAAGGTCGTGGGCCTGCCGTGCGATCGTAGGGACGATGGGGACGGGGACATGCGCGGAGGCGCTGGCCTCGCCAAGGCCATGCTCCATCATGGTCTGCTGGACCATGGGAACGTGTGCGTCTGGTTCGACGTGGACAACCCGCTCGAAGGGGCCGGGGGCACGGGCGTGGATGCGATCGTCGCCTACGACGACCAGGTCATACTCCTCGATTTGAAGCATTGCGAGCCGTCCCGGACGGGCGGACTGCTGACCTGCCCGCCCGTCGTCACACGGACGCAGGCCGCCCCATGGGAATTGCGCACGGACGACGGCAAATCGTATCCGGCGAGCCGCAACCTCGGATGGACCCGGTACGCGGTCCGACTCCTGTTGAAGGACCTTGATTGCACGCAGGTCGATGCGGTCGCGCTCCTGGCGCGCACCCCGCACGGCATCCCCGCCACACAGCAAGGCACCAGATGGCCGGGCGATGCGCTCGCCCGCCCGATCGACCAGTGGATGGCATGGCGGGCCGCACAGTTCGAGCGCGGGTTCGCCAGCAAGCCGGTGGATCCCAGGGTCGTCGACCGCATCAATCGCATCTGCCGGTACAAGGCGTGACGCCATCACCGTGTCCGCCGGGCCGCTTCTCTCCATGGGATGGTCCGTCGGACGCATGTCCGTGGAAGGCTACGAAGAAAACACGGAGAGGAACACGGGAATGGCCATGAACGACATCACGCTTGTGGACGACGATCTGCTGATGCTGCGCGACACGATCGACGGAGCCAGTCTGACCAGCTTCGACCCCGATACGGGGCGAGTGCTCACGGAGCACCGGCTCGACGACACGGACCTGCGGCTCGTCAGGGACTGGTGCGAACGCCGGCTCGCCGCACGCGCACGGCACGGGGAACCGGCGGGGGAGGATGTTCCCGCCCGTCCGCCCGTGTCCGAAGGGGAGTCGGCGGCGATGGACACGATCGTCGCCCTGCTCGAATGGAACGGGGCGATGAACGTCACCGACCTCATTCCCATGGTCGAGGCCAGGCACGGGTCCGACACGGCCCGCGACGCGTTCTGGATGCTCTGGGACACGGGATGCATCGACTTCAAGGCAGGAGGCAGCGTGAACCTCGGCGGGGAAGACACGGAGACCGGACGGTGAGGACCAAGGGGGACGCTCTTATTCTCGCCGACCATACGCTTCTAGTCGGCGACAACATGAAGCACGTGACCTTGACATTCATGGACTCCGACGGCCATGAATACGACCTGCGCCGCCTGACATGGGAAGAGGTCAGGGAACTACGCGACTGGGCCAGCCGGCGCCTCGCCATCCGCAAACGTTCGGAGGCGGCGTGATGGCACGGCCCCTCATGCTTCTCGACTTCGACGGAGTGATCAACCCCTACGGGTACGCGCACCATTTCAAATGGGATCCCGAACGCCATTACAAGCCTGACAACACCCGCTTCCCCACGGTGATGGTCGCCGGCGAGCCCACGCGCGTCGGCATCCGCTGGAACAGTGACCTCGCCGAACGACTACTCAGGCTCATGCAGAAGGACGTGCTCGACATCCGCTGGCTGTCCACCTGGCAGGCCGACACCATCGCCATCGATGCCAAGCTCGGCTGGCCCATGCTCGCGTTCGAACCATTGCGCGACGGGCACAGCCGCCATGCCAAGTGGATCCCCAAGCTCGATATCGTGCGCATGTACGCGAAGGCCGGCGGCCGGCCGATCGTCTGGGTGGACGACGTGGAATGCTCGCCCGACGCGCTTGCCGAACTACAAGACCTGGAACCCGAGCATCCGATCCTCATGGTCGGCCCGGACCATCGGACCGGCATAAGCCGCCCCCAGATGGCTCTGATCGAACGATTCGCACGCCACCCGGACGCATACACGGGCGTCACCCTCAGCATGGAGACGGGCGACGATTCCCGCGGGCGGGAGGGTCGCGCGCCCAGACCCCGCGATCCCGCGGCGGACGGTCCGGAGAGTTAGGAGCGAAGAATGATCGATGTTTCGGATTGGATACGGCAGGCGGAAGGCCAGTATGCATCGCATCCCATGATGTCCTTCCTGTTCGCCGTCGCTGCGACGGGAGCGCTCGTCGCGTTCCTTTGCATCGTCCACGAGGAGTGGGGCGAGGAACATTGGTGGAAGACCATCGGCGCCGGCGCCATCTTCGCCGTGGCCCTGGCGGCGATCGTCCTGGCGGTCGGCGGACCATTGTCCTGGATGATCGCCAGGACCGAGGGGAGCCCCGAGGCTTCGTTTGTCTCGACCGTGGAGGAGAGGTATGGGGTCGAACGTCTGGAGGTCCGTGGCATGCGGACGACCCGTCCCTCCGGCTGCGCCGACCGGGACTCCACGTGCGACGCCATCCCTCTGGCGGGCAGGTACAAGGCCAGTTGGATACAGGGCACGAGGCTCGAGGCCGGTGTCCTCGAATATGGGGACGGGCATGTGACGCTCTACGACGCCGACGGCAGGCCGGTCGGAAACGGGGACGCATGAGCAGGGTGACGAAACCCAGCCACCGAGGAGCCCACCGATATGGTCGACGCGCCCATCGAACACCGCATGTTCCCGCATGTGATCGGTGCGTGGAGCAAGGCCCGCGAACGCCGGGTTGAATCCGCCCTGTTCACCCTGTGGAGGGCGGATGCCGGCGAATGGTGGCTGGTGACCGGTCCGATGGGCATCGTGTTCGAGTCCGGCGGACGGCACATGCCCGGTGATTTCGACGACGGCCAATTGGACCGCCTGCTGCGCGCCCAGTTGAAGCATCCGGAGCGTTGGCCCGGCCTGTACGAGGAGTACCGGCGTTGCAAGGTGCCCGTCTCATACCCATTCACCAACGACGAGACACAAGAAGGAGCCTGACCATGAGGACCGTAAGCATCCATTACACGCAGACGCTCGAGACCACGTTCGAACTCGACGTGCCCGACGACGTCGACATGGAGGAGTGGATCGACATTCATAGGGACGATTGGGAGTCGCGGGCGGACACCGACCTCGAGCTCGTCTCCGCCGACTACGAGATCATCGGCGACGGGGAGACGGCATGATTCCGCACGGCTTCACGTTCACCGACCACACTGGCGACCCGGTGGACACGCCGGAATCATACGACGAGCCTCTGGTTGCGGCGCCCGACTGGAATGATGCGGACGATGTCCGCAGACTCCGCCATGAGCTCGCCAACCTGTTCCACGACACGTTCCAGGACGCCATGGCGACGCTCGGAGACAGACTGGACCCCGGGGACAGGCTCCTCGCCAGACTGTTCGTCGCGGAGGCGATGCTCGACGCGGCCTGCAGCCTGGAGGAGGGCGCCGCCAACATCGCGCTCGCCCTGCGGCATGGGAACGCCGACCCGGCCGTCGACCTGCTTGAGATGGACGACATGGGCGGACCGGACGACATGTACCCGTATCTGGCTGAGATCCGCGGGCTCGCCGCCCATGCGAAGGCAGACGGGAACCGCACGTGCGTACGCGTGCTTCAGACTCCGGACGGAGACGGATACACTGCATGGAACGATGACGGACAGGTGCGCGTCGACCATGTGTTCTCCGTCTTCCCCGATGACACGGACGACGGGGAAGACGTATGACCCGCAACATCTACGCCGCCGACGGGCACGGGCGCATCCACGCATTCACCCCGGATTGCTGGCGAAAATACGGCGCGAACTACACGCGCGTCGACGCGCGCACGGCCCGCCGGCTCATGCTTCAGGTCGAGGGCATGCCCAGGTTCAAGGCGAATTGTCCGGCGCACTACATGGCGGCCCGGCTGCCCGAGGGGCGGCGGCATGACGACGTGCCCCGCGAATGGTGGCTCTGCCTGCGGGCCGCGTACACGACCCGGTGGATACGGTTGCAGACCGACTTTGACCTCGACCTCGCATGCCGGGTCATCGATGCGTGGGGCGATGGCGCCGAGCATCATGTCACGGTGATGCGCGCCACCCGCGGATGGGTGCGCCGCCAGCTGCTGGGTTCGAAGGAGAGCGGCGCGCAGGACGTGAGATGCAGGCTCGACATGACGCTCGAAACGAGGACACGACTGATCGAGTTCGCCGACATGCTTCCATACGAAGGACCGCGCGCAAGCGACGATCAGTATGCGCGAATCCGGGACGCATTCTGGGACATGTTGCAGGAGTGAATAAGGAGACGACGATGGATTTGGAGAACATGGAATGCGACGGTCAGGGGTACGTGACGCTCCGGGACAAGGCGAACGGCGACCTGTTCCGATTCAAACCCGTCCGCACCGTCAAAATTGGAGATCACATCGCATTGATCGACCCGATGGCCGTCGACTACTGGCTGGACGCTTACGAAAACGCGAGCCTGCCGGACAGGCCGGGGGAGGGGCGCATCCGTCTGCAGGCTGATTGCAGCGAAGATGGCCGAATCGTCGCGGACGTGCGCCTCGTGGAGGAGACCCCGGATGCGTTCATATGTGCGGGCGACGAGTGGCCGAAGGACGATTGGGAGCGGATCGCGTGAACGGCGAGACACGGAAGGCGCGTCCGGTGAAGGCCATGCCGTTCGAAGTCATACAACATTCGGACGAGCCCGGAAGCCGATACGATTTCGCCTGGCCGGAGACCCGTTGGCAGATCGTGGACGCCGGGACCGGGGAGATACTGGACGACGCGCAGGGATACGGATACAAGACGGCCAGGAACGCGCACGCCGCATGGGGCTACAAGTCGATGCCCCGGGCGAAGAGGAAGGCGCGCGAGACCCTGAGATGCCGGGTGGCCGCCTGGTGCAAACGCAACGAACGTTTCGTGGAAGATCTGCGGGACATCATGTTCGAATACGCGAAGAACGGCGGGGAGTTCACCGCCGCCGACTTCCAAAGGTTCGCCGACGACGGGCATGTGGACCTCGAGGGACTGCGGCCCGTGCAGATCATGCGCGACTGGTGACTGCGTCTCGCCGCATCATCCCCGGATGAGGCCGGCGGGCGTCGTTTATCTGCGGAGGTCGGGAAGAGGGCGGCCCCGCGGCCGGTCGTGGTGGGAACAAGGAGAGGGAGGGCCGCCCCTGTCCGGGCGGGCCGATCCCCGTTGGCTCCGGGTCCGCCCATGGTCCCGTATCCTACGCGTAGGACCGCCTAGAACCCGTATTGCGTGGGGTCGAGCAGTCCGCCCCTCTCCCTGTCGCGCGCGTCCAGCCATGCGGAGGCCTTCCTACCGAACGGCAGGAGCGGGCCGGCGGGCGCGGGCCCGTAGGAGGCGATGAGCTGTTTGCGTCCCTCCTGGTCGACGTGGAGGCGCAGGCCTGTGACGGGCGCGTCCACGGTTGGGTCGCGGCGTTCGTTCATCAGTCGTTTGGCCCGGTTCATCAGGCCCATGGTCGCGTCCACGCGCTCCATGGTCCGCTGGTCGGCGGGCTGATTGTTCTCGAGTTCGAGCATGCAGCCCGTGCCGTCGTCACGGCAGGATATGACGTGGCTTTCCCATGGGCCTTGGTCGACGTCGTCGCCCGCCTTGTCCTCGATCTTGACGCGCCGTCCCGACGGGGTGACGGCGTCATGCTGGGATGAGGTGACGCTCCCGTAGGGGGTGACGTATGTGGCGCTTCCGTCCGCGTTGGCGTATTCCCGTCCGAACGCCGGCGGGGTGAGGTCGCTGTCGTCCCCGTGCGCCCCGTCGCCCTTCGCCCAACGGCCTCCAGTGGGAGTTCCCTTCGGTTCTCGCGCCTGCTCCTTGCCGCCCATGTATCCGCTCCTTTTCCAATATGGAGGATTGTCCTTCGTTCCCCCGCTATGCCTGGCGGACGCATCCCCGTGTCATGTCGAGGGGATGGGAGGTCCGTCGTGTCCGAGCGTGAGTCGGTGGTCGAGGCGGCGTTCCGCCGCGCCTGCGCGGGGCGCGGATGGGTGTGCTGGAAGCTGGCCGTGCCGGGGGTGGCTGGCGTGCCCGACCGCATGGTGTTGATGCCGGGCGGGCGGATCGCGTTCGTCGAGTTGAAGCGTCCGGGCGGGCATCCGCGCTGCCTGCAACTGGCGGTCATGCTCCGGTTGATCGGACTGGGGTTCCGCGCGCGCGTGTGGGATGGCCGGCGGGTGGGCGCGCCGGCTCCGACGGGGGATGGGGCTCCCGTGTGCGATTGGTCCGATCCGATGCCCCTCGAAGCGTTCCTCGACGTGCTGTCCGCCGACACGCCGGCGGAGCCGTTGCGCGAGTAGGTGTGCCGCATGGTATGCCGCACGTCGATTTGCGTGGCGGCGGGACGGGGTGTAATGTCTCCTTTCGTTGCCGCAAGGCAGCCGCGCTGTGACAGACAACCGAAGATCGTTGATTTTCGAGGCGTGTCGGAATGCTTGTTTGGGTTCCTACATCGCCCACTGGGATGGTTTCATCCCGACTGGTTCACAGTCCTTGCGGACATAGCTTAGTTGGTAAAGCGCAACCTTGCCAAGGTTGAGACCGCGGGTTCGAGTCCCGTTGTCCGCTCCAGAAGCCTCGCGAAAGCGAGGTTTTTTCATATGTTCTCAGGCTTTCCCGCGTTCCCGCTTTTGTCACCCCGCGGTCCTATTGTTGACCTGTCACAACCACAGTCCAGACCTGCACATTGGTAACGCGGGTCCAGATAGCAAAGGACATATCATGGCGCAAGCTACCATCTCCATCACGGTCAACGGCGAGGCGAAGGAGGTGGAAGCAACCGACACCGGCACCCAGATCTTCGCGGACGACAAGAACATCGTCGCCATCCGACTCAACGGCGAACTGCGTGACCTCTACACGCCCCTGAGCGACGGAGATACGGTCGAATCCGTGTCCCTCGACTCCGAGGACGGCGTCAACATCATGCGTCACTCCGCCACGCACGTCATGGCCCAGGCGGTCCAGGAGCTGTTCCCGGATGCCAAGCTCGGCGTCGGCCCCGTCATCAAGGACGGCTTCTACTACGACTTCGACGTGGAGCGCCCCTTCACCCCGGAGGACCTCAAGGAGATCGAGAAGCGCATGCAGCGCATCATCAAGTCCTCCCAGTCTTTCCGCCGCCGCGCCGTCACCGAGGAGGAGGCGCTGGCCGAGGAGGCTGAGCAGCCTTATAAGCTCGAGCTCATCAAGGACAAGGAGGCGCACCTCGACCCCGAGGCGGCCACCGAGATCGATGAGAAGGAGCTGAGCTTCTACGACAACGTGGACCGCGACGGCAATGTGGTGTGGAAGGACCTGTGCCGCGGACCGCACCTGCCGAACACCCGCTTCATCAAGGCCTTCAAGATCGAGCGCTCCGCCGCCGCCTACTGGCGCGGCAGCGAGAAGAACCCGATGCTGCAGCGCATCTACGGCGTGGCCTTCTTCTCCAAGGACGAGCTCAAGGCCTATCAGACCCGCATCGAGGAGGCCGCAAAGCGCGACCACCGCAAGCTGGGTCAGGAGATGGATCTCTTCTCCTTCCCGGACGACATCGGCCCCGGTCTGGCTGTCTTCCACCCGAAGGGCGCCGCGATCATCAACGCGATGGAGGATTACTCCCGCGAGATGCACCGCAAGCACCACTACAGCTTCGTGCAGACCCCGCATATCACCAAGGGCGGCCTCTACGAGACCTCCGGCCATCTGCATTGGTATAAGGACGGCATGTATCCGGCCATGCGCTTGGACGAAGAGCGTGACGCCGACGGCAATGTGGTCAAGCAGGGCTTCGACTACTACCTCAAGCCGATGAACTGCCCGATGCACAACCTGATCTTCAAGGCGCGCCAGCGCTCCTACCGCGAGCTGCCGCTGCGCCTGTTCGAGTTCGGCACCGTCTATCGCTACGAGAAGTCGGGCGAGGTCCACGGACTCACGCGCGTGCGCGGCTTAACGCAGGACGATTCCCACATCTACTGCACCCGCGAGCAGATGAAGGACGAGCTGACCAACTTGCTCACCTTCGTGCTGAACCTCCTGAAGGACTTCGGCCTGACCGACTTCTATCTGGAGCTGTCCACCAAGGATCCGAACAAATACGTCGGCTCCGACGAGATCTGGGACGAGGCCACGCGCACGCTGGCCGAGGTCGCGCGCGACTCGAACCTCGAGCTCAAGGACGATCCGGGCGGCGCCGCGTTCTACGGCCCGAAGATCTCCGTGCAGGCCCGCGATGCGATCGGCCGCACCTGGCAGGTCTCGACGATCCAGCTCGACTTCAACCTGCCCGAGCGCTTCCAGCTCGAATACATCGCGAAGGACGGCACCCACCAGCGCCCGGTGATGATCCACCGCGCCCTGTTCGGCTCCATCGAACGCTTCTTCGCCGTGCTGCTCGAGCATTACGCGGGCGCCTTCCCGGCGTGGCTCGCCCCCGTGCAGGTCACCGGCATCCCGGTGGCCGACGAGTTCGGCGACCATCTGAAGTCCTTCGTCGAGGATCTTGAGTCCAACCTCGTGCGCTGCGAGATCGACTGGTCCGACGACCGCTTCGGCAAGAAGATCCGCAACGCCTCCAAGTCCAAGGTGCCGTTCACGATCATCGTCGGCGGCGAGGATGCGGAGAAGAACGCGGTCTCCTTCCGCTTCCGCGACGGTTCGCAGCTCAACGGCGTGCCGGTCGAGGAGGCCAAGGCCGGTATCCTCAAGGCCATCGCCGTGCGCGCGCAGATCAACAGCGCCGACGACTACCAGGCTGCCATCGCCTGATCCCCAATCTAAGTCCCTGCTGGCGGACTGTCGGGCAAAGCCCGGCTGGGATGGTCGCAAACGAATTGTCGCGGCCATCCCGGCTTCGTTTTCCCTGATGTTCACCGTCGGCAGGGTTGGTGATTGTTTGTCGTTTTATCGCCATACAATCAGTTCGTTTGCCATTCTCTAAACCCGAACGGAGGGAACATGTCGGGTCATTCCAAGTGGGCGACCACCAAGCATAAGAAGGCCGCCATCGACGCCAAGCGCGGCAAGCTGTTCGCCAAGCTCATCAAGAACATCGAGATCGCGGCCCGCATGGGCGGCGGCGACCCGGACGGCAATCCGTCGCTGTTCGATGCCATCTACAAGGCCAAGAAGGCCTCCATGCCCGCCGACAACATCAAGCGCGCCGTCAAGCGCGGCTCCGGTGAGGAAGCCGGCGGCAAGACCTACGAGGACATCGTGTACGAGGGCTACGCGCCGGCCGGCGTGGGCCTGATCATCGAGTGCCTCACCGACAACCGCAACCGCGCGGCCGCCGAAGTGCGCTCCACCCTGACCAAGGGCAACGGCTCGCTGGCCACCAGCGGCTCCGTGTCCTTCAACTTCGAGCGCAAGGGCCAGATCGCCATCCCGTCCGAAGGCGTGGACTTCGACGACCTGTTCGAGAAGGCCGCCGAGGCGGGCGCCGAGGACGTGACCGACGAGGGCGAGATGTTCGTCGTCGTCACCGATCCCTCCGACGTGCACTCCGTGCGTCAGGCCCTGGTCGACGCCGGCTTCGAGTATGATTCCGCCGATCTGGTCATGGCTCCGAAGAACGAGATCGAGCTCACGCTCGAGGATGCCCGCAAGGTCTCCAAGCTCATCGACAACCTCGATGACCTCGACGATGTGCAGAACATCTACGCGAACTGGACCGCCTCCGACGAGGTGATGGAACAGCTCGCCGAGGAAGAGTAATCCTCGTGATCATCCTTGGCGTCGACCCCGGGCTCACCCGCTGCGGGGTCGGCGTGATCGAAGCCGGCGCACACCGCCGGCTTTCGTTTATTCACGTCGATGTGGTGCGTTCCGCGCCGGATGTCTCGCAGGACCTGCGACTGCTTGCCATATATAACGGGCTGGCGGAGAAGATCGACCGCTTCGCGCCCGACGCGGTGTCGATCGAACGCGTGTTCGCGCAGTCGAACCGCAACACGGTGCTCGGCACGGCGCAGGCCGCGGGATTGGCGATGCTGGCCGCCGCGCAGCGGGGGATTCCGGTCGCGTTGCATACGCCGACCGAGGCGAAACTGGCGATCACCGGCAACGGACAGGCCGAGAAGGTGCAGGTCGAGCGGATGGTCGCGCGCATCCTCGGGCTCGACCGCATGCCCACGCCCGCCGATGCCGCCGATGCGTTGGCGTTGGCCATCTGCCATGCGCTGCGACCCGCCGGGGCGTTGCAGGGAGGCGAACGCGAACAACATCTGACCCCTGCGCAACGGCAGTGGACCCAAGCCGCGCAGCGGGCCAATCGCTCCCGGCGTTCGCCGGATCGAGGGATGTAGGTCAGCAGCTTTCGATACACTGTCGAACAGGTGTTCGAAAGTGAGGACATATGATTGGGCTGCTGCGGGGCGAGGTCGAGGCGGTGGACGCCGCCATGGCGTTGATCGTCGTTGGGGGAGTGGGCTACGAGGTCCGCATGACCTCGTCGGATCTATCGAAGATGCATGCCGGGCGCGAGGCCACCGTCTTCACTTCGATGGCGGTTTCGCAGGATGCCATCACCCTGTTCGGATTTCTTGAATCCGCGTCAAAGCGCATGTTCCTGCAATTGCAGAAGGTGTCGGGCATCGGTCCGAAGGTGGCATTGTCATTGCTCTCGACTCTGAATCCCTCCCAGCTGGCCAAGGCGGTCGCCGATGGAGACGCGACGGCGCTTGCCAAGGCTCCGGGGCTCGGCAAGAAGGGCGCGCAGAAGATCATCCTCGAGCTGAAGGGGTCGATCGATCTGACGCGTCTTGACGACGAGGCGGCCCCGATCGCCGAGCGCCGCGATCCCGAGGACGTCGGTTCGATCCAAGTGGTCGAGGGGCTGATCTCACTTGGCTGGCGTCAGACCGACGCGGAGCATGCGGTGCGCATGGCCTGCGAGGATAATGCCATCCCCACTCCTCTGGCAGCCGATGACGTGCCGCGCGTGCTCCGACTCGCGCTGGCCTCGCTGGACAGGGGCCGCTGATGGCAGCGGCGCATATTGCCAACGGATCTGATAGGAATGGATGACGTGGACGACATGAACGAGATGGACGAGCGCAGCGTGAACCGCGGTGCGAACGAGGAATCGCTGCGCATGGTGTCGGCCTCGCCCGTGGGCAATGAGCCGGTCAGCGACGAGGAACTGCGCCCGCATGCCCTCGACGGGTTCATCGGTCAGCCCCTGCTCAAAGCCCAGCTGCAACTGTTCCTCGACGCGGCGCGCAAACGCGATGTGCCGCCCGACCATATCCTGCTGGCGGGGCCTCCGGGTCTGGGCAAGACCACGCTGGCGATGATCGTGGCCAACGAACTTGGCGTGCCGATCCGCGTCACCTCCGGCCCGGCGATCCAGCATGCGGGCGACCTCGCCTCGATCCTGAGCTCACTCGACGCCGGCGAGGTGCTGTTCATCGACGAGATCCACCGTCTGCCCCGCGCGGCCGAGGAACTGCTCTACATCGCGATGGAGGATTTCCGCGTCGATGTGATGGTGGGCAAGGGGCCGGGCGCTTCCTCGATTCCGCTGACGCTGCCCCGATTCACCGTCATCGGCGCCACCACACGCGAAGGCATGCTCCCGAGCCCTTTGCGGGCCCGCTTCGGCTTCACCGCACACCTCGACTTCTACCCGCATGAGGAGCTGGAAAAACTCATCGAGCGCTCCGCAGGTGTGCTCGGCCTTGATCTCAACAGCGGCTCGGCCTCGCAACTGGCGCGGCGATCCCGTGGCACGCCGCGTATCGCCAACCGTCTGCTGCGCCGCGTGCGCGACTGGGCCATCGTCCACGACCTGCCCCAGGTGGATCCGGACGATGTGCGTGAGGCGCTGGCGCTCTATCAGATCGACACCGAGGGTCTCGACCGTCTCGACATCGCCGTGCTCAATGCCATCGTGCGCAATTTCGACGGCGGCCCGGTCGGCCTCAACAATCTCGCGGCGATGGTCGGCGAGGAGTCGGAGACCGTCGAAACGGTGTGCGAACCGTATCTGGTGCGCGAAGGCTTCCTCATACGCACGCCGAAGGGCCGAGTCGCCACCCAAAAGGCCTGGGAACACCTCGGACTGACGCCCCGCGACCCGAGGGATGATGTCAGCAAGCTCTTCTAGTATGTGGTGGTTGGCTTAACAACGATTTGACAAACATATCGCAAGGAGACCTCGTGGAGAGCAGCATCTTTCTCATCGTCATCGTCGTGCTCATGGGCGGCATGATGTGGTGGCAGTCGAAGAAGGCCAAGAAGCAGCAGCAGGAGCGCCAGGACTTCCGCGCCAACCTCCAGCCGGGCACCGAGGTCATCACCATCGGCGGCGTGATCGGCAAGGTCGTCTCCGTGGACACCCAGTATGAGGAGATCGTCATCGATTCCGAGGGTTCCAACATGCGCTTCACCTTCAACGCCATCAGCAAGGAATACGTGCGCCCCGCCTACATCCCCGATGACGCGGTGGACGAGAACGACAACCCGCTGCCCACCGAGGATGCGACCGATGCCGAGGCCTCCGACGAAGCGCAGAAGCCGATCGACGCGATCGAGGCCGGCAACGCCGAGACCACGACCGACGCCCAGGCCAAGTGATTATGACCAGCGACATCGTTATCAAGGATCTTGCGGCCGTCGGCCGGGAGGATGCCGAGTATCTGGTGTCCCTGATCACCACGACGCCGGACTTCCCCAAGGAAGGCATTCACTTCCGCGATTGCATGCCGGTGTTCGCCGATCCCCGGGGATTCAGGATCCTCGTCGATGCGATGGCCGAGACCCTTCCTGTGCCGGTCGATGAATTCGATGCCGTGGCCGGACTTGAGGCCCGCGGCTTCCTCTATGCCGCCGCATTGGCCACCCGACTGGGCAAGGGCTGCGTCGCCGTGCGCAAGGCCGGCAAGCTCCCGCCCGAAACCTATGCGGTCGAATATGGCTTGGAATACGGCACGGCCAAGGCCGAGATCGAGAAGGACGCCCTGAAACCGGGGGAGCGGGTTATCCTCGTCGACGATCTCATTGCCACCGGCGGCTCCGCCAAGGCCGCGAGTGAACTTATCGCCAAAGCCGGAGGCAAAGTCGTCGGCTACAGCTTCATGATGGGCCTCGAGGGCCTTGATGGCGTGTCCCAGCTTGGGGATGCTCCCATCACCACTCTCGTCACCATGCCGGCCTAGTTCCGGCGAATCTCGTGTGGAGATGGTCGGCCACACCGCCATCCTTCGCCATGCATTGAACACAAACGCTATGGTCCCCACGGGGCCAGGAAGAGGCGAATCCATGGATTTGTATGAATACCAGGCGCGCGAGCTGCTGGTGGAGCAGGGCATTCCCACGCCGGAATCCATCTACGCGCAGAACTCGCACGAGGTGGCCGAGGCCGCTGACAGGCTCGTATATCCATGCGTGGTCAAGGGACAGGTCAAGATCGGCCACCGCGGACAGGCGGGCGGCGTCAAGCTCGCCCACGACCGAGACGACGCCGTGCTCAAGTCCGAGGACATCCTGCCGATGACCATCCACGGCCACAAAGTGGCCGGCGTGCTCGTGGCCGAGGCGAAGAACATCCTGCACGAATACTATGTCTCCATCTCCGTGGACCGCGCCTCGCGCGATTTCGACGTGCTCGCCACCGCCAACGGCGGCACCGAGGTCGAGGAGATCGCACGCGAGCATCCCGAGGCCGTCAAGCGTCTGCATATCGACGCGCTTGAGGATTTCGATCTCGAAGCCGCGACCAAGATGGCCGAAAGCATCGGCTTCTACCATGCCGATGTGGACCAGGCCGCGCAGATCCTGCTCAAGATGTGGCGTTGCTTCAAGGAGAACGACGCCACGCTCGTCGAGATCAACCCGCTGGCCAAGATCGGCGATCCCGACGATGAAAGCTCCAAAAGCCTGTGCGCGCTCGATGCGAAGATCTCGCTCGACGACAACGCCTCCTTCCGCCACGACGGATGGTCCCGCTTCACCGATCCGATCCAGCCCGACCCCTTCGAGCAGCGCGCCCGCGAGCACGGACTGCATTATGTGCATCTGACCGGCCAGGTCGGCGTGATCGGCAACGGCGCGGGACTGGTGATGAGCTCGCTTGACGCGGTCTCCGGCGCCGGCGAGGAGCAGGGCACCGGCGTCAAGCCCGCCAATTTCCTGGATATCGGCGGCGGCGCTTCGGCCGAGGTCATGGCCGAAAGCCTGGAGATCGTGCTCTCCGACCCGCAGGTCGAGTCGGTGTTCGTCAACGTCTACGGCGGCATCACCTCCTGCGAGCAGGTGGCGCGGGGCATCCTCGAAGCCTTCGAGCAGCTCGCGGTGAGCAAGCCGCTGGTCGTGCGCTTCGATGGCAACGCCGCGGCCGAGGGCCTGTCCATCCTTTCCGAGGCGAGGAATCCGAATATCCACGTCGCCGAAACCATGGAGGAGGCGGCCAGCGAAGCCGCGCGCCTTGCGACGCAAACCGTCGTGGAGCCGACGAAGGAGGAGGAACTCTGATGGCATTGTTCGTTGAGGACGGCGCTCCCGTCATCGTTCAGGGCATGACCGGACACCAGGGCATGACGCATACCGCGCGCATGCTCAAGGCCGGCACCAACATCGTCGGCGGCGTCAACGCTCGCAAGGCCGGAATCGACGTCACCTTCCCCGGCGCCAAGGATGGCGAGGATGCCGTCGTGCATGTCTACGGCTCCTGCGCCGAGGCCATCGAGGCGACCGGCGCCACCGCCAGCGTCGTCTTCGTGCCGCCGCGATTCGCCAAGGACGCGGTGGTCGAGGCCATCGAAGCCGGCATCAAGCTCATCGTCGTCATCACCGAGGGCATCCCGGTGGCCGACTCGGCCTACTTCGTCGAGCTGGCGCTGCGCCGCGGCGTGCGTGTGATCGGGCCGAACTGCCCGGGACTGATCACGCTGCCCTCCGACCCCGCTTCCCATGGCGTCAATCTCGGCATCATCCCCGACGGCATCGTCGGCCGTGGCCCGCTTGGTCTGGTCTCCAAGTCCGGCACCCTGACCTATCAGCTGATGGGTGAGCTTTCCGACATCGGCTTCACCGCGTGCCTCGGCGCGGGCGGCGATCCGATCGTCGGCACCACGCTGGTCGAGGCGCTCCAGGCCTTCGAAGCCGACGAGGCCACCAAGGCCGTCGTCATGATCGGCGAGATCGGCGGATCGGCCGAGCAGGACGCCGCGGCATGGGCCGCCGAGCATATGACCAAGCCCGTCGTCGCCTACATCGCAGGCTTCACCGCCCCCGAGGGCAAGCAGATGGGTCATGCCGGAGCCATCGTCTCCGGCGGCAAGGGCACTGCGAAGGACAAGAAGGAGGCCCTGGAGGCCGTCGGCATCCGTGTCGGACGCACCCCCGGACAGACCGCGCGCATCATGCGCGAGACGTTGGCCGCGCATTCGATCGCATGACCCCACGTCGCAGCGTCCGGATCGTCAGGGGAGCGGCCGTCGCCCTCGTCTCCATGCTCGTCTATGCCGTGAGCCTCGGCGTGTTCCTTGCCCTGACGCTGCTCGTCATATCGATGGAGGAGGGTGGCGAGAACCTGTCCGCGAGTTCCGTCGCGCTGACCAAGGCGGTGGTGTTGCTCACGCAGGGCTCGGGCTTCGTCTCGGGCCCCATCACGTTGACGCTCACGCCATTGCTGGCCACGGTTCTGCTCATCGCCCTCATACGTGCCTTGGCATTGAGGCTCAAGGCGGCGCCCTCGGGATATCCGGCGGGCGCGATCGTCTGGGTGCTGGTCGATCTGTGGCTTCGTTCCGGACTGACGGTCGAATCCGTCGACCCGGCTTGGCTGACCGCCGCAAAGGGCCTGCTGGTGTTCACCATCGGCTATGCCCTTGCCGTCGTTCCTTCCTGTGTGCTCGTCGAACGCATACGGGACTACGCGCGGGACCATGTGGGCGCCGATCTGAGACGCGCGCTGCGTCTCGGTGCGTTCACGGGCTCCGCGCTGCTGCTGGCATATCAGGCCATGGGATTGATCGCCGTCATCGTCTGGACCATCGCGGGCCGCGACGCCGTCGGCGAGGTGTTCGCGATGTCCGGCATGGAGACCGGCTCGCGGATCCTGACCAGCGTGCTGTGCCTGGCATGGCTGCCCAACGTCGCGCTGTGGGCGGTCTCCTGGCTGTTCGGTTCCGGTTTCGTCATCGGTCAGCTCGCGGATTTCACGCTGTGGATCGGTCAATCCTCCGGCCTTCCGGCCGTGCCTGCCTTCGGCATCCTGCCCCGGCCGATCGACGCCATGTGGCTGCGCACCGCGCTGGTACTGCTGCCACTGGTCTCGGGGCTCGTGGCCGGATTGTGGGGCGTTCTCTCGCGACGTTGCTTCGGTTTCCGCCTGGCCGGCCCGGGGCGCATCGACGCCCATGAGCTCGTGCTGTCCCTGGCCTATCCGGCGGGCGCCTTCTGCCTGTCCTCCGTCATCGTCTCGCTGGGCGCGACCCTCATGTTCTCCCTGGGCAACGGCGCCCTGGGCCAGCTCAGGCTCGCGCATGTGGGCGTCGACGTGATGGACTCCACCCGCGCGGTTGCCCGCCCCACCGCCCTTGGCCTGCTGATGGCCTGGGGATTGACGCTGGTTGGCGTCGCGTCGATTTTCGGGATACGCTGGTTGGCGTCGCATATCCGCCGTTCCCCGTCCCCTTCCCCGTCCTGCGCGTCGGACACGGCCGAAGCATCCGACGCGGATGCCGCCGGCAAAACCGGGGATACGGAGGACAGCACGGACGGAGGGGATATGACGCCCCGGCCCCGCATCGTCATGTCACAATCACAACACAAGGAGGAACCAGATGACCACCACGAACCGACCGCTGAAACGCGCGTTGGTGTCCGTCTTCCATAAGGAGGGCATCGAAACACTCGCCGAGGCCTTCGTCAAGGCCGGAACCGAGGTCGTCTCGACCGGTTCCACCGCCAAGAGACTGACCGAACTCGGCGTCAACGTCACCGAGGTGAGCGAGGTGACCGGTTTCCCCGAATGCCTCGACGGACGCGTCAAGACGCTGCATCCCTACATCCACGCCGGCGTCCTCGCCGACATGACCAATCCCGAGCATGCCAGGCAGCTCGAGGAATTCGGCATCAAGCCCTTCGATCTGGTGGTGGTGAACCTCTATCCGTTCGCCGACACCGTGCGTTCCGGCGCCTCCGAGGCCGATGTGATCGAGAAGATCGACATCGGCGGCCCCTCCATGGTGCGCGGCGCGGCCAAGAACCATGCCACCGTCGCCATCGTCACCGATCCGGCCGACTATGCGCTGGTGGCCCGTCGTGTGGCCGACGGCACCGGTTTCTCGCTGGAGGAGCGCGAATGGCTGGCCGCCAAGGCCTTCGCCCACACCGCCGCCTATGACGCGACGATCAACGAGTGGACGGCGAAGCACTGGCCCAAGCCCGACAGCATCGTCGCCGACGAGGAGACCGAAGAGGCCTCCGACAAGTTCCCGAAGGCCTTCACCCGCACGTGGGATCTGGCGCACACGCTGCGCTACGGCGAGAACAGCCATCAGCAGGCGGCCCTCTACCTTGATCCGCTCGACCAGACCGGTTTCGCGCATGCCGAGCAGCTGGGCGGCAAGCCGATGAGCTACAACAACTACGTCGACGCCGACGCCGCGTGGCGCGCCGTGTGGGATTTCGCTCCCGCGATCGCCGTCGCCGTCGTCAAGCACAACAATCCCTGCGGCCTGGCCATCGGCGCCACCGCGGCCGAGGCGCACCGCAAGGCCCACGCCTGCGATCCGGTGAGCGCCTACGGCGGCGTCATCGCCTGCAACACCACCGTGACCATGGAGATGGCCGAGGGCGTGCGCCCGATCTTCACCGAGGTCATCGTCGCCCCGGATTACGAGCCTGAGGCGCTTGAGCTGCTGCAGACCAAGAAGAAGAACCTGCGCATCCTCAAGGTCGCGTCCCCGGCCAAGCGCCGCACGCAGTTCAAGCAGATCGACGGCGGTCTGCTCGTGCAGGACATGGATCTGATCGACGCCCCGGGCGACGCCTCCGACGCGTGGAAGCTCGTCGCCGGCGAACCGGCCGACGAGGCGACCGTCAAGGACCTCGTCTTCGCATGGCGCGCGATCCGCTGCGTCAAGTCGAATGCGATCCTGCTGGCGCATGACCAGGCCACGGTCGGCATCGGCATGGGACAGGTCAACCGCGTGGACTCCTGCCATCTGGCCGTCGAACGCGCCAACACGCTGGCCGATGGCGCCGAGCGCGCCAAGGGCGCCGTGGCGGCCTCCGACGCGTTCTTCCCGTTCGCCGATGGCGCCGAGACGCTGATGCAGGCCGGGGTGAAGGCCATCGTGCAGCCCGGCGGCTCCATCCGCGACGAGGAGGTCATCGAGGCCGCGAAGAAGGCCGGCGTGACCATGTATCTGACCGGAACCCGCCACTTCTTCCACTGACAAACAGCCCAGACGAACAGTCCAGTGGACTGTTCGTCGATGACCACAGAGAAACGTCCGTGTGGCTACTTACCCGACCACACGGACGTTTCGCAATCCGAAACTCACAGAAAGCCAACCCAAGGAGCCAGCATGAAGAACCACCCATACGTCTCCGAGGACCACGAGGGCAAGCCGTGGTTCGAATGGTGCGTGGCCTGCGTCGTCGTGCTGGCCACGGTGCTCGCCGTATTCGGATACACGATGGCCGCCACGGCTCTGGTTGCCGTGACGGCCATCGTCTGCGGGCTGATTCGCCTGGTGTTGCGCGAACGCAGCCCGTGGAAGATCCGGTCAGTGCCGTTCGACGCCTTCATCGGCATCGCCCTGGGGCTCGGCCTGCTGGGCACCTTCCTGAGCATCGGCCTGATCATGTGAGGATTGCGCCGGCATATATCCGGTGGCATCGGCGGCAGCGACGTTTGCCTCGGCGGCATCGGCGCCGTTCATCATGAAATCGGCCTGCGCGGCCTCGGTGGACGCGACGGCCTTCTTCTTCGCGGCGGCGTCGCGCATCATCTCGGTCACGATCATCGCCAGGGCCACCAGAGCCGCGGCAAGCACCGGGCACAGCCAGAACACCCACAGCTGGCCGAGCGGATTGTCCTGAAGGCCGGCGTCGCGCGCGAACACCGCGATGCCGGTGGCACGCGCCGGGTTCAGGGCGGCGTTGGTCACCGGGAAGGTGAATCCCGCGCCGATGCCATAGGCCAGACCCATCGCCGGCGCCTGACGCTTGGAGCCAAGCGTGGCCATCGCGACGGCCACGATGATCAGCGAGGCGATGAGCTCGACGGCGATGGCCTGCGAGATGCCGAAGCTGATGCCATACTGCCCGATCGTCGCATAGGTCACCGAGTTCTTGTCATATCCGTTGACCATCGGGGTGAACCAGATGCTGCTGGCGATCTGCTCGGAGGTCGGCAGCAGGAAGCGCACCAACGCGCCGGCGGCGAGCGCGCCGACCAGCTGGAACACCGCATACAGCGCGCCGTCGAGCACCTTCGTCCTCGAGGTGAGCACCGCCGCCAGCGTCACCGCCGGGTTGAGCTGGGCCCCGGAGACGCGGGAGAGCGCGAAGGTGACGGCGGCATAGGCCGCGCCGGTCGCCACGGCCACATAGGCCATGTTGATGCCGAAGATCGCCGAGCCGAACGAGGCGAGCGCATAGACGGCGAAGCAGACGAAGAAGCTGCCCGCCAGCTCGGCGCCGACGCGCACCGCGAGGCACGGGCCCGAGTCCGCCGTGATGCCGTTCGTATGGCCGGCCGTCGGCGTTGTCCCCGCCGTCTGCGGCGTCATATCCACATCCATGCCCATGTCATCCGTGAAGTCCGTCGCCGGCGTCGCAGCGGTCTGTGCGCCGGTATCTGTTGCAAGCATGTCAGTCATGCGTATCCGTTGTTCCTTTTCCTTCGGGTCGCGGGGCGAGCCCCGCCGAACGAGGCCCAAGTGTATCAGCCCCGTCCGCTAGGATGGTGTGGAATATCTGATACCATATCCGGCCACGTTGGGAGAACGATGCCAAACGCATATTCCCGCGCCGCGAAGGCGCATGACGACACCAACCGCATCCGTCTGCAGAAGCTGCTCGCCCAGGCGGGCTTCGGCTCCAGGCGCAAATGCGAGCAGATGATCACCGACGGACGCGTCGAGGTCGACGGGGAGCTCGTCACCGAGCTCGGCACCCGCGTCGATCCGGACCGCCAGCGCGTGCGCGTCGACGGCTCGCGCGTGCATGTCAACAAGAACCACGTCACCCTCGCCCTGAACAAGCCCAAGCGCGTGCTGTCCGCGATGGACGATCCCAAGGGCCGCTTCACGCTGCGCGACATCGTCGGCGACAAATACGAGCGGATCTTCCACATGGGCCGCCTCGACTACGATTCCGAGGGCCTGATCCTCATGACCAACGACGGCGAGCTTTCGCAGCATGTGATGCATCCCCGCTACGAGGTCGAGAAAACGTATATCGCCACGCTCGAAGGCAAGATCTCCGGCACCGTGTGCCGCAGGCTGGTGACCACGGGCGTGCAGCTCGACGACGGGTGGATCAAGCTCGACCGTTGCTCGATCATTGACTCGAACCGCGACACCACGATCGTCAGGGTCGTGCTGCACTCGGGCAAGAACCGCATCGTGCGCCGCATCTTCGGCTCGATCGGCTTCCCGGTCAAGCGCCTGGTGCGCACCCAGATCGGCCCGATCAAGCTCGGCGAGCTCAAGCCCGGGTCCTACCGCGTCCTGAGCCAGACCGAGATCCGTTCCCTGCAGAAGGAGGTCGGCCTGTGATCCGCGTCGCCATCGACGGGCCCGCTGGCGTCGGCAAATCCTCGACGTCCAAGGCGCTGGCCAAATACTACGGTTTCGCCTATCTCGACACGGGCGCCATGTATCGTGCCTGCGCATGGTGGTGCCTGAAGCGGGGCATCGATCTCGACGCCGAAAGCGTTGATGAGCGAACCGTCACCGAGGCGGTGGGGGAGTTCTTCACCGAGGGGCATTTCGACATCTCCGTCGATCCCGATGCCCCGGGCGTGAGCGCCGACGGCGAGGACATCTCCGAGGCGATCCGCTCCGCCGAGGTCTCCTCGCATGTCTCGAAGGTCTCGAACATCATCCCGGTGCGGCATGTGCTGATCGCGGCCCAGCGCGCCTACATCGCGCGCGAGGCCGACCGGGACTCCTTCTCCGGAGGGCTCGGCGTGGTGGCCGAAGGCCGCGACATCACCACGGTCGTCGCCCCCGACGCCGAGGTGCGCGTGCTGCTCACGGCCCGCGAGGAGGTGCGTCAGGCACGCCGAACCGGACAGGCGGTCGCGGGCACGGGCGTGGGAGCCGACGACGTCGCCGCCCGTGACAAAGCCGATTCCAAGGTGACGAATTTCACCGAGGCGGCCGACGGCGTGACGACCCTCGACAACTCCGACCTCGACTTCTCGCAGACCCTCGACGCGCTCGTCGGCCTCGTCGACCAGGCGATCGAGGAGCAGGAATACGAGCGCTACGCCGCGAACCTCGACGACTACGAGCTCGACGAGGGCGACGAGGCGCTGATCGAGGGCGCGGAGGACGGTGCCACGACCTCGGCCGCCCCCGGCCCCAGGCAGGTGGGCGTGCTGGCCATCGTGGGGCGCCCGAATGTGGGCAAGTCCTCGCTGGTCAACCGCATCCTGGGCCGCCGCGCCGCCGTCGTGGAGGACACGCCGGGCGTCACACGCGACCGCGTCAGCTACGACGCCGAATGGGCCGGCACCGACTTCAAACTCGTCGACACAGGCGGCTGGGAGGCGGATGTCGAGGGCATCGACTCGGCCATCGCCTCGCAGGCCGAGGTGGCCGTGCATCTGGCCGACGCCGTGGTGCTCGTCGTCGACGGACAGACCGGCATGACCGACACCGACGAGCGGATCGTCAGGATGCTGCGCGCCTCCGGCAAGCCGGTGACGCTGGCCGTCAACAAAATCGACGACCATGACGGCGAATATCTGGCCGCCGAGTTCTGGAAACTCGGCTTGGGCGAGCCACATGCGATCTCGGCCATGCACGGCAGGGGGGTGGGCGATCTGCTCGACGCGGCGATCGACTCGCTCAAGAAGGCGGAGAAGACCTCCGGCTATCTGACGCCCTCCGGTCTGCGCCGCGTGGCGCTGGTCGGCAAGCCGAACGTCGGCAAATCCTCGCTGCTCAACAAACTCGCGCGCGAGGAACGCGCCGTCGTCTCCGACATCGCCGGCACCACGCGCGATCCGGTCGACGAGATCATCCGCGTCGACGGCGAGGATTGGATGTTCATCGACACCGCCGGCATCAAACGCCGCCAGCACAAGCTCACGGGCGCCGAATACTATTCCTCGCTGCGCACGCAGGCCGCCATCGAGCGCGCCGAACTGGCGCTGGTCCTCTTCGATGCCTCCGTGCCGATCTCGGACCAGGATCTCAAGGTCATGAGCTCCGCCGTGGACGCCGGCCGCGCCATCGTGCTCGTGTTCAACAAATGGGATGCGATGGACGAATTCGATAAGCAGCGCCTCGAGCGGCTGTGGACCACCGAATTCGAACGCGTCACCTGGGCGCAGCGCGTGAACCTGTCGGCCAAAACCGGCTGGCACACCAACCGCTTGGCCGACGCGATGCGCACCGCCTTGGAATCCTGGGACAAGCGCATCCCGACCGGCAAGCTCAACGCCTTCCTCGGCCGCATCCAGGCCGCGCATCCGCATCCGATCCGCGGAGGCAAGCAGCCGCGCATCCTCTTCGCCACGCAGGCCTCGACGTGTCCGCCGCGATTCGTGATCTTCGCCACCGGCTTCCTCGAGCATGGCTACCGCCGCTTCCTCGAGCGCTCCCTGCGCGAGGAATTCGGCTTCGAGGGCTCGCCGGTGCAGATCTCGGTCAATATCCGCGAGAAGAAGAAGCGCAAATAACGTGTGTTGCGCTGCGTATGGACTCTCATGCGCAGCGCAACACACCGAAGCCGCCCGCCCTTGACTATTCCGCTGGTTGTGGTAAGTTATCCAACTGTTGCGAAAAGCAATGTTCGGGCCATAGCGCAGCTTGGTAGCGCACTTGACTGGGGGTCAAGGGGTCGCGGGTTCAAATCCCGCTGGCCCGACTGAAGTTCCGGAATCCACGTATGATGTGGATTCCGGTTTTTCATATATCACATAACCCGTGGCCTGCCGCCGAGGATACCCCTGTTAACCCCCTTGAATGACTGCTTCCACACCAAAAACGGGGGTAAACTAGCTAGGCATCCTGAAGACAGGGAACGTTCCCGCACAAGGAGGACACCAGTGACCGCTATGGACGACGCATTCGACAAGTCCGCCGCGAAGATGCGCGATGCCGGCATGAGTGAAACGGCCATCAACCAGTTCCATCATCTCTACAACGTGTGGCGCCACGAGGAGGAGTCGACTTGGATCCGAGAGGAGGATGTCAAGCCTTTGACCCGGGTGCCGAGCTTCCACGACGTCTACAAGACCATCAACCATGACAAGGCCGTGGATGCCTTCGCCAAAACCGCCTTCATCAAGCTCAACGGAGGACTCGGCACCTCGATGGGTCTCGACTGCGCGAAGTCACTGCTGCCTGTGCGCCGCCACAAGGCCAAGCAGATGCGCTTCATCGACATCATCATCGGTCAGGTGATGACGGCCCGCACCCGCCTGAACGTCGAGCTGCCGCTGGTGTTCATGAACTCCTTCCGCACCTCCGCGGACACGATGAAAGTGCTCCGCCAGCACCCGAAGTTCCGCCAGGAGCAGGTGCCGATGGAGATCATGCAGCATCAGGAGCCGAAGCTCGACGCCGCCACCGGCGAGCCGGTCCTGTGGCCCGCCGATCCGGGCCTCGAATGGTGCCCGCCGGGCCATGGCGACCTGTTCTCGACGATCTGGGAATCGGGTCTGCTCGATGTGCTGTCCGAACGCGGCTTCGAATACCTGTTCATCTCGAACTCCGACAACCTCGGCGCCCGCCCCTCGCGCACGCTGGCGCAGCATTTCGAGAACACCGGCGCGCCCATCATGATCGAGGTGGCCACGCGCACCTGGGCCGACCGCAAGGGCGGCCATATCGTGCGTGACAAGGCCACAGGCCGTCTCATGCTGCGCGAGATGAGCCAGGTCCATCCCGATGACAAGGCGGATGCTCAGAACATCGACAAGCACCCGTATTTCAACACGAATTCGATCTGGGTGCGCATCGACGCCCTCAAGGAGAAGCTCGCCGAATACGACGGCGTGCTGCCGCTGCCGGTGATCCGCAACCACAAGACCGTCGATCCGACCGATTCCGAATCCACTCCCGTCGTGCAGCTTGAGACGGCGATGGGCGCGGCCGTGTCCCTGTTCGACGGCGCGATCTGCGTGCAGGTCGACCGTATGCGCTTCCTGCCGGTCAAAACCACCGATGATCTGTTCATCCTGCGTTCCGACCGCTTCCATCTGACCGACTCGTATGAGATGGAGGACGGCAACTACATCTTCCCGAAGATCGAGCTGGATCCGCGGTACTACCGCAACATCCACGATTTCGACGAGCGGTTCCCGTATTCAGTGCCGTCGTTGGCCGCCGCGGCCTCGGTGACGATCCGGGGCGACTGGACCTTTGGCCGGAATGTGGTCATGTTCGCGGACGCGGTGCTGGACGACCCGGACAAGCCCAGCTATGTGCCGAACGGCGAATATGTGGGCCCGCAGGGGATTGAACCGGACGAATGGGTGTGAGCGTTCTCATCGTGTGGTGACGCCGAAAATACGCGCCATGAAGAAAACAGGGTCATTTTTTGAAAAATGACCCTGTTCGCGTCTTCGACACCGTAATATAGATACGGGTGCGATTCGTCGCATATAAAATTACACATTAACGAACCGTGAGGACTAATGGCAGAGGGTAGCAGCGGAAGGCGGCGTTTTTCCGACAAGTGGGGCAAGCATGAACTCGACGTGCTCGCCGTATTGTCATCCGCGTTCCCCCAGTGGCTCACCTCCCGGCAGATCGCCCAGCGAGTCAAGGCATACGCCGACTCGTACGGCGAGCTGGCCGACCAGGCCGCCAAGGCGGCCTTCGCCAAGCAATTCCAGCGCGACCGCGCCAAGCTCGCGGCCATGGGCATCGCCATCGAATCCCGTCAGCCCGAATACTCCTCGAAGTCCGAGGGGCAGGACTTCGCCTCCTACCGTCTGCAGCTGGGGGACGAGCCCAGGGTGCGCATGATCTTCAAGCCCGAGGACCTGCCCGTGCTCGCCGCGGCGAACTATCTGGCCCGCTCGATGTCGATGGCATCCGAGTCCAACGACCAGCAGGCCCAGTCGCAGTCGGGGCAGCATGCCTCGCGCACCGCCCCGCGCGTGCCCCAGACCCCGATACCGGGGCTGGGACTCGACTCCATCGCCCCCGGACTGGGCACGCAGACCATCCCCGACGCACTGGTCAAGGTCATTGACTCGCGCCAGTTCACCGCCACCGTAGACGTGGACGGCGAGCACATCAACGTCGCCTACACCGATTCCGACGATCTGGCCATGTTCGTGCTCGAGCATCCCGGCGCCGTCATCGTCAGCCCCCAGGAGGCCGCCGATGCCTTCCACCGCCGTCTCGACGCGGCCTCGGCCTTCGCGCTGGCCGACGACAGCGAATCGGGGGCCAAGGCCACGGTCGTCGTCTCCTCGATCAACCGGGGCGAATCCGATGACGAGGACGAGCTGTCCAAGGCGCATGCCCGCAAACCGGGTTCGGCGTTCCAGACCGGCAGCGAGGTCGACCGGCGTCTGCGGCTCATGCTCTTCCTGTCCGCGCATCTGGGGGAGGAGTATTCCCTGGCCGAGCTTGCCGAGCGCTTCATCGGCCACTCGCGCACCGAGGAGGAGGCCCGCAAGCGCGTGGCGATCATCCACAAGGACATCAACACGCTGACGACCGTCTCCGACGACGGCGAGATGGCCGGCAGCCAGTTCTTCGACATCGACTGGTCGCTGCTCGACGCCGAGGGCATCGTCTCCGCCACCAATTCGCTGGGACTGGAACGCCTGGCGGGCATCTCGCAGCAGTATCTGAGCATGCTCACCGCCTCCGCCAGCTATCTGGCGCGATCCCCGCTGCTGCCCGACGAGCAGCGCGCGCAGGCGCTTTCCCTCTACGAACGTCTGCGCCAGCATGTGCGCCCCGGGCAGACCCCGTGGCTGTCGCTGACCGGATACGAACTCGAACCACGCAACTTCTCGATCGTCAAGCGCGCCATCTCCAAGGGCTCCCTGATGGAGATGGAATACACCGACGGCGCGGGCCGCACACGGCGCAAGCTGGTCGCGCCCGCCAAGCTCTTCGTCGACGAGGGCGTATATTATGCCGCCGTGTGGACCGACGTCGCCAAGGTGGCGCCCAAGGACAAGCTCGACCTGGTCGAGAAGAACCCGACCGTCAACAAATCCAACGGCAAGCCCCGCACCTGGCAGACGCTGCGCGTCGCCCGCATCGAACAGGCCCATATCATTGAGCCGACCGAAGCCTTCGAGGTCCCCGACGTGCCGGTGAGCGAGCTGCGCAAGTGGAACTTCGACAACGGCACCGAGGCGATGTTCGTCACCGACGGCAAGGATCTGAGCTTCGTCTCCTCGCTGCCCGGCGCGACCGTCGAAAGCGACGGCGCCGGCGAGAAGGTCCATCTGACCGTCTCCTCCGATTCATGGTTCGTGGCCTTCTGCATCGCGCACGCCCGTCATATCACAGCCGTCGCGCCCGAGACGCTGCGCACGATGATCGTGGCGCGGGCCCAGCGCGAGCTGAGCCTGGGGCATTTCGACACCGCGGACGGCGGTCGGTGAACATGCCTTGGTGGATCTGGCTCGTCCTGGCGCTGTTCATGCTCGCCATGCTCGTCGCCGGCGTCGTCTACGCGGCCCTGCATGCGATGCGCGGACTGGCTTCCCTTTCCGAAGTCGGCGGGCGTCTGTCCGAACGGCTTGATGCGATGGGGGAGCCCGTTCCGGCGGAACGCGCCGACGAGGCGCCGCTGTTCACCAAGCCCCTGGCCGAGGCGGCCGAACGATATGCCGACGCGCATGCCGGTGTGGTCGAACGGCGCATGCGCCGCCGCGAGCGTCACGTCGAGCAGTGGGCCGACTGGATGCGGGACGCCGACTGAACCGGGCGGCTCCGGCCCGTCCAGCCGCAATCGACGCCATCGGCGCCGTCGCACGGAGGAACCCCACATGCGCGGGCGCGCATGACACGTACAGCGACACGCACAGCACGGAATCACACGGGAACACTGATATGGCACGAAACCACCAAGACGGGGCGGGACAATCGCCCGCGCAACGATACGCGGCCTTCCGCAAACGCCAACGGCACGCGTCTTCCGCGGCCGCCCGATTTGCCTCGACGCTGCCCTTCGAACTCGACGATTTCCAGCAACAGGCGAACGACGCGCTCGAGGCGGGCGACAATGTGCTCGTCGCGGCGCCCACCGGCGCCGGCAAGACGGTCGTGGCCGACTTCGCGGTCTTCCTCGCCCAGGAGCGCAATGTCAAGGCCTTCTACACCACGCCGATCAAGGCCCTGAGCAACCAGAAATACCACGACCTTGTCGCCATCTATGGCGCCGACCGCGTGGGCCTGCTCACCGGCGACACCTCGATCAACTCCGAGGCGGATATCGTCGTGATGACCACCGAGGTGCTGCGCAATATGCTCTACGAGCGTTCCACGACGCTCGGCGCCCTGCGCTACGTCATCCTCGACGAGGTGCATTATCTGGCCGACCGATTCCGCGGACCCGTGTGGGAGGAGGTCATCATCCACCTGCCCGCCGACGTGAGGATAGTGGGACTGTCGGCAACCGTGTCGAACGTCGAGGATTTCTCCGCGTGGATCGCCTCGGTCAGGGGCTCGACGAAGCTGGTCGTCTCCGAACGCCGCCCAGTGCCGCTCGAACAGCATGTGCTGGTGCAGGCCGACGACCGCACGGAACCCGAGCTGCTGGACCTCTACCGCCGCGACGAGAACGGAGACCAGACCACGGCGCTCAACGCCACGCTGGTCTCCCGCCTCGACCAGCTCGACCGCGCGGCGGCGCGACGTGCCAAGGGACGAGTGGACGGCATGGACCGGCGAGGCGGCCACGGCGGCTGGCGCGCCCGCGGACACCGACCGGCCGCGGTGCGCGGCGGACGGGGCGACAGGCCGACGCGCCATATGCCTCGCCGCTGGGCCGTCGTCGACGAACTCAACTTCCTCGGAATGCTGCCCGGCATCTATTTCATCTTCTCGCGCAACGGCTGCGACCAGGCGGTCGACCAATGCCTCGACGCGGGACTGGAGCTCACGAACGAGGACGAGGTTCGCCGCATCCGCGCCATCGTCGACGAGATGGTGGAGGGCCAGCTGAGCCGCGAGGATCTGAAGGCGCTTGGTTTCGCACGGTTCCGCTTCGCCCTCGAGGAGGGCTTCGCCTCGCATCACGCCGGCATGGTCGCCTTGTTCCGGCAGATCGTCGAACGTCTGTTCGAGGAGGGTCTGGTCAAGGTGGTCTTCGCCACCGAGACTTTGGCCCTTGGCATCAACATGCCGGCCCGCTGCGTCGTCGTCGAGAAACTCGAGAAATTCGACGGCACCGGCCATGTGGCGCTGACGCCGGGGGAGTTCACCCAGCTGACCGGCCGTGCAGGCCGCCGCGGCATCGACACGATCGGGCACGCGGTCGTCGTCGACCACCGGGACTTCGTGCCCGCCACTGCGGCAGCCCTGTCCTCCAAGCGCGTCTATCCGTTGCATTCGAGTTTCCGTCCGACCTTCAACATGGCCGTCAACCTGCTCAATTCCAGCGACTACGCGACCGCCCGCGTCACACTCGACCATTCCTTCGCGCAGTGGGAGGCCAATGAGTCCGCGGGAGCGCTCGAGGCGCAGATGGATACGCTATCCCGTTCGTTGGCCGGATATGAAGAGGCCTTCGCCTGCGAACACGGCGACTTCCGTGAGTTCATGGACATCCGCATGCGTCTGACGGACCTCGAACGTGGGGAACGCAACCGGCTCAAACGCGAGGTCTTCGGCTCCGACAAGGCGCGCAAAGCCGCCTTCCGCGAGCTGGACCGGCGGATCGAGCAACTGCGCGACGCCGAGCGGAACCATCCGTGCCGCGATTGCCCGGACTTGAAGCGGCATCTGACCTGGGGCCACCGCTGGGCGCGCGAGACGCGCGAACTGGCCCGCGTGCGCAATCGATACGATTCGCGCACCGGTTAGGTGGCGCGTCAGTTCGACCGCCGCATCTGCGCGGTGCTGGAGCAGCTGGGATATCTGCGCCGCGAGAACGGCGGGGATGCCGCACCCATCGCGGATGCCATGGACGTCTTCGGCGGACGCCGCGCCGGCTACGCCGCGGACACACGACTGTCGCTGACCGAACGGGGCCAGTTGCTGCGCCGTCTCTACAGCGAGCAGGATCTGGTGCTCGCGCAGGCCATCTTCTCGGGCGCCTTCGACCTGCTGCCTCCGGCGGCCCTCGCGGCCGTGCTGTCGGGATTGGTCTACGAGGCGCGCCGAAGCGGCGGGGGAGAGCCGCGCCGCTACCCGGGCGGCGCGAGGGGACCGGTGGCGAGTGCCGCCGAGGCCCTGTCACATGCGCACGGACAGGTGGGTATGCTCTGCGAGGACATGGGACTCGAGCCTCTGGCGAAGCTCGATTTCGGCATCGTCGACGTGATCTATGACTGGGCCGATGGAGACGATCTGTCCACCGTCCTCAGGGGCACCGAATTGACCGGCGGCGATTTCGTGCGCAATGCGAAACGGCTGGCCGATGTGCTCCAGCAGATCTCCGTGACAGGTCCCTGGCTCGGGCAGGAGCACGCTTCCCTGGCCGATACGGCGCGCGAGGCGACCGACCTGGTCAACCGGGGCATCGTCGCATATTCCGGCGTCGAATAATCACTTGGCATTCCGGCGCTTCGAAGAACCGCTGCGCCGATGGCAGACACGTCCGAACTGTTTTGTAGCGTGGGTACGTCACGCAAAAGGAGGAAAAGGGAATGGCGGAACGAAGCCTGAGAGGCATGAGCATCGGCGCGAAGTCGTTGGAATCCGATGATAACGTCGATTTCGCCGCGCGCAGCGACGTGGCCTATATCTGTCCGAAGGGCCATCGCACGATTCTGCCCTTCGCCGAGGGCGCGGAGATTCCGGACGACTGGGAGTGCCGCTGCGGGCAGATCGCCCATCGCGAGGGCGACGAGGAGCACGCCGGAGAGGACGCAGGCAAGCCCGCGCGCACCCACTGGGACATGCTGCTCGAGCGCCGCAGCGAGGAGGAGCTCAAGGTCCTGCTCGACAAGCGCCTCACCATGCACCGCGAAGGCTGGTTCCCGGACTACGAGTGAGCCAGACTGGCGGGATATGTTCCGGCAATGTGTTTCGTTGACAGGAAATGGGGGAGTCGTATGACCCGCAATGGCAGGAAGGTCGTGCTGCTCGATCTCGATGGCACGCTCACCGATTCCGCGCCCGGCATCATCGCCTCGGTGCGCGGCGTCTTCGAGGAATTGGGCCAGCCGATGCCCGATGACGCCGAGTTGCGTCGTTTCGTGGGCCCGGCCATCATCCAATCGCTTGAGCGCAACCATGTGCCCGACGACCAGCTGGAGCGCGGCGTCGAGATCTACCGCGACTTCTACGCCAACCGCACCGTCTTCGACGATCCCAACAATCCCGGCGGTCCCAAGGTCCCGGGGCGTTATGTCAACGCTGTCTTCCCGGGCATCGCCGAACAGCTCGACGCGCTGAGGACCGACGGCTACTATCTGGCCGTCGCCACCTGCAAGCCGGAATACCAGGCCAAGCCGATCTGCGACCGCTTCAAGGTGACGCCGATGGTCGACGGCATCTACGGCGCCAGCCGTGACAATTCGCGTCTCGACAAGGACCAGGTCATCCGATACTGCTTCGAGAACATCGGATTCGATCCATCCGCCGGCGACCGCGCGCTGATGGTCGGCGACCGCTGGACCGATGCCGACGGCGCCAAGGCCTGCGGACTCGACTGCCTCGGGTGCGCCTGGGGCTACGCCGAGGACGGCGAACTCACCGGGCATGGCTGCTACCGCATCATCGATGCCGTGGATCAGCTTGCTTCCGCCGTCAACGAATACTTCGCCTGAAGATATTTCTTCATTTGCAAGTTTTACAAGTCCGTTTTCCGCTCATGACGAGAAACGGACTTTTTGAATCCCTATAAAAGGCCGTTAACAGCGGATGGCCATGGGGAGCTATGGTGGAGAATAGCAAGCCACGATAAGCAAGGAGATTCATATGACTGTCGACCGTCCGCTGATCGCATTGACTCCTTTGATGGATTACAAGCGAGACAGTCTGTGGATGCTGCCCGGATACATGAAGGGAATCGAGCGGGCCGGCGGCGTGCCGGTGATGTTGCCCCTGAGCGCGGGCCCAGCCGGCATCCGGCGCTGCGCGCAACTGTTCGATGGTTTTCTGTTCACCGGAGGGCCGGACGTCGGACCTTGGGTGAGGCCGGGAAACACGATCGATGAGAGGCATGTCGACACGAACGACGTCGCAGGACGCTCCGAAGCGCTGAGCATCGAGCGGGACCGGATGGAATCGCTGCTGCTTGAGGAAGTGACGAAGCTGGACAAGCCGGTGTTCGGCATCTGCCGCGGCATTCAGTTCATCAACCGCTGGTTCGGAGGCTCGCTATGGCAGGATCTTCCCAGCGAACATCCCAGCGCCGTCGAGCATCATATGACGAAACCGCCTTACGACACCTTCGGGCATACCGTGGCGCTTGCGTCCGGCACGCCATTGGCGGAACTGTTCGAAGGGCAACGGACAATCACGGTCAACAGTTACCATCATCAGGCGGTGCGCAAGTTGGCAGATGGCTTCGAGGTCATGGCCACGGCGCCGGACGACATCATAGAGGCGATGCATCGGCCCGCCAGTCGATTCCTATGGGCCGTGCAATGGCATCCGGAATTCCTCTACAAAGTCGACGAGCGTTCGCAAAAACTGTTCGACACGTTCGTCGACGCTTGTCGCGATTGATATCGATTGTCATCGTCAACGCCCACGGAGTAGTCAAGGCAGGACAGTCGGTCATTGGGTGTCATTGTTTTTTTCAATCACTAATCTGACATAACATACCTTATCGGACAATTGAAGAGGTCTCAAAAGCGAACCATTGCAGATCCGCGGAATGACGCCAAAGTGTCCCGTGCCCACCGCCACGAAACAACAAAAGGCGCCTATGACTCCTGACTGACCGACCTTGAACTCTCTACCTAGCCCACTCGGGCAGGCCGAACCGATCCTTCAATTCCTCGGCGGAACATGCGGACCAAGGAGCATCCGGAGGAACCGGTTCTCCCGGGGCCGCGATGGCGGCCTCGTGGCCGAAGACCTCGTCGCGCAGCTTCGCATAGTCGAAGTAATCGACGGAATTGTAGAATCGCGATGGATGTTCGCGTCTGTAGGCCTCGTATTCCTCCAGAGTGTCGAAGTCCGTCGATAAGACGCTGTCCTCAAGCTCGTCCAGATCTCCGTCATTGACGAAGGGGATGCGCACCAAGCGATATCCGGGCTTGAGGAACCGCTGGCTGAACTCCCAGGCACGATCCTCCGTGTATCCCTCGAAATCGCTCTCCTCGACCCCCTCCCGGAACGCCGGAAAATCCCACCATGAGTTCCAATCCGCAACCGACGTCGACGCCACCTCGAACTCGCTGATCATGCCTCCGTTCAACGACTCGGCCTTCAAGGCCTTGTCGGGATCATTCGTCCACTCCCCCGTAACCGGGGAATGAAGCATCTCCCTGATCAGATTCAGCTCATTGTCGGAGGTGTCGTCGATGTTCTCCTTAGCCGTGAGAAACTGCATGGTGTCAAGGCGCTGCATTGCATATTCATAACCGCCCATGACTTCGGCGCCTTCGCATTCAATCCACATGATGTGTTCCTTTCCTCGCCATCGATTGGTGTTTGCACACATCAACCGGACAATCTTCCGAAGGAACGGCAGCCGCAGCCTCCATGCCACGGCATCCTCATCATCCCACGCGACGTGCGGTGTGTCCGAGCGTCTCATCCATCTGGGTGCGCATGGCACGGCGCGCCTGCAGATACATCAGCGCATCCTGCGCAAGCACGCACACGAAGACCACGGCCAGCGCAGGCCATTGCACATGTGCATAGAAGTCCAACACATCGACATCGAGTCCGTTCCGGGCAAGCGCCAAGGCGGCGAACGACGCGATGAAACACAGCAGGGACGCCAGATGCACGCCGACCATCCCCCATGTCACCGGGCGGACGACGGGGTGCCGGCCCGCTCCATACCGGCTGCGGACGACGGTGATGTTGATGACGAAGAACGACAGCAGCATTCCGACCAACCACAGGCCGGCCGGAATGGCTTGGACCAGGGAACTCACGCGGACTGCCTGTGCTCGGCGCGCGCCTGGCGCTGCGCCTCGAGCTTGCGGCGCATGCGGGCCATCGTCAGCTCGTCGATCGGACGCCCGGACGCCACGCCAGCGGGCGCGGCCTCAAGATCGACATAATCCTCGTGCTCGAGCGCGTCCTTGATCTGGTGCCACAGCGAACCGACGGAAATCGCGAAGACGGCCTTGCCGCTTTGCAGCAGGTCGACCATCTGTTCGCTGGTCGTGCACTCATGCACCTCCTGGCCGTCGCACATGATCGTGACGTCCTCCAGTTGTGCGGTGGTGCGCTGCGAGAGGAACCCGATGGCGGTGGTCACATTGACGAGGTTGACGCCGGCATCCAGCAACTTCTTGGAAACGGCGAGGATGACCACGTCCTTGAAGGAATACAGCCGCCGCGAACCGGAGCCGTGGGACGGCGTGATCGACGGTTCGACGATCTGCTTGCGCGCCCAATAATCCAGCTGCCGGTAGGTGATGCCGGCGGCTTTCGACGCGACGGTGCCACGGTATCCGCGCTTGGGAGCCTCGTCATCGGTGGTGACGAACAGCAAGCCCTGCACCGCGCCCTCGTTGAGGTTATCGCGTTCCTCAAGCGGGATATGCAGATGCAGCCCGATGGCTGTGCGGTTCTCGTCCATGCCGCTCCCCTCTCCAAGTGACGCTGGTGTTATTACACCGGTGCGATTTCCATGTCCGGGACCAGACTAACACCGGCTTTGTGAAGGGTTCACGAGATTACGGCGGATTTGGTGAAGAAGACGAGCCGGAACTTGCCGATGATGATCTCGTCCCCGTTGTTGAGACGGGCCCTCTCGACGCGCTGACGATTGACGTATGTGCCGTTGAGGCTGCCCGCGTCGACGACCTCGAAGCCGCCGGCGACGCGATGGAAGACCGCGTGCGCGCGGGAGACGGTCGAGTCGTCGAGCAGGATGTCGGCGCGCGGGTCGCGGCCGACGCTCACCTCGTCCTCGTCGAGCAGATACCGCGAGCCGGACACCGCTCCCCTGGTCGAGATCAGCAGCGCCGTGCCGTCGGACAGACGGGCGATGGTGTCAAGGTCCTCCTGCGTCAGCGGACGGTCGCCGGTCGAGGTGACGGGAATATGGATGGCGGGGATACCGATGATGGTGGTTTCGCCTGCGGTGGGAATCGGATCAGTCATAAGCGCTATTGTACCGTCCTTGCGTATTGATATTGCGAAGCATCGCTGGTTTCATCGATGACGACCTCGTCCATGGCCTCGATGTCGACGCTGGCGCCGAATTTGACCTTGAGGCGCGAACCGACGCCACCGGCCAGATTGACGGCGTTGGACAGGTTCTGCTGGTCGCCGATGGCCTTGACGACATAGGGCGCGCGCAGCTCGATGCCGTCGGACACGAGTCCGCCCTCGGCGTCGGCCACGTAGGTGCGGGCGGTGACGCGCACGGTGTTGAGCGCGATGACCTCGGCGCCGGCGTTGCGCAGCTCCTCGATGAGGTTGAACATCGTCGTCGCGTCGATGCGTTCCTTCGTGCCACGGCCGATGCGTATGACGATGCCCTCGCCCTTGGCCGGAAGTCTGCCGGAGAGGATGCCGCTGGTCTCTTCGTTCTGCCTGGCGATTTTGCGCGCGGCCTCGTTCTTGTCCGCCTCGTTCTTCAGCGTGTTGAGCTGCTGGGTCAGTTCGCTTTTGCGCTGTTCGAGGTTGCCGATCTGCGTGCTGGTCTCGCCGATGAGCCGGTTGAGTTCGTCCTCGCTCATCGTCTCGTAGGTCGAGGTGGGGTTGTTGATCTGCGACATATAGCCGAAGCCGAGCAACGCGCACAGCAGCGCGACAAGCACACTGGAGACCAGACGCGCACGCGTGGCGTTCGCGTTGAGGTCCCGCTTGGCGGCCCTGGCCTTGCCGCCGTCCTTGGATCCCCTGGCTTTGCTTGGTGTCCTCCGGCGCACACGCGGGAAGGACCCCGTCTCCATCCGGTCGTTGCGACGGTCGGTCTGCCGCCGCTCGCGCATGCGGGTGACCGTGTCCTCCTTGCCGTCGGCCCGGCCCGCGGGGCTGCCGGCGTCCCCGGTTCCTTCGATGTCCTCGATATCCTCGACCATGGCCTAGCCTCGGAAGATGAAGCGTCGGATGGCCGACACGTTGGAGAAGATACGGATGCCGAGCACGACGATGACGGCCGTCTGCAGCTGGGAGCCCACGCCCAGCTGGTTGCCGAGGAAGACCAGCAGGGTCGCGGTCACGACGTTGGCTACGAAGGAGATGACGAAGACCCGGTCATGGAAGGAGCGTTCGAAATACGCCCGGGCGGCGCCGAGCAGCGCATCGAGGGCGGCGATGACCATGATCGGCAGATACGGCTGGATCACGACCGGGATGTCCGGCCGCACGAACACGCCGATCACCACACCGATGATCAGTCCGAGCACCGCTGCCATCTAGTTCCTCCTCGCATACGTCAGTTCTCCGGTGACCGCAGCTCCCAGTGTAATCGCATTCGACTTCGATATCTGGGGAAAAATGCCGGCCTCTTTATAGGAATCGTACAAGCCCGGCAGAGACTCGGATCCCATGGCGCGCGCCAGTCCGTCCTTGTCGCCGATCGCCTCGATCGCATACGGGCTGGTGACGGCGGAGACGCCGACCAGAATCGACGAACCGGCGGCGCGGATGGAGGTCTGCACGCCCAGACGATGCCCGTTGATGGCGATGGCCTCGGCGCCGGCGCCCCACATCAGGGACACCAACTGCTGCAGATCGGCGTCGGTGATGACGCGGATGCGTTCGGTGCCAGCGCCGTCGCGCGGCAACGACCCCTCCTTGTCGCCGGTGGCGATCGGGTCCGCGACCGTCAGGACGATGCCCTCCCCTTTCACGGGAAGCATGCCATTGGTCATTTCGTCGGCGAGCTGCGTGTCGCTGAGCGCGGTGCCGGCATGCCGCTGGGATTGCCGCTCGACCTTCCCTCGCAGTGTCTCGACCTCGCGGCTGAGATCATCGAGCTTGGCGCTCTGCGACTCCAGGTCGGAGGCAAGGCTGGTGCGCACGGCCTTGCGGGGGTCGGCGTGCAAACGCTGGACGAACAGACTGCCGGCGAATCCCACGGCGATGCACAGCACGAAGACAACGGCCCGCGTGACCCATATGTCAAGGGCGGAACGTGGCTTGGCCGCCAATTTGGAATCGCCGAACATCGGATCGACCGACAGATTCGTCAGATCATCGATCAGGCGCAACGAGGCGTCGCGGCGCACACGCCGGCGCCGGCTCTCCTCCCCCAGCGACAATGTCGGCGGAGCGGCATGATGCGAGGCCAGGGCGGCGAAATCCCGGGAGAAGGCCGTGCGCGGACGCCGCGGCGGCTGGCCGGCGATTGGATACGAAGCGGGCGCCCTGCCCCCGTCGCCGCTCATGCGCGCGCCTTGCCGCCGTGCCCCAGCTCCTCGCGCAGCACGGTCACGCCCTGACGGAAGTAGATGTATCCGGCCATCCAATACAGGAACACGCCCCAGATGCCGGCGGCGAGGGCCGCCAGATGCAGCAGCGCGAAGAAGGAGCCCGTGCCCAGGTCGGCGACGATCAGCGCGACGATGGACATCATCAGCAGCGCCGTGCCGGCCTTGCCGACGAAATGGACCGGCAGGGGGCCGTAACCGTACTGGGCGAGCCAGAGCACCTGCACGGCCATGAACAGGTCGCGCAGCCCGATGATGATGATCATCCACCACGGGATGATGCCGCTGATGCCAAGGGCCACGACCGAGCACAGGATGAGCAGTCGGTCGGCGATCGGGTCGAGCAGCTGGCCGATCTTGGAGACCTGATTGAGCTTGCGGGCCAGGATGCCGTCAAGCCCATCGGAGATGGAGCCGATGGCGAAGACGATGAGCGCAGGCACCATCTGATGCCGCGTGACGAGCCATGCGACGATCGGGATGGAAAGGATGCGCAGCACACTGATGAGATTGGGGACGGTCAGATAGACGTCCCGTGCCTCGGGGCTGTAGCTCGCGTTCTCGTTGTGTTCGCTCATCGTGTCCGATTGTACCCGACGTGTCGTGTTCGCCGGCGGCTCACATGCGGGAGGCCTGCAGCGCCGTGACGATGATGCCGCGTGCGCCGACCTCGTAGAGACGGTCCATGAGCTGGTTGACCTTCGCACGGGGCACCATGACGCGCACGGCGGCCCACTGCTTGTCGTGCAGCGGCGAGATCGTGGGGCTTTCGAAGCCGGGGGTCACGGCCACGGCGGCGGAGACCTTCTCGACCGGAATGTCGTAGTCCATGAGCACGTAGCGCTGGGCCGTAAGCACGCCTTCAAGACGGCGCGAGAGAATCGTCAGGCGCGGATCGCTTTCCTCAAGGCGCGGCGAGCGGATCAGGCAGGCCTCGGAATGCATGATCGGATCGGCGAAGATGCGCAGACCGGCGTTCTTCAGCGTCGTGCCGGTGGAGACCACGTCGGCGATCAAGTCGGCGACGCCCAGCTGCACGGAGGATTCGACCGCGCCGTCCAGATGGATCGTCTCGGCCTGGATGCCGCGCTCGACCAGGTAATCGTGCACAAGCTTGTCGAAGGAGGTGGCCACGCGCTTGCCGTCGATGTCCTTGAGCTCGCTGATCGGCGAGTCGTTGGGCGCGGCGAAACGGAAGGTGGAGGCTCCGAAGCCAAGCGGCATATGCTCGAGCGCCTCGGTGCCGGAGTTCTTCAGCAAATCCTGTCCGGTGATGCCCACATCGATGGTGCCGCGGCCGACGTAGACCGCGATATCCAGCGGGCGCAGGTAGAACAACTCAACGTCGTTGTCGGGATCCTCGACGACGAGCTGGCGCGGATTGGTGCGCAGACGATAGCCCGCCTCGGCGAGCATGTTCCACGCGGGTTCGGACAGCATGCCCTTGTTGGGCACGGCGATTCTCAACATAACAGTGTTCCCCCGGTATGCGTGTTTTTCGGATGCATGGCATCCGCACGCCGGCGATCCACGGGAATCGTCCCGCGGGGCCGGACGCACGGATATCGCGCATGCCTCACAGATGCTTGTAGACGTCCTCGAGCGTCAAGCCGTGCTTGATCATCATGACCTGCACATGGTAGAGCAGCTGGCTCATCTCCTCGGCGGTGCGGTCGGCGCCCTCGTATTCGGCGGCGATCCACGTCTCGGAGGCCTCCTCGACGATCTTCTTGCCGATGAAATGCGTGCCCTTGTCCAGCTCGTCGACGGTCAGCGAGCCTTCGGGGCGGGTCTTCGCCTTTTCGCTCAGCTCGGCGAACAGCGATTCGAAAGTCTTCATATTCCTTGCGGTTTCCTTTTCCTCATATCCGCCTTACGTTGCGGCGCAGCGTAAGGCGGCGTTCCATGTCGAGATTCAGTCGCGGTATGCCGCGGCGGCCTTCTCACGGATCGAATCGATGGCCTCGGCGCGGTCCTCGGCGCCATAGACCGCGGAGCCGGCGACGAGCACGTCGGCGCCAGCCTCGGCCACGATATGCGCGGTCTTCGGGCTCACGCCGCCGTCGACCTGGATCTTCGTGGACAGTCCGCGGCGCGTGATCTCGTCGCGCAGACGACGCACCTTGGCCATCTGGTTGTCGAGGAACTTCTGGCCGCCGAAGCCGGGCTCGACGGTCATCACGAGGATCATGTCGAATTCGTCGAGGATGTCGAAGATCGGTTCGACGGGCTCGGCCGGACGCACGGCGAAGCAGGCCTTGCATCCCATCTCGCGCAGCTGGCGGGCCAGGCGCACGGGCGCATGCGTGGCGCCCATATGGAAGGAGACGGAGGAGGCACCGAGCTTGGCGTACTCCGGGGCCCAACGGTCCGGGTCCTCGATCATCAGGTGCACATCGACCGGCAGGTCGGTCACCTCGCAGATGCGCTTGACGATCGGCTCGCCGAGCGTCAGGTTCGGCACGAAATGATGGTCCATCACATCGACGTGCACGAGGTCGGCATGGTCGATGGCCTTGAGGTCGCGTTCGAGATTGCAGAAGTCGGCGGACAGGATGCTGGGGGCGATTTCAATCTTCTTCATGGTTTCCTACTCTAACCTTTCCTTGGTATATTCGGCCGGCGACAGGCCGGGCGTTCACCGTGCGTTCGCCGCTTATTTGCCGCGCCTGGCCCGGGCCTGCTCCTCCTCCTGACGGGCGCGCTCGAGCTCGTCGGCGCTCACGGCGGTCAGCAGGCGCGACAGGTCGGCGGTGCTGCGACCCCGCTTCCAGAGGGCGACGAAGAGGACGGCGCCCAGAGCCATGACGATGACGGCGGTCCACACATTCGTCCGCACGCCGAGGATCACGGTCGAATAGTTGATGCGCATGTTCTCGATCCACGTGCGCCCGAGGCCGTACCACATCAGGTAGAGCGCGAACTGCTGGCCTGCCTTGAGCGTGGTGGCGAGGCGATGGCCGAGCCAGACGATCGCGGCGGCTCCCACAAGATTCCACAGGCCCTCGTAGAGGAAGGTCGGGTGGAACAGCGTGTCCGCGCCGTCGGGGCATGCGGTGCCCTGATAGCAGACCTCGGTTTTGCCGATGGTGTCGGCGTCGTTGAGCTTCAAACCCCAGGGCAGCGTGGTCGGCTTGCCGTAGAGCTCCTGGTTGAACCAGTTGCCGAGGCGTCCGATGGCCTGCGCGACCATGAGGCCGGGCGCAAGGCAGTCGGCGAACATGGCGAAGGGGTAGTGCTTGTGACGGCACCACAGGAAGGCGACGAGCGCGCCGACGCCCACGCCGCCGAAGATGGCCATGCCGCCTTCCCACACCTTGAAGATGTTCGTCAGGTCGCCGGTGGGCGGGAAGTACTGCTCGGGCGTGGTGATGCAGTGATACAGGCGCGCGCCGACGAGCGCGCACGGCACCGTCACCAGCGTCGTGTCGAGCACCTGGTCGAAGGTGCCGCCGACGCGCTTCCAGCGGACCGTCAGGATCCACACGGCGAAGCAGATGCCGATGAGTATGCAGATCGCATACATGTGGATTGTCACCGGTCCGATATGGAACTGGGAGAACGTCGGCGAAGGGATATATGCGAGGTTCATACCGGTATCCTAGCGTGCGTTGCGCACGCCGGCGGCGAGTTCGTCGCACTTGGCGGCGAGCAGGGCGAGGCCTTCCTTGGGGTCGCGGGCGGTGCGGTCGTCGTCGTTGAGCAGCGTGTGGACGAGGGCGGAGCCGACGATCACGCCATCGGCGTAGGAGGCGACCTTCGCGGCCTGCTCGGCGGTGGACACGCCGATGCCGACGCATACGTTCCTCGCGCCGGCCTTGCGTGTGCGCGCGACCAGAGCCTCCGGGGAGGAGGAGAGCGTGTCGCGCTCGCCGGTGACACCCATGCGGCTGGCGGCGTAGACGAAGCCGCGCGCGTTGCTGGCGACGACGGCGAGGCGTTCGTCGGCGGAATCCGGGGAGACCAGGAAGATGCGGTCGAGCCCGTGGCGGTCGGAGGCCTCGATCCATTCGCCGGCCTCGTCGGGAATCAGGTCGGGGGTGATGAGGCCCGCGCCGCCGGCGTTCTCGAAGTCTCGGGCGAAGCGCTCGACGCCATAGTGGTAGACGAGGTTCCAATAGCTCATGACCAAGGGGACGCCGCCGGCTTGGGCGACGGCCTCGACGGCCTCGAAGACACGGGTGATGGTCTCCCCCGCGTTCAGGGCGATCTGGCTGGCGGCCTGAATCACCGGGCCGTCCATGACGGGATCGGAATACGGCAGGCCGATCTCGACGGCGTCGACGCCGTGGTTCACCATCGTGCGCAATGCGTCGACGGAGTGCTCGGGGTCGGGGAAGCCGTAGGGCAGGTAGCCGATGAAGGCGGCGCGGTTCTCGCCGCGCAGACGGTCGAACATCGTCTCGCACTGGCTGGGCTTATGGCTGATGCCCAAGGGCTGGCCGGAGGGGGTGGTTGTTTCGTTGCTCATTGTCTCTCGATTCTTCGCGCGTTACTCGTGTGTTCAGGCGACGTCGGTGCCGTGGGCGCCGGTGACCTCGAGGGCGGCCGCCTGCTCGTCGGTCAGATAGCCGAACCACTTGCCGGCGGTGGCCATGTCCTTGTCGCCGCGGCCGGAGATGTTGACGATCATCACCGGGTGCGTGATGCCCTTGGCCTTGAGATCGGCGGCGGCCTTGTAGGCGCCGGCGACGGCGTGCGAGCTTTCGATGGCGGGGATGATGCCCTCGGTCTGGCTCAGGTCGCGGAAGGCGTTCATCGCCTCCTCGTCGGTGGCCCAGGAGTAGTTGACGCGACCGATTTCCTTGAGCCAGGCGTGCTCGGGGCCGACGGAGGCATAGTCAAGGCCTGCGGAGATCGAATAGGTGTCCTTGGTCTGTCCCTCAGTGGTTTCCAGCAGGTAGCTCTTGGCACCCTGGAACATGCCGAGTTCGCCGGTGCCGGGGGCGAAGCGGATCGCGTGCTCGCCCGACTCGGGGCCGTGGCCGCCGGCCTCGTAGCCGTAGAGGTTGACGCGCTCGTCGTCGAGGAAGGCGTTCATCACGCCGATAGCGTTGGAACCGCCGCCCACGCAGGCGCACACCGCGTCGGGATGGTCGATGCCATACCATTCCTGCAACTGATGCTTGGCCTCGATGCCGATGATCTGTTGGAAATCACGCACCATGGATGGGAAGGGATGGGGGCCCGCGACGGTGCCGAGCAGATAATGCGTGTCCTTGACGTTGGTCACCCAGTCGCGCAGGGCCTCGTTGATCGCGTCCTTGAGGATTCGGTCGCCCAGGGTCACCTCGACGACCTCCGCGCCGAGCATGCGCATGCGGGCGACGTTGAGGGCCTGGCGGCGTGCGTCGATCTGTCCCATGTAGATGCGGCACTTGAGGCCGAGCATCGCGCACACGGTGGCGGTGGCGACGCCATGCTGGCCGGCGCCGGTCTCGGCGATGACGCGGGTCTTGCCCATGCGCTTGACCAGCAGGGCCTGGCCCAGGGCGTTGTTGATCTTGTGCGCGCCGGTGTGGTTGAGGTCCTCGCGCTTCAAGAACACGCGCGGCTCGATGCCGCCGACCTTCTCGGCGATGCGCGCGGCGAAGCGCGGGGCTTCGGTCAGCGGGCTCGGACGGCCCACATAGCGCTCCTGAAGGGTCATGAACTCCTTCTGGAACTCCGGATCCTTCTTGGCTTCGTCGTAGACGCGCTCGAGCTCATCGAGGGCCGTGATCAGCGCCTCGGGCACATAACGGCCGCCGAACTGGCCGAAATACGGGCCTTCATGCTGGCTCAGCGGGGTGGTTTCGGATGCCTTCACTTGTGTTCCTGCCTTCACTAGTCGTTCCACTGCAAGCTTGTGATCGTCGGCGGTGGCCACGCCTTCGCCGACCAGCACCGCGTCGGCTCCGGCACGGGCGTAGTCCTCGACCTCGACGGCGCCGAAGACGCCGGATTCGGCGACCTTGATGACGTCTGCCGGCAAGTTCGCCGCCAGCTCGTTGTATTTGTTCACATCGACCCTCAGGTCCTTGAGGTTGCGGGCGTTGATGCCGATGACCTTCGCCCCGGCCGCCTCGGCGCGTTCGATCTCCTCGCGGGTATGCGTTTCGACGAGAACTGTCATCCCGAGCTCATGCGCGAGGTCGAGCAGATGCCTCAGGCTCGCGTCGTCAAGGGCGGCGACGATGAGCAGGATGAGGTCGGCGCCGTGGGCGCGGGCCTCCCAGACCTGATAGTCGGTGACGATGAAGTCCTTGCGCAGCACCGGGATATGCACGGCGGCCTTCACCTTGTCGAAGTCGTCGAGGCTGCCGAGGAAGCGGCGTCCTTCGGTGAGCACGGAGATTGCGGAGGCTCCGCCAGCCTCGTATTCGCGGGCCAATGCCGCAGGATCGGGGATGTCACTCAGATGTCCCTTGGACGGGCTCGCGCGTTTGATCTCGGCGATGACCGGGATGCCGTCGTCTTGCTTGAGCCATCGGCGGGCGTCGATCGGAGCCGGGGCCGTAGCGGCCTGGGCCTTGAGTTCGTCGAGTGGAATCCGGGCTTCACGCGCCTTGGCGTCCTCAAGCGCCCCGGCGACCAGTTCATCCAAAACGGACATGCTTCCCCTTTGGGTTGAAGAGACTTACCTCGCACAGCCTAGCGCGATGCCGCTCCCCACTGCCGCCCCATTCCACATGCTGTCAAGGTGGCATCTTGCTCCCTCTGACGAGGGAGCACATAGCACAGCGCCAGAGCGCGTGGGCTCCACACGGCTAGCGACGGTGGCGGGACAGGGCGAGCGCCACGCCAGCCACAGCCAGCAGCACCAGCACGCCGGCGACACCGACAATCGCGGCGCCCGTGCGCGCCAAGCCATCCGTTGGCCGCTCCTTCTGGAGGTCGGGCGTCGGCGCGCCCGACTGAGGGGTGTTCTCAGAACCACCCGACTGGCCAGGCCGGGCATCCGGTGTCGGACTCGGCTCGGGAGACGGCTCAGGCTCAGGCTCAGGAGTCGGCTCGGGTTCTGGTTCTGGAGTCGGGTTCGGCTTAGGATCGGGATCGGGGTCAGGAGTCGGCTCGGGGTCGGGGTCAGGACCAGGATCTGGAGTCGGCCCGGGATCAGGAGACGGACCCGGATCCGGAGAAGGACCCGGCTCGGGCTCCTTGGCCTTGACCGTCACGGTCACGGTCTTCGACGCGGTCGCGCCCTGCGAATCCGACACCGTGTAGGTCAAGTGGTACTCGCCCGGCTTGCTCGTATCCACCTCGCCCTCAACCTTGACATTGGCGGTCAGGTCGCCGTCCTCGGCATCCTTGGCCGTCACGCCCGTCTTCGGATCGAACGCGTCGCCCACCGTGATCGTTTGATCCGACGCCGCGATCGACGGCATCTGGTTCAACACCACGGACTGCGGATACACCGTCAACGGGTCGGACGGGGAACCGTCCTCCCAATTGGCCTTATCATTCGCAACAAACCGCGCCTCGAACACATGCGCCTTGGCAGCATCCAACCCCTTGAACTCCGGGGAATCCTGCCACTTATCGCCGCCATCGACGCGATACTGGGTCTTCAAACCGGACGGAGGCTCGATGGTGTTCAACGTCACCGAGTCAGCCGTACGCTCTTTCACCGTCGGCGTCGACGGCTTGCCCGGCGTCGCCTTCGTGATCGACACGGTGCCGGAGACTTCCGTAGCCGCCAGCGTGTACCACGCGGCATCCGCGCCCGACAGCACGATAGTGGATGCCGCGAACGAACGCTTCCCCGCGTTCGCATCGGCCTTGCCATCCGCGCCCACCGCCTCACCGGACACCACGCCCGACACGACGTCCGAGCCAACCACGCCATTGGCCTCAGAAAGCTTCGCCAACGGCACATCCTTGAATACGGCCGTGCCATCATACGTCTTCGACACAGCCGGAGACGTCGTATCCACCGTGGCATGAGTCAGCGCCTTCGCGTTCACCGTCACCTTCACCGGGCCGGACTGGCCGCCATCACGGTCGTTATCGGCGATGAACCGGGCCGTCACCGACAGATTGCGGGACTTGCTCAGCAGCCGCTTCACCTCCGGATTGGTGGTGTCCAGCTCCAAGGTCACCGGCTTGCCATTCTCCGCGGCCTTATGCTCCTTCGACACCGGCGTGTTATCCACATACAACGCCACCTGACCAGACACCGGATCCGCCTTCGCGGCACGGGACTTCCCGGATGCCCCGGTCAGCGTCACCGTCGCTTGGAACGACACCTTATCGCCATACGTCACGGACGTCTGATTGGTGGTCAGCGTCACACCCACCTTGGACTTGACCACATCCAGCCGCAACGGCACCTCGACCGTCGCCGTCTTGTCATTCGCGCCCTTATACGTCACCGTTGCCTTCGCCTCATAGCGACCGGCGGACAGCTCCGCCTTCGGCGACACAGTGAACGACGACCCCTTACCGGAATCAATCGAATTGGCAAGCGAACCACCCAGCGTAAACGCCGAATCGCCGCTCAGCTCGACCTTCACATCCGTGGCGGCCAAATTGCCGGTGTTCTTCACTGTCACCTGCTGACCGGCAGATGCCGCACCCGAGTATACGTATTCAAACGACAGCGAAGACGGGTCAACCTTCAGAGTCGCCGTGCGAGGCACCGTCACCGGATCGGACGGTGCCGACGTTCCAGGTTTCTCAATATCATCATCAGAGCCCTTCACGCGCACCACATACTCAGTGCCCGGCGCAACCGGCGTAGTCTCATCCGCATTCGATGCCACGCCAGCCTTCATTGCGATCCAGGAACTGTCCTGCGATAAATTGGCATTGGCCTTCGCATACTGATACGTCAGCCCGTCCACCGCATCCTTCACCCGCAGCGTCGGCACACCAACGCCGTCATCATTCGGAGCATTCACAGCCTCGACTTCAGGCGCCGCATAATTCGTCGCAACCTCCAACCAGGAAGTCCCACTAGTACCCCACCAATTCTCGTTGCAATCAGGCACGAACTGCGCCTCGAACTCGTACATCGTGGCGGCCTCGAGATTGGCAAACTCCGTAACATCCTGCCAATCGCCTTCATTGACACGGTACTGGGTCTTCAAACCCTTCTGAGTCGTGATGGCATACGACGGTTTGATCTCATTCAACGTCACCGACGTGGCCGTACGCGACGCCATCTCCGGTTTAGACGGATCGTTCGGCTTCGCCTGTTTGATGGTCACCATGCCAGACACCTTTTTGGCATCAGGAGCCTCATACCATCCGGCCTGATCGCCCGAAATCGACACCGCCGTCGCCGTGAACTCATACGTGCCAACATTCTCCGACGCGGCGGTGCCTTCGGCGAACAACTGCACGTCGTCACCTTCCAACACCTCGCCGGGCTTCGGCGACAACGCCACATTGGCACGACCCTTGAACTCCGTCGTGCCGTCATACGACTTCCAGGCCGACTCCGCCACACTCGCGCCCGTCAACCGCTTCCTCGACAGATTCACACTCGGAAACGTGGTCTCGGACGCCTTGACATTGCCGTCGCCACCGAACTTCACCAGCAGATTGCTCGTGCCAACCTTCAGTTGCTTTCCGGAAGTGTTATAGGTCAGCACATACTTGCCGTCGCTATTGGCAGCGACCGGACCCGCCAGCAGCGTCGGGCCGTCGGACTCGTACAGCGACGCCTGATTCGCTCCGGGATCTGCCGTCTCACGGGTCGAAGCACTGGCCTTCGGCGTCACCTCCACCGTGAGCGTGTCGCCATATGTGAAGTCCGTCGACGCTGTATCACCGTTCTTCACCACCACGTTCAATGCGGAATCCGCCTTCGATACCACAAACGTGGACGAATACACCGTGTCAGCGCCGTCCTTGGCGAACTTCAGCCGGTATAAACCAATGTTCTTCGCCTCAGCGGTTCCGTTCCATGTCGTACCATTCTCCAAATACTCCAACGACGGCTCGGTCCAGCCATCGGCGAACGAAGCATCGAATTGCTGGCCGCCACGCTGATATGTAGCGGTGCCCGCGCCCTGCGGAACCTTGGCCTTGTCCAGGATGTCCGACGCATGATCCGAGTCGTCATACGTCCAACCGGCCGGCGTGACGATGTTGTCTTTAGCTGGCGTCACCTGCCACAGGAACTTGCCGTTCCCCGCGAACTTGCCGCCAGCCGAATCATCGATCGCACCGCCAGGCTCGACCACAATCGTGCCCTCATTCGTAATCGTTGTGTTGTGGCCGAGCGTCAACGTCATACCCGACGGCACCGTCAACGTCGTATCCGACGGCACCGTGAACGTCATACCCGCCGGCACAGTGAACGTGCCGCCATACAACGTCAGATTCTTCCCGTCTTCGGCGACAAGGCCTGTCCACTTCGGCTTATTGGCTGTGTTGATGCCACCATTGCTCGTATCGGTGCAGTAGACAATCCCGCCGGTGATGGTCGTCGTAACAGAGGCCCCGTTGCTTCCGGTGCCGATGCCGTTCGCCGTCACCTGCCCGCCGGAAATGGCGATGCTTCCTCCTCTGTGTTGCGCACCAGAGCCGATGCCTTTTCCAGCTCCCGTAGCCGTGACGGTGCCACCGGTGATCGTAATCGTGCCGGCATCGCCATATGCCCCTCCACCGATGGCAGCAGGATCACCATAGTTTGTCGCCGCAGTCGCCGTGACGACGCCTCCACTGATCGTTATCGTTCCACCGGAACCATCCGAACCACCGCCAATACCGGCAGCCCTACTTCCACCATTCGCCGTAATCACACCACCTGCAATCGATATCGTGCCGGCACTTTTACGAGTGCCTCCACCACCAATGCCAGCTTGATTACTCCTACCAGTAGCGGTCAGGCTGCCGCTGCCCTGCGTTTGCCCGTAGATCGACAACACATTGGTATCCTCAACCGTGATGCCCCGCGAAGCGGTCAACGAGGCGCCGTCGGCCAGGATCAGGCTCACCGAACCGGTGACCGTCACGCGACTGGAAATCGTCACATTGCCCTCGACCACATACCAGCCATCGGTCCACGTCGTGCTTGAACCCGTCACCACGGTTGCCTCGGCGCTCTGCTGACTGCCGTTCGCGTCCACATACGGCGTCGTCTTCCTGGCCTGAGCCGCGGCGGCCATCACCGGGGACGCCCCACCGGCAGGGGGCTCCTCCACCGCCACCGCCGTGCCGGGCACCATGCACAGCGACAACAGCGTCGCCGCCGCGGCCACCACGCCCGCGACACCACGCAACACACCCAAACGATCGCCCCTCATAGCCACTCCTTCGCTCAACCCGGCAAACACCAGCCACCCTAGGTCTTTTGCCCCCCCCGCAACTTTGCGGGCGGGTCGGGCCTCGCGGACGCGGAGCTGCGAGGGCCGACAAAGATTCTTCGACTCCGTTCGCTACGCTCACTTCGCTCAGAATGACAAAGAAAGGGAAGCCACCACCGCCAGCGGGGCATTCTCTCCCTCAGTCAGGCTGTCGCCTGACAGCTCCCTCATCAGAGGGAGCAAGGGACGTCAGATAACCCCCCAGTCACAGGGTTCTGAGTTGGGCCGCGATCTGAATGGCCTCGACGCTCGCCTCGGCCTTGTTCCGCGTCTCCTGCCACTCGCTGGCCGGCACGGAATCGAGCACAATGCCCGCGCCCGCCTGCACGCTGGCCTCGTGGTCCCTCAAGAACGCGGTGCGGATGGCGATGGCCATGTCCATGTTCCCGGAGAAATCGAAATATCCGACGGTGCCGCCGTAGATGCCGCGGTCGGCCGGCTCCAGCTCGTCGATGATCTCGACGGCGCGCGGCTTGGGCGCGCCCGACAGCGTTCCCGCGGGGAAGGCGGACTTGAACACGTCGAAAGCGGTCAGCGAAGGGTCCACGACGCCCGTGACCGTCGAGCAGATATGCATGATATGGCTGAAGCGCTTGATATCCATCAGCTGGACGACTTCGACGCTTTCCGGAAGGCACACCTTCGACAGATCGTTGCGCGCCAAATCGACGAGCATGATGTGCTCGGAGCATTCCTTGGGATCGTCGAGCAGCTCGCGCGCCAAACGTTCGTCCTCCTCCGGCGTCTTGCCGCGCGGGCGCGAGCCGGCGATCGGGAAGGTCATCGCATGTCCGTCATCGACCTTGATCAGTGTCTCGGGGCTGGAACCGATGACGTTGAAGTCGCGGCCCTTGGCGTCGGTCAGCGACATGAAATACATGTAGGGACTCGGGTTGAGCGTGCGCAGCACGCGATACACATCGAAGGGATCGGCGGGCGAATCGATGTCAAGACGCTGGGAGATGACGACCTGGAACACGTCGCCATCGATGATATGACGCTTCGCCGCCTCGACCGCCTCCTCGTAATGCGATTTCTCGGTGCGGAACCGCAGCTCGGGCTGCGGCGCGGAGGCGTCGAGCACGCTGACGCGGGCTTCGCCGGGCGTGGGAGTGGCCGCGTCGTGCTGCATCCGGTCGAGGCGCGCGATCGCCTCGTCATAGGCGGCGTCGGCGCGTGTGGGACGGTTGTCGACGTTCACGGCGTTGGCGATCAGCCATACGGAGCCGGAGACATGGTCCACGACGGCGATATCGGTGGCCAGAGCCAGCGTCATCTCGCCTTGTCCGGTCTCGTCGGGGGCCTCGGCCCTCAGGGTCGGTTCCCAGTGGCGGATGGCATCCCATCCGACGGTGCCGACCAGTCCCGAGGTCAGGCTCGGCAGTCCCTTGACGCTCGGTGCCTTGAGCACCTTGAGCGCGGCATGCGCGACCTCAACGACGTCGCCTTCAGTGGGCACACCGGCGGGCACGGTGCCCAGCCAGTCGGCCCGGCCGTGTTCATCGGCACGCAGCTGGGCCATCGAGTTGACGCCGATGAAGCTGTATCGGCTCCACGTTCCGCCGTATTCGGCGGATTCGAGGATGAAAGTGCCGGAGCGGCCTCCGGCCAAGCGCTCATAGAAGCCGACCGGGGTCAGCGAATCTGCGAGCAGGCGGCGCACGATCGGCACGACGCGGTAGCCTTCGTCGGCAAGGTCATGGAACTGTTCGCGACTGGGCCAGGTGCCGCCCCAGTCAAGATGCTCAACGCTGCATTCGCTCATGCGCTTTCTCCTTCACGCTTCTCAAAAAAGTCCTCGCAAGTCCCCGTCATACCTCGGGACGGTGCCCCTCCACCACAGGCAGGGGGCCGCCCTCGAGGAAGCAGGAGCGCTTGCCGGTATGGCATGCGGCTCCCACCTGATCGACCTCGACGAGCAGCGCATCGCCATCGCAATCCAGCGAAACGGCCTTGACGTACTGCGCGTGTCCCGACGTGTCGCCCTTGCGCCAGTATTCCTGACGAGAACGGGACCAGAACGTGACCCGTCCCGTCGTCAGCGTCCGTCGCAATGCCTCGTCGTTCATATAGCCGACCATCAGCACGTCGCGGGTGTCGTATTGCTGGATGACGGCGGCGACCAAACCCTTGTCATCGCGTTTGAGACGGGCCGCAATGCGCGGATCGAGCGTCGTGGAGTTGTCATATTCCATATCCAAGTCCCTTCGTGTCCGTCAGCGGACCGTGTATCCGGCCTTCCTGAGCTCGTCCTTGACCTGACCGATCGTCAGGGTGCCGAAATGGAACACCGACGCGGCCAGCACGGCGTTGGCGCCCGCTTCGATGGCGGGAGGGAAGTCCTCGACCTTGCCGGCTCCGCCCGAGGCGATGATCGGAATCTTCACCTCGCGGCGCACCGCGCGGATCATCTCCAAGTCGAAGCCCTGCTGCGTGCCGTCGGCGTCCATCGAATTGAGCAGGATCTCCCCCGCGCCCAGCTCCTCGGCCCGTTTGACCCACCAGATCGCGTCGATGCCGGTGGATTTGCGCCCGCCCATCGTCGTGACCTCGAAGCCGGAGGCGGTGTGCTGTTCGCCGCGTTCGCGTCGTGCGTCGACCGATAGCACCAGCACCTGATTGCCGAAGCGGTCGGCGACGCGGCTGATCAGCGTGGGATCGTTGATGGCCGCCGTGTTGACGCCCACCTTGTCCGCGCCGCAGCGCAACAGGGAATCGACGTCCTCGGGGCTGCGCACGCCGCCGCCGACGGTCAGGGGGATGAACACCTGCTCGGCCGTGCGGCTGACCACGTCGATCATCGTGCCACGTCGCGAGCTGGAAGCGGTCACGTCGAGGAAGGTGAGTTCGTCGGCACCTTGGCGGTAATACTCGGCGGCAAGTTCGACCGGATCGCCGGCATCCCTCAGATTCTCGAAATGCACGCCCTTGACGACGCGGCCGGCGTCGACGTCCAGACATGGGATGACTCGCACCGCCAACGTCATATCCACTCCCCTGCTAGGTTCGTTCATCATGTTTCGTTCGCCCGACCGGGCTCACGCATCGGCTCCCCAGCCTACCGACTTTCCGTTACAAGCACGCGCCGCGTCCGCATAGGGGACGCGGCTAGGACTCCGGACACAGCCCACGCATGGGCGCAGTTCAGCGTGCGGCGGCGTTGGCCGCGTTGGCTTCCTTGGTCTTGGCGGCGAGCTGGCCGCAGGCGCCGTCGATGTCCTGACCCCGGGTGTCGCGCAGTGTGGCAGTGATGCCGGCGTCATGCAGGATCTCGAGGAAACGTCGCTCGTCCTCGGGCTTGGAGGCGGTCCAGCGGGAGCCCTCGATGGGATTGAGCGGAATCGGGTTGACATGGGCCCAATTGTCGCCGTAGTGGTTGAGCCGCTTGGCGAGTTGGCGGGCGTGCTCGGCCTGGTCGTTGATGCCGCGCATCAGGGCGTATTCGATGGAGACACGGCGCTTGGAGGCGAGCCAATAGTCGTGCGCCGCATCGAGCAATTGGGCGATGTTGAAGCGCTGGTTCATCGGCACGAGCTCATCGCGAAGTTCGTCGTTCGGAGCGTGCAGCGAAACGGCCAGACGCACCGGCAGTCCCTCGGCGGCAAGCTTGCGGATGCCGGGGACGACGCCGACGGTCGAGACGGTGATATTGCGCGCCGAGATGCCGAAGCCCTCCGGCGGCATCGAGGAGATCTGCCGCACGGCGGAAAGCACGGAGCGATAGTTGCCCATGGGCTCGCCCATGCCCATGAACACGACGTTGGACAGGCGACCCGGGCCGCCGGCGACCTCGCCATCGCGCATCATACGCGCCGCGACGCGCACCTGCTCGACGATCTCGCCCGCGGACATATTGCGCGTCAAGCCAAGCTTGCCGGTGGCGCAGAACGGGCAACCCATGCCGCAGCCGACCTGCGAGGAGATGCACAGCGTGGTCCGGGTCGGATAGCGCATCAGCACCGATTCGATATGGGAACCGTCGAAGAGCCGCCACAGCGTCTTGACGGTGGTTCCCTCGTCGGCGATCTGACGGGTGACCTCGTGGATGAGCTCGGGGAAGAACGCCTCGGCCGCCTTGTCGCGGGCGGAGGCGGGGAAATCGGTGAACTGCGCGGCATCGGTGTCGAAGTGCGCGTAATAGTGGTTCGCCAGCTGCTTGACGCGGAACTTAGGCAGGCCGAGCTCCTTCGCCTTCTCGATACGCTCGGCGTCGGTCATATCGGCGAAATGCAGCGGCGGCTTGCCGCGACGGGTATGGTCGCGGGACAGCACGTCGCGGAAGGCGCCCGAGGTGCCGCCTTCAGTGATGCCGGTTTCAGGTGCGTCATCATGCGTCGTCATGCGTTTTCCTCCCTGTCACAGACCGGTCGCCCACAGCAGCACGCAGACGAAGGGCGCGCACATGAGGATAGAATCGACGCGGTCCAGCACGCCGCCATGCCCCTTGAGCAGATGCCCCATGTCCTTGATGCCGATGTCGCGCTTGAGCATCGAAGCGCACAGGTCGCCGAAGGTGCCGACGACGCCGACGAGCACGCCCATGACGACCGGCACCCACCAACGGGACGCCCACAGTGAGGCGTCGTAGGTGCATGCGAAGACGGCGAAGGCACCGACCATCGCGAACAGAATCGAACCGCCCAATCCCTCGACCGATTTCTTGGGAGAGATGCGCGGGGACAGCTTGTGCTTGCCGAGCCATGCGCCGAAGAACAGGCCTCCGGTGTCCGATAGGGCGGGCAGGAACACCAGGCAGATCGCATGCGCGACCGGATGCCCGCCGAAGGTCAGCGGAAGGATCAGGCACGAGGCGAGCAGCGGGACGTAGAGCACGGTGAGGATGGAGACAGCCACATGGCTCAGCCGGCTATGGTGCTGTTCGCCGCCGTCGTGGTTGAACGAGGATTCGGTGCGCGCCTTGGCGTCGGATGCAGACAGTTTGCCGGCGACGGCCAGCGACAGACGGTTGCCGAAGCTCAGCTTGGCGGTGGCCGCCAACGCGACGAGAAACAATGATGCCATGACGCACAATGCCATCGTGGCGAGGTGATATGGCGAGTAATACGTCGCGAACAGGGTGACCGCCGAGCATATCCACAGCATCAGCACGGGGATATGCAGTCCGACGGTGGCGAAGTCGACGCGCAGCTCCCATAGTCCCAGCAGCATGAATACGACGACCAGCGCGACGAACAGGTCGATGCGTATCAGCAGGCAGGCGAGGATGACGGCGATGAGCACGACGGCCGTGCCGATGGCCTGCGGCATATTCCGCCCGGTTTTCTTGTTGATGCTGTCGATGGCCTCCTCGGCCCCGTCGTGCAACTGCTCGCTGCGATCCATCGTTCCTCTTCCGTCGCTCTTTTCCGAGTCGAAAACATATCGGGGCCCTGCGACGCATCCGTGTGCCGGTCAGCCGCAAAGCCCCGTGGTGACGGGCTCGTGAAAGGGAGCCCCGCAATCCGTCTCAGACGGACATGATCTCCTGCTGCTTGGCTTCGAGCAGGGTGTCGATCTCGTCGGTGATGGTCTTGGTGACCTTGTCGAGCTCCTTGAGCAGACGATCGCCGTCGTCCTCGCCCATATCGCCGTCCTTGACGGACTTGTCGATGCCTTCCTTGGTCTTGCGGCGGATGTTGCGCACCGCCACCTTGCCGTCCTCGGCGCGTTCCTTGGCGAGCTTGACGTATTCCTTGCGACGTTCCTCGGTGAGCTCCGGCATGGTAAGGCGGATCACGTTGCCGTCACGACGTGGGGAGGCGCCGAGATCGGAATCGCGCAGGGCCTTCTCCACGGCGTTCGCCTGAGATGCGTCGAAGGGGGTGACGGACAGGGTGCGCGGCTCAGGCACGCCGATGGTGGCGACGGCCTTCAGCGGGGTCGGCGCGCCGTAGTAGTCCACGACGATGCCGTTGAGCAGCGCCGGGTTGGCGCGGCCGGTGCGGATGCCGGCGAAGTTCTCCTTGGTGTTCTCGACGGTCTTGGTCATCTGTTCCTTGGCCTGGTCGACGACGGTTGCCATATGTGCTCCTTCTTCGGGGATGTGGTTATGTGATGGGTTAAGTGTTGGGTTGGATTATGCAGGCCTATCCGCGCCGCGTTCAGCTGGCGACGCGGGAGTCGGCGGTGGACACCAGCGTGCCGATCTCGTCGCCGATGAGGGCGCGGGTCACGTTGCCCTTCCCCTCGAGGCCGAAGACGCGGATGCGCTTCTTGTTGTCGCGTGCCATCGACAGGGCCGAGGCGTCCATGACGGCAAGGTTGTCGACAAGCGCGCGGTTGTAGCTCAGGGTTTCGAAGCGCTTGGCCTCGGGATCCTTGCGGGGGTCGGCGGTGTAGACGCCGTCGACGCCGTTCTTGCCCATGAGCACTTCCTCGCAATGGATTTCGAGGGAACGCTGGATGGACACGGTGTCGGTGGAGAAATACGGCATGCCGGCGCCGGCGCCGAAGATCACGACGCGTCCCTTCTCAAGGTGGCGGATGGCCTTCAGCGGGATATAGGGCTCGGCGACCTGCCCCATCGTGATGGCGGTCTGCACGCGGGTGGCCTGTCCCTCCTGCTCGAGGAAATCCTGCAGGGCCAGGCAGTTCATCACGGTGCCGAGCATGCCCATATAGTCGCCGCGGGAGCGGTCGATGCCCGCCTGCTGCAGTTCGGCGCCGCGGAAGAAGTTGCCGCCGCCGACCACGATGGCGACCTGGACCCCCTGCTTGACGGCCGGGACGATCTCCTCGGCGATGCGACGCACCACCGTGGTGTCGATGCCGACGGCACCGCCGCCGAACGCCTCGCCCGAAAGCTTGAGCAGCACCCTGCGGGGGCTGTCGCCTGCGTCTTCGCCAGTCATTCGTTGCCTTTCTCCAAAAGGGCGGAAATTACCGATTTCCAAGCATATCCGCAATTCGCGACGCCTCCGGTTGCGACGCGCGGTCAGTCTTGATTCGAGCGTATGCCGACGGGTTGTCCCCTTCTGACGGATACCAACGCGTATCATGCGATATTGGATTGTTCGCAAGGCAAAAGGACGGGGATATGACGCCGGTTATGAGCGTTGAGGAGGCGGTGCGCGCACGGCATGCGGTGCGTATGCACACAGGCGAGTCGATCACGGCCGAGCAGGCCGAGGATCTGCGCGACGCCGTGGACCGTTGCCGTCTCCAAGGCCATCTCGACATGCGGCTTGTGCTTGACGACGCCGATGGATTCGCCGCGTTCCGCACGCATTATGGAGCCTTCCGCGGCGTGCGCGATTATGTCGCGCTCTTCCCGGATGACGCGCCCGATTGGGATGAACGATGCGGATATTTCGGCATGCAGGTGATGCTGCGTGCCACGCAGCTGGGACTGGACACCTGCTGGGCGCGCGTCGATGGTTTGGCCGGCGAAGCCGCCGGCAACGACACGGACGACGCCATGACTCCCCTACCTCGGTATGTGATCGCGCTTGGCCATGGCGCCAGACCGGGCCGCCCGCATCGTTCCAAGCCTTTTGAACAAATCGCTTCGACCGCCACCAAGGAGCCGGTTCCAGAATGGTTCCGCAGGGGCATCGAGACGGTGATGTTCGCGCCGTCCGCCTTGGGGCGTCAGGAATTCACCTTCCGCTTGGAAGCCGATGGTCGCACGGTGACGGCCCGCGCATTGCCTGGCCCGTGCCCCGGAGTGGATCTGGGCGTGGCGAAGCTGCATTTCGAGATCGGCGCCGGCGATGCCGATTTCACATGGGCCTGAGCGACGCCCGGTTACGCAAGCTCCAGCCGATATCCGGCCACCACGGTATCTCGTCAGTCGTCGACGGTGCGACACCGTCCTAAGGTCACTCGCCGCGACTATTCCATGGGTGTTTCCGAACGCATGTGGACAGGCGAAGGCTTGGGACGCACCTTGCAGGTCAGATGGTCGACGGCGACCTTCCAGATGGCGACGGCGCGCACCTGCGCATCGGTGAACTCCGCGTGATCGATATGCGCGGCATGCGCCATCAACAAGGCCAATGCCTTGCATCGTGTTTCAAGGTCGTCATCGTCCACAAGCGATGCGACACCGGTGCCGGCCACGGAGGCGAAGGCCTCGCCCCAGTTGCACAACGTCCGTCCCTCGGTCACCTCGCAGTCGGTTTCCATCGCGAAGGCCACGGGAAGGGCGTTGCCGGCGGCGCGCATCGCATCCATCTTGCGTCCGCGCGGCGCGGAATGGAACCATAGCGTGAGTGCTCTGGTCTCAGCGTCATATTCATATGCGAGGTTGAGCGGCACGACGGCCAGCCCCTCCGCGTCCTCATAGGCGACGTGCACGATGTCACAGCGCGCGATGATCTCGCCGATGCGCGCCGCATCCGTCACCTCCCGGTCGGCCCTCCGCATCGCGCGGTGATGTCCCGCCTCCGTGTGCTCATGCTCGCGTCGCGCAGGCTTGGCATTGTGTTCAAACCGCATCTATGGATCCCCTCGTTAGATCGTCCTTCCGCATCATTGCACAGTGTGCAGAGGAAGGAATCGACAGAGCGGGTCAATGGCTTTGGCGACACGCGGCAGCGAAACAGCTTCGAATAACAAAGTGCGCGTGTTGCCTCCGTCGTGGAAGCCGATGTCGCCTTCGAATCCAGGGATGCGCTCGTCGATAATGACACGCACGTCGCTGGCATGATCGTTATCGTACAAATCGAACAGGGAAGCCGAACCCGGTTCCGATCCAAGCGTCGTATGCATTGTCTCGGCATTGGCAAAGCTCAGTCGCGTCGAGCCGACGCAGCGCGCCACTGCCTTGAGGTCCACGCGCCCCTCTCCCGCTGCAACAGCCAGAAACAAATCGTCATGGGTGTTGCGCAATAGCAGACATTTGACCAGATGCTCCACCGGCACTCCCAGTTGCGCGACGACGCCGGCATCGATGCCTTCGGCAATGGTGAAAATCGGAGGATGCTCCACCACGACGTGCTTGATGCCAAGACCGTCCAACAGATGTTCCGCCGCGCTCATGCCGCCGCTCCCAGCGTCGTGGCCCATTGCAGCACGGCGATGCCGACGATGATGATCGCCATGCCGACGAACATCTGCCAATTGAGCACGTCTCGAAACAGGAAATGCGCGAGGATCGCGGTGACGACGATGCCCACGCATGACCAGACGCCATAGGCCAGCGCGACCGGCATGCCGCGTTTGAGCGTCTGGGACAGCAGCCAGAAGCACAGGCAATAGCCCGCCACGACCAGCGGCGCCCACGCGAGTTTGGTGAAGCCCTCCGAGGCTCTGAGCGATAACGTCGCGACGATCTCGCATCCAATCGCACCGAATAACAGCAACCATGTGACGAGCATCGGATTCATGGCATCGGCCTTTCTCATGTCATCGGACCTTTCACCTTGCGTGCGCTCCGTCCCACACGCTATCCATCCGCCCGGACCGCGAAATCAATACGTCCCGTAACCCTCAGTGGGATAAGGGTGCTCGCATGCATCCGTGCGCAACGAAGGGAGTCCACGATGATTGATGACAACGACACGATCCACGTCGACGACGACGCGACGGAGGCGACGAACGAGGCCCAGGACACGCAGCCGTTGGAACCCGACGATGTGCTTGACGCGGCGCAACGCATCGTGCGCGGCGACCGCAAGGCCATCATCGGCGCCGCGCTCGCGTTGGGCATCTATGCCGTGGTCATAACGGCGAGCTGCATCGGCCGGTATTTCGCGACCAAGTGCGCGGTCAAGGCGGCTCTGCGCGAAATGCGTCGCTGACCGCCGCGTCGAAACAGCGATACGGCAAGGGCCCGCGGTTCCAGATGGAACACGCGGGCCCTTGCGTTGGACTCAGAGCGAGCTAAATGCTCACGCCTCCTCGCCCTTGCCGACCTCGACGCGGGCGAAGGCGAGGGCCTTGCCGCCCACTTCCTCGAAGAGCTTGCCGACGGTCTTGGAGCCATCCTTGACATACGGCTGCTCAAGGAGGACGACCTCCTTGAAGAAGGCGTTGAGACGACCTTCGACGATCTTGGGGACGATCTTCTCGGGCTTGCCCTCGGCGAGGGACTTCTCGGTGGCGACGCGACGCTCGGACTCGACCACATCGGCCGGAACGTCCTCACGGGTCAGCCACTTGGCGCCCATCGCGGAGATCTGCAGCGCGGCCTCGTGCGCGACGGAGGCGCCGGCCTTGTCGGTGGCGATCATCGCGACGATGCTCGGCGGCATCTCGGCGGACTTCTTGTGGGCGTAGATCTCGACGTGCTCGCCGGAGACCTTCGCGACCTGACCGACCTTGATGTGCTCGCCGAAGGTGGAGGATTCCTCCTTGATGAACTCCTCGACGGTGCCATCCGCGGCGGCGGCCGCGTTCACGGCCTCGGCGGTGGAGGCGTCGGCGGCCACGGCGTAGCCGAGCACGGTGTCGGCGAACTCGACGAACTTCGGGGTCTTGGCCACGAAGTCGGTCTCGGAGTTCACCTCGATCGCATAGCCGGTCTGGCCGGCGGCGGAATCGACGACCTTGGAGGCGATGGTGCCTTCCTGGGCCTTGCGGCCCTCGCGCTTGCCGGCGGCGGCGATGCCCTTGGCGCGGATGATCTCCTTCGCGCGGGCCACGTCGCCTTCGGCCTCGGTCAGGGCCTTCTTGACGTCGAGCATGCCGGCGCCGGTGTCCTCGCGCACCTGCTTGATCAAAGCGGCGGTAATAGCTGCCATGTTGTTCTCCCTACTTATGTAAGCGTGCATTGCGCGTCGTGTCTGTGGAACGCACTCGCGCCCGTCCCACAGACACGACGATGATCACTCGGCCTTGGGGGCCTCGGCGGAGGCCGGAGCCTCGGCAGGCTGCTCGCCCTGGTTCTCCAGGAGCTCCTTCTCCCAAGCGGCCATCGGCTGCTCGGCGGTCTCGCCCTCGGCCTTGGCGGCCTTGGCGCCACGGGCCAGCAGACCGTCGGCGACGGCGTCGGCCATGAGGCTGGTCAGCAGCTCGATGCCACGGATCGCGTCGTCGTTGGCCGGGATCGGGTAATCCACGGACTCCGGGTCGGTGTTGGTGTCGACGATGGCGACGACCGGAATGCCCAGCTTGTGGGCCTCCTCGACGGCCAGCGCCTCCTTGTTGATGTCCACGACGAACATCGCGGAGGGGGTGCGGGACATGTTGCGGATGCCGCCCAGCTGCTTGTTCAGCTTGTCCTTCTCGCGCTCGAGGAGCAGCAGCTCCTTCTTGGTCAGGCCGGAGCCACGCACGTCGGAGAAGTCCATCTCCTCGAGCTCCTTGAGGCGGCTCACGCGCTTGGAGACGGTCTGGAAGTTGGTCAGCATGCCGCCGAGCCAGCGCTCGGACACATAGGGCATGTTCACGCGGGTGGCCTGCGCGGAAACGGCCTCCTGGGCCTGCTTCTTGGTGCCGACGAAGAGCACGGTGCCGTTGTGGGCGACGGTGGTCTTGATGAAGTCGTACGCCTTGTCGATCATGTCGAGCGACTTGAACAGGTTGATGATGTGAATGCCGTTGCGGGAGGTGAGGATGTACTGCTTCATCTTCGGGTTCCAACGGCGGGTCTGATGGCCGAAGTGGAGGCCGGCCTTCAGCATGTCGCTCATATTGATCTGAGCCATGGTAATGCTACCTTTCATTGTCGGTTCTTGCCTGGTCATGCGCACCTGCGTGCAACGGATCCGAGGACCCGCCGACCGACACAGGCCGTCGCTGGCATGACGCGATATGCATGCGTGCCGGTTGACAATATCGGTTGGCCCGTAACGCCTGCGACTGCGTTCGTGACCGGGGTGGCACACACGAAGCGAAAGGATACACGGCGGAGGGGACGTGAGACGGCGCCGATGTCGCGCGGAATCACCGCCGGGCCGCGCGCAGCATGCGCATGGCGGCGCGACGCTCCTCCTTCTCGAGGCGGTCGAGATAGACATGGCCGTCGAGGTGGTCGGTCTCGTGCTGCAGCATGCGCCCGAAGATGCCGCGGCCCTCGAGGACGACGGTTTTGCCGTCGAGGTCGATGCCGCGCACACGCGCATAGTCGGCGCGGCGGGTCTTGTACCACAGGCCGGGCACGGACAGGCAGCCCTCGTCGCCATATTGTTCGCCGCTGGTTTCCTCGAGGACGGGGTTGAGCACGTAGCCGATCTTGCCGTCGATGTTGTAGGAGAAGGCCCTGAGGCTCACGCCGATCTGATTGGCGGACAGGCCCGCGCGCCCCGGATCGTCGACGGTTTCGAGCAAATCGTCGACCAGACGGCGCACGGCCGGGGTGATCTCCTTGATCTCGTCGCAGGGCGTGCGCAGCACGGGGTCGGGCACGACTCGGATCTCACGGTTCGCCACGGTCTATCGCTCCTCGCTTGTCTCGGTGGTCTCGTTCTCCTGGACGTCCGGGAAGGCCGCCGCGTCGTCCGGCGCGGCGTCCCCCTCGTTCTGCCGCTTGATTCTGCCGGACACGTTAGCAATCGAATCCGACACATTGGCCTTGGCCTGCTCATATGCCTGGCGCATCCTGGGACCGGCGTCGGCGCCCGCCTGGCGCATGTCCTCGCCGGCCTGACGCATCGATTCGGAGACCTGGCGCACCGTCTCGGTGGTCCGGTCGATGATCCGGGCCGTGGCCGGCATCGGGCGGCCGGAGGCCTTGGGGGCGTAGATGACGTCCTCGATCACCTCGGCGTAGCGCTCGAGCACCTTGGCCCGCACGACCTTCATGCTCGGCGTCAGAGTTCCGTCCTCCTGACGGAACTGACCGTCGAGGATCTCGAATTTGCGCACCGACTCGGCGCGCGACACATTCGCGTTCGCCTGGTCGATGAACTGCTGCACATAGGCGCGCACCGCGTCGTTGTCCGCGACCCGGGACATCGGCATATCCTCGTCAAGGCCCTGCGAGGCCAGCCACGAGCGCGTCATGTCGGGTTCGAGCTCGATGAGCGCCGCGATGAACGGGCGGCCGTCGCCGATGACGACGGCGTGGTCGACGATCGGGCAGGTGCCGATGATGTCCTCCATCGGCGCCGGGCTGACGTTCTTGCCTCCCGCGGTGATGATGATGTCCTTCTTGCGCCCGGTGATGCACACATAGCCGTTGTCGTCGATCTGGCCCAGGTCGCCGGACCTGATCCAGCCATCGGGGGTCATGGCCTCCTTCGTCATCTCGGGCTGCTTGTAATAGCCGAGGAAGACGTTGGGCCCCATGAGCTCCAACTCGCCTCCGTCATCCACGCGCACGCCCATGCCGGGACCGGGCTTGCCGACGGAGCCGACCTCGTTGTCCTCGGCCCAGCACACGAGCATCGGCGCCGCGGTCTCCGTCATGCCATAGCCCTGGATGAAGGTGATGCCGTCCATGCCGTTGAAGAAGTGGGCGAGGTCGGCGTTCAGCGGCGCGCCGCCGCAGGCGAGGTACTTGAGGTTGGGACCGAGCGCGGAACGCACCGACGAGCCGACCGTGCGCATGAAGAACGCATGCTCAAGGCGTGCGGCGAGCGAATGGCCGGATCCCGACTGCCCGTCCTTGCTCCACTGCACGAAGTGGCGGTATGCCTTGGCGAAGACGCGCCCCCTGAGCCCCATGCCGGCCTTCTGCGAGGCGGCGTTGTAGACCTTCTCGAAGACACGCGGCACGCCGAGCAGATAGGTGGGCTTGAAGGAGCGCAGGTCGGCGAGCAGATGCGACGCGCCCGGCAGATAGCCGACGACGCCGTGTCCGCCGATGGCGACGTATTGGATGTAGCGGGCGAAGCAGTGCGCCAGCGGCAGGAACAGCATGAGCCGGTTCGGCTGGTAGAGCATGTCGTCGAGGATGATGTAGCCGTTCTTGACGATATGCGTGAAGTTGCGGTGCGAGAGCATCGCACCCTTGGGCTTGCCGGTGGAGCCGGAGGTGTGCACGATCGTGGCCATGTCGTCGGCCTTGACGCGCGATATGGCGCGGTCGAGATCCTCGTCGGCCACGTTGGCGCCGAAGTCGGCCACGGCGTCAAGGCCATCGGCTTTGAAGTTGAACACGTATTCGAGCCCCGGCTGGCCGGCGCGCACTTGCTCGAGGGTCTGCGCGCGGGCGGTGTCGCCGGCGAATGCGATGGCCGGCGCGGTGTCCGCGATGATGGCGGCGGCCTGTCGGGCGGAGTCCGTCTCGTAGATCGGCACGCTCACGGCGCCGATGGCCGCGCAGGCGAAGTCTACGACGCCCCATTCATAGCTGGTGGCCGCGTAGATGGCCACCATCGAACCGGGCACGACGCCGAGTGCCATGAGGCCCTTGGCGATCTCGCGGACACGGGCAAGCATCTGCCCGGCGGTCACGTCATGCCATTGGCGCGTCTCGTCGTCCTGCCATTGCGCGATGAGGTCGTCCGGATCGTCGTGGGCCCGGTCTGCGAGCAGGGAGAAAATCGTGTCGTCCTCGGTGGTGACGTAACCGGGATCGGAAATATACTCACGCAGCATACTCCCCACTATAGGTGCCCCGGTCCACTCAACGCGCCGTCCGCGGCGACGCGCCGGATGCCGGTCATCCGATGTCGGCGACGGTGCACATCCAGCGGCATCCGATCAGACGCAGCTTGAGATTGACCCAATAGTGCTCGGGCCCGATGGTCATGTGGACGGTCACTTCGAAGGCGCTCGGGCTGATGAGCATGCCGTCTATCCAATGCGGTATCACCGGCAGCAGGCACAGCCTCGCCCTGAGCTCGGGGTGCGTGGCCATGTGGTTGTCGATCAGATAGGCCATGGTCTGCAGCCGTTTGAGACAGGCCGCGGCGAAGGCGCGCTGCAGCATGGAGCCGGGCAGCCGACCCCGCACGAAGTCGGCGGTCATGCAGGCCATGCGGCAGGTGGACAACGCCAGCGCCTGCCCCTGCGGAATCCGCTCGTCCCCGGCGCCCTTGGGAAAGCAACGCGCGATGTGATAAGGCACCGGTCTCTGCGCCATCTCGACGCTGATGAAGCCGTCGTCGGAAGGCAGCGGATCCCGCCGCCAGGGATGGAAGGGACCGACCGGAGCGTCGTATGACGGCTCCAGCGGGTCGGGGACCGTCGGATCCCTCGGCGGTTCCTCTTCCGCGCCCCATGCTCCGGCTCCGCGACCGTCATCGTCGGGACCGTCGCCCGGCGCCATGCCCCTTCCGTCACGCGCGTCGTCCATGGATCCGGTGGTCTCGTCCATCTTCGTCACTTCTTCCCTCGGGCCGGGCCCCATGTCCCTCATCGGGCCGCCCGATTCCACCGAAGCACCAGACGCACACGCATGTCAAGGGCCCCGATACCACATCCGTGTATCGGGGCCCTGTCGCGGATCGACCGGACGATGTCAGCGGCGCGGGCTGACGACGACGCCGCAGCGCTGGAAGTTCTTCACGTCCACGTAGCCGGTGGATGCCATCGCACGACGCAGCGCGCCGATGAAATTGGTGGTGCCGTCGGCCACATGGCTGGGTCCGAACAGCACCTCCTCGAGCGTGCCGACCGTGCCCACGTCGGTGCGGAAGCCACGCGGCAGGGTCTGATGACGGGCCTCGGCGCCCCAGTGCGTGCCTCTGCCGGGCGCTTCGCTGGCACGGGCCAGGGGCGCGCCGAGCATGACGGCGTCGGCGCCCAGCGCGAGCGCCTTGACGAAGCTGCCGGAGTCCCCCACGCCGCCGTCGGCGATGACCTGCACGTAGCGGCCGCCGGACTCGTCCATGTAGTCGCGGCGTGCCTCGGCGACGTCGGCGATGGCGGTGGCCATCGGCGCCTGCACCCCGATGGTCTGGCGGGTCGCGGAGGAGGCGCCGCCGCCGAATCCGACGAGCACGCCGGCGGCGCCGGTGCGCATCAGATGCAACGCGGCGGTGTAGTTGGCCGCGCCGCCGACGATGACCGGCACATCGAGGTCATAGATGAACTTCTTGAGGTTAAGCGGCTCATGGTCCTCGGAGACATGTTCGGCGGAGACGACGGTGCCGCGGATCACGAACAGGTCCACGCCGGCGTCGACGACGGTCGAATAGAACTGCTGCGTGCGCTGCGGGGAAAGCGAACCGGCCACGGTGACGCCGGCGTCGCGGATCTCGTGCAGACGGCGGGTGATGAGCTCCGGCTTGACCGGCTCGGCGTAGATCTCCTGGATGCGGGCGGTGGCCCGGTCAGCGGGCAGGCCTGCGATCTCGGCGAGCAGCGGCTCGGGATCCTCGTAGCGGGTCCACAGACCCTCGAGGTCCAGCACTCCGAGCGCGCCGAGGCGGCCCATGGCGATCGCCGTGGCGGGAGAGGTCACCGAGTCCATCGGCGCGCCGACCACCGGCACGTCGAACTCATAGGCGTCGACCTGCCAGGAGGTGTTCACGTCGTTGACATCGCGGGTCCTGCGGGAGGGGACGATGGCGACGTCGTCCAGCGCGTAGGCCATGCGGCCCTTCTTGCCCAATCCGATTTCGATTTCCTGAGACATGCCCCCTAGGCTAATACCGGCACAGGTCAAACGGACCCGCCGCGCGCGCAGAACGTCCACATAGCCGAACGCGCGCGGCATCCGTAACATGTCCGCGCTAATAATGGGCCAATCCATACGCACACGCAATAAGGAGCAAGCATGGCCAAGATCAAGGTCGAAGGCAAGGTCGTCGAACTCGACGGCGACGAGATGACCCGCGTCATCTGGAAGGACATCAAGAACCGTCTGATCCTTCCCTATCTCGACGTGGACCTCGACTACTACGACCTGGGGCTCGAGAACCGCGACGCCACCGACGACCAGGTGACCATCGACGCGGCCAATGCCATCAAACGCGAGCACGTTGGCGTCAAATGCGCCACGATCACGCCCGACGAGGCGCGCGTCGAGGAATTCGGCCTCAAGAAGATGTGGAAGTCCCCCAACGGCACGATCCGCAACATCCTCGGCGGCACGATCTTCCGCGAGCCGATCGTGATGAGCAACGTGCCGCGCCTCGTGCCAGGATGGACCAAGCCGATCGTCGTGGCCCGCCACGCCTTCGGCGACCAGTACAAGGCCACCGATTTCAAGGTGCCGGGCGCCGGACGCCTGACCGTCACCTTCACGCCGGAGGACGGCTCCGAGCCGATTGAGCACGTCGTCTACGACTACGGCGAGGACGGCGGCGTGGCGCAGGTGCAGTACAACGTCAACGACTCCATCAGGGGCTTCGCCCGCGCCTGCTTCAACTACGGCCTGATGCGCCACTATCCGGTCTACCTGTCGACGAAGAACACGATTCTCAAGGCCTACGACGGGCAGTTCAAGGACACCTTCGCCGAGGTCTTCGAAACCGAATACAAGGAGAGGTTCGAGGCGGCGGGCCTGACTTACGAGCACCGCCTCATCGACGACATGGTGGCCTCCTCCCTCAAGTGGCACGGCGGCTACATCTGGGCCTGCAAGAACTACGACGGCGACGTGCAGTCCGATTCCGTGGCGCAGGGCTTCGGATCGCTGGGACTCATGACCTCCGTGCTGATGACGCCGGACGGACAGACCGTCGAGGCGGAGGCCGCGCACGGCACCGTGACGCGTCATTACCGCCGTTGGCAGAAGGGCGAGAAGACCTCCACCAACCCGATCGCCTCGATCTTCGCGTGGACCGGCGGCCTCAAGCACCGCGCCGACCTCGATGCGACGCCCGAGGTGCGCCGTTTCGCCGAGACGCTCGAGCAGGTCATCGTCTCCACCGTCGAGGGAGGGAAGATGACCAAGGACCTCGCCATGCTCATCGGACCGGACCAGCCGTGGCTCGACACCGAGGGCTTCATGGACGCCCTCGACGAGAACCTGGCCAAGGCGTTGGCCGAGTAAAGCCACGCCAGGCGCCAGCGGCCTGAACTCCCCCGCAGCGGGGCGTTCAGGCCGCTTTCATGTCCGCCCTATTAGAATCGACGGGGTACGAACCCAGCATCGGCATCGCACGGTCCGGCGAACGGACCCGAGGAAGGAGACATCCATGGCCCGACGCGGCATCCCGACCATAGTCCGGCTCATTGCCTTGGCCACGGCGACCGGACTGACGCTGTCGCTATCCGCCTGCGCGGGACAGGACGACGCGGAGCGGGCATCCCCCACGCCGACCGCCGACGCCGGGACGGTCGCGCTGTTCGTTCCCTCGGACGGACTGACGCTCTCCCAGCACACGCCGCTGAACAAATGGGCCAAGCTGACGCCCGCCGTCACCGATGCCTTGAAACAGGCCGGCGTCGATGCGAAGAACATCGATGTGTCCACATCCGACGGCCTGGACGAACAAAGCCGCGACGTGCAGGACTATGTCGTCGAGCATGCCTCCGGGTCGGATGACGCACAGGGATCCGACGCCAAACGGGAAGCCGATGATGGAACGGCGTCCAAAGCCTCCGGAACGACGATTGTCATCGCGCCGGCGGCGCAGACCGACGCGGCGACAAGACAATACGGCGACTATGTCAGCCGTCATATCGGCGTCGACGACGCGCGCGATGCAGCGGAGGACGAGTCGGACGACGCTTCCGCGGATGGCGCCAAGACGAACGACGCGGACGGAACCGACGCCGACGCCGCGAGCGACGAGGCGGCCAAAGACTCAGCCGACGCCGCAACGGACACGGATGACGCCGAGCGACGCGAGGCAGTGGAACGCCTTTCCTCCGCGCTGACGCTCGCCAAGGAATCCGGCATGCATGTGGTGATGCTCGCCAACGACGTCGAGGGCGTCGTTCCCGACGTCTTCGTGCGCATGTCCACGGCCGAGACCATCGGAGCCACGCAGGCCATGAAGTTGGTCGGCAAACTGCAATTGGCGAAGGCCAGCAGGGACAATCCGAAGTCCATCGAGATCATGCTTCCCTATGACAGCGAGTCCGCGGACACCAGTTTCGCGCAGGAAGCGTTCGCCGGCGCCTGGTCGGTGCTCGAGCCCTATTTCAAGGATCATCGCGCCGTCAGCCCCTCCGGCGCTTTGAGCGCCGACACCACCGCCGGGGACTGGCGCTCGGTCGCCTTCGACGCGCGCAAGACGCAGCAGGTCCAGGCCGTGTTCGAATCCCGCCTCGGATACACCAAGGGCGTCAAATCCACGACCCGCATCGATGGCGTCATCGCGATGAACGACTTCGTCGCCTCCGGCGTCGCCAAGGCCTTGGCCGACATGGGATACACCGGATCCGCCGCCGACATCAATCCCTCGATCACCATCTCCGGCATCGTCAACAACATCACCGGCCGCAAGGACCTCAGACGCTCCGCGGTACCCGATCCAGCCAAGTCGCCGCAGACCGATGAAACCGAGGTCTCCGGTGGGAACGACGCGGACGACGACGCGACGCGCTGGCCCATCGTCACCGGCTACGGCGCCTATCTTGCCGACATCCCCTCGGTGGTCAACGGCAAACAGTGGATGACCGGCTTGGAGGACCGCGACGCGCTGGCCACCGACATCGCCCAGGTGAGCGTGCGCCTCAATCGTGGCCAGTCGCTCGACGAACTGTCCTATGTGGGCGCATCGACCGTTGCGGGCCGCAAGAACGTGCCCACGGTCACGCAGGACCTGCTGTCCGTCAGCGCCTCCAACCTCAAATCCGCGCTCATCGACCCCGGCTACATCACGCCGGCCGACGCGGGGCTGTGACCGACGGCTCCGCATCCGCCGCACATAGCAAACGGGCGTGGTCTCCTTGGCTTGGAGGCCACGCCCGTTCGTCGATGACGAATCCAGGATCCGAAGATCAGCGCTTGCCGGCGTAGATCACGCCGTCGATGAGATCGGCGTAATGCTCGGTGATGGCCTGACGCCGCGCCTTGAGGCTGGCGGTGACCATGCCGTTGGCCTCGGTGAAGTCGTCGGACACGATCTCGAACTTACGGATGGACTCGGCGCGCGACACCAGCTCGTTGGCCTGGTTGACCGCGCGCTCCACTTCGGCGCGCACGATCGGGTTGTTCGCGGCGGCGGTCAGGTCGGACACGGGCGACGCTCCCTGCGCCTTGAGCCAGGTGTTCGTCTCGGCCAGGTCGAGGGCCACGATGGCGGCGACGAAGGGCCTGCGATCGCCCACGAGCACGCACTGGTTGACGACCGGCGAGGTCATCACCGAGGCCTCGAGCTCCGACGGGCTCACGTTCTTGCCTCCGGCGGTGATGATGAGGTCCTTTTTGCGCCCCGTGATCGACACGAAGCCGTCGTCGTCGATCGACCCCAGGTCGCCGGTGTGCAGCCATCCGTCGACGATCTGCTGCGTATCAATCTCAGGATGGTTGTGGTAGCCGACGCAGACGGCGGGGCTTTTGACGCACAGTTCGCCGTCCTCGTCGATGCCCATCGACACGCCCTGCATCGGCAGTCCAATCGTGCCGATGCGATATCCGCTGGTCGGATTGACGCAGGACGGCGCGCAGGTCTCGGTCATGCCGTATCCCTCGAGCAGCGGCAGGCCGACGCCGTTGAAGAAATGCGCGATGGACGCGTCGAGCGGGGCGCCGCCGGAGACCGCGTATTCGACATGCCCGCCGAAGACCTGCATGATCGACGAATAGACGAGCTTGCCATAGAGCCGGTGCTTGAGACCGAGTCCGAACGGCATCTTGTCGCCGGCCTGCTGAACGCGGGACCACTCGCGCGCCACGGTGGTCGCGTCGGCGAAGATGCGACCCTTGAGCCCCGACCCAGCCTTCTGGGAGGCTGCGTTGTAGATCTTCTCGAAGATACGCGGCACCGCGAGGATGAAGGTCGGCTTGAACGCGCCGAAGTCGGCGAGGATCGTCTTCAGATTGCTCGACAGACCGAGCGTGACATTGCCCGCGAAGCAGAAGAACTGCATGTAGCGCGCGAAGACATGCGCCAGCGGCAGGAACAGCAGCAACCTGGCGTTCGGCCTCATCGCGATGTCCGGCATCGACCTGACGCCCGAATAGGTGATAAACACGAAGTTGGCATGGCTCAGCTCGATGCCCTTCGGCGTGCCGGTGGAGCCCGAGGTGTAGACGATCGTCGCCAGATCCGACCCGCGCACGGCGCACTCGCGGCCGCGGAACTCCTCGTCGCTCACGGAGCGGCCGTATTCCTCGATCGTGTCGATGGCACCGAGGTCGATGACCAGGACGTCGCCCAACGTCGGGCACTGGTCGCGCACCGACTCGACCTTGTCGCGCTGCGCGTCGTTCTCGGCGAAGACCATCCTCACGCGGCTGTCGTTGAAGATCATCTTGATCTGCGCCGCGGAATTCGTCTCGTAGACCGGCACGGTGAGCGCGCCGATGGACATGATGGCCATGTCGAGCGCCGTCCACTCCCAGCGTGTCCGGGAGATCACCGACACAGCGTCGCCCGGCCGGATGCCGCGGGCGATCAGCCCCTTGGCCAGTGCGATGACCTTGTCACGGAACTCGACGGCGCTGAACGAGGTCCATTCCCCGTTCGGGGCCTTGTATTCCACCAGCGAGTCATTGGGCGTGCGCTCGGCCCTCTGATCGAGGATCGAGAACAGGTTCCTATCGTCATCGATCGGTTCCTTCAACTCGCGCGTGTATTCCTTCTGCATGACGTTCCTCCGACGAGACTGCGAAAGCTGCCAACTTCGGATTGTACATGTCCGGGCCACCATCACAGGGGTTTGAGGACTATCCTGCGCCGTTGGACTTGCAAGGCGGGATCGAGGTAATCGTTGTGCGCCCGCCGGACGCCCCAATGTACACAGCCGTCGTCGCAATGGTCGGATCCCCTCGACACCGTGGCGAACGGCTCTCCCCTGCGCACCGGTGCGCCACGAACCAAGGTGGTCGCCGCTGGCTCCAGAGTGAGGATGAAATCGCCGTGCCTGATGCTGACGACTCGTTTGCCGGCCACCCTGCCCGCGAAGGAGATCACACCGTCGGCGGGAGCGGTGAGCACGTCGCCCACGCTTGCTTCCAAATCGATGCCGCGATGCCCCGGACCGTAGTCATGCGCGGGCGCGGTGAAGGCGCTGAGTATCTCCGGCTTGGCAACAGGCCATGCCATCGACGCCTCGCATCCTGATTGTGTCGCTGTTTCATCGTCACGTTCGTCATCACTGTCCGCAACGGGAAACGACGCCGCAACGGCCAAGGGCCTGCCGGGGACGGCTTCCATGCAGGAGGCGTCCGTCGCGGCCTCGGCTTGGCTTTCCTCTGTGCTCCCGAGAAAACCTCCCACCGCAACCGCCACGGTCATGGCGAGCATCGTGCATGCGCCGAGCAGACTTGCCATCGTCTGACCTTGCTTGTCCTTGTGTTTCTGCTCCTGCTCACGTATCGCCTGCATGCGTCGTCTGCGGTCGCTGTCCATTATCTTGGCTCCTTTGTCCCGTGCTTGGTCCGCCCCTTGCGGACACGTTTGGAATCCACCTTGAGCGGGCGCAGGGGTCGTTGTCCAGTCCAAACGACCATTGTGGTCGGAGGCTGAGTTATCCACACCCCCATACCCCCGTTAACGGGGCCACCCGTGCTATATTGTCTTATCGGCCAAGAACGCCACGCGGGGAAGGCGGAATCAGGAATGTCACTCAACCGCTACATCGCCTTTCGCATGATTGTGGAGATCGTCGGCACGCTGTCGTGCGCACTGACACTGGTGCTACGCAACGACTTGGCCGGCACGCTGGTCACCATGGCGGTGGCCTTGGTCTGGGTCGCCGGCGAAGTGTGGATGCTGATTGTGCTGGACCGCAGCAACCCGCGCCACGACGAGCTTTCCGACAAGCATCAGGGAGAGGCGATGACCTTCGCCTTGATGACGCTTATTGCCGCGATGATCCTCATCGGATCCGCCCTGACGTTGATGCCGCTGTTCACTCATGTGCGTCACGGGGTCTCCCCTATGCTGCTGCCCACGCTGGCCATAGGCACGCTGGCTGTTTCGGATGCCCGCTATATGTTCCTCGAGCGCAGGGGGAGCATCGAGGTGGACGTCGATGAAGACTAGTCTGAGGATCCGTCGCCTTGAGCAGGGGCTCAAGCAATCCGATCTCGCCGACATGGTGAACGTCCGCCGCGAAACCATCGGCCGACTCGAACAAGGCCTGTATTGCCCATCGCTGCGTCTTGCCATGGACCTCGCACACGCCCTCCACGCCACGGTGGAGGAGCTGTTCAGCTTCGATGACGAATACGGCGAGCAACGAGAACGGCAATAGCAGGCAAACGGCATCGTCACGTTTGGTCCTATCCGCCGGCACCCGCCGTCGTCTCACATTGTGAGACCAAGTGTCCAGAACGACGCCACGCGCAGCTCCGGCAAACGCAATTCCTTGCGACATAAGGGTTTAGCCCCCACCTGAAGGGGGACGGCTCAATCTTTCGCACGAGACACCCCCGTCACATCATGCGACATCATTGTCACGTCGCGGCAATCACAAGAATCCCGCTCCCCCGATTCGCCGCAAAAACAGGCCTGACGTTGGTATAGTTATGGACCGACGGGGGTACGACAACATCACCCCCATACAGAAGGATATGAATCATATGAAGAAGAAGATCATCGCCATCCTGGCCGCCATCGCCGCCTTGTTCGGCATGGGCTTTGCCACCAACACCGCCTTGGCGGACGATTACCCGCCCACCGTCACCGTCTCCGGCACGACCGCCACCGTGTCGTGGCCCGCGGGCACCTTCGAGCCGAACGAAGCCGTCACCGTGACCTATGACGACGACATCGTGGCGGACGTCGTGGCCATCGCACAGAAGACGAAGACCGTCAACGCCAAGGCCGACGGCTCCCTGACCCTGCGCTACATCTTCAAGGAGGGTCAGGCCGGCAAGACGGTAACCGCCATTGTGACGCGCGCCAACGGCGAGCAGCTCACGGCTGACATCACCGTGCCGAGCGCCGGCACCTCCGCCGGCAACGACGGCACGATTACCAATGGCACCGCAGGCACCACCGCGGACACCGGCATGGCAGTGGCCCCCTACGGCGTGGCTGTCGTGCTGCTGGTCGCCGCAGGCCTGGCCCTGTTCGCCGTGCGCAAGTCGGCCGCCCGCCGCTGAGACGACGGGCGTTTAGCCGCACACAACATCCATATGGGAGACGGAACCCGTCGGTTCTGTCTCCCATTCGTCATATGAAGGGGAAATCATGCATATTCTGTTTGTCTGCACCGGCAACCAGTGCCGCTCCGTCATGGGGGAATATCTCATGCGCGCTACGTTGGCCGGATTGGGGGTCAGCGGCATCACCGTGTCGAGCGCCGGCACACTACGATATCCGTCTCACCCCGCCGACCCGATGGCGGTTCGGCTTCTGCAGGACAACGGCATCGATGTCTCCGCGCACCGTTCCACCGTGATGGATGCCGCGCTCAGCAGGAGAGCCGATCTCATCCTGTGCTTTGAACGGGCGCATATCGACGCGATACTCGGACAGAATCCGCTGGCCAATCGCAGGACCTTCCTGTTCGACGATTTCGTCAATATCTGCGCGACGTTGCCGACCTCGCAAGGCATCGCGGGGAACGACCCACAGGAACGACTGGACAGCATCCTCGACAACGCTTCCTTGGTCCGTCCTTTCCTGCCCAAGGCGAAGGAGACGACGGATCCACATCGTCAGAGCGAACAGGTCTTCCGCGACGTGTATGGGGAAATCGATCGCGGCACCGGCATCATCGCCTCCGCGATCATCCATTGACGCCAGCCGGTCCGTCAAGACCGGCTACATCCGGGAATCGCCCGACAACCTTTCGTAAAGCGTCGGACGATTCGCGAACAATCACTGCACGGCAGGGGGCGTCTGACGCAGTTGCATCGGCACATCGGCAGCCTTGGGCGAGCTCTGGAACCGCACCGTGAACCGAATGCTCTCCCCCGGCTTGAGCTTGATTTGCTTGATTCCCAAAGTCAGCCCATCATGGCTCGCCGTCATGTCGAATCCCGAGCCGTCGGGGAACTGCCAGTCAAGGATGCTGCCGCCTGCCGGCGCATAGACATACATGATCTCGCCGATGTCACCGGACGCGGTGCCGTCGCTATTCATGCCCAGCACATACTCCGGCGTCGAGGCGACGCTGTCGGCGGACAGCGTGTTGGTAAGCGTCACATCCATCACATATTGGCGGCTGCCGTTGGCAAGTCGTTTCTCGAAGCTCAGTAACACGTCGCGCTTGAGGTAGGTCCCCATCTTCGAGCCGGACGAATCATTGAAGAACAACCCTGCCACGGGATCGGTCTCGCTGCGAGGCAACGCGCCACCGACCTGAGAGGCGCCAAGCACCTTCTGCTCATCCTCATGGTCGCTCCATATATGGAAATGGCCGCCCTGGGCCGATTCCACGAAGGCGCGCACCAGCGCCATGGGATCATTCCGGCTGGAATCCAACATGTGTTGGAAGGCGGTTTTCGCCGCCAATGCGAAGAACGGATCCTGCCTCTCCACCGGCAGGTCACGATAGACCTGGTTCATGAGCTTGGTGGCGGCGTTCGAGCCGTCGAGCGTCATCGTATAGCTGCCGTCGGTGACGGTGACCGCGCCGGTAACGGAAAGCATGTGTTGCAGCAGCACCGGGTCGATGGACAACACGCCATCGACGTGCCCTCCGAACTGCCGTTCCCACATGGTCTTGACGATCTGACCGGTCCGGGAGAAATCGGGGGTGAGCGTGGTGTTCTGGATCCAACGGCCGATTTTGTCGCCATAGAGATTCCGCTCATCGCCAGTCAGGGCGATGGCCCCATCGGACAGCACGTCAAAGTCGGCGTCCGAAACGAACGGGTCCAGGCTCAACGCGCCGTTGCTGACGTGCAGCAGCCCCAGCGACCCCGGGATGCCGCCTGTGGCGCGTAATTCGGCATTGTTCTGTGCCATGACCACATAGGTGCGTTCTCCTCCGCCGGCGCCATCAAGGTCAAGCATCGCGGGCAGCACACGTGACACCTTCGCCACGGAATCGAGCGCAGAGGCCAAGGAATCGAAGCTTTTCTTGCCTTGGTCCAGCATGTCATTGAGCCGTTGGAAACGCATGCCTGGCACTCGCTGCATATCGGCATCAGCACGGGTGACGACGGCGGACGCGGCCTCGAGATCGTCCGCGGCGTCGGCGAGGCCCGGAATGCGCACCGTGCCGCCTTGGACCGATATCGCCTTGAGATCAACGGTTCGCAGCACCCGGATCAGCTGTGGAAGCGCGCCTTCGGCGACGTCATGCATCACCGAAACCGTCTGACGGACCGTCGTCACATCCTGGCCGACATAGGGCAGTTGGGCGGCCATCCACCAGACCGGCTGCTTCGTCTGCCCATAGGCGTCCTCGATATGGCCGGCCAGTTCATCGACCGAAGAGGCCGCGGCCTTGGTGTCGCCATCCTTCAGCGTCGTCTGGAGCGAAGACGCCGTATGGACGGCCTGTTCGACGCTGTTCTTGGCAACTACCGAGGAGACGCACATCCACATCACGATGATCGGAACCGCCACGATCACGGCCCAGCCGAGCACCTGAAGGCACAACGACGCTCCACGCGCCACTGGCGAAGACATCCATGCCGAATGGTGGCGGTGATGATGACGGCGGCGACGTTGCGGGCTCCGCGGGGAATCGTCCTGTATGTGCGGGGTCTGCGTCTGTGGAATCTCAGACATACCAATCTCCTTCATCCGCGCGTCTCGCTCGTGCGTTTTCAGGTCTTGGCCACACGGCCCGGTGTATACTCGGCTTCACATTCCCGAAAAACCTTGGGAAAGGACTCGCACGATGCCAAGCATGGAAGAAGATTTCCATACGCTTCACCGCCGTCATATGACCCCTCAGGAGGTCAGGCAGTTCAAACGTCAACGCTTGCACCAGCGGCTTGTACGCCGCAGCGGATACATCGCCGTGGCGCTGCTGTATGCCGCCATGGCCGCGACCTGCGTGTGGTGGGTGTTCGCCATCCGCTGAGAAGCGCTATCTCGCTTTCCTGTTCTTCTGCCCGCGCTGTGTATCGGAATGGCGCGGGTTGGAAGCATCGTCCTCGGCATAGTAATAGTAGTAATAATCGCCGCCACGACGCTTGCGCACATCGGCACGGTTGAACACGAAGCCCAGCACCGGCACGTTCAGTGTGGCGAACTGACGCAGAATCTCGCTCAGGGAACGCTTGAAAGCGATGTCCTTGCTCACCACCATCATCACGCCGCCGGAGATCTTGCCGAACACGGCGGCGTCGTTGGCGATGCTCATCGGCGACGTGTCGATAATCACATAGTCGTATTGCCGCAACGCTTGGTTGATGAGCGCCTTCATGATGTCGGAGTTGAGCAGCACCGACGCGTTCTGCAAACGAGGGCCGGCAGGCAGCACATGGAAATTGGGCTTCCAATACCGCTGCACGGCGTCCTTCACGCTCGCCTGGCGGGAAAGCACGTGCGCCAAGCCGACGCTGCCCTGCACGCCCATGCGATCGGCCACGGAGGGATGGCGCAGGTCGGCGTCGATGAGCAGCACGCGCGCGTCGTTCTCGGCGAGGGCGGCCGCGATGTTCACAGCCAGCGTCGTCTTGCCTTCGGACGGCCCGGCGGAGGTGATCACGAACAGTCGGCTATTGCCTTCCGTCGTGGAGGTGGTAAACGAGAGGTTCGTGCGAATGCGACGGAATTCCTCGGCAATGGTGCTGTCGGGCGAAGTGATGACGATGGGCTTCGTCTCGGAGAGCTTGTCATCCTGCGGGATCAGCCCCATCACGTTGGCGTCGCCGGCAACGGACTGCAGGTCATCGGTGTCGCGGATACGACGCGACAGGATGTCGCGGAGCAGCGCAGCGACGACGCCGAGCACGAGGCCCGCCACGATGCCGACGGCGAGGTTCAGCTTCACCTTGGGCGAACTGGCGCCGGCGGGAACATCCGCTTTCTGAATCACAGAGAGGCGGACCGGCGACTGGTGGGTGCCATAGAGGGAACCGGACACGACCTTGGACAGCGAATCGGCCACAGCATTGGCCGTGTCAGCCGCCTGCTGCGGGTCACGGCTCACCGCGGACAGCTCGATCACATATGTGTCATCCGGATTGGTGATGGTGATCATGCCCGCCAACTGGTCCATGGTCAGGTCGTCGTTTCCTAGAGCTTTGAGCGCAGGGCTCAGCACGGTCTCCGTCTTCGCCAACGTGGGATAGCTCTTGATCTGCGAAGCGATATAGGTGCCACCGGTCTGCATCTGGCTGATTTCGCTGCTGGTCCCGGAGGGGTCGGCCGAGGTGGCATAGGCCGCGAAGAGCTGCGCCTCGGCGGTGTATTGCTTGGGCGTCATGAACGTGTAGGCAACGACGCCCGCGACAACCACCAAGAAGGTCACGACTGCGGCGACGATATGCTTGCCCACGATGCGCAGCAGGTCGGCGATGGTCATGCCCTCGTCCATGACGGCGGCTTCGGTCTGGCCATTGGCACCGCCCGCGTTGCCGGTGCCCGGGGCAGACGCGACGCTTGTCACGCCTTCGCCCGGTGCCCCCGCCGTTGTGTTCTCGTTCGGATCCGTCTGATCGGCGTTCATGACCTGCGATGCCAAGATCTCTCCGTTCTCGAATGACTTGTGCGACATGCACACCCACCCCTCGAAAGGGCCCCCCGTTATGCTACACAAGGGGGATGATTTTCAGCCGCAATAGCACTCATATTGACGCCATTCGGGGGCATAGACAAACATTGCCCCGTAGAACTCCACCAAACGCACTTGTGGGGGTCTGCTCAGCTGCCGCGTTCTCTCCCGTCGTCTCCCCTGTCAACGCGTCGTTGCTAACGCACGGCAACAGTGGCAAGAAGCGCCATATGATCAGAACCCAGGACACGTCGCGTCTCCAGATCACCGACGATGACGTCACGGTCGTGCACGATGTGGTCGATCTCCACCAACGGAGGCAATGACAGTCCAAGGAAAGTACGATCGGCCGGATATGTCATATGGAAGCCTTCTCCCGCGCGCTGTCCGGCGTCGACGAAGCGGTCGCCGAGCAGAGCGCGGAAACTCGGATGATCCCACGAGGAGTTGAAGTCGCCCATGAGCACGTAGGTGCGACCATCATGACCGAGCCGCGATATCTCGTCAAGGCCACGACCCCATAGTTCCCGATTCGATGGACGCGGCGAATACGGGTGGACGGCGCCGAACCACACGTCGCGTCCGCCAAGATCGATGGAACCGGCGGGGACGGACGACGCCTCAATCGAGATAAGACCCGTCGTTTTCTCCGACATAGGCGCGCGGCTCCACAGACCATTGACGCCGCCATTGTCATCCCCGGAGACATGCCCCACGACACTGTGCGGCAGGACCTTGCCCAAACCCGCGTCGTCAAGCTCCCGGACGATGCCGCCCTTAAGTTCCTGGAGTGCAAGCACTTCGACATGTTCCTCACGCACCAAGGCAACGATGGCCTCCGGATCGGCGAGCCCATTGTGCGTGTTAAGCGTCATGATCCGCGCGATGCCGTCGTCGATGCGTCCGGCCGCACTGCTCACCATTGCGGGGCTTGCCGTCGCAGGCAGACGGTCGGTGGGCACGAGGAAGCCCCAATGCCAGAACAATTGCACCAGCAGGCACAGGGCACTGATGGCCGCGAGCGCGCGACGACGCATGACCAGTGCCGTCAGCCCCACCACCAGTGATACGACGGCGAGCCATGGCATCGCGGCCACCACGATCGGCACATAGGGGATTCCATCGAAACCATCGGACACCATGCGCATGGACATCGCGACCAGGACCACCAAGGTCAGCGGCCCAAGTGCGCGGGACACGAGACGCCGGAAACGGGGATAACGACGCGACTCACATGCCACGGCCCCTCACTCCCCTTCCGGATAATCCGCAAACCCAACATCCAGCAACCTACCGCAACCGCCCGTCAGCCGAAGTTTATCGACGAATACGACGGCGCCCATCATGGACCCATTCCGCGCCGAACGGCGGATATATAAGGAAAATCTACGCAGCGCGCGAGGATACTGCGTGATTCGGTGTCGGCCTTCGACATGGTTTCGGAGAATTCCCTGCACATGCTCCTCACTGGCTTGTGCTTCGACGTGCCCGGATACGACGTTCCGCGCTCGAACCGGGAGGCAGGCTACGGACGATACGATCTTCGGCTGGAGCCCGGTGCCCCTAATACCACCGGATTTTCATTTATCGCGCCCAAAAAACCTACCGCTAATCACGTTGGAATTCAAATTCTTAGCCAAAGACGAATGCCCGGATGACGACGCGGCGTTGCAGACTGCCCTAGAGCGCAAAGCGCAGGAAGCTCTGGACCAGATCGAGGCAAAGGGCTACGACGCCCCCTGTCGGAGTATGCGCAGGGACGGTTGCGCTGGGGCATCGCCATCGGACGCCGGCACTGCGTCACCTTGGCGCAACACTTGGATTGACCGATTGATCAGAGCCCTACCGGCTTATCCAATTCGCCGCACATACCGGTATCGATACAGCCTTGTAAGCGATTTCAACCACACGGTCCGCAGCGACTGACCTCCCAGTCGAGCATGTTGACGAGCCATTCGGGCAGTTGCATGCTCTCGGCCTTCAGTTTCTCGCGGTTCGAACGGTGGACGGTGCTCATATCGAGCGTCCTCCTCGCTGTCATCGACAGATTCTGCCGAATTCCTCAGCGGTCGTGGCTTTCATAGAGGGCCACCTCCTGGTCTCGTGATCGCCTGACGGATATGATTCTCGTATTCCCGTTGCTCCACACCAGCAAGATTGACTTCTGACTCCTTCATGCTTATAGTGCAACTGCATTCAGGGCCATCCTCCGCGAGAGGATGGCCATTTTCATCTTGCACAAGCCAAGAACCGGATTAAGGCCTATAGGAACTAAACGTGGTGTTTTAGATTCCATTGCCCAGGTTAGCGAACATGCCCTTTGCGGATGTAGAAGCCGAGGCCGCTGGCCGGGTCGTCTGGTTGTTCTTCTGGATGCCGGTGCTGTAGCCGTTGTCGTGTCCGCCGCCTCTCCCGTTGCGCTGCCGCCCTCTGCGGTCAGCGCGGGCTCGGTCTCGCGTCATAATCAAACAGCAGGAACAAAGAAGTCCAACAAAACGGCACCACCCCAAGACATAGGGACATCCCACCACTACGCTTTTCACGTTCAAAATGTGAGACACGTCGCCAGTATGCTCCCGAGAGGACTGTGATAGTATGTTTACACGAAAAAAATGTGAAGAGGAGCCGACATGAGAGTATTGCGTTTTAGGATTGATGGCTTGCCGTTGTTTGAGGGCGGACGTCTATCGATGGATCTATATGCCACGGACAACGTGCGCAACACTGTGTTCACCAGTAGGGTTCTAGGGGAAAGCTCCCCCATCCGCATCCTCAACGCCGTGGGAGTTGCTGGCCTGAATGCTTCGGGCAAAACAACCATACTGAGGGCCGTTTATACAATTCTTATGATGCTGCAAGGGGCGGCGATGAGCCAGATTTCAGACGATTTGGCTCCCCTAGTTGGCATGATGGGCGAGCCTGTACGTACAGACGTTATCTTCGCGCATAAAGCCAAGGTATACCGTCTGGAGTCCACGTTGTCCCACGGTTCGGAAGGACATCGTCATCCATTGTCGTTCCAGCGAGAGCGGTTGCGCGTGTTTTCCGGCAAAATGAGCAAGGCCATGCTCGCCAAAGCTTTCGACTTCTCCCTGGAGGAACATTGGAAGGTAGTGACGACTCGAGGCTTTGGTGAGCCTGGCGTCGCAGGTGAGTTATCTAAAGAGACGATGGATTATCTGCCTCAGGATCGTTCCATCGCGGCGGCGTTGCTTAAGAACGTGAAGATGACGACTGCCGCTGAGCTCACTCCGTTGATGCAGCGACGTGTTGCCGCCAACCCTGCCCATGAAGTGCTTCAACTGTTCGACCCATCGATTGAAGAAATGCGGTTGGATGACGATAAGGCAACACTAAAGTTCCGCGAGAGGGAAGAGCAATATGTTCTCAATCCCATGACGCTGCTGGATATGGTCTCTGCGGGAACCATCCGCGGCGGTTACCTGCTGACTCGTGCGCTCGATGTGCTGCGCGAAGGCGGATATATGCTGGTTGACGAGATTGAGAATAGCATCAACAAGCAGCTGGTGTTCACCCTCATGGATCTATTTGCTTCCCCGTCCACCAATCCGAAGGGTTCCGTTTTGGTCTTCACAACGCATTATCCCGAGCTATTGGATCATTTCAGCAGGAAGGACAATATTTGGTTCGCTGTCCGACCAGATGGGCAAAGCTTCAGACTCGCCCATCTAGCGGATGCGCTGAACCGAAGCGACGTGAGGAAAAGCGTCGCCTTTTTCGCGGACTTGGTGACAGGCACGGCACCGTCGAGCGATGCAGTGAGGGAGTGCCGGGATTATGTGCGGAGCGTGGTTCATGCGTGATGACGGACGACATGTGCTGTTCGTGTGCGAGGGCAGCGCCGAGGCAGCGATTCTGGAAACGCTGATTGAATCTGGCGATGTTGCGATTCCCGCGAGCCGTATTGTGGAGAACCCGGAGACGGGCAAACCCTACACCACGAGCAGGAGTGGATCCGCGATTTCGGAACGTTTTCTGAACTTCAACTACGGTGGCAGGCCATTACGCATCGTTAGGCTTCTGGATTCGCGCAACGAGAAGTTCATCCTGAAACGAGGCTATGAAGGTAAGGCCACCGTGGAGACATTGCTCACGCGGCCGGAGATAGAAATCCTCGTGATCCATCATCTGGATGCCTACGATCAGTGGAGCCGTTCAGGCAAGAAACCGAGCGTATTCTGCAAGGAGGATCTTCACTTGTCCAGAATCAAGCGATACGAGGACGCTCGAGCGTTCTGGGCTGACCCTGAAGACCTTCGTCATGCAATCCTGACATATGCTCGCACTCACCGATATGACTCCGGCGAACAAGGTCTTGAGCAGCTGCTCGCAAAGTAAGACAGCAGAAACCTCAGAAAACTGATGTCTTCGGACTTTTTCTCGGTCGCCAGCGGTGGCGAAGAATCCAGCGTATTGTTCAATAAGGGATTGAGGGGGTTGAGCCGCGGTTTCTCGGCATGCTGGAGGCACAGACATCGTCTTTGTTCATGACGCCCCCTCCTTGCTAACTCGTCTTGTAACGTGGCCCTGCCAGCCAATCGCCCAATACCGCAGCCAACATCATCGAAGCGGCGAATGGCATGAACACGCTGTAGTACTCACTTACAACGCCATAGAAGAACAGGGAGACGCACGCCAGCAGAAATGGCCCTTGCCCCAGCGTCTTCTTGTGGTTCTTTCTATGCATGCACCACATGACAGCGATCAGCATCGGCACAATGAGAACCAACCGCGGCCATTCAATTCCAAGCCATGCCCAGAATCCGCAGACCCTAGTAAGGGTAAGACATGGAGGGACCAGCATCACCACTAAGAGGACGAACAACAAACAGCCCCTATCCCACCGTTTGAACACGAGCCGCTGCCACCGCTTGAGTTCTTTCCTCGCGTCAGATGGCAAATCTTGAAGCATGTCCCTGCCTGCAGAGCGCGTCCACACATATGTCAGCATCACCATGATGAGCAGACAGCCGAAACACAGGGAACCAAAAGCCAGAAGATTCGTATCGCCGTTCAGTAGGTCCAGCTTCACAGCAAGGTCGTCGATCCACTGCTCCGGGATGAGTCCCCATGATTTCAGGCCAGCCAATTGTCCCGGCCCGATCACGACGTTATACAACATCCACAGATTCAGCGGCATCATCGCGATCGCGCAGAACCGAGGTATTCGCATCACGCGGGTAAGCAGGCCACTCTCGTTCGGCACCGCTATAAAAACCGAGATAGCGATTTGCACAACAAGGATAGCGATGAGAGCATCGACGGTTTTGTCAGCCCACTTACTTTCACAGAGTACCGAGCGTGACGAATCATCCCATTGGAACCCACCGGTAAGCATGCCGTACATGAACCACAACAAAATCTGCACGGGCACCATGGCCAACACCGGAACGACACAGCGAAAGCGGGGTATGAGCCAACACGTGGTGGTCGGAGACGTCTTTAACTTTGCGTCATTGTAATTTTGACGCCGCACATGAAGCGATGAATAGATTCCATCTCCACTAATGACAGAGCTGTCGTAGCAACCCCTATCAGACAACTGGGTTGCCCTCATGTCCTTCGGGAATTTGGCTATCAAAAATGCCGACGAGCGCAGGCACGCGTGTTTGTGCGCGAACTGCTTGAAACGAAGCGCTGTGCATAGCCAGTTCAGTCTCACATGACTCTTCACAAGTTCCTTATCATCGCTGCGCTCATCGTTCCAAGCATCGTCTTGCTCCGAGGCCTGGAAGATCTCGGTAAGCTCCCGCCTGTCCATCTCCTCATAAAGATGAAAATCACTTTCTCCATGCCGATAGACTTTTACGGTATACGTGCCGGATAACGCCATATGAAAAGGAGTAAATCCACCGGAACAGCGGCACCTAGGTGCACGTATACCCCATCACCACAAAGAGAATGCCGATTCCCTTCACGGAATCCAGCCAAGGATACCAATGTCGAACGGTCGGTTTAGAAGCATCGTTCACCATTGTGGACGTTCATCTTTCACTGTCTTTCGATGCCACTTGAACTCCCCTCTTTGTCTCATGCAACTAAGCGAAGACACCCCATCCCGCTCTACCATTAGGGGTGAGCGACATCTGGCTTCCTGTCAGCATGCGCAACCAATATGTCAATTCAAGAATGAAAAAGAACTACATACCCTCTAAAACATATTTTCGGGGGTATATAGTTCAAGATGTGGACTTGTGATGTCTTGGGGCATGGTTGACGCATCTCCTGGGGCATGCTTTACATCGTCGTGGGGCATCATTGACACTGTCCGTTAGTACGCAGTATTGATATTCGCAAGTGGTGCCGAGTGTCTGGTCAGTAAGGATCTCGCCGGTCTCGAGGTCGGTGACGATGGCTTGCCCGTGGTCGATGAGCAGTTCGGCTATGCGCCCGGCGACGCATCTGCCGAGGTTGAGGATCCGCCGCATGCCGGCAATGCCGTTCTGCGCAATGCAGCCGTGCCTGTCGATCTTGTGCGTCTTAGGGCCAACGGTAACGTCCGCACATGTCAGCTCGGTCCTCGCGTCCTTGAGGACAGGTTTCCTGCGCGACGTCTTGGATAGCGAGGGCTGTGGTTTGGCCGCCTGTTCCTCGTCAAGCTTGGCTTGTGTTCTGGCGGCGAGCTCGGAATCTGGCAGAGCCTTGCCTTTGGCCCTGTATGCCTCGCCCGGGGTCCGCCGACCGAGCGCGCGCCCACCACCAGGCGCACGCCCTTTGATGCCCCGTTCGATCATGTTCTGGAAGAACGACTCCCAACTGGTCGTGTCCTCCCACGTGCCTTCCGAGACGGCGATGACCTGCTTGGCACAACGCGCAGCAAGCAGGCCATTACTTAGAAAAGTCGGATGGCCTGAACCAGGCGCCTACTGCAACAGCACATGTTCCAATGGCAAACGGCGCGAGAGACAAATTCGACTGGTCTCACGGAAATGACCGATAGCGATGAACATGACGAAAACCTCGTTATCGGGAATATGCAGCAACTTGCGCATGGCCACATCCGCCTTTGCACCAAACATAGCATTGAGCGGGCAGGCGGCCAAACGTTCAGCCTCCAACGCATAGAGCAACGACATCGAGAACAAACCGCCATCTACAAAAGGTTCATTGTGTTCTTGCGGCCCCATGAACGCGCGAAGGTCGGAAGTGATCAGCATCAGCGCCGGTGGCATCGCGTATCCGCCAAAGCCTCCCTGAATCTTCAGGGCAGCACCGATAGTCTGCGCATCATCGATGATGCGGACGCGCACAGATTGACGATTGCATACCGAGGGCGTGCGCAACGAAATCTCGACGACCTTCTCCAGATCCGCTCGGACCACCGGCTTATCCGCGTAGGTGCGAACCGCATGACGACGTTCCACCAGTTCGACGAAGCCCACTCTGGCATTGTCTTCCTTCCCGGCCAGCAGCAGCTCGGTACTTGGATAATCATGCTGGGAAGAGGCTTCGATCTCCTTATTCAACTCCGCAGAAAACATCTGAGACATAAAAGAGATGTCCTTATTGGCGGCAAGATGCCGTCGCCGATACTCTCCCAATGCCGCCACAGCCTCGCGATAAGTCACATTTGTCTGGTAATGCGGATCGACGCGACGGATACGGGCCATCAAATCGCTCATTGATTTGAGGACCCCACGACTCCGCCCATATTGATAGGTGTCGTAAGTGAATCCCTTCTCAAGCTGATGGGTAAAGAACGTCAATAGCGGTTCCATCCGAGGCACATCCCCGCGATCGGCATATGCAGACCACTTCTGGAATCGCTTTGCACCCGCTAACGCAAGGTACCTGGAATCGACCGCCCTCTTTCCTTTCTTCAGCACCTCGATAACGGGAGCAGGCAAAATCTTCTTCATCAACGCTTTTACGCCCATAATAGCCCCGATCATTACATCCACAACAAAATCGAAAAAAATATACCCCCCTACCAAGACAATAGGGGGGGGGCATATGCTGATGAGAATCCAGGCGATTACTCCACGCATGGTCCCGTAAAGGGACGCGGCGAAGGCCGTTGAACGCGTAAACAGAAAAGATGATCGCAGGCTAAGATCGGTGACACAGATCAATCAGACAGATATGTTGCACCTTTAGGGTCTACGCCACTTCTTGGATAAGAGAATGCGGCGTAGACCAATCCGAGATCTCTCCTATAGCCAAAATCCCAAATCAGCCGCTCACCCGGCATCTTTGGCAAGGTACCGGAAATGCAGGAACGCGCTAAGCCGAACCGCAAGAACGGTTACATTCGTGCTGGCAAACACAATGCAGACCGACAGCGGAGTGATGTTATTGGTGAGCCAGAGGACTGCACATGCAGTGAAATTGACGACAGCACTGACCATAATCGCCACATTCGCCCATGTCGCTTTCCCAATTGGAGAAAGCGCCGGATAGCCGAACATGAAGCTATAGAAACCCAGAAACACCCCAACCATCAGTATGCGTAGATATATTCCGGCATCCGAATATTGAGGACCGAGGACAAACGCACACAATGGAGCTGCTAAAAACGCCACAAGCGCGCAAGCGATAAACCAGACGAAACCGCCGACTATCACAATACGATAGAACAACTTATAGTTTTTCCGCTTCATCATATTGGGATACAACGCATCGCCAACCGGAGGAATAAGCTGTTCGCCAGCCGTGGAAAGTCTCGTAGCGCCAGAGTAAAGGCCCATTTCAATCGACTCCGGAGTAAACCGCTGTCCAAGGAAAATGGATCCAAGAGACCCATTAAGGCTTACAGATATTCTGGAGACAAAGAACCAGAAGCTCTCGCTGATAGCAGTCCAGATTTCGCGGAATGTGCTGGCAGTCGCTGTTATACCGTCGCGTTGCAATAATTGGAACGACCACATCAAAGCCACGAAATCGCACACAATCATCGATATCGGATAAATGATGAGACTATCATCGCCTCTCACCAAAAGCAAGGTTATAATCAGAATACCGGACTTAGCAAAAACGGCACGAATAGTAATATCCTTCATACGTTCAATGCCACGGAAATATGCATCTGGCAATAGCGCTTTGACAAGCGAATCAACAAAAAACATAGAAACAATTGTCCAATGGTCACGAACTGATCCCATAGTAAGAGCGCATATCACGAAGGCCGCCATCACCACCACGGAGAGTAACAACTTGGCGTAGGTCATCGTGGAGATAATCCTCGAGACTTTGGCTTTATCCTCACGATACAGGGAAACAGTGGCCGTCGTGGAAATCTGGAATCCATATTCCACAATCATCTGAAAGACCAAACAAAATGATGTTGAAAAACCTATCACGCCAAATCGTTCGACACTCAGTACACGTGAAAGATACGGGAAAAGAAGCAGTCCAATAAAATAATTCGAGAAAGTTAATCCATACAGGAAGAACGCATTCTTGAATATTCTAGAACCGTTATGTTTATTCTGCTTTATTGAGCTCACTCAGACACGCTACTTTCTATGAAATGGGCGATGTTGTTTGACGTATAACTCCAAGTAAGGAGGGTACGATGGGCCGGAAGCAATACTGAGACCAGTGATAGTTCTTAGCTGGAATCTGATGTAACTGCTGCATCCATGAAAATACTTTTCGCGATGAATCGTTCATGCAATCATGACTGGGTTACGTAAGTTGCTTATTTTCAACTTCTGTCTTCATTCGAGTCAGATAGTCATCGACCTTCTTACGCTCGGAATCAAGAATGCAATTGACTTTGGTGAAATCTGTCGAGCGATTGAGTACATCGAAATCGTCATAGCCATGTGCATGCCGCTGTTCCGCGTCCACCAGCCTCAGGAATTCCGAAAGACGTCCCGAATACTTGTCCGGATAGACGCAAATGGGTTCGGTCCCCATGTTCATGGAAAATGCCGTTGCATGGAACGAGTCAGTAAGCACATAGTCGGCATGATCCACTAGCGACACAAAGTCGAAAATCTCCGGCATGACCAGCGGTTTGCCGCTGCGTAGCACCTGATCAAGCCTGGTGCAGAACCGGTATATGGGCAGTCCGGTACGTTCGGAGAGCCGTTCGGCATATTGATCAAACTCAGGATTGCGGTTGAGATTGTAGACCAAGATATATCGGCCCTTGATACGACGAGGAGTAGCCACCTTACGCCAAAACTCAGCGGGCATGACGAGCGTGGGATCCAAGATCCGTTCGGCATCCCCGGCATAGCCATACTGGTCTCGCAAGATATGCAGTCCGCTTTCTTCACGAACAGTGATGGCATCAAAACGATTGATATAAGGCTTCGATGCGGCAATTTCCTGCTCGTCCAGATTGGCTCTACCAAAACTGGAGGCGTAGGCATACTTGGGTTTGCCGTCCGGAGCAAAGCTCAAATAGAATGCAGGAATCACACCGCCATTCCATCCGGAGTTCCAGACCTGATCGCTGCCTGAAATATAGACATCGGCGAAGTCTTGGAAGTCCTTGAAATCCACTTCGTTTAGGTACACACGCTTGGTGAGTTTCAGATGTCGTTTCCGAAATCCGCCAAACACTTTCTTCCAGTAAAGCAACGTGGGAAGAATGGCAAGCGCGCGCACCGGATTACCTTTTGCGAAGGATTGCAGCAATCCGAGACCATAGGTATCTCGGCGCCGGTAATCGACGAATACCACGTCGTCAAAATATTCACGCAATTTTTCCTGCGTGGCATATGCCTGCAACTGGGTCCCATAATTGCAGACCTGATGCAGGGTGATAACGGCTGCTGTAGTCATAGTTGGTTCTTTCCTCTCATGTCGGATTGAGCTGTCTTATCGACAGTTGCTTTATTGCGCTTGACGGCGTAATACCGGCTCCAGATTGCTCGGTAGCACCAGTACCCTGGAATTAAAGCTAATATACCTAGCTTGTCCCGCTTTGACGCTCTGGAGTCCCGCAGCACTGTAGGCGCGTACTGGAGAATCTCATGACGGAGCTCCCTGATTTTTCTTTTATCTCGATAGCCCGTGTTGACCATCTGCGAAAGAGTTGAAAGCCTGACAAATGCTTGCTTTTCAATCGCAGCGTCAGAAAGTTGAGGACAATGAGTCTTTACCCATTCGGCCATCTGATCGCCAACTTGGATGAAATCAAGTTTGCTGTCTTTCCAAGCGGTTCCATTGGCGATCGAGGAATATCGCTGCACATAATGGTACTTAGGAGTCATGTTCACTGCCACCTTATGACATAGCTGAGTGATGCGATATGTGGTAGCTGTATCTTCGTAGAGAAGCCCTTCCGGATAACGAACGTGCTCAAACAAGTCAAGCCGATATAGCTTATTCCAAGCGGTTACATCCCAAAGCCCGTTGCGACATAGGCTTTCAATGGCCTGTGCACGATTCATAACTGTCGTACTATGATTTGAGTTTTTGTCCTCCTCATGAGCAGATGAATATGAGATGTAATGGCCGCATTGAACCGCATCCGCACCTGTATCCTCAAGCGTCGTGAGCATCGAAGAAATATAATCTGGTTCAACCCAGTCATCGGAGTCCACGAAAGCCACATAACTGCCACGTTCGTCGGAAGGCATCGTAAAAAGGTAATCAAGCCCCATATTGCGCGCTGCAGATAGCCCACCGTTAGGTCGATGCAAGGCAATGATACGTTTATCTTCTTTTGATAGCAAGTCACAGATCGAAGGACAATTATCAGTAGACCCATCGTCAATAAGAATTATGCGAGTTGAAAGATGAGTTTGCGAGACAAGACTATACACGCATTTCTCAAGTAGTCCTTCAACATTGTATATAGGGACAATAAGATTAACATAAGATGTATTAAAACTCAATGTTTAGCTCCAAGTCGTATAAATCGATTAAAATTTTTAACCTTTAGTCGCAGAACAATCAAAATAAGTAAAGCGACAAAAAATTTAGTATTGCCAATCTGCCATATAATAAATGAACCAAAAAGCGATTGAACAATCATTAAATAAAGTAAAAATGATAAATCACTTCTTTCTACAAACGCCTTTACATAAATATAATTGCACACAAACCCGTAGATAAAAGAGAAAATAATTATCCCCCATATTCTAAAATCCATATAAAAATAATAGAACAAAGAAGAGAAAGCATTAAAGTCTCCAGTCGGAAACAATCCTCTGACCCAAGTATCTTGTGGATAAGCAACATAAGTCGACAAGCTATCTAAATATTCAGAATTAACATTAAAAATGTTTGTCAAAAATTTAATACAGTACAAAAAAGGATAGAAAGTTGCCCCACCAAACGCATAAAAATCAGCATTCTCAAACGATGTCGAATATTTTTCTAAAAGTGGAACAGAAATCGAAAAGTAGGAATATATTGAGCGCAATACGCTGCTAGAAGAGCGAATCGCAGTCATAAAGATAAGAGCCACGAGACCGGCTACCGCAATAAACAAGATTTTTCTTTTACTACCAACCGAAATAGAATCGCGAAAATAAAAGAAGGCTACTACAAACATAAGGACGGTATATAGAATCATTATTCGCCCGCCACTCGATATCGCATCTGATACTACTGTAGCAAATGTAATTAGCACAAATTTCATATTCTTTCTTTTAAAGAAATAATAAACAGCGATAGGTATAAGAACTTTTTTTGCCGGACCAACAAAATAGTTAATAAATCCGCTCAAAAACGAATTTGATATAAGTTGATTATCATTATACCCCATTAAGGAGCCCCTAACATCACTGAGAGAACTCCCACTGCTGTAAGCGTGTAGTGAATAATATAGCGAGGCAAGCGATCCTATGCAAACTAATACCAACACGAAATTTAGCAATCTTGTATTAAGATATAATTTCTTATGCTTCACATTTTTTACGCCCAGTAGAACATTTCTTTTTTTTAGATCAATTAGCAATGCTCCAGCAGCAAAAGAAATCATGCCTACAAAAATTTGAAAAACACTTTTTTCACTATATCCATTAAATCCAAACAAACTTAGTGAAGCAAGACTCGTTATCAAAATCCATAAACTAGTGAAAATAAAAGCGGGACTACAGGGATTTTTAAACAATAGATAGCTACATACCAGAATCAATAATCCGATAAGCATTATCAGCCATATCATCTTCCTTCAGTCTCCCTTTCATCACATAAGACACTCAAATCATCAGTTCTGTGACCTCAGCCGCATTACTAAGATTAAGATACTTTCACTGTTTTATTTACTCGCATTAATATCCAATCTTTCTAGAGTCACCACTTTACTAATTGGATATCAACGTTTATCGCAAGGTAAAGATTTTTTCCAACTCGCTTTTAAACTCCTGCTACACAATAAGATTCTTAATAGAAACACGATTAAAGCTCCTTCTACCACAGAGAATTATCTATACTTTGCTGATAATTTCAATTTCATTAAAATCACAGGAAATCGCATACGCATTCCTACTTCAACCGTCGTTGAGACCAAGGCTTGCCCAGCATCCATGGCAGCCAGCGCTGAATGATTGCATTGGCTATTGCCAGAATCACAAGCGCAAGCATTGTCGCGACCAAACCAATAACAAGCTGAGCGGCAAACGGCCATGTACTGGCATTAATCCCAATGATGCGAAACAACCCCACCTTGACGATGTTTAAGGTCAACGCATTGAGCGCATAGTAGACTAGGCTGTCTCGTCCGACGTAGGCAAGAATCCGACAATGCGCGACCGCAGCACATGCCAAAGAGAATCCAATGGCTCCAGCAACAGAGGCAAAAACCACGATGATCCAGTGCGTGCCAAAAGGCAATGCACTTTCAAACATGCCTTCGGTCACAGCCAAGAGGATAAATACAACGACCGTGACCATGCCCCAAATCGAAGCGTTTCGACGCGATATCGCCATCAACCGTGTTTTCAGCGCTACGCCCAGGCATATGAAACCGGCAATCTGCACGCCACGGTCAATCTGGAACGGCAACGCCGGAGCCTGCAAAGCAGACGCGTATAATGCGTATGCCACGATCAGCATAGGTCCCAGCACTGCCAGAATCTTTTTTCCGCCCCAGCGTTCCGCCAACGAACTCAGTCCGTACATCAGCACCTCGCCGACGAAAAACGCCATCAGGAACCACAGGCCATTGCCCATGACCAGCACATCGACAAGCTGGTGCCCTATCTGATAGTCGTGTCCACTCTGGAACGTCTGTCGCAATTGAGGAACCAGCACAACGGCAAGAGGTTTTGCCAAGAAGTACAGCGAGAAAACATAGTACGGGATAAGCAGTGTCCGAGCCTTTCGCAGCAGGAACTGCCGCAACCCCCCTCTTTTGCTAAATGTTAATCCGCCAAGGAAAAAGAACATCGGCATATGGAACAGATAGATGGCGTCGATTGTCCCATCGAGTTCCGGCAACCATACGCTCTGGCCATCACCATTGCGCAAATGGCCGAAACTCACCAATGCGATGCCGAGTCCCTTCGCAATGTCAATCCATTCCACGCGACGTTTTACAGCTTCTCCGGACAACTTTCTCATGCAATCCACCTCTTCTTAGCGCATCTGACAACAACTCTTCTTTCAAGAAGCCCCCTATACCCTCGATTTGCTCCTATTCTGCATCAGTCGACTCTTCTTGATCGCCGTGCAAGACGGCCAGGCATTCAGAAGCTTTTGCTGTATTTCTTGCCACAGAACTTGGCATTGAGGAATCCAATGATTTTGGCAGGCCAATCGACTGGCTCCGGACTGACGACGGGGAGTTCGGCAACGCGGACATGGCCGTCGACTTTTGCCTCCGCACCGTCTTCATCGAAATCCTTGGAAGCCACAGCTTGTCCAGACAGCTCGCGGCCATAGAGCCACACATCCAGCAGCATCTCAGAGACCCGGCCAGAATAACGCAAATTGAACGCATCATACGGGGAGTCGTCAATGCGGTTCTCCAATTCGAAAAGAATCGGGAACAGCCATGCACAATATTCGTTCAGCAAATCTCGCCGCATGACAAACATATTGAACATATGAGCTTTCGTGCCTTTCATGACACGGTCAAAAGCTGTAAGGTATCCTGGGCAGCGTTCTGCAATGATCGCTCTCGCTGCGTTCAGATGCTCCACAGGAAATGTGTGCGCATAATGGGAATAGATCGTTTCAATCACATAGTTCCGATGCCTTGGCACGATGATGTCGACATCATGCAGCAATGACTCAAGCTCACTGCCACTAGCGACCCTATCGAAACGGTCCTTCGACGTGCGTCTTTTCCTGCTCGGAGAGGCAAAGTGCCGGCGATAGTGTACCAATCCAATGTAATCCGAGTCGCAGTTTTTCCACAGCCAGTACAATCCGGTCAGTTCGGAATATTTGCCATTCCGTGAAGAGATATTCTCACCGGTGTTATCCTGCGCCCAATCACTCAGCATGTCCGGGTGCAGCGCCGCCCCAACGTGCAGGGGCAGATATACCGGATCGTTCGGCATCCGATAAAGCTTGTGCGACACCACTGCGACAGTAATTTCACGCTCTGCCATGAACAAATCCTCCTGAATGTCCGGCGGTAAATTACTAAATAGCTATGGGAGATACCCCTCTCCCACAATGCAAATATCACGAATTAATTCGCATGAGCTTCCCGGTCCGCACACTTAGACGATAAAATCTAGAGTGCTGATTCAATACCACTACTGACATCAAAAAACTCACTCATCTTTGTCACGAGTACGGTCACCGAAATCGTCCGAACCGACAATCATGTTCATCAGTACGCTCCATTCGGGTGCAGAACGGTGCCAACGGTCCGCAGGATGTAAATGATGTCGCCCAGAACAGACCAATCCTGCACATACGCCACATCGAGTGCTTCGGATTCCTCATCGGACAAATCGTTGCGTCCGGACACCTGCCAAGGACCGGTAATGCCAGGCTTGACCAGCAGACGCGTGGCGAAGACGTCGCTGTATTCGGCGACCTCGAACTCGCGCTGAGGCCGGGGCCCGACCACCGACATCGTGCCCATCAGCACATCGAAGAACTGCGGCAACTCGTCGATGGATGTCTTGCGGATGATATGCCCGATATTGGTGATGCGCGGGTCCTTCTTGATCTTCACACGCGCACCCAAAGCCTGTCCGTTGGCGGCAGCCACTTCGGCGAGATACTTGTCGGCGTCCACACGCATCGAACGGAACTTGTGGATCTTGAACGGCTTGCCCTGCAGACCGATGCGGGTCTGCGAATACAGAACCGGCCCACCGTCCTCTTTCTTGATGAGCAGCGCAGTGACCAACATGATCGGGGACGACAACACGATGGCGACGAGGGACACCACTACATCGAACACGCGCTTGGCGAACCTTGCGGCGGGCGTGTACTGCGGCATGCGCTGCGTGATAATCGTGGTGCCTTGGATCGAGCGCACCGAGATCTCGTGGTTCGAGGTGTCGGCGGCGGAGGCAAGCATCGCGACCTCCAGGCCGAGCGACTCCATGCGCACCGAGAACGTGTTGTAGACATCCGAATAGCGGGAGATCGTGTCGCAGACCATCACAGTCTGCGCGTCGAGCGCGACGATGTCCTCGGCCAAGTGGTTGCCGCTGTAGGTGACGACGGGCAGTGGTTCGCCCCAGCTGTCGACCATCAGCTGGCGGAGGTCCGTCTCTTCCGCTCCGCTGGTTCCGTCGGTCCCGTTACCGAACAAAGGCAGCGCCTCGATAGCCTCGGTCCGCGGATCGAGACAAATCGGGCACACCGCCACCGGGCGGTAGTTGAGCTGCTGGCGCTTGGCGAAGAAGCGCAGCATGCGGGCGATGCCCTCGGACGAGCCGACCAGCACGGTCGAATACGCGTACTGTCCCTTCCTGCGGCTGCTGGTGATGAACCAACGCGACACCATGCGTTCGACCATCGTCACCAGCCATCCGCACAGCACAATGAGGCACAGCGAGGTGAGCGTCAGGCTGAAATCGAAGAAGAAGTTCATGGCGCACTGGATCACCCAGCACACCACCATGCCCTTGACCAGCAGGGCGTTGAGCTGATATCCGTCGCCCATGACATGCCGGTGATAGACGCCCACCGTCCTGAGTGACCAAATCCAGAAGCAGGCGACGACCAATAGATACACCGCCGGAGAGAGGGTGAAGCCGAAGCGCTCCGAATGGAGCGGGCCCGCCTCGCCGCGCAGGTTGAGCACGGTGGCGCCGGCGAAGATATACATCGACGCATCGATGAGCATCAGCGCCAGATTGATGAAGAACCGCCAATACAGAACATGGCGGATACCGGTGCGGGCGGTGTCTTTGCGAGCGTCGGACAGCGGCTGGGCCACCATCCGTCCGTAACGGGCATCGCTGGTCATAACACCCCCTATACTGCAGCTTCTCTTTACCCCTAATTCTTTACAGAGCTTAAGAATAACGTCGCCGTGGACCTTTTGTCACGTATGGTTATGCATAGCGTGTCGCAGCCCACGGGGGTATACCGCCGAGGGCCCCGATGAAAGTGGATTCTTAACCCCCGTGGTGGCTGTATTTTCGAGGGGAACGGATGATGTTTCCGGCGGCGACGACGCCTGGGCACGCAACGAAAAAAGCGGTGCCACAACCTTTTGGTAGGTTACGGCACCGCTTCGAATATGTGTCTTGCGTCAGTCCCCGAGAGTTCTGCGCGGGGCCTTGAGCATGGCACGAGTCTCTTTGCGGCCCATCTTTGAGCCGAATAGCTCGTCATGCGAGCCGGTGCGGGCCAGCACCAGCGTGATCGTGTCGCCATCCACGAAATATGTGACCAGCCAATCGCCTTGGACATGGAACTCGCGGAACCCCTGCCATGCGCCGGTCAGAGCGTGGTCGCGGTATTCGCGGCGCATCGTCTCCATATCACCGGCGGCTAGAAGGGAAAACGGCCGTCGCAGGAGCTCCATATCATAATGCTTCTTGCGCAGATCCTTATAGTCATGGCGGAACGCAGCAATGGTGGTAATTCGATATCGACGATCAGAGCGCATTGAGATAGCCCATCAGGTCGTCAACGTTGTCAAAAGACGGGCCATACTCACGGTCCCTCACCTGCCTACGCGCCTCTGCGTTGCGCAGTTCGCGAAGCTCGTCCTCCATGTCGCCGATGCGCTGGTAATCCTGCGGGCTGAGAATATAGCCCGCAGGCCTGTTATTGCGCAGCACGGTCACGGGATGGCCATCGGCCACTTGGTCTAGCGCTTTCGACACCCCGCCACGGGAGAGATCGGTCACCGACCACATCGCATCCACCGGCACCGTCATCACAGCCATGTCGCGCCTCCATCACTAGAAAACACAGGTGAATCATATACCAGAATACACACGCAACGAAAGGCCGACAACCTGCGGAACGCCCTAATTGCATGAGGCGATGTCGTTAATAGCTGTTTTGCCTAGTTACAAACCTCGAGAATTGATATCCGCATATTTCAAAAGCGGCGCCGCAACCTTTTGGAGGTTGTGGCACCGCTTCGAATCTGTTCCCAAGCCTTGCCCCGGCGGATTCGCCGGACGGCTACGGCTTGGTTATATCTTGGCTATGGACGCCCGTCAGGCGGCCTTCTTGCGGCCGCGGCGCTTCATCGTGCCGGCAACGGCGTCTTCCACGGCGAAGACGGCTGCCTTGGCGTCGTTCAGCACGATGCCGTCGATCGCCTGATAGGCGACCTCGCCTTCGGGAGCCTCGGGCAGCGGAAGATACTCGAGCACGGCAGCAAGCACCTTCGGTTCCTTGACCGCCACCGAGGCGGTCTGCTTGTCGGCCGGCTTGCTGAATTTGATCGCGTTGGACTCCCCCGCGTCGCACACCTGCACGGCGATCTCCTTCTTGCGGGAGTTCACCAGCACCTTCACGTGCGAAGGCCAGCCCAGCGCCTCGGCAGTGCCCTTGTTGAACCGGATCACGGAGTCTGTCACGGTCATCCTGACCTCGGGCACCGGCTCGGTCAGCGCCACTTCTTCAAAACCTTGCAAAGAGAAAGCCATATCCACTCCTTAATCCTTTAATCACGCGTCGTTTCGACGCATATCACGCCTTTTATTGTCATTCGATAAACCGGATGACACACGTCGAAAATATACAAGAAAATTCTCGACGTTAATTCATCATAACCCATGCGTAATCAGAATTGAATTTGGCGATAATTACGGGCGGTTTTATCAGCGTAGTGGAATCACTTGATCCAGCCACTGTCTGAAAAATCAAATCAACGAATATAGGTCTCAGTTTCGAGGACATTCATCCCCACATCTACCGGCTTTGAGTTCAGCATGCGTACAAATATGGAGGACACGTACGAAACCATGTGATACCGGCGGATAACACACCACCAGCACATCATCCATGAAATGAAACTCAAGCGCACCGCTATATGGTTCACGTGGATTATCCAACACATGTGGCATATACGAATCAGGCACACGTCCATACACAGCTAGCTCATCATGCAGCAAATCCAGCAATTCATCTGCATATGACGGTCGCCATCGTGCCAACCGCTTCAAATCACGCTTGCCCTCAGCGGAAAAGGCAACGATAGTATTCACCTAGCATCACCATGCAACTCGTCGCGCAACGCTGCCCAGTCAGCCTCACTGCGCAACACGGTATCGCCAGGTTGCGGCGTCTCCGACATGTAATCAGGCATCGCGCCCTTGGCGTAGCCAAGCATGTAAGCGCTCAGCAGATCAACGATGTTATTGCCCCGTCGAACCGCCATTGCTTCGGCTTCGGTATACCCCGGCAAAGATTCAATAGCCGTCATAACGATCACCGCCTTTCTTCCAATATAGATTCTACCGGCGCACCGTACGGAGACCAAGAACGCCACCTATGCTTCGCACAAGTCTTCGTCGGCGACCTTTCTAGCCGCAAAGCTCAGACAAGTTACGGTCATTCACCTTCAGACAAGCTAGCAACTCACGTTTTAACGCTCTTTCACCCTGTGGAGAATTTCAATCTTTTTGTCGAGCTGTTCCTTGATGGAAACAAGGCGCTCGGGAGCGAACATATGCATATGCGATAGCTCGTGGATTGCCTCATCAGGCCAGTCCGACAGGGAATCGAGATCAAATCGATTCCAGTTCTCTATTAGCCTGAGCTGGCGCATGGCAGAAGGTTTGCCAGTCGCAGCGTAAAACGGCTTGGCAAACCAATCACGCCCATCGACATCGATTTCGCCGCTCCACAGAGACGCTCCGGTATCGTAAATCGGAGCGGGACGGACACAAAGGGATTCAACGTCCCTGATCAAACCAAAGTTGTTGTAATGCCGGTCGGTGTTGCGCATGAGGAAATCAACCAGAAGCCATTCTTCCGTCGCCTCGCGCACAGTTTCCTCCTCGCAGCCGAAGCCTACGGCAGCGTGAATCCACTGATCATGCGCGCTGAGTCCGTTGTTCGTTTTCGCGGCCTGAAGCACCTGCCAGGCGGAAACCAGCTCCTCATGATCGGTAAGCATGTCCTCGCACATGCATACCAGGCGATTATCACTCCGGCCCAAGGAATATGACACAGCGGAAAAACCAAGGCGGGCACAGAGCTTTGAGGCGATGACCTCATTCATAGGTTCCTGACCCGTACGGCCGGATTTGATGAGAAGTCTTTTTCCTGTGGTCTTGTCAACTGTCCAGCGTTTGGGAAGATCACCGCCTGTGGACACGTCGGGCGCATGAAAACTGATGTCGTGAGATGAGGAGTACGAGGTGAGCAGAATCTCGCCAAGTGCCTCGTCAAAGGGGTTGTCGAAGAAGTTGATGTCTTCCCATAAGACCGGATCATCCTCATGCTTGACCCAATATTGATCCGACAAACTCAGCCCATAGGAACGGTCCAGCAACTCTTTTGTCGAGGATGCGCCAAGGGACTCAAGCACCCTGCGGATGCCGTCGCGTGTGGCTGGGATAGCGCGAGATTTCCACCACTCGTCAATTCGTGAAGCATACAGTGCCAGCTTGCCATGGGTGGTGAATTCCAACGGCAGACGCTCCGCATCGAGAACCTCTCCTGTGGTGCAGGCCCGGCCAGTGGCGGAATCGTATTCAAACAAGAGGACCGGATGATTTCTGCACATGAGTAGCTTATGCGGCATGCCTTCTGCTCCTTTCCTTCCCGTCTTCGCACCTATTCTTAAAGCTCATAAGGATTCTACCTTTAAGCAATGCGCATATTAGGCGCAATGGCTTCAGTAACTTCGATGATCTTTCTCAGGCAGAACGACCAGCATTGCACCCAGGCGCTTCGGGATATTGCCGCAGGTTGAACGCATGGCGTCTCGCCGGATACGAAAAAGGCCTCCGCTGATGCAGAGGCCTTGGAAGCTCCTGCGACTGGGCTTGAACCAGTGACCGTCCGATTAACAGTCGGATGCTCTGCCAACTGAGCTACGCAGGAATATTCAATTATGGTCTGGCGAGCCAGATCAAGCTCCTGCGACTGGGCTTGAACCAGTGACCGTCCGATTAACAGTCGGATGCTCTGCCAACTGAGCTACGCAGGAATTCTGCTTTCCGGATTTCTCCGGCGCACAAGTCATAGATAATACCCTGATTGCGCGATAATGCAAATCCGACACGCGCGCGGCATGTCGCGCCAGACGTCGCGTTGCGAGGCTACCACCAAGACGGCTTATACGGCGCGACGTGACGCCCGACGTTCACATCGAGATCTTGGTCAGCGGCATGGCGGAGTCGATGGAGAAATCCGGCGCGCTGGGGGCGACGCCGGCCTCAACGAGGTTGACGCCGAGCATGGCGACCATCGCGCCGTTGTCAGTGCACAGCTTGAGCTCCGGGATACGCACCTTCACGCCGTGTTCCTCGCCGACCTCAAGCAGCTTGGCCCGCAGTTGAGAATTGGCGGAGAATCCGCCGCCGACGATCAGCGTATCCGCGCCGTATTGCTCGCAGCCTCGCATAGCCTTCTTCGCCAGCACCGAGGCCACGGAATCGGCCAACGACGCGCACACGTCATCGACCGGGATGTCGCGCCCGGCGGCTTGTTCGGTCTCAATCCAGCGGGCGACGGCGGTTTTGACGCCGGAGAAGCTGAAGTCATAGGGATGCTTCGCGCCTGCCTGGCCCTGCGTCAACCCCTGGGGCACATGGATGGCCTTGGGATTGCCCTGACGCGCGTGCCGGTCGATGTGGGGGCCGCCCGGGTAGGGGAAGCCAAGCAGACGGGCGACCTTGTCGAAGCATTCCCCCGCCGCGTCGTCAAGCGTCGTTCCCACCACATCGATATGCCGCGCGACGTCGGCGACGTGCAGCAGCGACGTGTGCCCGCCGGAGACGATAAGGGCCAATGTGTCGGCCGGGAACGGGCCGAACTGCAGCTGTGTGACGGCGATGTGCCCTATGACATGGTTGATGCCGTAAAGCGGCTTCCCTGAGGCCCATGCAAGGGCCTTGGCGCCGGACACGCCGACGGCAAGGCACCCTGCAAGGCCGGGACCCGCGGACACGGCGATGGCATCCACGTCGGACAGTTCGAGCCCGGCGTCGGCCAACGCCTGGCTCACGCAGGGCACGAAGGCCTCGGCGTGCGCGCGCGAGGCGATCTCGGGGATGACGCCGCCGTATCGGGCGTGTTCCTCCATCGAGGACGCCACGACGTTGGATCGCAGAGTGTGCCCTTCGACGATGGCGGCGGCGGTCTCGTCGCAGGTCGATTCGATGCCGAGGACGATGGGATCGCTCATGCTTGTTCTCCTTGCTGCTGCGATACGGGTTGCGACGGTTGGAAGCCGACGACGCGCGGTTCCGCCGGATCGAGATCGAGGCTCATCGTGTAAGCGTCGATGTTGCCGGGCTGGTAATACCGCTTGCGCAGGCCCATGCGTTCGAAACCGAAAAGCTGATAGAGCGCGAGGGCCGGATCGTTGTCGACGCGCACCTCGAGCAACATGCGGCGTGCGCCCTGGGCCCGGGCACGGGCAATCAGCGCGTCCAACAGCGCCGAGGCGATACCTTGGCGCTGGGCGTCCTTGGCGACGCCGATGGTCATCAGCTCCGCGTCGTCGCCGTCATACCAGTAGCCGGCATAACCCCGAATGACGGGGTGAGATCCTTCGCTCCGCTCAGGATGACAAGAAACAGTATGGTTCTCAGGGTGGCAAGAAACGGTATGGCTCTCGGGACGACAGGAAACGTCATCCTTTCTGTCATCCTGAGCGGAGGCGCGAAGCGCCGGAGTCGAAGGATCCCTTTCAGCAGCATCTTCAACCGCGAACAGATAGGTACGCGCCGGCGCGTCGAGTTCCTCTCGCACCATATGCGCGTTCCACGCGCCCGCGCCAAACAATTCGGCCTCAAGCTCGGCGAAACGCGCCACCACGGTGTCACGGTCAAGTTCGTTCAATGCAACGATTGCCATATGCGATCAACCTGCGATTTCAGTTCGCCTTGGTGACGCCGGAATGCCCGAGCACATGTTTGAGTGGATTGGGCACCTCGGCATCGGGACGACGCAGATACAACGGCTCGACCGGCGCGCCGAGCTGCGCGTCATGCGCCATCAAGGCATCGATCACGAACAGCGATAGTCCACGCTCGCCTTGATCCAGCACCGACTCGTCGCAGATATCGCCGAGATGACGCAGCCCCGCGAACGCATCAGCGTATTTGGCCGCCCCGTGGCCGATCACATCCACGATAATCTCCGCGTCCTCGTAGTCGCGCGCGTAACGGTCCATCACCTCGTTGACCCGCTGCACGATGGAGACCGGATAGTCGATGTCCATGTCGATGAGCACATCGTGATGTCCTTCATCGTCCACCGACGTCTCCTCCAGCTGGAAGTACAACTGCTTGCGTCGCGCATCGTTGACGGCAAGCGTCACTATCCGACGCATAGGCGAGCACAGGTCGCCGAGGGAACCAATCTCCTTGCGACGCATGCGGTTCCAACGGGCCTGCGGGGAAAGGATGTCGCGTCCGATCAGACGCGCCCCCGTGGCGAAGGCAAGCGCCTTCGCGGTGACGATGCCGGCTCTCAGCCCGGTGAAAGGGCCGGGCCCCGTGCCCACGATGATGGTGTCGAGGTCGGACGGTTCCAGCCCGGCGTCGGCGACGACCTTCGCGACGTTGGCTTGCAGTCGTTCGACATGCGTGCGCGAATCGGTTTCGACGATCGGCTCGTCGATGCCGACCGTGGAGCCGTATGAGGTGTCGATGACGAGTATGTTGCCCATGGTCCCCGTGACCCGCTCGGTCTGCGCTACGTCCATCGCTCCTCCGCTCACTGCATGCTCCGTTCCAGGCCGGTGAGTCGCGTCTCCCAATCGCCGCCGACCGGCACCAAACGAACAATCCTAGTCCCCTCGCTGGTCGGGTCGTTTCCGACAGACGCCGCGGGGTCGAGCGGTCTGTCGATATGGACCTCAAGACGTTCCGGCGCCAATGCGGCCGCCATCTGCTCGCCCCATTCCATGAGCACGACGGTGCTTTCGCCCGGGTTCTCCAACTCCTCGTCGAGGCCGAGCGATTCCAATTCGTCGAGCAGCCGCCCGACGCTGTCCTGCCCGGGCGCGTAGGACGAACCGCCGAGCCGGTAGGCGTCGACGTGCACGAAATGCGCCGGAGTGCCGTCAGCGAAACGGCCGTCCAGTTCGCGGGCGATGGTGAAGGTCGGCGAGACGATGGGGCCATCGATGCCAAGGCCCGCGCCGAAGCCTTGCGCGAATGTGGTTTTGCCGGCGCCGAGCGGACCGGATAGGAGGATAACATCGCTGCCGTGTGTCAGTCGTGCCACGTTGGCGCCGAGACGGCGCATGGCGTCGTCGGTGGGCACTTGATGCGAAAGAGTTGTCACCGAGGTTCCTGCCTTCTTCATAGTTATGTTGCGGAATGATGCGATTGCATTATGGAATGGTTGCCTTGCGCTGTAGCCACGCTGCGCGTCGTTTATCGGTACTGAGCCGCCCTGCCGCGCGGATCGGCGCCCTTGCTGGCGATGAGTTCGATGCTGCGCTCCAGCGCATAGACGGGATCGCCGCCGTTGGTTTTGCTCTGCTCGTCGGCCCAGGCGAGCGTGCGGATGCAGCGTCCGAGGCCTTCGGAACTCCATCCGGAAAGCTGGCGCATCGCGTTTTTGAGCACCCACGGATTGGTTTTGGCCTCGGCTTGGGATATGGCGCCGGAGCGCACGGCGGAGGCCTTGGCGATGGTGCGGAGTTTCATGGCCAGCGCGCCGATCAACGCGATGGGATCGATGCCGTGTTCGACGGCGGAGCGCATCATGACGATGGCGTCGGCGGCGTTGCCTTCCACGGCGCGGTCGGCGACGTTGAATCCGGTGACCTGCGGATTGGAGGTCAGATACTGGTTGACGCGGTCGAGGCCCATGGGATTGTCGTCGAAATCGAAGCAGAGCTGCGCGCACATGGCGGCCAATTCACCGGTGCGGTCCCCCAAGACGGCGACCAGCTGCTGCGCGGCGGCGGGATCGACGCGTCGTCCGCATTGCTCGAACCGCGACATGACGAAGTTGAGCTTTGCCTCGGGCTTCTTCAGGTCGGGCACATCCTCCTTGCGTGCTCCCGCCTTGAGCAGCTGGTCCACGAGTCGTTTGCCCTTGACCCCGCCCTCGTGCTGGCAGATGACGACGCTGGATTCGGCAGGATCCTTGGACGCTTGGCGGCAATATTCGACGATGGCATCGCCGAGTTTCTCATCCGCGTTCTGCAGGCCGGTCAGCTTGACGACGGCTGTGTCGGACAGCAACGAGGGACTCACGGCCTCGTCGAAGGCATATCGGTCGGCGCTGACCGCGTCGAGCTCGACGAGTTCGGCGTCGGGGCGCCGTTCGAGCGCCTTGGAGCACAGCTCGCGCACGGTTTGGTCGTTCAGATAGGCGTCGCCGCCCATGACGAGCCGGACCGGCGCGTTCGTCGTTGCTTTTGCCATATGCACAATCTCGCCGCAGTGCTGGACAACACCCCGTCATTCGCCTTCCATCATGCGCCGCGTATCCTCCCACCATTGGCGCATGCGGTCGGCCGGAGTCACACGGAAGTTCATGCCTTCCGAGCCGTCGTCCGGCATACAGAGCCTGGCCCGGAGGCGCGCCATGCCCATGCATGTCATGACGATCGCCGTTTCCACTGCGACCATAAGCACCGCGCCCGCCACGCCACCGGCCCATGGGACCACCATGGATTGCTCGCCGCCAAGCCATGTGGCGCATCGTTCCATGACGCGTGTGCCCGCTGAAGCCACCCGAACAGGAACGAGCGCAATCGCCGGCGCCCACCATGCCGTCATCAATGCGCATAGCCCTGCGATGGTGGCGAAACCCACGACGGGGGCGACGAGGATATTCGCGGGCACCGAAGCCAGCGGCAATCCGGGCTCCATCAGGGTTTGTATCGGCAGCGCGAACATCTGCGCGCTTATGGTCATGGCCGCGATATCGGCGACGGCCTTCGGCATGACATGGGACAGGGCGGTTGCGATGGGATGGGAGGACAAGACGATGCCGAGCACGGCGCCGCAGGACAGCGCGAAGCCGAAGCTTCGCCCCATCTCCGGAGCGACGATCAACGTGCCGACGACGGTCCAGCACAACGCCGACAAGGCTTGCGGACGCCGCCCCAATCCGAATGCCGCCGCGGAGAAGAAACCCATGACCAAGGCACGCGTCACCGAATCGGAGGGGAACATCAGCGCGGCAAGCGCCCACATGGACAAGGCGACGATCACGGCGACCAGACGACGCGGCAGCAACACAAGCGCGCACAGACGACGCACCAGCGCGCCTATCAGCACGAAATGCCCGCCGGACACCGCCATCAGATGCATGATGCCGGAACGGCGGAAGCATTCCTCCAAGGCACGAGCGTAGGTGGGATCGGGCATCTTGTTCTCGTCACCATCGATGCCCATGTACCGCTCCTGCCCGAGCACGCCAAGCGTCAGTCCCGGCACCAGCACACGCCCTTGGTCGTCGAGGTCGCCGGTCAGGTCGAGGAATCGCTCATGAATATGGTGAATCGTCCGATCCATGACGGAGGGAGGCTTCAGTGTTTCGACCGCGGCGTCTCCGCCGAGCCTCAGCCAGATCGACATCCCACCGAATCGCGCTGGCTCGAGATCGCCGATGAGACGTTGCGTCGCACCTCGCGTCAGCTTGGTGCAATTGACGGCATCGGCGTAGACGCGCACGCGGGCATGGGATGGCTGGACCATGCCCTCCGCGGTGAGTGCGCTCAGGGAAACATCGGTTTGGCAATCCGCATCACGCATATTCGAGGCGAGCACTGGCTCGTCGATATGGACCGTGGCCTGCACGCTCGCGCCGCCCGCCCGCACGATGGCGCTCGCCGGGTCATGCCATGTCCTCAGATCGGCGGCCACAGCAGACATCGCGGCAATGGCCGCCGCACAGCACGCCACCAAGCCGGCACGGGCAAGCATATGACGCCGAGCCGGAGTCAATACGCGCAATATACGTCCCGCTCGCAGCATCAGACAGGCCGCGACCATTCCAACGCATATGCCAAGGGCCATGATGAGCCACCACGGCGTCGGAGTATCGGCGAATGCTCCGCCTTCGCCCGCACCACTGCCTTCGGCTCCGGAAACATGCGTCATGCGCTCGAATAATGCATGCGCGGCGAGATTCGCAGTCCACGCCGACAAAGCCGCGGGCAGCAGTCGCATGTCATTGCGGCCGCTTTCCATGCGGCGCACGCTTTCCCCACCTGGAGCATCCCTGTCTGCGCCGCCTCTGTCCATGCCGCCGCCGTCCGCGCCTTCATGCAAGCGGCTGTTCCGACCGTGCTCTCTTCCACTCATCGCACCGTCACCTGCGGTCGCAGTTTCTCGAGCGTCTTGGCACCAATGCCTTTGACATCGAGAAGTTCGTCGACGCTGGAGAAACGCCCTATCTGCGCACGATGGTCGATGATGCGTTGGGCGAGAACCGGACCGACGCCGGTGATGGTGTCCAGCTCGGCGAGGGTGGCCGTATTGAGATCCACCAGTCCGTCATCCGCTTCGGTCGGCGAGCGAGGCAACGGCGACGTCGGTGCAGGAGCCGGCGCCTCAGCGCCCCGTCCGGTTCCCTGCTCGGTTCCGTTGTTTCCAGTATTCCCGGTATTTCCGTCGCCCACGTTGTCATCGGCTTTTCCATCGTTTCCTGCATCCCCAGCAGCCACGCCGTTGTCGCCGGCCTCCCCGTCAGCATCCGTTTTGCCCTTCGCATGTCCCATATCCCGATGCACTGACGCCGCGGGTGCTTCATTCTGCAGTTGCGCAAGCGTGAACGACTGTTTGATGAGCATGGTCAGACTCGCGGATAGGGCGGCGAGCAGCAACAGCATGGCGATCAGCGCATGCCGTGGGGAGAATCCCAACCGCGGCGCGGCATGCTCCTGCCTTGCGTTTCTCTCGGCGCCATCCGATTCATGGACTCCGGATAGATCTTCCAAGGTCGCCATTGCGACTCGTGGTTGTCCGTTACCTGGCATGGCGGGAGGTGGCGGCGGAGACAGCGGAGGCAAGGGGGACGACGAGGATGGCGAGTGGGCGTTCCGCTTATGCGTCGGCGCATGCGGCAGTCTCGCCGCGGCATCGCGGCGTCTCCTGTCATATGGAACGCCCATGATTCCACGATGGAACCATGGGCGTTCACTGTCCAGTCCGACCGACCATTGTGGTCGGAGGACCGGTTATCCACATTTTGTTAGGATGAGGGCCTATTGCGTCTGCCGCGTCTATCGCGCCGGAATCGCTCGACTCACTCGGCGGGCACGATCGACACGATCTTGGGGGCCTTGACGATGACCTTGCGCGGCTCCTTGCCGCCAAGACGCGCGGCGACGGCCTCAAGGGCGAGCTTCTCGAGCTCGGCCGGGTCGATGTCGGGCGACACCTCGAGCTTGGCGCGCACCTTGCCCTTGATCTGCACGACGGCGGTGACGGTGTCCTGGCCAATGTAACGCTCATCGGCGACGGGCCACGGGGCGGCCGACAGCGATTCACCATGGCCGAGCTTCTCCCACAGTTCCTCGCAGACGTGCGGGGCGATGGGAGCGAGCATGAGGATCAGCGGTTCGATGGCGGCACGGGGCACGACATCAAGCGTCGTCAGATGGTTGTTGAGGACGATGAGCTTGGCGATGGCCGTGTTCGGACGCATCGCCTCCATCTCCACGGTCACGTCGGCGATCGTGTTGTTGAGCAGCTTCAGCGTCTTCGTATCCGGCGCGTCCTCGCTCACGTGGGCCTCGCCGGTGCCCTCGTCGATGACGTTGCGCCACAGGCGCTGCAGGAAACGCATGCCGCCGACGACGTTGCGGGTGTTCCACGGACGGGACTCGTCCAGCGGGCCCATGCTCATCTCATAGAGGCGGAAGGTGTCGGCGCCGTAGTTCTCATACATATAGTCCGGCGTGACGATGTTCTTGAGGCTCTTGCCCATCTTGCCGAACTCACGGTTGGCGTGCTCGCCGTTCCAGGTGAACGTCGGCTCGCCGTCGGCGCCGGCGGGGCCTTCCACGACCTCGTCGGCCGGCACGTACTGGCCGCGGTCGTCGGTGTAGGCGTAGGCCTGGATCATGCCCTGGTTGAAGAGCTTGTGGAACGGCTCGGCCGAATCCACATAACCGAGGTCGAAGAGCACCTTGTGCCAGAAGCGGGAGTAGAGCAGGTGGAGCACGGCGTGCTCGACGCCGCCGATGTAGAGGTCCACGCCGCCGCTGGCGCCGGAGTACTTGGAATGGTTCGGCCCCATCCAATAGTCGAACTCGTCCTTCTCCACCATATGCTTGGTGTCGGTCGGGTCGAGGTAACGCATGTAATACCAGCAGGAACCGGCCCAGTTGGGCATCGTGTTGGTGTCGCGCCAATAGGTCTTCGGACCGTCGCCCAAGTCGAGCGTGACCTTCACCCAGTCCTCGTTGCGGCTCAGCGGCGCCTCCGGGTTGGATTCGGCGTCCATCGGGTCGAAGGTGCGCGGGGAATAGTCGGGCACGTCGGGCAGGTTGACGGGCAGCTGGTCGTCGGGCAGCAGATGTGCGACGCCATCCTCGTCGTAGACGACGGGGAAGGGCTCGCCCCAGTAGCGCTGGCGGGAGAAGAGCCAGTCGCGCAGACGGTAGGAGACGGTGCCCTTGCCAACGCCGGCGGCCTCCAGCCATTCGTTGACCTTGGCGATCGCGTCGTCCACGCGCAGTCCGTTGATGTCGAGGGGCTTGCCGTCGGCAGCGGTCGCCTCGACGGCGGAGTTGATGACGATGCCGTCGTGGGAGACGAACGGCGCCTTGCCCTCGTAGTTGGCGAGGTCGTCGCCGGATTCCGGCAGCGGCTTGACGGTGTAGATCACCGGCAGCCCGAACTTGACGGCGAAGTCATAATCGCGCTGGTCGCCGCCCGGCACGGCCATGATGGCGCCGGTGCCATAGTCCATGAGCACGTAATCGGCGGTGAACAACGGCAGCTTGACGCCGGTGATCGGATTGACGGCGTAAAGGCCGGTGAACAAACCGGTCTTCTCGCCGGCCTCGTCGACGCGGTCCTTGGCGGTCTTGGCCTCAGCGGCCAGACGGTAGGCCTTCACGGCCTCGACGGGGGTGGCGTAGCCGCCCTTCCAGTCCTCCGGAGTGCCTTCGGGCCATTCGGCGGGCACGTCGGCGAGCAGGTGATGCTCCGGGGAGACGACGGCGAAGGTGGTGCCGAACAGGGTGTCGGGACGCGTCGTATAGATCTCCATGTCGCGCTCGCCGGCCGGGGTCTCGACGGTGAAGTGCACGGAGGCGCCGTGGGATTCGCCGATCCAATTGCGCTGCATGAGCTTGACCTTCTCGGGCCAGTCAAGACCGTCGAGGTCGGCGATGAGGCGATGGCCGTAGGCGGTGATGCGCATGGACCACTGGCGCAGCTCGCGCTGGAACACCGGGAAGTTGCCGCGTTCGGACTTGCCCTCGGCCGTGACCTCCTCGTTGGCGAGCACGGTGCCCAGGCCCGGGCACCAGTTGACCGGGGACTTGGAGATATAGGCGAGGCGGAAGCCGTTGAGGATGTCGGCGCGTTCGGCGGCGTCGAGGTCGCCCCAGGCCTTGCCGTCGGCCTCATGGCCGGGGATGGCGCGGGCGCCGGATTCGAATTCGGCGACGAGATCGGCGATCGGGCGGGCGGAGCCCTTCGAACCGGAGGGATTGGTGGCCTCGGGGTCATACCAGGCGTCATAGATGCGCGAGAAGATCCACTGGGTCCAGCGCACATAGCCGGGGTCGATGGTGGCGAAGGTGCGGCGGTTGTCGAAGGACAGGCCCATGCGGTGCAGCTGGCGGCTCATATTGGCGATGTTCGCCTCGGTGGAGATGCGCGGATGCTGGCCGGTCTGCACGGCGAACTGCTCGGCGGGCAGGCCGAAGGCGTCGTATCCCATCGCATGGAGCACGTTCTCGCCCTTCATGCGGTGGTAACGGCTCATCACGTCGGAGGCGAGATAGCCGAGAGGATGGCCGACGTGCAGGCCCTTGCCCGAGGGATAAGGGAACATGTCCATCGCGAAATACGATGGGCGTCCCTCGGCGTTGCGGCCCTTGCCGTCCTTGAGATCGCCGGAGACGTTCGCGGCCCAGAAGGTGCCTTCCTCGTCCCACTTGGTCTGCCATTTGGTTTCGATGTCCTGGGCGAGCTTCGCGTTGTAGCGGAAACGGGGCTCGTCGGTTGCGTTCTGGGTCTCGATGTCACTCATAAGTCAGCAAAATAGCCGCGTTGGTGGACAGTCTTACCCTTGGTATCCGGTCTCCTCTCGCATCCTGTCCAGCAACGTCGCGTAGGTGCCGTCGTCCTTCATCTTGTCCAGCGCCGCGGAGATCTTGCCGGCAAGCTGCGCATTGCCGTCCTTGACGGCGATGCCATAATCCACCTCGCCGTATTGGTCGCCGACCAGCGACAGGTAGCCGTTGCCTTTGTCCTCGATCAGACCGGAGAGCACCGCGTCGTCGGCGGCCACAGCGTCGGCCTCGCCGATCATCAGCGCTGTCACGCATTGCGGGTAGGAGTCGCGTTCCCGCACCTGCACGCCGGGAGCGGCGACGGCGAGCGCCTGGGCGGCGTCGGGGTCGACGACGCATGCGGCGCGCCCCGACATGTCGGCGACGCGGCTAATCTTGTCCACGTCGTCATCCCGTATCAGCAGGTCCCTGCCCACGGTCAGATAGGGGCCGGCGAAATCCGCCTCGCTCTCCCGCTCCCCGTTCATCGCATAGCCGGCGACGACCATGTCGACCGTGGATTCGGCGAGCATGCGTGCGCGGGTCGAGGGACGGACCTGCTTGAAGATGATCTGTTTGCTGGAATATCCCAGCTGCTTGGCGACGTATGTGGCGACGTCGACCTCGAAACCGGAGTATCCGCCGTCATGCCAGTATCCCATGCCCGGTTCGTCGGCGGCGACGCCGATGGCGATGGTGGGCCCTTCGGGAGTGCCGGTGACGGTGCTGACCTGCAGCTGTCCGCAGCCCGCGAGCGCCGGGACGACGCCGAGCGTGAGGGCGGCGAGGTATGCCACGACGCGATGACGCGCGCGTCGTATGCGATGTGCGACGCAGGCGCATCGCATATATCGCGCGTGTTGTGTGTTCGCGTCGTGGGATGCTTGGTGGGTCATGTCGCCTTCCCCTCGCATGGCAGGTGACGCCATGGGCTTCGTTCCTCGGCCGTCACTTGAACATGCGCGAGCGGGTGAGGAACCAGGTCACCAGCGCGGAGATGGCCACGGAGATGAGGATGATGAGGCCGAATCCCCATGGCTTGTCGGTGAAGGGCATGCCCATCATGCCGCCGTCGAAGTTCATGCCGTACATCGAGAAGATCAGCGTGGGGATGGACAGCGTGATGGAAATGATCGTGAAGATGCGCATCACGTTGTTGAGGTTGTTGGACACGATCGAGGCGAAGGCGTCGGTCATGTTCGCGAGAACGCCGCTGTAGATGTTGGCCATCTCGATGGCCTGTTTGTTCTCGGTGATGACGTCGTCGAGGAGGTCCTCGTCGTCCGGATACTGCTTGATGCGCTGCAGCGTGTTGAGCTTTTCCATCACCATTTCGTTCGATTTGAGCGATGTGGTGAAGTAGACCAAGGTCTTGCTCAGCTCCATGAGCATGACGATCTCACGGTTCTGCATGGAGTGGCGCAGCTTGAGTTCGAGTTTGTCGGATTCGCGGTCGATGATGCGCAGATACCGCAGATACATCGTGGCGTTGCGGTAGAGGATCTGCAGGATGAAGCGCGAGCGCATGTAGGTGTTGAAGCCTCGAATCGTACCCTCCATGAAGGGGTGGAGGACGGGCGTGTCCTGCATGCACACGGTGATGAGCAGGTTCTCGGTGACGATGATCGACAGAGGGATGGTCTCGTACCAGTCGCGTCCGCCGCGTTCCTCGACGGTGGGGATGTCGACGATGATCATCGTGTAGCCGTCCTCGACGTCGATGCGGGACCGCTCCTCGTCATCCAGAGGCGCACGTAGGTCGGCGAGGTCGACGCCGGTCTGCGAGGCGACGGTGGCGAGCTCCACGTCGGTGGGTTCGCTCAAACACAGCCATGAGCCGTTCTCCGGTTTGTCGACCTGTTCCACCTGTCCGTTGATGGTGCTGAACATCCTCAACATCGTCTCTCACCCGCCTTCCACCGTGTGCCGCGGTTCGCTTCCCTTATGCGGTGACTTTTCGTTTATGCCAAGTGCCAAGGATAGCCCACCGGGCCCGACTTCGTTCCTCCCGGCCCGCGACGTGTCCGGCGTCGTGGGCGTCACGCGACACGCGGCCGCAGAGCCGCCCCGCGTGCGCTAAGGTATGCGTGGCCCGTTTCCGGACGCGGATGGATCGCAATCCGAAGGATGGTATGAGGTGATGAGGTTGCCTTCGTTCCGCCAGCTGCGCAGCAAGGCGTCGCGTGGTTTCCCGCCGAATCTGGCGCGGTTGATGTTGTTGTGCTGCGCGGCGTTGTGGGGCGGCAGCTATCTGACGGCGAAGGTGGCGCTTTCGGCCATCCCGCCGATGTGGCTGATGGGCTTGCGGCTGGCAGGCGCCTGCCTGGTGATGATGGCGTTGTTCCACCGTTCCATCCTGCCGTATCTCAACCGTCGAATCATCGTGCCAGCGCTCTTGGTCGGGCTGACCTATTGGGGCACGATGACGACGCAGACGATAGGACTCACCTCCATAGACCCGGGACGCAGCGCCTTCCTGACCGCGGCGTATTGCGTGATCACGCCGTTCGCAGCGTGGGTGGTGTGCCGGCAGAAGCCCCGTCTGGTGAATCTGGTCGCGGCCATCATCTGCTTGGCCGGCGTCGGTTTCGTGGCGTTGAAGCCGGGATCCGGTTCCCTGTCGCTGGGCGTGGGCGACGTGCTCACGATGACGTGTGCGCTGATCTTCGCGTTCAACCTGACGCTGTTGGGCGTGTTCTCGAGGGAATTCCACCCGATCGCGGTGACGTTCGTGCAGTTCGCCGTGGCGGGCGTGCTGTTCCTGGGCGGCGCTCTGCTCACCGAGCCACGGCCTTCGGCCGACTGGCTTGCCCCGGATGTGATGGCGAGCTTCCTCTACCTGTTCCTTCTGGCCACGACGATGGCGCAGATCATGCAGAACATCGGCCTGGCGCACGTGCCGGCCGCCAGCGCCTCGATCATCATGTGCACCGAATCCCTGTTCGCCGTGGCGTTCTCCGCATTGTTCTGGGGCGAGCGCCTTGGATGGAATTCGCTGATCGGATTCGCGCTGATCTTCACCGCCGTGCTGTTGAGCGTCGTCACCAAGCGCGACTGACCCTCAGTGGTGACACGACGCGACCGGTCGACGTCCGCGTACAAACCCGCGACGCTGCCGACTCGCGACAGTAGACTTGAGGGGAGTTCCTTGTGACTGGGAAAGGGGTTCCAATGAAGCGGCTCTACATCAAGCAGAAGGTGTTCTCGCTCGCCGAGCAGTTCACGGTCAGCGACGCCAATGGCTCTCCGCGCTATTACGTGGAGGGCAGTTTCCTGCGCATTCCGAAGACGTTCCGCATCGTCGATGCGGATTATGGCGCCGAGGTGGCGGTGATCGAGAAGAAGGTCCTCAGCCTGCTGCCGCATTTCGACGTGCTCGTGAATGGCGTGCAGGTGGCGTCGATCGACAAGGAGTTCTCGTTCTTCAAACCGAAGTATCGGCTTGATGCGCAGGGTCTCACGGTCGAGGGCGATTGGTGGGACATGCACTTCGAGGTGCGTCGCGGCGGTCAGGTCGTCGCGCAGGTGGCTCAGCGTTGGTTGAGCTGGGGAGATTCCTACGAGGTGACGGTGCTCGATGACGCGTTGGAGGCGCTGGTCGTAGCCATCGTCGTGGCCATTGACAAGGTCAAGGCCGACGAGAACGACGCGAGCGACGTGGCGACGACCGCCCTGTGACAGCGAAGGCCAACTGACACGCACCATCGCCCATAGAATGGGAATGTGATGGTGAACGAGGAGACACTCGCTTTTGCGCGCGCGCATCGCGGCGAAGATACAAGAGAACTCGCCCTGCATGCCAAGCCGGGGCCTGGGGTGGATATGACGGCGGCGCTGGAGCAGATCGCCGGATGGAACACGGCGCGCACGAAGCTGCCTGAATGGGCGGCCTGCGATGGCATATGGTATCCGCCGCATCTGTCGATGGAGCAGTGCTCCTCCGAGGCGACGGCGCGGCACAAGGCCGATGTCGCGCGTCGTCTCGCCGAAGCCGAGGCCGGCGGGGAGACATCCCTGGTCGATCTGACCGGCGGCCTTGGCGTGGATTGCTCGTATCTGGCGCGCTGTTTCGACAAGGCCACCTATGTCGAGCGCCAGCCCCATCTGTGCGAGCTGGCCCGGCACAACATGGCGGCGCTGGGGCTCGATCAGGTCGAGGTCATCGAAGCGGATGCCGCCGAATACCTTCGCGTCATGGAGCCGGTGTCGTTGATCTATCTCGACCCGGCGCGACGTGACGCGCATGGAGCGCGCACCTACGCGGTTTCGGATTGCACACCCGACGCGCTCGCCCTGCTGTCCGCATTGCTGGACAAGGCGCCGCATGTCATGGTCAAGCTCTCCCCCATGCTCGACTGGCATCGCACCGTCGACGATTTCGACGGACATGTCGCCGAGGTCCATATCGTTTCGACCGGCAACGAATGCAAGGAGCTTTTGCTCGTGCTTGACCGCGGACGGCACGATGCGCCGCGCGTCGTATGCGTGCAGGACGGCGACATCGTCGAATTTCAGTATGACGTGCCTCAGGCCTGCGTCGTGGAGGAACCCAAGGCAACAGTTCTTCCCGACATGGGGCAGGATGACTGGCATTTCCTGTACGAGCCGAATGCCTCGGTGATGAAGGCAGGATGCTTCGACCTGCTCGAAGCGCGCTACGAGGCGCGTCAGGTCGCTCCGAACAGCCATGTGTTCGTCTCCTCGGAGCCTATCGAAGACTTTCCCGGGCGGGCCTTCACCATCGAGCGAATCGCCACGATGAACAAACGCGATCTCAAGGAAGCGTTGGGAGATCTGACGCATGCCAACATCACGTCACGTAATTCCCCGCTGTCCGTCGCGCAATTGCGCAAGAAGCTCCGGCTCAAGGACGGCGGCGACGCCTACCTGTTCGCCACGACTGATGGCGAGGGGCGTCATATCATCCTCCGCACACATAAGGTGAGGTAACCATGACCGACATTCCCCCGACATCCCACGGCTCCGCCGCACCCGACCGCATCGAGGTGCGTGGAGCGCGAGTGCACAATCTCAAAGGCATCGATGTGGATGTGCCCTTGGGACAGCTGGCCGGCGTGGCTGGCGTGTCCGGTTCGGGCAAAAGCTCGCTGGCGTTGGGCGTGCTCTATGCGGAGGGGTCGAGACGGTATCTGGAGGCACTGTCCACCTATACGAGGAGGAGGCTGACGCAGGCGGGACGCGCCAGCGTGGACCGTGTGCTGCATGTGCCGGCGGCGCTCGCGCTGCATCAACGCCCGAGTGTGCCCGGCGTGCGCTCCACCTTCGGCACGATGACCGAGCTGCTCAATTCGCTGCGCCTGTTGTTCTCGCGCGTCGGCGCGCATCCCTGCCCTCATTGTGGCGCCTATCATGCGCCGTCCCTGGGCGTCGCCGCGGAGCAGGCCTTGGAATGCGCCTCATGCGGCACATCGTTCTTCGGCCCCGGCGCCGAGGAATTGGCCTTCAACTCCGCCGGCGCCTGTCCGACGTGTTCCGGCACCGGCGTCGTGCGCGAGGTGGATCGGGACTCGTTGGTGCCGGACGATTCCAAAACAATCGACGAGGGTGCCGTGGCGCCATGGGGTTCGTTGATGTGGGACCTGATGAAGCAGGTGGCGGGCGCCATGGGCGTGCGCACCGATGTGCCCTTCCGCGAGTTGACCGACGAGGAACGTCGCATCGTCTTCGAGGGGCCTGCGGTCAAGAAGCATATCCTCTACAAGCCGAAGAAGGGCGACGATTTCGCCGAACTGGATTTCACGTATTTCAACGCCGTCTACACCGTCGAGAACGCGCTGGCGAAGGCCAAGGATGAGAAGGGCCTCAAACGCGTCTCGAAGTTCCTCAAGGAGGGCCCCTGCGCGGCCTGCGGAGGCACGCGGTTGTCGGACAAGGCCCGGGCACCGCGGGTCGGCGCCATATGGACGGATGAGGGGCAGCTCGCCGAGGAAACCGGTCAACGTCGCGTACCAGGTCATGTAGTTGCGAATGGGATGACTCCTCATGAAATGACGTCGGACGATGCGGCTTCCAACGGCACGACGCCCGATAATGAAACACCCAGCAACGCAATTCCCGATAACACGACGCCCGACCTACGCGCATACGGCATCACCTTGGCCGAGGCAACGGCCATGACACTTGATGACGCGGTGGCATGGGTGCGCGGCGTCCCCGCGACATTGCCCGCTCCGATGCGCCCGATGGCAACGAATATCGCCGAATCCTTCCTCGATGTGGCGCGTCGTCTCTTGGAACTGGGGCTTGGCTATCTGTCGCTCGATCGTGCGGGCGCGACGCTCTCGACTGGCGAGCGTCAGCGCGTGCAATTGGCGCGCGCCGTGCGCAATCGTACGACCGGCGTGCTCTATGTGCTGGACGAGCCGTCGATCGGTCTGCATCCCTCGAACGTCGACGGTTTGCTGGGCGTGATGCGCGATCTCAAGGCCGATGGCAATTCGGTGGTTGTGGTCGATCATGACACGCGTGTGCTGGCGGCCTGCGACCATCTCATCGAGATGGGTCCGCGGGCCGGGACGGAGGGTGGTCGCGTCATCGCGCAGGGCACGGTGAGCGCGGTCGCCGCGAATCCGGATAGTCGCATCGCGCCGTTCCTGCCCCTGGCGGGCCACGACGTGTCCGAGGGCGCGCCGCTGGTTCCATCGCCCGCTCCGGCCATGCGGGTGAGACGCCGTGCGGAGGAAACGGCGATGTTCGAGTCAGGTCGCATCCATATGGAGACCAGCGTATTACATACCGTGCGGCCGCTGTCAGTGGATATTCCGCGCGGCCGACTGGTCGCGGTGACCGGAGTGTCCGGCTCGGGCAAGACGACGATGGTGCTGGAGTCGTTGATTCCCGCGCTCAAGGCGAATGTCGCCGGCGAACCGTTGCCGCCCCATGTGCGTTCGATCGGGGCCGCGGGCATCGCGCGCGCGAATCTCATCGACGCGACGCCAATCGGAGCCAACGTGAGGTCCACCGTCGCCACCTACGCCGACATCCACGACGACCTGCGGCGCGCGTTCGCCCGGAGCGACGCGGCCAAGGAAGCGGGTCTCAAGGCCGGCGACTTCTCCTACAACACCGGCCGGCTGCGCTGCCCGACCTGCGATGGCACGGGATCGATATCGCTTGACGTGCAGTTCCTGCCCGACGTGGACATCGAATGTCCCGACTGCCGTGGTTCGCGGTATGCGTCGGAGATCGGGCGCATCCGATGCTCGTTCGCCGCCAGAACGGGGACATCGCGGACGACGGCTCTACGCGCGGCGGACAACGACTCTCTCGGCAACACGACGCAGGGAACCGCCGCTGACGACATCGACATGCCGCACAGCTTGCCGGAGCTCATGGCGATGAACGTGGACGAAGCCCTGCCTCTGCTCACCGGGCTCAAGAAGGTACATACGCGTCTTACGACACTGCATGACCTGGGATTGGGATATCTCACACTCGGAGAGCCCACGCCCGCATTGTCGGGCGGCGAGGCGCAGCGGCTCAAGCTGGCCAGCGAGATGGGACGGGCCCAGGCCGACGCGGTGTTCGTCTTCGACGAACCGACGATCGGTCTGCATCCCGAGGACGTGAAGGTGCTGCTGGGCGTGTTCGACCGTCTTGTCGCCGAAGGCGCCACCGTCATCGTCATCGAACATGACCTCGACGTGATCGCCAACGCCGATTGGATCATCGACATGGGGCCGGGCGGCGGCATCTCCGGCGGCCGCATCGTCGCCGTCGGCACCCCGGAACACATCGCCGCGGATTCCGGTTCCCTCACCGGGCGCTATCTGCGATTGCGCTGAACATATCCATGACAGCAAGCTTCCATAGCCGTGCCGAACGCGACATAAGGCATCTCACGCCGCGTTCGTTCATCCCTCCCAAGCCTTGAGAACGCTCGCGGGAATCCGCGAGGCGTCGAAACGGTAGTGGCCGGTGACGGCCATGTGGGTGCGGAAGGCAAGGTAATCGTTTTCACGGTTCTGTTGCCCCATGTTGTGGTGGATGAACGGCATGCCGTTCACGTCGCGTTTGTCGGAGACGACGCCGATATGGCGGGTGTGTTCGAAGACGACGATATCGCCGGCCTGCCAAGCGGCCTTGTCCGCGGTGTCCGCGGTGAGCGTCTGGGCGTATTTGGCGAAGAACACGTCGAGCACACCGGTGCGGCGGAAGTCGATGTTGGGGTCGGGGGCGGCCGACACGCCGGCATATGACGCGGGGTCGGCGGCGACGTCGGCGTCGATCATGGCTTTGAGATCATAGCCGGCCTCGCGGAAGGCGCGCCATACCACGTCGGTGCAGGCACCCTTGTCCGCCGGCGGGTAGCCGCCTTGGTAATACCCGTCGTCGTAAGCGGGTCGCGCCTTGGAGTCGGCAGCCGCGCCGTGCAAGATATCTGTGTAATCATCCACGCCGTCGCCGTCATAATCCGTCGCACTGGGTTGGAGGGGATAGTGCTGCTCAGCGTCATCCGCAGACATGACGCCCCTCTCGCCGGTAATCATGCCTGCCACATGTCCGCCGAATAGCGGGAACGTCGCGCCGCCGCGTATCCATAGGGCTCCGCCGGCGAGCGCAGCGACGAACAACGCAGCAACCAGCGTGATGACCACGGCGCGACGCCTACGCGCCCCCTTCCGACGAGTATCCGAATCATGGGTCGTCAATGCACCGGAATCATGCTGTGCCATGCCCCCGCTCCCCTTCCCGGTCGGGTCATCCGACCAATGCATATGCTGCGCGATTGGTTCCTTCTGTGCCAATCAACTATCCTCGCCGCTAACAACGTTGGCTATGACGCGGTAAGCCTCGACGAGGCGGGGCAGTCGCATGGCGGCGTTGGCGGGACTGGTGGAGGGCAGCTGCGTCATAGATAGGTCCGTCAATACGGCGGCTTGCAGCCGCGGTTCGCATAGCCGTCGATACAGTTGCGCGGCCTTGGCTCCGGTCGTGAAGACGTGCCTGATGTTTGACGGCGCGATGACGGCGGGCAGATCGTTGGGTTCGGCGTTGCGGATGGAGGCGTCGGAGGCTCCGGTGATGTCACAGGAGGCGATGACGTCCCAAAGGGCGACGTGGTGGCGTAATACGAAGGCACGACGCGCAGCGACAAGAGCATCGATGCCCGTTGAAGACGAGCCGACGACGCAGGCAGAAGCAGCATCCGCGGAATCGGATTTGTCCGCGTCATCAGGCGCGGCATCCGCCCACTCCGCCCCGCTCACAGTCGACGATTCAGATGGCAGTGGCATGCCCTCCCCCATCATCCGTTCGCGCTGCGCTTCCGTCAGGCATGACCAGTCGCCGAATATGGCGGCCATCACGGGCCAGAAACGATTGAGGGGATGACCATAGTAGAACCGCATCTCGCGTGATTTCGGACTGGGCATGGAACCAAGCACCAGCACGCGGGACGATGCGTCCCATACGGGGCCGAAGTCATGTTCGACGTGTCCCGTCGTCATGGGCCTTGCGCCACCTGATGTCATCCCTGTATTCACGGCTCCTAGGATAGCCCGGACGCGAGCTTGGCTAGGGCAACAGGTCATAGGGCATACGACGCATGACCACCCAGAAACCCAGTAGGAACAGCACCCACAGCTGCGGCCATGGGGAGAGATCCGAATGCCCGAACAACGTGACGGCGTACAACGAGACGAATCGCGCAACATAGAACACGACGCGCGCGGCACCCTGGCGAGGCTTGGTCTCCGCGCTCATACGCAGGAATCCGCCGCCGAGCGTGCGCCCGCCGCGTCGCCATGGCACGACGATCTCGAGCACGGCGAAGGAGAGCGCGAACACCGCCATCGATCCGACCGACCCCGCCCTCCACACGCGCTCCCCTCCAAGCGCGGCCAAGCCGGCGAACACCAGGAACGAGAATGGCAGCGAGATCACGGAGGCGAGCATCTGGTCGATGAGGAAAGCGATGGTGCGGCGGATGAAGCCCGGCCGGTCGGTGATGACGTCATCCTCCAGCACCGTGACCGGGAAGACGCGGTTGACCAGCATGGCCGCCGCGAAGCCGATCAGCGCGCCCGAGGTGTTCCAGATGAGATCGTCGACGTCGAAGAGACGATAGGCGCACGGGAACAGGCCGAAGATGCCGGTCAGCTGGGCGGTTTCGATGAGTAATGACGCGGCGAAACCGAGCGGCAAAGCCACGCGCAGCCGGAATCGGAAGGTGCGTCCCATGAAGAAGCCGAGCGGCAGGAAGAACACGATGTTCATGACGATCTGCAGGATCGCGGTCAGCCCGTCGGAGGCGACGTCATCGATGAATTGGAGGGGATTGAGCTGCGGGGAAAGATGATGCGCGGCGCAGTAGGCGACCGGATCGGCCGGCAATGGGTAGAGCGTGAAGCATGCCAAGCCCAGCAGGTAGAGCACGACCAGATAGGCGGTGAGCACCGCGGAGAAGCGCAGCCTGTTGTCGCGGTGGTAGAGCAGCGCGAGCACCGGCAGGGTCAGCAGCAGCGAGGCGAACGGCCAGCAGGCCACCGCGAGTAGGAACGGCTGACTGAATTCGGATAGAAAGGATGTCATATTCGTCTCTCCTCTCTTGTCATGCCTTCACAGTACGGCCTGCGGACGCGCATGGGCATCGTCCGCAGGCATCATGTCGCCAAAGAGACCCGGCCACGGCCTCATCCGCATGGATGAGGCCGCCCCATCAATCGAGGTCGATTTCGACGGGCGTGGCGTTGCGTTCGTTCATCGCAGGCAGATCCGCGACGTCGGAGGCATAGAAACGACGCAGGTCGGCGGTGAACTTGGCCAGGGCCGGCTCGGAGCTGTAGAGCATGTGGCCGGCCGGATAGTAGGTGAACGCGACGTTGCCGCGCAACGGGGCCGGCAGTCCCAGGTGGTCGATGTCGTATTCGGTCTGTCCGAACGGCGTGCACAGGTCGTAGAGCCCGTTGCCGACGAGCACCTTCATTAACGGCTGATGGGCGATGGCCGCGGCCAGATCCGGGATGACGTTGGGGAACGGGATGGTGTGCCCTTCCTCGGCCGGCAAGCCCTCGGGCTGCGTGTGCCACCAATTCCAGCTGGTGTCCTCGGTGGGCTTGTCCCATTCGATGTCGGCGAAGCCCTTGCGCTCCCAGTCCCCGTCCCAGCCGAGCTCGTCGCGCAGGTAGGCGTTGCACAGCGCGAAATAGGCGGGGTTCAGATATTCGTCGTCGATGACGAAGGTCTCCATGCTGTTCATGCGGTCGAGGTCATAGCCGGCCACACGCCCGTCGTAACGGCCCACGATCTTGTCCTGGTCGCGCAGCAGTGCCTTGCGGAAGCGCATATCGATGACCTTGAGGTCGGATTCGTCGACGTATCCCGCGTCCAGACCGGTCAGCTCGGCGTAGCGAGCGGCCACACGACGCTTGGATTCCCCGTCGAGCGACGCGCCGGCGGACAGGGCGAGGCGCAGCGGCCCGTTGGCGAAAACGCGCGCCTGCCGCAGGAACTCGGCTTGGTCGACGCCCTTCCCCGCGCGCCCATGGTATTGCGCCACGGAGGCGTAGGTCGGGAAATAGCCGACGTAGAACTGGTCCGAGGTGGCGAACACATGCTCGTAGTTGAGGATGTTGGAGATGAGCACCAGTCCGTTCAACGCGACGCCATCCTGCTGGAGACGGTATGCGAGCGCGGCGCCGCGCGTGGTGCCATAGGATTCGCCGAGCACATACTTGGGCGAGTTCCAGCGGCGTCGTTTGCTCAGATAGGCGCGGATGAACGCGCTGAAGGCCTTGGCGTCGCCGTCCACTCCCCACAGCTCGCCCTTGGCTTTGTCGAGGATCTGCGAAAAACCGGCGCCGGGCGCGTCGATGAACACGAGGTCGGAGTCCGGCAGCAGCGTATGCGCATTGTCGACAAGGGCATATGGCGCGGCGGGCACGGCGGCCGCGTCGGGCAGGTCGATGCGCTTGGGGGCGAGGGAGCCCATGAGCAGGAAGGTCGTGGACGATCCCGGCCCGCCGTTGAACACGAAGGTGACGGGGCGCGTGGAATCGGCTTCGCCCGTCGACTCGTCGATCAGGTCGTAGGCCGCGTAGAAGACGCTGGCGGCCGGCTTGGTCTTCGCTCCGTCGATGCGGATGGTGCCGACGGTCGCGTCGTAGGTGAGGTTCCGCCCGTCGAGCGAAAGCGTATGCCGCGTCGTATGCTCGCGGTCCTCCGGCAGCGTCGTCTCCGGCTGTCGGGCTGCGTCGTTCCTGTCATTGAGCGTGGTTGCGTTCCCGTCGGTCATGTCGCGTTCCTTCCATGGCGCGTCGTTCGCGCCGTCACGCCAACTATAGACCGCGCCATCCCTCCGCATGGCGACGCTCCGCATACGATGCGGACGTTCGACGCTGCGAGCGGACCCCGGAGACGACGATTACCGACGCTTGGCGGCGCGGTACAGGAAGATCTCGTAGACGACCCAGGCCACAAGCGCGAGAATGCGCACGACGGAGAAGCCACCGAGCGCGAACAGCACGACCAGCACGCCGGCGCAATAGCCGGCGGCCGCCTTCCACAGCCACGGGATCTCCTTGGCGTTGAGCCGGCCCTTGATGACGGCGATGGCGATGCATGCCACGCCGATGATGGCGAAAAGCACGAGCTCGATGATGCGCGGCGTGCGGTTGAGGTCGGTCGCCTCGGTGTGCCACACCGTCGTCCACATCATCATCGCCAAGGTGAACAACAGCTCGGCGTAGGCGAAATACCCCTTGTTCCTGGATTGCGTCATCATGCCCTGCCTCCATCCCCATAACGGTCGATATGCGAGGGGTCATTCTAGAAGCACGAAGGGATAATGCGAGGGCCCGCGTCATCGGCGACGACGCGGGCCCTCGAGGGAAGAGTCGGGGATCAGTCCTTGACGATGGTCTTGCCGGCGTTGGCGCCGGAGGCGAGGTCCTGGATCTCTATGACCTCGAGGACGGGGATGACGGCCGGCACCTTGGTGCCCTTCTCCTCGGCAACCTTCACCTGCGCGTCGTAGATGGCGTCGTCGGAGTGCAGGGTCACGTTGCCGCGGAAACGATAGCCCTTCTTCTCGGCGAGGTTGGCGAAGGCGATGACCAGCGGGGAGCCGTTCTTCAGGTTCTCAAAGGTCTTGCCGGCGGTGCGCTCGTGGTAGGCGATGTGGCTGTCGTCGAGCGCGAACAGGCTCATCTTGGGGCCGAGGTCGAGCTGGCCGTCCCTGTCGATGGTGGCGACCCAACCGAGGTTGTTCGCAATGAATTCCTTCATCTCAGCGGTGAGCGTTGCCATATGTGCGTCCTTTCACGCGATGTTCTGTCATTCCCCACACTACTGCATGCAACTGGCGCGCCGACCGGGTTCCGGCCCCGGCAGCCGTCTGTTGTGACTAACATCACGAAACATACGACGTAGCGAAATCGAAGGGGAAATGCGCGGAAGGTTCCCCGTTCTCGCCCCCGCAGCCCATACCACAACCCGGGAGCAAGCAAACCCCAACCTCGTGGAGCCTTCCCACCGTTATGTATTTTAGCGCCTCCGCGCCTCAATATAGGCATTTGTGAAGAACCTCACATATTTCGCGATGGAACTCCCCTCACAGCGGAAAGGATGTGACGATACGCGGCCTTTTCACCATCCGTTCAGTGGATTGCAAGCCACATGCGTTACGGTCGAGGCCGTGAGGAATTTTTTCAATGGAATATCGGTTTCGCAGCTGAGCGCGGGCGCGCTCGCCGCCGTCACCTCGTTCCTGCTGTCGGCGAAGATCGGCATCGCCGGTTCGGTGATCGGCGTGGCCGTTGGCTCCATCGTTTCGGCCGCGGCATCGCAGATATACAAGAACATCATCCATGCCTCGTCGGAGAAGCTGCAGGTCGCCGCGGGCATGGCACCGCAGGATGACGCGGACGACGCGGACGAGGAGAATGATGCGCGCGTCAGCTCCAATGATGCGGCGGCACAGGCCAATGATGCAGAGGAAGACGCAACCGATGAAACGACGGATGCCACGGCGCGCATACCTCGGCTTGTGTCGTCCTCGGGACATGACGCAGACTCATACGACGCGTCGCAAGGTGCCACGGACCGATTCGCCGATGCGGCAAAACGTGCGGAACGCACGAAGCGCATCGCCATCATTGTGGCGGTGGCAAGCGCGTTGGCGGCGGTGGGCATCACCGCAGGCGTCATCCTAGCCTTCACGAACGGGCAGGGCACCGATAGCGTCGTGCGCGATCTGGTCAGCCAGCAGACCGTCCAGCATCCCGAGCCGCAGCCTTCGATTCCTCTTCCCGAAAGGGACGATGCGAACGGCGACGATTCCTCCAACACCGATGGCGACGCGGCACACGGCGACACGACCGACGACAACGCCACCACCAATGACAAGGACGGCGGCAATTCCGAGGGCCCAACGGGTTCCACTCCTGGCGACCAATCCTCCTCCGCCGGCAATGGCACGGATACGGATGGCGCCGGCACAGGCGATTCCGACACGGGCGACTCCGGCGCAGACGGCACGGGTTCCACCCAGCCAAACGGCACCAGCGGCAGCAACGGCTCCGGCACGAACAATGCGCCCGGCAAGACGGAATCCCACGGCTCCACAGGTGCCGTTGGCCCCGGCTCCTCCAACGCCAACGCGGGAGCAGCCGCCACTCGCTGAACCCGCGCGAGCCAGCGACACATCCATCAACGCACGCGACGGAAAGAAGAAGGAACGAAGCGATGGTACAGACACAACGACGCGACGCCGAGACGAAGGCACCCCGTATCCCAACGCGTGCTCCCGCCGCGGAACGCCGCGACGCCCGCCTGTTTTCGATCGAACAGGAGGGCTCCTTCGACACGCTGCGTTTCGAGGGACAGCGCATGGAGGTGGACGAGCGACTTGACGCGACGTTGGCATCGTTCCTCGATTGCGCGTTCGAGGGACTGTCTCTTGGCACATTCGCATGCGACCACGCGCAGCTGACGGGAACAGATATGGACGCCTGCGGCATGGTGAGGCTGTCGATGGTCGGCGCCTCGATGTTTTCCAGCGGATTCGCATCCAGCAGGTTCGGTTCGATGGATGCGATGGAATCGGTGTTGCGTTCGGTCGAGTTTCAGGGCTGCCGCATCGGATATCTCAATCTGCGCGCCGCGCAATGGCGCGACGTGGTCTTCCGCGACTGCCGGATCGACCAGTTCGACGCGGCCGACGCCACGCTTGCCCGCGTCGCCTTCCCCGGCACCTCCATCGGCTCGCTGAGCCTGCGTCATGCGTCCCTCGCCGACGTGGACCTGCGCGGCGCGAAACTCGAGGAGATCCAAGACGTGGAATATCTGCATGGCGTGACGATGACGCTCGACCAAATCGCCGACCTGGCCCCGGCCTTCGCCGCCAGCATCGGCATCCGTCTGCGGTGAACGACCGTGCGATGCGCATGAACGCATGCGTCGCACGGTCGTTCTTCACCAGCTGGCATCGCCCAGCCCCGTATGCCCACGTCGCTTATGACTGCGGCGTCGTGGTCAATCCCCTGGGTGCGGCAGCGGAGCGTGACAAGGGCACGAGGATGACAAGCGCGACGGCCATCGAACCGAGGGTGAGCGCGGCGATGCCTTCGACGTAGCCGGGCCACGGCAGCATGACCGCCCACATGCCCACGCATCCCAAGGCGGTGTGCGTGAAGTTGATGAGGGAACTGGCGGAGCCGGCCTCTCGGTCATGCTGACGCAGCAGGATGTCGGTGGTGTAGGGGCGCATCGCCGCTTCGACGAATCCGACGATGATGGCCGTGGCGCAGAAGGCGACCGGCCCCGCTCCCCCGACCGCCAGCATCAGCGCACCACCCACGGCGGCCATCGCCATGAGCAGGTAGGTGAAGCGCAGCGGTGGTATGCGTTTCGACAGGCGCAGGTAGACGACGGGACCGAATGCTCCGACGAGGGCCGCGGAAGCGAAGAACACGCCGTACATCTGTTCGTCGAGGCCGAAGCGGTCGACGTAGATGTAGGAGGCGGCGGCCACGTATCCCATGAATGGCACATTGATCATCGCGACCGACAGCAGGAAGGAGGTGAAGCCTTTGTCTCGGGCGACGACGCCGAGCTTGGTCAGCGAGCGCAGCACGCCGGTGGTGTTGCGACGTCCCGCAGGCAGGCTTTCGGCGAGCATCAGGGCGGCGATGGTGCATGCCAATCCGATGACGGCAAGCGTCCAGAAGGTCGCCTCCCAGTGCAGGACGCGGATGATGAAGCCGCCGAGCAGGGGCGCGGCGACCGGCCCGATGACGGCGATGACCTGCTGCAGGGAGAGGATCTTGGCGCGCACGCCCAAGGCGAAGCAGTCCTTGATGAGGGCGGTGGACACGGCGGTCACCGCGCCTGCGCCCAGCGCCTCGATCACGCGCGAGCCGATGAGCATCCAGATATCGAAGGACAGGGCGCACAGCACGCTGCCGATGGTGTATGCGGCCATGCCTCCGACCAGCACCGGCTTGCGACCCCATTTGTCGCTCAAGGGGCCGAAGACCAACAGACCGATCGCATAGAACAGGAAGAACCCGAGGATCGTGAGGTTGACCAGCGAGGCGGTGGTGCCGAATTGGGACGGCATGGAGGGCACGGCGGGCGTGTACATATCGAGCGAAAGCGGCACGATGGTGTTCGCCACGGCCAGCAGGCCCACGAGCCCGGGCATGCCGAGGCGGGGTTGGGGCACCAACAGCCAGGTGGATGAGGTCGCGCGGGTCATTGGTTCTCCTTTCCTGCAGCCGCCTTGGATTCAGCGTCTGCATCCGTCTCCTCCGCATCGTTTACCGGTTGCGTCGCCTCATTCACGCCATACACGAATCGCATCGCATCATCCGATCCATCCACGTGCAGGTCGCCTGTCCCGCTTGAGCGCGAGACGACGAAGCGCGCGACGGCCTCCGCCAGCGCGTCGCATTGGCGCTGTGACAGGTCGACAAGCGCGACGCGTTCCTGCACCGTGAACTGCGCGAAGCTGTCGCGTTCGGCTGCGACCAGATCGGCAAGCTCATGTTCGCAATATGCCCGTCCCATCTCGGTCAGGCGTGCGAGTTTGCCACCACGAGTGCCTTCGATCGGGTCCAACGTCACCAATCCGCGCGCCCCCAGTTTCGCCAATGCATGGCTGACCGTCTGTTTGGGAAACAGCCACGCTTTGCATAGATGCCGTTGCTCGGCCTCGCCACCGGCGCGCCACAGCGCATCGAGCGCCCACAGTTCGGTGTTGGTCAGGCCCAGCGCCGCCGCGTAGCGGCGATAGGCATCCTCCCGCTTCTTGAGCGTCTGTTCGAAGGCGATGGATTGCTCCACGACCTCGTTCATCGATAGTCCTTTCACATAACATTGTGTCCCATATTGGACACAAGCATGGTAGTTAACCACACCCTGTCCCCAACGCCAGCCGCATGCACGACGCAACCGATGACGCCGTGGAGACGCGAACGATACACATCCCGCCAGCATCCGCCCCTCCCCGTTGCCCTGCCTACGAAACCGGCGCCAGGATGTAGGCTAGTCCCATGAATCACACGCGCACCGGCATCGACGTCGTCGTCACGAGCTTCAACCAAGGCCTGTTCATCCGCGAGGCCGTCATGTCCGCGGCGGCGCAGACCTTGCGACCCGATTCAATCGTCGTCGTGGACGATGGCTCCACCGATCCGGTATCGCTGGAGATGCTGGCGCAATTGGAGCGGGAGTTCAATCCGTCGGCAGGCGTCGTGCTCAGGGTCATCCGTCAATCCAACGCAGGCCCCTCGGCCGCGCGCAACGCGGGCATCCGCGCCACGAACGGCCGCTACGTCTGTGTGCTGGACGGCGACGACCGGCTCAAGCCGCCGTTCCTCGAACGGACCGCCGCCCAGTTGGATGCCAATCCGATGACCGTGACCGCATCCGGTTGGATGTCCACGTTCGGCATATTGGAATCCGAGGTGCGGCCGACCGGCGGGCGCATCGAAGCGTTCCTGGCGCGCAACTGCTGCCCGGCGACCTGCCTGATACGCCGCGACGTGTATGGGAAAACCGGCGGATACGACGAGACGATGCGCTCCGGTTTCGAGGACTGGGATTGCTCGCTGTCCCTGCTGGAAGCGGGCGGCGAGGGAGCGTCAGTGGATATCGTGCCCGAGCCGTTAATCGAATATCGCACGGCGCCGACGTCGCCGAATATCACCAGCATGGACAAGCGGCTGGATCTTATGCGCCTCATCATCGGCAAGCATCGGGAATCCTATCGCGCGCATGTGGCGGATGCGTTGTGCGGCATCGAGGCGATCTCCATCGACCGGCTCAACCGTTGGGAGCGCGCGGTGCGCAATCGCCCTGACATCGTATCCGGCCCGGATGCCGAACCCGGCTCCGCGGATTTCATGGCCCATCCGACCTATGGCGACGGCGGCATGGCCGCCGCAGTAAGACTCCGCTCCGCCGGCGTGTAATCCGTCATCCAAACGCATCCGCCCCAACCCCGCGCATTCCCGCACGCGGGCATATCCCGTTCCTCGCATGACCGAGCCGTCGACGACGGACATGCTCTGGACTGGAAGTTCCATACAGCCACATGCGTCGGCATCGGCGGCTCGGCGCCGGACGACGCCGACGGTGCCTAGGCGACGGCCGTGGTGTCGATGCGCGTGTAATACTCCTCGTCGTCCTCGTGGTCGATGCGGGCGCCAAGGTGGCGCTGGACGGCCAGCGAGGCGGGATTGTCCTTGCGCACCGAGAGGTAGGCCTCCCGGATGCCGAAGTGTTCGCGCGCCTCGATCAACGCCAGCCGCAGCCCCTCGGTCGCATATCCATGGCCGCGATATTCGGGCGCGATGCCGTATCCGATATGCCCGGCCCCGTTCCTCAATGCATCGGTGAGTTCGTGGCGCAGGTTGACGATGCCGACATACTCCCCCTCGTCATCGACGAGGATGTATTTGGTCGCCGACACCCAGCCGGGCTGCAAGCCCACGCCCTCGGCCTCGTCCTTCAGCCCGCGCACATATGCCGCGAACTCAATCTTTCCCATGCCGGCGGCCGGGTTCTCGAACCCGTTCTCATCCGACGTGAACTTCTGAAAGAGCGAATACGTGCGTTCCGGCTCCCCAACCCAAGTCTCAATCAATTCCATGCCGCATATGATACCCCCCCCCCGCGGAGAAACAGTATCATCGTCATTTCAGCGAATACAAGAAAACCCTTTGCGCTAACACAAAGGGTTTCGGATGGTGGAGCTAAGGGGATTCGAACCCCTGACCCTCTCCATGCCATGGAGATGCGCTACCAGCTGCGCCATAGCCCCGTATGAAGTTATCCGGCCCACATGAGTTCCGACGAACCCACTGCGAACCAGTTGAGAAACCAGTGAAGGCTTCCTCGTGGAGCTAAGGGGATTCGAACCCCTGACCCTCTCCATGCCATGGAGATGCGCTACCAGCTGCGCCATAGCCCCATTTTCTTTTATCAGCTCCTTGCGAAGCCTTTGATACATTACAACAAACCGCAGAAAAACCAAAACACCGCGTGTCGCGCATATCCCAGGCATGTAATTCCCAGAAATAAGGAGACCATTCCCGCATTGCAGCCACAAACGGCATAGGCACGGAACATGGTCTTCCGGACGCGCGAGCGCCCTACACCCGCTCCCACTGATCGGTGTCGGCCTCGGCCGGCCCATGGTTGTAATCGATGAGCCGCCAGCGCAGCCCGCCGTCAGACAGATCCATCGGCAGCAGACGCGCCCAGTGGGCGTTGCGCATACCCATGACCGAGGCATAGGTGGGATCGGCATGGTCGATGCCAAGCAGATGCTGCAGCGTCTGGGAGATCCAGGCGCCATGAGAGAAGACGAAGAGGTCGGTGTCCGCCCCCGCGCGCGAGGCCCAGTCCTCGATGGCCTCGCAACCGCGCTCGCCCACGGCCTGCTTCGACTCGGCGTGATGGCGCATCTCGCCGCCCCGATGCTCGGCCCACAGCCGGAAGTCCTCGGGATAGCGCTCGGCGAGTTCCTCGACCGACATCCCCTCCCAATCGCCGAAACTGCGTTCGCGCACACGTTCATCGGGGTGGACCTCGAGTCCCAATGGGTCGGCGAAGGCATGCGCGGTGGCCGCCGCCCGCCCAAGGTCGGAGCAGATGACGAGCCGGCCGGTGACCTCGGGCCGACGATTCACATACAGCTCACGCAGCGCACGGCCGGTGATCTCGACCTGCCGCCGCCCCACCTCGTCGAGCGGAATGTCGACCTGCCCCTGCAGCCGATGGGCCGCGTTGTATGCGGTGCGTCCATGCCGCACGAGGACGATGGAACGGACATGCCGCGCGCTCATGCCTGGCCCTCCGTCATGGGATCCGCCGCGTCGGCGGCATCCGTCCGCGCATGCTCCGGATGCCCGAGACCCAGATCGATGGCTGGCCGATCGCGCCATAGGCGTTCCAGACCGTAGAAGGCGCGGGCCTCGTCGTGCATGACGTGGATCACGAAGTCGCCGAAGTCGAGCAGCACCCACTGCCCCTCGGTCAGCCCCTCGCGGGAGCGCGCCTTGCGTCCGCCGTCCTTCAGGTAGAGGTCCTTTTCGATCTCCTCGGCGACAGCGAGCACCTGGCGCTCGTTGGAGGCGCCGGCGACCATCATCGCATCGGTGATGCCGAGCAGGTCGGACACATCGAAGGCGACGATGTCGGTGGCCTTGAGACGGTCGGCGGCCGCGGCGGCGATGCGCAGCGAGGCGATGGATTCGGGCAGGGCGGGCATGGGGCTCCTTTCAATGGGTCGACGACCCTGGGATGCGATGGATCAGCGTTCCCAGGCGGGCTTCCAGCCCTCGATGTTGTGCTGGGTGTTCTCCGAATACACCATCGTGCCGTCGGGTACGTCATGCCGGACGACGGAGCCGGCGCCGGTGGTCACGTCGTCGCCGACGGCGACGGGCGCGACGAAGAGGTTGCCGGCGCCGACATGGCAGCCGGAGCCGATGACGGTGCGGTTCTTGTGCACGCCGTCGTAGTTGGCGGTGATGGTGCCGCCGCCGACGTTGGTGTTGTCGCCGAGCTCGGCGTCGCCGACATAGGACAGGTGCGGGACCTTGGTGCCATTGCCGATATGCGCCTTCTTCATCTCGACGAACGCGCCGGCCTTCGCCCCCTCGCCGAACTCGTTGCCCGGGCGCAGGTAGGTCCACGGTCCGATGTTGGCGCCGGCGCCGATATGGGATTCCTGCACGCGGGAGCGTTCGACGACGGCGCCCGTGTCGACGGTCGCATCGATCAGCGTCGTGTAGGGGCCGACGACGGCCTCGGGGCCGACGACGGTGTGCCCCTTGAGGAAGCTGCCGGGAAGCACGGTCACATCGCGGGAAAGCTTGACTTCGTCCTCGATCCATGTGGTCTCGGGGTCGAGGATCGTCACTCCGCGGCGCATCCAGTCCTCGCAGATGCGGCGGTTATGTGCCTTGGCGAGCGCGGCGAGCTGCACGCGGTCGTTGACGCCTTCGACGCTCAGGGGGTCGGGGGCCACGAAGGCGCCGACGGACCAGCTTTCGTTGGCGGTCTCCAGCGCGTCGGTCAGATAGAACTCGCCCTGCGCGTTGTCGGAGTCGAGCGCGGCGATGGCGTCGGCCAGCACATCGGCTTCGAAGACATAGACGGAGGTGTTCACCTCATGGACGGCCAGTTCGGAGGCATTGGCGTCGGCCTGTTCGACGATGCGCAGCACGTTGCCCTCCTGGTCGCGGATGATGCGGCCGTATCCGGTGGGATCGTCGAGGTTGGTGGTCAGGACGGTGGCGCCGTTCTTGCTTTCGGTATGGAAATCGACGAGCCGCTCGAGCGTGTCGGCGTCGAGCAGCGGCATGTCGGAGGCGGCGATGAGCACGGGACCGGTGAGCGGGCCTTCCGCGGTCAGCTGCGCCATCGCGCACTGCACGGCGCGCCCGGTGCCGGGGATGTCGTCCTGGGCGACGATGCGCACGCCGGAGTCATAGCTGCGCGCGGCCTCGGAGACGCGCTCGGCCTGATGGTGAACGACCACGGCCAGCGTGTCGGGATTCAGCGCCGACACAGCGCTCATCACCCGCTCGAGGAAGGTGCGGCCGGCGAATTCGTGGAGCACCTTCGGTTTGGCGGAACGCATGCGGGAGCCTTCTCCCGCGGCGAGGACGATCGCGGCGGACAATGATGCCATTGGATTTCTCCTTCACAGACGAAAGGCGGGCCGAATCACCCTCCGGTGAATCGGACCGCCCATATTCGTTCCCCCACCTGGACTCGAACCAAGACAAAGGGTTCCAAAGACCCGTGTGCTGCCATTACACCATGGGGGATCGGCGGGCTTGGGGCCCGCCAAGTATTCATTTATACCATATACCCGTCATCGCCGCGCTGTGCGGTGGTCCGGCGGGTCGGCGGATGCCGCGCCGTCAGGCGAACAGGAAGCCCTGACCGTGGTGCTCGGGATAGGTGTCGAAGAGCCGCGCGACGGAGCCGTCCTCGAAGACGGCGCGGATGGCGCCGCCGAGCAACGGGGCGATGGACAGGACGGTCAGTCCGTCCCAACGCTTCTCCTCGGGGATCGGCACGGTGTCGGTGAGCACGACCTCCGAGGCGCCGCAGCCCTTGAGCCGTTCGACGGCGGGTCCGGAGAGCACGCCGTGCGTGGCCACGACGGTGACGGAGGCGGCGCCCGCCTCCCTGAGCACCTTGCAGGCGCCCGCGATTGTGCCGGCCGTGTCGATCAGGTCGTCGACAAGCACGCAGTCCTTGCCTTCGACCTCGCCGACGACGCGGTTGGCGACGGCCTGGTTGGGACGGGTGATGTCCCGGGTCTTGTGGACGAAGGCGAGGGGTCCGCCGCCGAGACGCTGGGCCCACTGCTCGGCCACGCGGATGCGGCCGGCGTCCGGGGAGACGACGGCGACGTTGTCGAGGCGCCCGGCGAAGCGGTCGCGGATGTAGTCGACGAGCACCGGCATCGCGAAGAGATGGTCGACGGGGCCGTCGAAGAAGGCCTGGGACTGCGCCGCGTGCAGATCGACGGACATGACGCGGTCGGCGCCGGCGGTGCGCAGCAGGTCGAAGATCAGGCGGCAGGAGATGGGCTCGCGGCCGCGGTGCTTCTTGTCCTGCCGCGAATAGCCGATCAGCGGACAGACGGCGGTGATGGAGCGGGCGGAGGCGCGCTTGGCCGCGTCGATCATGATGAGCTGCTCCATGATGGCCTTGTTCACGTCGTCGGCGTGGCTTTGGATCACGAACACGTCGGAGCCGCGCACGGAGTCAGTGTAGCGCACGTACATCTCTCCGTTGGCGAAGTCGTATGCCGTGGTCTCGAGCACGTCGATGCCGAGCTGTTCGGCGACGTCCGCCGCCAGCTTCGGATAGGTGCGTCCGGTGACCAGTATCAGTGATTTGTCGGGCTTTCCTTCGAGGATTGCGCTCACCATGTCTCCCAACTTGAGGTTTCGGAGGTTGCGTTTTCAATATAACGGTTTGTTGCGACTCTGGGGTTTGGCGGGTGGGGTTCCGTTATGTGTCTCTCCCCCACCCGCTTCGCGGAAGCCCCCTCGTCAGAGGGGGCATGGTTTCACCGCGAATGTCACTCCCACTCGATGGCGTCGGTTCTGCCGTCCCGTCACTCCAGTTACACCCAGTTTTCGGCATCGACACGGAACGCGTGCCGCCGAATGACGCGATGTCGCGTTTCGTCGGCTTCGGGGACAAAAGCTGGGACAACCTCAAAAACTTTTTTCAAACTCAGGGCTTTGAGTTTTTGTTTTTGTCCCAAAGTGCGCGGCGGGTCGCCTTTGGAGGCTCGATGGCGCCGAAAACGCCCGTTTTGAAACTCAACCGCCCTTTTGCCCGCAAGCCGCCAGCTGCAATCGCAAGTGAATTAACGCGGGTGGCTTGCGCGCCATTTGCAAAACCCCAGGTCGCAGGTCTTCGCCATTCGTGAACAAAGTGAGTAGTCTCAGGTGGCTTGCTTATGAGTTGGCGAACGGGCCTTCAGGATTCAGGGCAAACATGCTGGTAGAATAGGATTCTCAAATCAATGACAGGAGACCGAGCATGGCCGAACCCCACGATAGGAAGCCGATCCTCACGATCGAGCAGCAGATAGAGCACCTCAAGCAGAAGGGCGTAGCCTTCGAACTGTGTTCCGAGGAAGAGGCCGCGGACTACCTGCGCGACAAGTGCAACTTCTTCAAGCTCGCATCCTACCGCAAACTCTTCTCGAAATACGAGGGAGGCCCGCGCGACGGCCGCTACGTAGACCTCGACTTCGGCCAGCTGCGCCTGCTCGCGGCGCTCGACCAGGAGCTGCGCCACGCCCTGCTCGGCATGACGCTCGACATCGAGCATTTCCAGAAGGTGACACTGCTTCGCGAGATGGAGGACCGTGGAGAGGACGGCTACGCCATCGTGGCCGACTACATGGCATCGCTTACCACTGCAAACAGGGAGTACCGCCTGCGCGAGCTCAAGATGAGCGGCCGCAGCCCCTACAGCTCGAGCCTCTACGCGAAGTACTCCGGCGACATGCCTGCCTGGGCCTTCCTTGAGCTCACCTCGTTCGGCACCCTCATCGACTTCGTGCGCTTCTGCGCCAGGCGATGGGGCGACAGGCGCCTCGAGGCCTCCCACTACGACCTCAAGCGCGTGAAGTCCCGCAACTGCGCCGCGCACGGCTCGTGCCTGATCAACTGCTTCGCCGAGAGGGGCGCCGCCCGGGGCTCGGCGTCCAGCGGCGTCTCCCGAAGGGTCGCCGCCGTGGGGATTCCCAAGGCGACCAGGAGGAAGTGGATGGGGAATACGGCCATGCAGGAGGTCGCGACCGTGCTCGTGGCGCACTCCGGCTTGGTACCCGAGGGCTCCTCGCGCTCGCGCGCCGCATCCGAGCTCGCCGAGATGTTCGCCAGGGCCGACGGCGAAACCGAGGCGCTGCCCGACAAGGGGCCCGACGCCGCAGCTCGCTCCGCGCTCGAGTTCCTTCGCAGGTTGACAGAATCGCTCGGGTTGGTAGAATAGCCTGCAGATAGCAAAACCTTCACGGTTTTAGGGGCGGACTTGCGCAAGCGACTCTGCCCTATTTTTATATTCACTCGCTATAGGAGACGGATGATACCTGGGTCAATGACAGAACTGAGAAGCCCGGAATAATGGAGCCAGTTAGAAACCCTCGGGTTTGCGGGGCGGGATCGTGAGAGCGATTCTGCCCTATTTTTTTCCTCCGTCTGCCCCAACCAAGTAGTTCGAAGATAGCCTGTAGGTGTCCTCGTGGGCGCCTTTTATTTTCAGGGAATCGGCCGCTTCATGAACGAGCGACCGGCTTGACCTAGATCGAACCGCCTTCATCTCCGTCTAGGCGCCGGCAATCAACATCGTGAATCCGCGCGTGCTACAATGCGGGCACCAGAGATGAAAACACAGTCCCCGTCGGGTAGTCGTGGGCGTGCGGGAGTCCGCATCAGTAACCTGCCTCCTTGGTTGTCCCTTCTCTGCATGGTCATCTACATAAAGGAGGAACCAGCCATGCAGATCAGCGTGTCGTCCACCCTGACCGTATATCACGACGGCCAATTCTGGGTCGGGCTGGCGGAGCACGTCGAGGACGGCAGATACGGCGCCGCCCGCATCGTCTTCGGCGCAGAACCGTCCAATGAGGAGATCCTGCGATTCGTTGTCAGCAAATGGGCGAAGCTCTCGTTCTTCTGCCACGGTCCGGCCGAGGCGAGCAAGCCCGCGAAGAACCCCAAGCGACGCGCCCGCGAGGCGGCGAAAGCCCTCAAGCAGCCGGCGATGAGCACCAAGGCGCAGCAGGCGCTCGCGAATCAGCGGGAGACGATGAAGCGGAAATCGGCTCAAGCAAGAAGCCAGCGTCGCGCGGATGAGGCGGAGGCGCGCTTCGAGCAGCGAAAACTGAAGCGCAAACAGAAGCATCGCGGTCATTGATACCACCATCAACCCATATATAGCAGCAGGCGTAGCTTCGATTGAAACTACGCCTGCCACCTGGTGCTATAACGTTATACAGAACGTATGTTCTATACCCACTCGATGACTAACCCAGTCCGAGCACTACCGATGCGTGTCGCGTCATACCGCCTAAGAGCCGATTCGTTCAGAAAAGGTTCAGGGGGATCGTCGAGTTTATTGCACCCTCGCGTTTTACAAAAGAGAGTACAAGGCCCTTTAGCTCGAATTATTGCATTTAGAACCCAGCCGCTCATCCATCCTAGCTTGCCCAAACAGCCCTCCCGCGATGTCCATGTTCCAACGGATGGGTACCATTTATCCGGGTGCACCTGGGGCAACGGGCCAGCAGGCCCGCGCAAGGTCGCTCGCATAACACGCAACATCAAACACGACAGAAGAGGCGAACGACAGATGCCGGACCCCGGACGACAGCACCGCGGAAGACGAGCATTCCGACCACAACCGAACAACTCCAGCTACTAGGCAGGCGCCCGCATGGGCGCCTTTTACTTTTCAGGGACTTAGCTGAGAGCTAAGGCACGCGGCTCATGGCCGTTTCGTGAAGGCACGACCAGCTCGACCCATCTCGACCCGTCTCCGCTCCCGCCGTGCTCACCAATCGACATCAGGCGGTTCAATCGTCGCGCAGACGAAAAGGGACACGGTGCCGTGCGGTGTGCTCGCGCGGTGCCGCACGGGAAGATTGGAGGAACCATGGCACACACAGCCGAATGCGCCGCGCCCGAGGGAAGCCAAGATCGCGACGAATGGATGACGGTAATCGAGATGCAAGAGTACATGAGGGCGAGCCGAAACAAGGCATACGACCTCATCTGGTCGGGAGAGATCGACTCGTACAGGCTCGGAAGGAAGCTCCTGGTGTCGAGGGCGTCAGTGGACGCCTACATCGAGTCGAGGAGCGGCAGGAAATGACGGCGGCGACCGCCCCAGGAGCCGCCCGCGGCCGGGCACGCGAGGGAGCCTCGAGACGAAAGGAGCTCGAGGACGACCATGACCAAGAGCATTAGCAGGAGCCAGGTGAGGCTCATCGCATCGACCAACGCGATATTCGGCGCCGACGAGGCGTGCGCGATGCTGCGCATCAGCCGCGACGCCATGTACCGGCTCGCCAAGGACCCCGACGACCCGTTCCCGATCCGCTACATCGGCGGCAAGACTCGCGACGGCATCGTGCTGCACGACGAGCTCGTCGCATGGGTCGAGCGCAACAGCGTCGTCGGCTCGCCCAGAAGGGGCTAGCGCCGATGGCGGCCACAGGCCCGAAGGGGCGCGACGGCCCCTCCCCGCGCGAGTTCACGACGGTACGGCACTTCATGATGGCGGACCTGGGCCTCTCCGGCCTTCCCCTGCTCGTCTACGCGCGCATCTTCGGCTTCTGCGACGCCGGGTGCGGCTACTTCGAGAGCAAGGGCGGCCTGGCCCGCTTCCTCAACGTGCAGGAGCGCAGCGTCCACCGCGCCATCCGCGACCTGCTCGACCGGGGCCTCATCGAGGAGTGCGGCGTGCACGCCCCGGCACGCGGGCACGCCACCAAGCGGTACCGCATCGTGCGCGAGAGGCTGCCGCCCGGAGCGCTGGCAACCCCTGACGGTTCGTCAGGGTTCCCGGCGCGAAAGGGTGACGAAATGACAGGGTTCGCCGCGAACAAGGGTGACGAACCGTCAGGGCTCGCAGCCCGAACCCCTGACGAGATGACAGGGAAACCCCTGACGATTTGCCACCCAATAAGCAAAAGGGACAACAAGGACTTCAGAAGATAAGGAAGGGGCGCCCGATGGACCGAGCGGGACTCATCACCCTGGAGCAGGCCCGGGCGGCCGGGCTCTCCTTCGACGAGCCGGAGCCGAGGGCGTGCCCGCACTGCGGCGCCGCCCTCGATCCGCTCGGCGCGGCGCTGGCGGGCAGGGTCGCCTGGATCTCCGCCGCCCCCTGCCCGTGCGAGGGCGCGGCTCGTGAGCGGGAGGCCGAGGCGCGAAGGCGCGCGGCCCTCGCCGCCAAGGAGGAGGCCGCCCGCCGGGAGAAGGCGCTCTCGCGCGCGGGCATCCCCAGGCGCTACCGGGCCGCCGAGGCCGACCGCCCCGAGTTCGCCGAGTACATCGCCTCGTTCGCGGGCAACGGGGGCGCCGGGCTCTACATACACGGGGGCGTCGGCGCCGGCAAGACGCACTCCGCCTCCGCCATGGCCAGGCTGTTCGCCGAGGCCGGCTACGACGTCGCCTTCACGACGGCCAAGGGCATGCTCGAGCGCGTGAAGGCCACGTTCGACGAGGGCGGCACCGAGGCCGCCGTCGCGCGGTACGCCAAGTGCGACGTCCTCGTGCTCGACGACCTCGGCAAGGAGGACGCGACGGAATGGTCCGTCGGCACCGTGTTCAGCGTGCTCGACGCGCGCTACGAGGACATGCGCCCGACCATCGTCACGTCGAACTACGCGCCGGGCGCGCTGGCGGACAGGCTCGCAAGGCGCGGCGAGCGCGTCACGGCAGAGGCGATCGCGAGCAGGATCTCCCAGACCTGCAGGCCCGTCTACCTGGGCGGAAGGGACAGGCGCCGGCTCGGCTAGCTTGTGCGCTTCCCGTGGAGGCGCGGACGGCTCGACCCAGCTCGACCCATCGCGGGCGGCCCCGGTCGCCGCCGCAATCGAAATCGCTATACACGTCTTGGGCGGCGCCGACGCGCCAGCACGCACGCCTGCTCCGACTCGCACCGTGCCCCCATCGCGAGGACGCCGCCCGCCAAGCAACAAACGAAAGGCGGAGGGCCCATGGACGGCTTCGAGAGGATAACCGGCCGCGAGCACGACGGGCTCGTGGAGAAGTGCCAGGAGAACGGCTGGCTCAAGGTCGGCGGCTTCGACTGGCAGGACGACCCGTTCCTCGAGGAGTACCCCTACGAGTTCTCCCGCACGGAGAGCGTCGACAGGCTCCGCGAGGCGCTCGGCTCGGGCAACTGGGCCATACGCCAGGGGTTCTGCTACCGCGACCTCGCGTTCATCCAGCAGGTGAACGGCGGCGACGAGTGGTGGACGCTCAAGCGCGACGGCGACGCGTGGACCGGCTTCGAGAGCTGGAGCTTCGGCGCCATCGCCCAGGAGCCCGAGCGGTTCGAGCGCGCCATGCGCGACATGTGCGAGGCGACGCCGGAGCAGTGCCGCAGCGGCGAGTGGGCCCATCTGCACGAGAAGGCTCCCGAGCCGCTGGCGCAGCGCGCCGCGTCCGCCCGCGAGGCGAGCCGCGCGCACGCCGGGCAGGAAGCCCGCGCCCCAATGGCGCGCGAGAGGGCCGTCGGGGCCGAATAGGGACGACCGGGGCGCGAAGGCGCCCCTTTTCATCTCGACTGGAAGGGAGGCGCGGGATGGCGAGCGACTACGGGGACGAGGCGGGCGGCAAGCTGCTCGACTGGATGCTGAGGATCGGCCAGGAGGCCGGCGCCGAGGCAATGGCGCGCAGCGCGAGGGAGCTCTCCGAGCGCCTCGCGGGAATCCGCGGGACCATCGCCGGCGGGCGCGCCGAGGCCATCGCGGCCGACGGCGCGCCGACCTACGCGAAGCTCAGCCTCGAGGAGCTCTCGGGGCTTCCCGAGTACGCGACGATCAAGGAGGTCGTCTCCGACAAGCTGCGCGCCGCGTCGGTCGAGCACCACATCATCCCCGGCGGGGGCCGCGACTGGCTGCTCTTCAAGGTGGAGGACGCCCCCGAGGTCGACGAGGCCTTCCGACAGCTCGAGCAAGAGACGGGAAAGGCCGCCGAGCGCGCAAGGGAGAGGCTCTCCGAGATAGCCGAGAGGCGCCAGGCGCCCGAGCGGCTGGCCGAGCGCGCCGAGCGGGCGCGCGAGGCGTCGAGGGCCCACAGCCAGGGCATCGGCCGGGACCGCGGCCCGCGCCAGATCGAGGGGCCCGAGAGATGAGGTGGCAGGCGGCGGCCGCGCTGGCCGCGGCGGCGTTCGCCGCGGGGGACTTCGCGGCCGCGGCAATCGCGGCGTCGGGCGCGAACCCGATCCTCGACCCGGAGGCCGCCATGGCGGCGATCCCGGCAGCGCTCCGCGCGGGGCGCGTCTTCTCCGCGGAGGCGCTTCCCCTGTGCGCCGGGACCGCCTGCGCGTGCGGCGCGCTCATCGCCTGGGCCCGCTCACTGGGGACCAAGGGGGCCCGGCGCGACGGCGAGGAGCACGGTAGCTCCAGGTGGGCCACGCCTAAAGACATCGCGCCCTTCGGCGACGCCAAGGACCCCGACAACAACATCATCCTCACCGACAACGCGCGCATCCGCCTCGTGAGCCGCAGGTTCGACCTCTCCACCGACACCAACGACAACGTGCTCGTGGTTGGAGGACCCGGCACCGGCAAGACGCGCTACTACGTCAAGCCGAACCTCCTGCAGGCCAACGCCAGCTTCTTCGTGACCGACCCGAAGGGCACGCTCATCCGCGAGATGGGCGGCGCGCTGGCGGAGCTCGGCTACGAGATCCGCGCGTTCGACACCATCGACTTCACGCGCTCGATGCGCTTCAACCCCATAGCCTACATACGCGACGAGGCGGGCGTCATCCGCTTCGCCCGCGGCATCGTCGCCAACACCGAGGGCGAGGCCGACCACAAGGGCGACCCCTACTGGGAGAAGGCCGAGCGCCTGGTCTACACCGCGCTCACGGCCTACCTCGTCATGCACTGCGAGCCTGCCGACCGAAACCTCGACGGGCTGCTCACGCTGCTCTCGCTCGCCGACGCCCGCGACGACCCGGGCTACATGAGCCCGCTCGACATGGTGTTCCGCGAGCTGGAGACCGGCGAGCGCTACGTCAGGCGCGGCGGCGCCTCGGCGGAGGGCGGATCGCTGCGCGTCTTCGCCGAGGAGGACGGCGCGTGGGAGTGGGTCAAGGTCCGCGAGCCCGCGCCCCCCGACGACTTCGCGCTCGCGAGCTACCGCGAGTTCCGCGTGGCCGCCGGCGACACCATGAAGTCGATGCTCTCGAGCTGCAACGTCCGCCTGAAGCCGCTGTCCATCCGCGCCGTGCGCGACCTCACCTCCAAAGACGAGCTCGGCCTCGCCCACATGGGCGACGAGGGCGCCAAGGTCGCGCTCTTCGCGTCCATGAGCGACACCGACTCGACCTTCGACTTCCTGTTCGCCCTGCTCATGGACACAGCCGTGAGCGCGCTCTGCGCCGAGGCGCTCGAGGCGCACGGCGGCTCGCTGCCCACGACGGTGCACTTCGTCTTCGACGAGTTCGCCAACATCGGGCGCATACCCGACTTCGAGCGGACCATCGCCGTCACCCGCAGCCGGAACATCGCCGTCTCGATGATCGCCCAGTCTCTCTCGCAGCTGAAGGAGACCTACGGCGACAACAACGCCGAGACCATCGTGAACGCCTGCGACACGCTGCTCTACCTGGGCGGAAAGGCGAACGAGACCAACGAGGAGATCAGCAAGATGGCCGGCAAACAGACGGTGGCGAGCGAGACGCAGAGCGACTCGCGGGGCGCCGGCTGGACCCGGACCGTGAACCGCGGCATCTCCGAGCGCGACCTCATACAGCCCGCCGAGGTGGCGCGCATGCCGCGCGAGGACGCGCTCGTGCTCGTGAACGGGTGCATGCCGCTCATGGACCGGAAGTACCGGCTCGAGCGCCACCCGCGCTCGCGCCTGCTCGAGGAGGCCGCGCGCCGCGGCCCGTTCGACTTCGCGGAGTACCGCAGGCAGAAGGAAGGCAACTCGTGACGGGGCCGCGGCGGGCGCGGGCCTCCCCCGCCGCGGGGGAGGAACAGCAAGGAACATCGTCAACCGAAAGCAAAGGAGAGCAGCATGCTCGCAAACGTCATCAAGCTCGTGTCGGGCTGCGTGACCTTCCTCGGCGGCTTCCTGGTCGTGTGGGGAGCGGTCTCGCTCGGCCTGGCCATCAGGGAGCAGCAGGGCGGCCCGCAGATCGCGACCGCCATATCCACCATCGCCGGCGGCGCGATCATCATCGCCGCGTCGGTCTACTTCGGTCAGCTGGACACGTCCTGGCTGCCGGCATAGGGGGCGTCGCGGATGGCGCTCAGGATACCGGTGCAGAAGGACATCGGCGAGTACGAGGAGAAGATCGTCGGGAAGATGAGCCTGCGCACGCTCGCATGCGTGTCGCTCGGCTTCGGCAGCGCCGTCGGGGCGGCGGCATTCGTCCACCTGGGCCTGCACGCCGACGTCGCGGACGCGGCCTTCCCGATCATGCTCTGCAGCATGCCGTTCTGGCTCGCCGGGTTCTGGCGGCCCTTCGGCATGCGCGCCGAGGAGCTGCTGCCGCTTTTGGCGGCCCACGAGCTCTCGCCGCAGCTGCTCGCGTACGAGCCCTGCCTCGCCGGGAGCCTCCCCGAGGGCTCGCCGCGCCCGGGCCGCCCGGGACGTCGCGCGAGGCGCAGGGCAAGGAAGAAAGGAGCCGAGCTCTATGAGCCGAGCAAGAACCAACAAGGAGAATAGGCCGAAGCGCCCGAGCACCCTCGGGCTGCTCCTCGGCGGCACGGGCGGGCGCAAGGACGCCTCGAAGGGCGCGGAGGCCGAGCGGCAGAGGCGCCGCCGGGAGCGCGACCGCTCGAGCGAGATGGCCGCCTACGTCGGCTACGACGCCATGTACAGGGACGGCATCGCCCAGGTGATGCCGGGGATGTTCAGCCAGACGGTCGAGTTCTCCGACATCAGCTACCAGTCCGCGCGCAAGGAGGCGCGCGAGACGGCCTTCACCGTGATGAGCTCGCTGTTCAACTACTTCCCGGCGGACTCCCACGTGCAGCTCCAGGTCGTGAACGCGCCCATCCCCGCCGACGAGGTCGGCCGCAAGGTCTTCTTCGAGCCCGGGGAGCGCGCCACCTCCGGGCTCGCCGAAGAGTACAACCGGATCCTCAACGACAAGATGCGCGAGGGCGTCTCGAACCTCGTGCGCCACCGCTACCTGACCTACGCCGTGGGCGCCGACGACGTCGACGCCGCGGTGCCCAAGCTCGCGCGCATCCGGGGAGACGTGGAGCAGACGCTCGCGCGCATACGCTGCTCGTCGCGCGCCCTCGACGGCGCCGAGAGGCTCGAGCTTTTGCAGGGGCAGCTGCGCCCGGGGTCGCGCTTCGAGTTCTCCTGGGACAAATTGTCCCCGACGTCGGGCGCGCGCACGAAGGACTTCGTCATGCCCTCCACGCTCGACTTCAAGCCCGAGGGCAGGTCCGACTGCTTCCGCAGCGACGGGCGCTACGGCGCGGTGCTCGCGGTGCGCAGCTTCGGGTCGGTCATCGAGGAGACCTACCTCGCCTCCATCATCGACCTGCCGCTGCCGCTCAACGTGACGCTGCACGTGCAGCCCATCGCGCAGAGCGAGGCGCTCGCGCTCGTGAAGCGCCAGATCGACTGGATGGACAAGGAGATCATCGACGAGCAGATGAGCGCCGTGAAGAAGGGCTACGACTACCAGATCCTGCCGCCCGAGCTGCGCTTCTCGAAGGAGGAGGCCGAGGAGCTGCTCGACTTCCTGCGCAACAAGTCCGAGCGCCTGTTCGTCTACACAGGCCTCGTCTACACCTGGGCCGACAGCCTCGAGGAGCTCGACCGCCGCGTCCAGCAGGTGACGAGCGTCGCGCAGGGCTGCACGATCGGCCTCGAGCCGCTCCACTTCCGGCAGCGCCAGGCTCTCAACTCGGTGCTCCCGCTCGGTGACAACCACGTCACCGTGAGCCGCTACCTCACCACGGGGCAGGTGGCCATGCAGATGCCCTTCGCCAGCCAGAGCCTCGACGAGGCGGGCGGCGGCTACTACGGGCAGTCCAAGGAGAGCGGGAACCTGGTGCTGTGCGACCGCAAGCGCCTGGCGAGCCCCATGGGCTTCGTGTGCGGCAAGCCCGGCTCGGGCAAAAGCTTCTCGGTCAAGCGCGAGATAACCAACACCGTTCTCGCGCACCCCGAGGACGAGGTCGTGATCTTCGACCCGGCCGGCGAGTACGGCAACCTCGTCGGCGCGCTCGGCGGCGCGAACGTCGAGCTCGCCCCGGGATGCTCGGCGGTGCTCAACCCCCTCGACACCGCCGACGTCGCGGACCGCGCCGACGCCGCCAAGCTCGCGTACAAGACCGACGCGGTGCTCGCGCTCTCGAGCGCGCTCATGGCCGAGGGCCGCGAGGGCCTGCCTGAGCGCGACCGCTCGATCATCGCCCGCTGCGTCGGCGAGGCGTACCGGGAGTGCGCGAGGGACGGCCGCCTGCCCACGCTCGGCGACTTCCACGCGGCGCTGCTCGCTCAGCCCGAGCCCGAGGCCGCCGACATCGCGCTGCGCTACGAGCGCTACGTGAAGGGCGCGTTCTCCTTCTTCAACGGCCAGAGCAACGTGGCGCTCGACAACCGCATCACCAACATCGACATGCACGGCCTCGGCCAGAACATGCGCGTGTTCGGCATGATCACGGCGCTCGAGATGGTGCGCAACCGCGTGATGGTCACGCCGCCGCGCCCCAACTACACCTGGCTCTACATCGACGAGGTGCAGAGCCTCTTCGCGCACCCGACGGTGGTCGAGTACTTCGCCCGCCTGTGGCGCGAGGGGCGCAAGTTCGGCCTCATCTGCACCGGCATCAGCCAGAACACGAGCCACATGCTGGCCAACGCCGAGGCCCGCGACATGGTGCTCAACTCCGAGTTCTTCCTGCTGCACAAGCAGTCCACCGCCGACCTCGACGCATGGGCGGAGATGCTCCAGCTCTCCGCCACGGAGCGCGGCTACATCGGCGACGCCGTCAAGCCCGGCGAGGGGCTGCTCATCAGCGCCGGGATCCGCGTGCCCATCACCGACGACTTCCCGAAAGGCCCGCTCTACGACCTGTGGAACACCAAGCCCGCAGAGGTCGCCGAGCGCGAGATGCGCCGGGCGGCGCGAGAGGCGGAGGAATAGGAATGGCCGTCCCGAGCGAGGGCGGCGGGATGCTCGAGGTGGTCGGGGCGCGGCGCCGCGACGTGCTCACCGCGGGCGACGTCGCGGAGACCGAGCGCGACGCCCTGGGAAACGTCTCGGAGGGAGCCGGCCCGCTCGACGAGGCGGGAGGCCCCGCCGCAACGGCGAAGGGGCGCCCGTCCAGGCCCGACGCCCCGGAAGGCGGGCTCGGGGACAAATTGTCCCAACCCGCCGGCGACCGGCGCGCGGCGGCCGCGATGCGCTCGCGCGTCGAGGCGGCGAAGCTGGCGATCGCCCGGGAGGCCGTCTCCCAACTCGACGACTCGGAGGAGCTCGAGGGCGCCTCGGGCATGTACGACGCGGGGCGCGCGGCCAAGAAGGCCGCGGGAAGGCTGCGGCAGAGGAAGGCGAAGAAAGCAGCCCAAGGCAGCCGCAAGGCGGCGACCGCCCTCGGCGCCCCAAAGGGAGGCGCGCGCGGCCCCGAGGCAGCCGGCGCGACCGCCCCGGCCAAGCACCAGGCGGCCCAGGCGGCCGCGCAGGCGTCGGGCGAGGCGGCCCGCGCCGCGGGGTCGAAGGGCGCCGCCTCCGCGATCGCGGGCGCGGTCTCGGGCGCCGCGCCCGCCCTGCTCGGGGCGGTGGCCGGCATCGTGGCCTTCGTCGCCTGCGCGCTCGCCGTCGCGCAGCTGCTGAGCGCGCTGTTCGGCTTCTGGGACGACGCGGCCTCCAAGCGGGGCCTCGAGGGGCTGCCGCCCTACATCACCTACGAGATGGTCGAGGCGGCGCTCGAGTGCCAGGAGGAGTACGGGCACCCGGCGGGCTGCACCATAGCGCAGATCATCCAGGAGTCCGGCCAGGGCGACCGCATGAGCCAGCTCGCAGAACGCGACCACAACCTCTTCGGCATGAAGTGGTGGTCGGGCTACGCGGGCTGCCCCGAGGTGGCCGGCAAGGCGAACTGGGCCACCAGCGAGGAGTACGTGCCCGGCGAGCACACCCAGATCACGGCGAGCTTCATCCGCTTCACCGGCGACGCCGAGTGCATCCGCTTCCGCAGCAGGGTCTTCCTGCAGGCGGAGCGCTACTCGGGCAACGCCCTCATCCGCGAGGCGGTCGAGAGGCGCGACTCGGACAGGATGGCCGAGGGGCTCAAGGACGCCGGCTGGGCGACCGACTCGTCCTACGTCGAGTCCCTGAAGTCGATCATGGCGCAATGGGGCCTCTACAGGTTCGACTCCATGACGGTCGAGGACCTGAAGGACGCATCCGCGAGCGGGAACGCGATCGTCGAGGCGGCGTACAGCCAGCTCGGCGTGCCCTACGTGTGGGGAGGCTCGACCCCCGGCAAGGCGCTCGACTGCAGCGGACTCACGCAATACTGCTACGCGCAGGCGGGCATCCGCATAAGCCACTACACGGGTTCCCAGTACGAGGAGCTCAGGCGCATACCGCTCTCGGAGGCGAAGCCCGGCGACATCCTCTACCGCTCGGGCCACGTGGCCATCTACATCGGCGACGACAGGTACATACACGAGCCGCGAACGGGCGACGTGTGCCGCATAGCGAGCGGCATCGGCAGCTTCAGCTGCGCGCTCACCGCGAGATAGGAGAAACCAATGCAGGGAAAGTCAAGGGTCATGGCCGCCGTCGCGGCAAGCGCGCTCACCGTGGCGCTCGGCGCGGGCGCGGCGCGCTGCGCCATCGCCCCGCAGGAAGGCGCGCAGGATAGTCCACAGGAGCAAGAGCAGCCCGCGGCTGCAGGCGCCGACGCGGCAACCGGGAAGGCCACCTCGGGCGCCGAGGCGCTCTGGAACACCGCATGGACGGGCGCCGACGACCCGACAGCCACGCTGCGGATCGTCGAGGGCGCCATGGTGGAGAGCGCGGGCGGCACCGAGCGCGCCTGGTTCTTCTCGGCCGAGGAGCCCTCCGAGGCCGGCGGCGTGCTCAGCATACCCATCGAGGTCAAGGGAACCGGCGATAAGGCGGGAGGCCTGTCGCTCATCCAGGTCTCGGGCGACGGGGGCGCCCGCACCCTGGCATGCGACCTCCTGACGCAGGCCTACGTGCCCCAGAAGGCGCAAGTCGGAGCGTTCTCCGTGACCGGCACCGACGACCGCCTCTCCGAGGCGCTTGGCGCAGACGTCGCCGCCATCGAGGAAGCCGTCGCCAGGAAGGCGGCGGAGGTGTCCCCGCAGGCGACGGGAGCCACCTGGGACAAGGAGGTGTGGCTCGACTACGCCGGAAACGTCGCGTCGACGACCTTCACGCTCGACGACCCCGCCTCGACGGTGGTCACCGTGGTCTCGCGCGGCGGCTCGCTGGAGGCGATGTAGCCGTGCGGGCGCTTGAATCGCAACGCCGAAGGGCGTTCGCCATCTCCGCCGCGACGGCATTCGCCCTCTGCGCGCTCCTGCTCGTCCCCGCGCAGCCGGCATACGCCGACATAGCCGGGGACGTCAACGAGTGGCTGTGCGGCCTTCTGCGCGACTGCTGCAACTGGATGTTCAAGGCGCAAACGGGCGTGCTCGGGTCGATCGGCGCGAACGGGATCCTCTCGGCCGACTTCGCGCACATGCTCACGAGCTCGAGCGACCTGACCATGCACGACGTCGCCAGGGGCGTATGGCAGGCTGCCATCCTGCCGATCGGGTGCGGGGTGCTCGGCCTGGTCTTCACTCTGAAGCTCATCGAGATCTCCCAGCGCATGGACGGCAGCCAGAGCCTTCCCGGCGTCAAGGAGGTCGTTTTCCTCCTCGTGTTCTTCGCCGTGTTCCTGTTCCTCATACAGAACAGCTTCGACCTGATGGCGTCGATCTACGAGGTCTGCGGGCTCGCCATCGACCGAGTCGAGGCGCTCTTCGGCGCCGGAGGCGCGCTCGACCTGCCCGAGGTGTCCGTCGTCACCACCGATGACGACATCCCGTCGCTCATCGCCATGCTCGTCGTGAGCCTCATCAGCTGGGTCGTGGTGCTGGCGGCCTACGTCGTCGCCCTCGTGGTCTGCTGGGCCCGCGCGCTCCAGCTCTACATCATGGCCGCGTTCGCCCCGATCCCGCTGGCGTTCCTCGGCATGGACGCCACGCGCCAGATAGGCCTCGGCTACCTGAAGAGCTTCGGGGCGGTCTGCATCGCCGGCGTCATCATCCTCGTGCTGCTCATATCGTTCCCGCTCGTGCTCGGCGGGCTCACCGGGGCGAACCCCGGGACGGGCACCCCGGCCGACGCGGTCGCAAACGGGCTCACCTACGCGCTGCAGTACCTGGCCATGTGCGCGCTGCTCATCCTGGCCCTCGTGAAAAGCGGCTCCTGGGCGCGCGACATCGTGAGCGGCTTCTAGCGGAAAAGCGAGGAAGGGGGCGGTCGCCATGAGATAGGGGCGCCGCGCCGGGGCACGCGTCCCGGCGGATGAAGACAAGGACCGATTGAAAACGAAAAGGAGGAAAGACATGGAAGAGAGGAAGAACGTGTACCTCTCGCTGCACAAGAGCTTCGTGCGCGAGGGCATCGAGTACACCGACCGCGCGACCGGCGAGGCCAGGACCTTCAACTCGGCGACCCTTCCCAAGGGCACCGTCGTCGACGGCGTGGACGTGTGAGGCTACGAGTTCAGCCCCATGTTCGTTAACGAGAGCCGCTTCAAGGGGGCCGACTTCCGAGACATACCGCTGCTCGCGAACCGCGAGGTGTGGCTGAGGAAGACGGTGATGGGCCCGGACGGCCAGCCCGAGCTCGACGAGGGCGGCCGCGCGGTCAAGGACACCGTGAAGGTCATGCCGGCGCAGCTCAAGGAGGCCGTTGACGCAGGGCGCTCGCGCTACCTCGCGGAGCGCGCCGAGCACGCCCGCCAGGCGAGCCGCGCCGCCGAGCACGAGGCGCCCCGCGCACAGCGAAGCGTCGAGAGATAGGGAGGCGGAAAGATGAACGCAGCGAAAGACTGCACCCTGCAGGAAAAGCTCCTCCGATGCGCCATGGCGCTCATCCTGGCGGCGGGGGCGCTGCTCGCCTCCGTGGCGGCCTCGCCCGCCTACGCCGCGCCGAGCACGGTAGACGTGTCCATCGGCGGCAAGATCCCCTACGGCGGCTTCGCCACCACGTGGATGAGCGCCGACGGCAACATCGCCTACTGCGCCGAGCCCTCGTCCCCGACGCCCGCGCCGGGCTCCTACTCGACGAGCCCCGTGCCGAGCGGCGACGTGACAGCGGCGATCTGGTACTCGTTCGGCTCTCCCGGCTTCGACGCGTCGATGTTCCCGGGCAGCTGGTACGACGGCGGCGGCTGGGACGACGCGAAGTACGCCGCGGCGAGCCATGTGCTCATCGCCTACGCCTACTCTGGGTCCGAGTCGGCTGCCACGCACGGCACGAGCGCCGAGTTCGCCTCCTGGGCGAAATCCGAGCTGATCGGCGGGACCTTCGCCAAGATGAAGGCGGGCGCCGGCAAGGTATCCGCCGGGTTCGAGGCGTTCTGCGTCAGGACCGGCGGCGGCTCCCAGACGCTCGTGAGCTTCAGCTGGTCCACGGGCGGAGTCAAGGTCGCCAAAACGGACTCCGAGGCGGGCGCGGAGCCCCAGGGCGACGCCTCGCTCGACGGCGCGAGCTTCTCCGTCGTTAACGAGACCGGCCGCTACGTGCTGGTCGGCGGCAAGTACTACGCCGACGGCGAGGTATGCGCCACGATCAAGACCGCGCCCGAGGACGGGTCGCACGTCGCCGCGACCGGCGCCGACGCACTTCCCGCAGGCAATTACCGCATCGTCGAGTCCGGCGCGCCCGAGGGCTACGACGCCAGCGACGCCTCCGTCACGTTCACCGTGAAGGCCGACGAGGTGCGCGACCTCACGGGCGACCCCGTGACCGACGAGGTCTTCCGCGGCGGCGTGCAGGTGACCAAGTCCGACAAGGAGCTGCAGGCGTCCGAGGCGCTCGCGGGCAGCGGCCACAAGGAGGCGCCTGGCGAGCACCCCGGCCTCGACGGGATCGAGTTCACCGTCACGAACCGCTCGGCGCACAAGGTCCTCGTTGACGGCGAGTGGCGCGAGCCGGGCGAGGCCGTGGCCACGCTGACCACCGCATGGAACGACGAGGCCGGCGCCTACACCGCGCAGACCGCGGCCGACGCACTGCCGTACGGGACCTACGACGTGCGGGAGACGGCGACGAACGGGAGCTACCTGCTGACCGACGGCGAGCCCCGCACCTTCGAGGTCCGCGCCGCTGGCGAGATCGTGAGCGCCTCCGCGGACGGCGCCGCGCTCGAGTTCCGCGACCAGGTGGTGCGCAACGACCTCGAGCTCTCCAAGAAGAGCGAGGCCGACAACGCCGGCCTCATGGTCCCGTTCGCCATCGAGAACGCGGCCACCGGCGAGATTCACGTGCTGGTCACGGACCGCAACGGCGACGCGTCGACCGCGAGCAGCTGGAACAGGCACTCGAGGGACACCAACGCCAACGACGCCCTGCTCGGCCATGAGGGCCCGATCGAGCCCGCCGACATGGACCCGAAGGCCGGCATCTGGTTCTCGCTCGGCGAGGACGGCTCCTCGGCGCCGGTCGACGACTCGCTGGCGGCACTGCCGTACGGCGCCTACACCATGACCGAGCTGCGCTGCGAGGCCAACGAGGGCCTCGAGCTCATCACCAGGAGCTTCTGGATCGAGCGCGACTCGACGGTCGCGAAGGCCGTGTGGATGGGCCTCGACGACCAGGAGGGCCCGCGCATCTCCACCACGGCAAAGGACGGGGCGGATGGCGACAAGGACGTCTCGGCCGACGCCGAGGCCAAGGTCGTCGACGCGGTGGCCTACGAGGGGCTGAAGGCCGGCGAGGCGTACGAGCTCTCGGCAACCCTCGTCGACAAGGCGACCGGCGAGCCCGTGGCCGACGCCTCGGGCAAGCCCGTGGAGGCCAAGGCCCAGTTCGAGCCCGCGCTCTCGACCGGCAGCCATGACGTCGAGATCTCCTTCGACGCGAGCCTGCTCGGCGGCCGCGACCTGGTCGTGTTCGAGAGCCTTCGCAAGGACGGTGCCGAGGTGGCGTCGCATGCGGACCTCTCCGACGAGGGACAGACCGTCCACGTCGCCGTCGAGGTGGGCACCCAGGCGGCGGACGCCGCCGACGGCGACCAGGTAATCGAGGCCGGCAAGGCCAAGGTCGTCGACACGGTGGCCTACAAGGGCCTCGTCCCCGGCAAGACATACATCGCCGTGGGCACGCTCATGGACAAGGGCACCGGAGAGCCGTTCCTCGACAAGGACGGCAACGAGGTGACCGCGCGCACGCCCTTCGAGCCCGAGGCGCCCTCCGGCACCGTCGAGGTGACCTTCGAGTTCGACACCGAGGGCCTGGCCGAGGGAGACGAGCTCGTCGTCTTCGAGAAGGTCCTGGACTCCGCCGGCAACGTCGTCGCGACCCACGAGGACATCGACTCCGCCGAGCAGAGCGTCGTCGTGGACAACCCCGACACGCCCGAGGTCCCCGAGGAGCCCTACGCCAAGACCGGGGCCGACGCCCCCGACGGCACCGGCTACGCCGTGGCCGCGGGCATCGCTCTGGCAGCTGCGGCGGGCGCGGGCGGAGCGCTCGCGTACCGCAAGCGCAAGACGGCCGGCGCAAGCAAGGACGCGGCAGCCGAAGAGCCTGCCGAAGAGCCGGAAGAGTAGCGGCGCCGCATCGATACCGAGCCGGAGGCCCTGGGCGCCCGCCCGGGGCCTCCCCTGCGAACGGGGGAGGACATGAACAAAGGGAAAGCCGCCACGGCGCTCGCCGTCGCCGTGGCGTTGCTGGCGCTGGCGGCGCTCGCCGTCCTGCCGCAGCCCGAGAGGAACCCGTACGGGGTGCACGAGGTACCCGCAACGGAAGAGGACGCGACTATGGAGGTGAAAGAGACGGGAGGCGGAATCGACTGGGACGCCCTTCCCGCCTCCGTCGTCGCATGGGTGCGAGTGCCAGGCACGACCGTCGACTACCCGATCGTCCAGGGCCGGCAGGAATCGCCCGACTTCTACCTCACGCACGACGTCGGCGGCGAAAGATCCGCATGGGGCGCTCCCTACATCGACGCCGGGTGCGCGCAGGGCGCCGAGAGCCCGCTCGTCATCGTCTACGGGCACCACATGTCCGACGGCACCATGTTCGCGCCGCTCGCGCAGTACTCGTCGCGCGGTTTCGCCGAGGGGCACCGCACCATCCGGGTCTACACCCGCGAGAAGGAGATCGAGCTCGAGGTCTTCGCCGTGGACGTGGTCGACGCGAGCTCGGAGGGCAAGCGGACCGACTTCGCCGACGCGGCCGAGCTCGACGCCTACCTCGGGGACAAATTGTCCCGGTGCGAGGTCGTCCTGGAAGAGCCGTCGGACGTCGCGCAGGCCTGGGCCTTCGTGACGTGCAGTTACCAGACGAGCAACTCGCGCACCGTCGTCTACGCGAAGGAGGTGGAAGGATGGGATTCGCGCCCTTCGGAATAGGGCTCCTCATGGGGCTCCTCACGCTCACTGCCTACGCATGCTGCGCAGTCGGCGACGACGACCGGGACTAGTTGCCGAAAAACGAAATCGCAACTGAACCGAACGATCAAGCCCCTCGCTCCGTCGGACGAGGGGCTTGCACATGGTGGGATAATGAAGAGCACATGAGACGTGTCGTGCGTGCCGTGTTGCATCGGCTGCGCATGAGCGCCTTACACAAGGTTCGTTTACGTCAGGAGATACAGGATGGCGCTCAAATTCGATCTCGGGGAAGCCCTGTCCCAAGCTGCGCACGCCGCAGGAGAGGTGGCAAAAGGCGCATCGGCAACTGTCGAGTCCGCCGCCAAAGGCGTCGCGAATGCGGCCGAGGGCGCGGGGAACGCCATCGTCGATACGGCCGCCTCGGCATCCGAAGCCGTCGGAAGCGCCATGTGCTCGGCTGCGGAAGGCGTGTCGAGCGCCGGCGAGCAGATCGCGTCGTCCGATGCGGGCAAGGCGATCGCAGGGGCTGCGAACGCGGTAGGCGGAATCGCCGTCGGCGCCGCAATGGGTTTGGCCCAGGGGGCGTCGTCCCTTGCATCCGGCGCGGCGTCGACCGTCGAGGGCGGCATCAACGCCATCAAGGAGAACTCGTTCTCCGCGCGCCTCCGCAAGGCGCGCATCAAGGGGTTCCGTGACGGCATCAAGCAGGGGGCCTACCTTGCGGGCGAGAAACGTTACAACTTCATCTACGCCTACGTGGCGACGCTCTGCTTCCTGATGCGCTGCGACGGCGATTTCTCCCATGAGGAGCAGGAGTGGCTCGAGGACGGCCTCGACTACCTCAAGCTGGACGGCGGCCTTCCGGACGACGTGAAGGCGAAGGTGCAGGCAATCGCGGACAACGAGGGCTTGTCCTTCGACCAAGTCAAGGACTGCCTGGACAACGTGAGCATCGTGTCGCTGGGCTCCATCGCCGAGCAGCTGCAGGTCGCCGCGGCGGCGGACGGCGAGGTGACGGAGGAAGAGGAGCACGCTTGCAGGCTCTTCGCCGACTACATGGCCGCGAGGGCGGCATGCGTGGCGGTTGACGAGAACTGGGCCGAGCAGGCAGTCGAGAAATCCGTTCGCGAGTACGGCGAGAGCCTCGAGCGCATTGACCGTGAGTTCAAGGAGCGGACGAGGCTGCAGGACGCCGACGCGGCCTTCGTCGTCGCCGCGACCATGCTCCAGGTCGCCCGCGTGCTCGTCATCAACTCCCTGACGGAGGTCGAGCGGGCGGGAGCGGGCAACGCCAAGGAGGACGCCCTGCACAGCTTCCAGGGCCGCGTTTTCTCGGGCTTCGACGACGGGGCTCCGGCGGAATCGGGCCGCCTGTTCGCCTCCAAGAGCCACATCCTCTCCTCGCGAGGCGTGCCGTACGACGCGACACGTTACGAGGCTGAGAACCTCAAGATATTCAAGGGGGCGAACCACCGGTTCGCGACCCTCGGCCACGACCCGGTGCTCGGCCTCGTGTTCGGGACCTCGAACATCATGACGAACAGCATCACCTGCGTGAAGGACGCCAACGTCTTCGGGATCGGCGCGCGGATCCCCGCGACCTACTCGGTCTCCTACGACGCATTCGGGAAGAACCCGCTGATCGGGGCGCCCACCGGGACCGTGGAGATGCTGGTCGCGGCGGGAAGGCGCATCGTGAGCGAGCCGGATGCCGCCGCGGCGGCCCTGATCAAGCAGCTGGTCCACATCGGCACCGACCTCTACACGCCGTGCGGGATACAGATCCCGTTCGCCAACCTCGTCCTCGACAAGGCGCACACCGAGGCCCTCACCAAATACGTCAGCACCGGCGACATATTGAAAGTCGGCATGCAGGCGGGCATGACGGTGCTCATCAACTGGCTGATAGCGGCGCTCCACGGCTGCTCCCTGATATTCAAGGACGACGGGTCGGACTACTGCACCGAGATGTACCAGGCGCGCACCAAGAAGATCATCCTCATCTCCGACACCATCGCGACCTCGAGCAGCATCGTGCAGGCATCGATCACGAAGAACCCCAAGTGTCTCGATCTCGGAGGCGCGGCGGTGCTCGTCTACCGACTGTTCTCGGATGCTCGCTTCGTCGCCAAGCTCAAAGAGGAGTTCCTCCAATCGGAGCTTGACAAGATCTACGACGAGCGAGCCAAGGGGCTACTCTAGGCACCAGGTGCCTTCGTTCTCACATCACCCACTTGAACACGGCGCGGAACAGCCAGACGAAAAAGCCCAGCGTGACCTTAAGCGCCGCCATGAGGAACCTACCAAGCCTCTTCATCGACGTCACCCCAATCTTCCTTGACCTTGCGGGCGCCCTCGTCGGCGCCCTCTTCCTTCTCTTCCGCGAGCAGCCTCGCCAGCTCATCCGGCACGCCCGGGACCTCCGCCCTCCCCAGCGCGCGCTGAAGGTCCCTTATCTGCGACTTCAGCGGTTTTGAGGGAGGGCCCACGTGCTCGCGGTAGCAAGCGGAAATTGCAGCCGCGTCGCACAGGTACCCTCGCACCCGGGCGAACGCCTCGTCGCCGTCGAGCAGGACGCGGCGGGCGCGCCCGAGCTCTGCCTCCGAGGCCAGCATGAAGCGCCACCCGCGGGACCTCCGCGCGGCCGGGATGCCGTCCGCGGGCGCCTCGGCGCGCCAGTCGTCGCGCACCTGGTGCCAGTTCGCCGTGAGCCAGAGCCCCTTCTCGGGCTCCTCGCGCATCTCGAGCTCGAACTCCGTGAGCATGTTCGCGCCGGAGAACGGCGAGCCCTCCGTGAACGAGAGCGTGTCGAACAGCGTCGTCCTGCCGCCCTCGTACTCTATCCTCACCATCATCTCCGGCCCCTTTCCCTGCGATGCTCCTGCTGGGCCCGCTGGCGTTCGACGGCGAGGATGCGCTGTTGCTCGTCCTCGCGGCGCCCGTCGCGCGAGCTTCCTTCGGCAGCACCGCGCCCGCGATCGTCCCCGTAGCGGGTTTTGAGCGGCATGAGCTCGTTCATCGCCATGTAGTCGCGCGCCGCCTCGAGTCGACGGTAGCCCTCGCCGCCCGCCTGGCCGCGACGCTCGAGCGTCGCCATCCTGAGACCGAACTCCTCGATGGACTCGACGTCGAACTTCGCGCAGGTCTCGAGCGCCGAGGAGAGCCTGCTCAGCTCCGAGAGGTCGTTGAGCTCGAGGGCTCGCTCGGCGGCCTCGCGGATGCGCGCGGCGCTCGCGTCCGTGGGACGGTAGGCGCCCCCGCGCTCGAACCGCCGGCGGAGCATCTCCTTGCCGTAGACGAACCCCAGGCGCTCGCCGCTGACCTTCTTGGACGGCTCCTCGGCCAGGCTGAACACCCAGTCGTCCCGCCGCGCCTTGGCCGAGTTGTCGGCGACGTGCACGCCCAGGGCGTCGAGGACGCCGAGGAACTCCGCCTCGTCGCGCGCCGTGGTCTTGGCGAGCGCGACGCGGGCGCGGATGTCGCCGACCCACGAGTAGCCGCCCGAGCGCATGATCTCCTTCTCGGCCCGGCCCAGGTAGACGCTCCTGCGGCTCCTGGGCCCGCCCGCACCTGCCCGCCCGCGCGCCTTCGACGGCGATTCGGGAGCTCGGTCGTTGGAGAGCCCCGACAGCCCGCGCTCGCGCGCCATGTCCTGCAGGTCTCGGTTGAGGTCCTCGGGGTGCTGGGTCTGCATGCGGTAGCCGGTGCGGAGGTTGGCGTTATTCACGACGATGTGCGCGTGCGGTATGCCGCGGGCGTTGTCGTCGTGGTACACGATGGCGATCTCGTGGTCGCCGAAGTGCTTGAGAGCCCACGAGCACGCGAGCTCGCGCAGCGCCGCCAGGTCGATATCGTCGCCGGGGTCCGGCGAGAGCACGAAGTGCTTGAACGTCCGCGCGGGCTTTCCCCTCCAGGGGGCGTCCGTGCCGAAGGCGGCGCGCGTGGCGTCCATCTCGGCGTCCCAGGCGCAGGCCTCCTTGGCCTCGTTTCCCAGTGCGCCGGCATCGCGCTCGTCGTAGCTCAGGTTGAACAGGTCGCGCGCCAGGGCGCGGCCTCCCTTCTCGAGGTAGCGGCGGATGCCACCCGTCGAGCCGTGGCCGCTTATCGGCTTCAGGATCGGCATGGCGAGCCCTCCACGAGCGAGTCGGCACCGATGCGACCGAGCTCCGCCGCCATCTCGCGGGCCGCGCCGTTCACGTCGGCGAGCTCTCGCTCGATCGTCGGGATGCTCTCCGCGACGAGGTCCCGGTCGACGTGCCCGTGGCGGGCGTGGAAGTTGATGAGGTTCATCGCGTGCACTGCCTGGTTGTAGTGGTAGCCCCACTTCGTGAGCTCCCGAGACATCGACCAAAGGGCCCTGCGGTCCACGAGTATGCGGTGCTCGTCTCCAGCGTTGGCCTCCGTCGACAGCGGTATGCGAACGAGGTAGCGCAGGTACTCTGACTTGCTGAGGCCGGCGCGCTCGCACCGCTCGCAGAGCGCGTCGTAGTCGCCTCCCTCCATGCGGAACGTGACGCGGCGCTCCTTGCCTTTGGCGGCGCCGGCTTCCTCTTCCATGGCGGATTCCTTTCCTCGGGCCCGCCGCGCGGCGGGCGCGTCTCTCTAGGGGCGCGGGGGATCCCCCGCAGGCGGTGGCCCGGCCCGGGCGCCGCCTCTGGGACCGGGCCTCGCGAAAGCGGGCTCCCAAACGGCCCGCGGCATGACGGGTCCGAAGCCGCCCGGTCCCCAAGTGCTATGGACGCCCGACGCGATGTCGGACGCCATAGGCTACTTGCTGGATTTCGAACCTGAGGCCCTTCTGCGGCGCTTTCGGGCATCGCTGCCCGCATCCGCGTACGGGGCGGTCATGAGCGCCATCTCGCGCAGCAGCGAGAGGTCGGCCGCGCTCGGGCTCTCGGGCGGGCTCTCCAGGAAGTCGGCGACGAGCCTCGCGGCCTTCGCGATGCGCCCGTCGGGGCCGGCCTGCGTTTCGCTCTCGCTCCTCACGTAGTCGGAGAGCTCCCGCTTGGTGCGCCGCCAGGGCTCCATGGCGGCGTGCATCTCCGCCTGGCGCTCCTTCGGCATGCCCGCGAGCGAGCGCACCGCCTCGGCGCTGAGGTTGCCGCGGTCGGCCTCGGCGGCCCACTCGGGCGAGAGGTCCTCGGCGATGCGGCGGGCCAGCCTCTCCTCGCGCGCGATGGTCTTGCCGGAGACCTTGCGGCCCGTCTGCCGCTCGATGATGGCGGCCTTCACGTCGTCGACGCGCATGCCGGAAAGCGACGGGTCCTCGGAGCGCAGGCGCACGGCGTCGCCCCTGAGCGCCTCGGTCGCTGCGGCGCGCTCGGTCACGGTGAGCGCGCGGGTGAAGTAGTTCGCGGCGTGGAGCAGCGTCACCGCCCGCTCGTCGTCGATGCCCTCTATCACGCGGCAGGGCATCCTCTCGTAGGCGGGGTCGTCCTTGGCGAGCAGCGCGTAGGCGGCCTTGCGGCGGTGCCCGGAGACCATCTGCCACGAGCCGTCGCCGACCTTGCGCACCAGCGGCAGGTCGGTGAGGCCGTCCTCGCGTATGGACTCGGCGAGCTCGGCTATGCCGGCCGGGTCCATGGAGTACGCGGCGTTCGCCGGGTGGTCGGCGATGTCGGCCACCGCTATCTCGGACACCGGGTAGCGCCCGCGGGTGCGCGACGCGCCGTCGAGAAGCCCCGTGATGGTGAAGCCCGCGGCCACCTGGCTAGGCGAGCTCACGGGACACCTCGTCGGCGAGAGCCTCGTAGTCGCGCGCGGGGCGGCTCCCCGGCTCGAAGGCCGCCACCGGCTTCCACTGCCAGCTGCCCTCGCAGACCTTGCTGCTCGCGTGTATGACCGTCTCGAACTGCTCGCCCGGGAAGAACCCGTCGAGCACGGCCGCGCCCGTGGCCTCGGCGTTGGTCATGCGGCCGGGCACGCAGGTGCGCAGTATCTTCCATCTGGGCGTGGGCATGCGCAGGGCGTCTGAAATGGAGCGCGTCGCCTCCACGGTGAGCGCCGTGCCGCGCATCACGGTGGAGTCGAGCTTCACGGGGATGACGACCATGCCGCCCTCCGCTGCGGCGAGGTAGGCGTTGAAGGCAAGCCTGCGCATCACGGGGCTGCAGTCGATGAGGCAGACGTCGTAGGAGCCCGAGGCGTCGTCGAGGGCGAACTTGAGGCGCTGCTCGCGCAGGAGCATCTCGTTCTGGTCGACGAGGTCGATGGTCGAGGCCACCACGTCGAGGCCCTCCCCGGCGGCGTAGGCGACCTCCTCCACGGGCGCGCCGCCGTAGAGCAGCTCGACCGAGGTGCGCCGCTCGGAGGCGGCGCGGTCGTAGAGGCCGAAGAAGTCGGTGGCCGACGCCTGCGGGTCGAGGTCGACGAGCAGGGTCCGAAGGCCCCGGGCGGCGAAGATGGCCGCCAGGTTGACGGCGGTCGTCGTCTTGCCGACGCCTCCCTTGTAGTTGGAAATGGCTATCGTGCGCATGGGTCGCGTCCTCTCTAGCGTGGGGCGCGCCTCGCCGCATCCGGTCCGGCGCGCCCCGAGTCTCGGAGCGTCGGGACAAAACCGTACGAATTTGTCCGACAAGCGGAGTGTACCACGAAAACGTACGTATATGTACGTTTTCGTGGTACAGGGTCGGATTTCGGGGAAGTCCGGCCCCGGGAGCCCGGGGCCGGGCGCGCCGCCTAGGAGAGCGGCTCCATCTCGCCGAAGCAGTTGATGTGGTGGCGAAGGAGCGCTCGGTTCTCCTTGACGACCATCATCGCCACCTCGTCGAAGCGGACCGGGGTGTCTGCGTAGTCGTCGCTGTTCCCCGCGAGCCACGTCGCCGCCAGCGCCTCGCGCAGCCCGCGCGCCCTGTGGGCCTCGGGGAAGCCGTCCGTTCCGATCCGGACCGTGGCGTCGACGAAGACCAGGGTCCCGTCCTCGTCCACCGCCACGAGGTCGATCCCGCCGATGCCCTCGGGCCCCTGCCAGGCCTCGTCGACGATCTCGTAGCCCTTGCGCTCGAGGAAGGCCCTGACCGCGCCCATCGCCTTTTCCTTCATGTCGTTCATGCCTTGCTCCTTAGACTCTGAGGCCCGCCCCTGTGGCGTGCCTTGCGCCGCGTGAGTCGCATGCAGCGCGGGCGTGCCTGCAAGGGAGGAAGCGAAGTCGGGCGTGGTTATAGAAATCTCCCGACGTCAGTTTTTCGCGTTGTTCGCGCGCGCAGCGCATGGGGCGAAGAACCCGAAAAAGTGTCGCGGCCCTTGCGGGCCGCCTGCCGGCGTGCGACCCTGCGCGTCCAAGGAGCGCCGGGGCGAGTTTCGGGTCGGAGGGGCGGAGGCGTGCGGCATGGAATCGGGCGTGGGCGCCGAAACCCTCCGGGCATGGGATGCGGCCCGTCGGCGGTCCTGGGCTCCCGCGGGACTTGGCGACGACGTCGCGGCGGGGACGGAGGCGGGATCCCGAGTCGTGGTGCCGCGGTATGAGTCGGGACAGATGGCTTTCCCGCGCCGCTTGCGGTCGATATGTGCACGGGACCGTGGGCAGCGAGATGGTTCTCCGCATGGAACGGCTACGGTGCTGCGCGACACGTCTGTTGAGAGAAGGAGGCGAGCTGATGTTGAGCCACGAAGAGAAGTTGGAGCGCATCGAGCTCATCGATGCCGTGTGCGATGCCGGGAGACTGGCGAGGGGCCTGGACCAGCTGCTCGAGTCCCTGGCTCACGCCGACCAGCTGGACCCGCTCGACGTCGAGGGGATCCTGGTCCTGAGGTCTATAAGCGAGAGGTGTGCCGAGCGCATCGGCGACGCGGCGCGCATCCTGGAGGCTCAGAACGAGGTCCTCTATGCGGAGGAGCGGGCCAAAGTCAAACCGCGCGATAACTGAGGAACGAAACCCGGTCCGGAAACTGTTCCTTGATTCCGGCCGGATGATCTTCTCCGCCGCCCGGTGTCGCATTGTGTCCGAGCGGCTGATGTCCCCCTATTCCCAGTGCCGCGGCGTACCGCTGCGTTATAATTCAGAAAACGCATTTGTATTGCATTTCGAGGGATAGAGGCGCGAATGTCTAATGGCTATAAGGAGCTCATCAAGGGTAACCCCGGCGAGACCGAGATCAGGAGCTTCCTGGTAAACGGCGACCAGGTATCTGTGACCCTGCGCATCCCCGACACCCTGCGCGACGCGGCGAAGGAGGAGGCTGCCCTTCGCGGCATGAGCTTCTCCGCCTTTGTGCGCACTTGCATGATCGAAGAGCTCGCGAAGAAGGGACAATAGCCCGTGACGGAGCCAATGCACGACATCTCGGTCGAAGGCTTCATAGAGTCCTTCGACCGCCGATACCCGACTTTCATTCTCAAGACGTTGCTGTGCGACCGCACTACGGGGCGCAACATCATATGGGCCGACAACGAATACGAGGCCCTAGGCGACGGCTACATGGGCGATGACGAGATGACCGTCGAGAATGCTCATGTACGGTAAAGAAGCAAGCAACCGAAAACAATAGATAGACCGCCAGCACTACACTATTCCGAACCAAAGACCAAAAGATAAGCATTTTGAGAAAATCTAAACTTTTGGATTTTCCTACAATGCCGACTACGGCGGAATCCCTCCCACTCCTTATATATTTCTTTCTGTATACATTGAATTTGTATTTAGTAAAATGCAGACAACACCACGGATCGGCTTTTGGCTGGACAATTCCAACCAAACACCGCAGCAGACAGTAGAAACCATTCTGAACGTTAGGAAGCCGGTATGATTGTTACATATAAGGGGAAGAAAAATTTCTTTTAGATACTTGTTTTCCTAAAACTGATGTGATATAATAATTCAATTCCAGAAAAGGAGTAAAAAATATGCGGCAAGGTATTCTTAAATAAAACTATAATCAAATAGTGGGAACAAAGGATTATGATAGTCCCTTTTGTAGGAGCTTAGTTTTTTGTACCCAATTTAAGAATACTTTTGCCTTATCAATTTTGACATATCCCCAAAAACAGCACTCACAAACAGGTGTATGCTGTATATGTGTATGTCCGCAAATTATCATCCCCAGTGGTAAAAGTATTTTACTGCTGGGGATTTTATGCCCTTCGGGGCAGTAAAGGGAGGACAATCACATGAAAATAATCAATATTGGAATTCTTGCCCATGTAGACGCTGGAAAGACGACCTTGACGGAGAGCCTGCTATATGCCAGCGGAGCCATTTCAGAACCGGGGAGCGTCGAAAAAGGGACAACGAGGACGGACACCATGTTTTTGGAGCGGCAGCGTGGGATTACCATTCAAGCGGCAGTCACTTCCTTCCAGTGGCACAGATGTAAAGTCAACATTGTGGATACGCCCGGCCACATGGATTTTTTGGCGGAGGTGTACCGCTCTTTGGCTGTTTTAGATGGGGCCATCTTGGTGATCTCCGCTAAAGATGGCGTGCAGGCCCAGACCCGTATTCTGTTCCATGCCCTGCGGAAAATGAACATTCCCACCGTTATCTTTATCAACAAGATCGACCAGGCTGGCGTTGATTTGCAGAGCGTGGTTCAGTCTGTTCGGGATAAGCTCTCCGCCGATATTATCATCAAGCAGACGGTGTCGCTGTCCCCGGAAATAGTCCTGGAGGAAAATACCGACATAGAAGCATGGGATGCGGTCATCGAAAATAACGATAAATTATTGGAAAAGTATATCGCAGGAGAACCAATCAGCCGGGAAAAACTTGTGCGGGAGGAACAGCGGCGGGTTCAAGACGCCTCCCTGTTCCCGGTCTATTATGGCAGCGCCAAAAAGGGCCTTGGCATTCAACCGTTGATGGATGCGGTGACAGGGCTGTTCCAACCGATTGGGGAACAGGGGAGCGCCGCCCTATGCGGCAGCGTTTTCAAGGTGGAGTATACAGATTGCGGCCAGCGGCGTGTCTATCTACGGCTATACAGCGGAACGCTGCGCCTGCGGGATACGGTGGCCCTGGCCGGGAGAGAAAAGCTGAAAATCACAGAGATGCGTATTCCATCCAAAGGGGAAATTGTTCGGACAGACACCGCTTATCCGGGTGAAATTGTTATCCTTCCCAGCGACAGCGTGAGGTTAAACGATGTATTAGGGGACCCAACCCGGCTCCCTCGTAAAAGGTGGCGTGAGGACCCCCTCCCCATGCTGCGGACGTCGATTGCGCCGAAAACGGCAGCGCAAAGAGAACGGCTGCTGGACGCTCTTACGCAACTTGCGGATACTGACCCGCTTTTGCGCTACGAGGTGGATTCCATCACCCATGAGATCATTCTTTCTTTTTTGGGCCGGGTGCAGTTGGAGGTTGTTTCCGCTTTGCTGTCGGAAAAATACAAGCTTGAAACAGTGGTAAAGGAACCCACCGTCATTTATATGGAGCGGCCGCTCAAAGCAGCCAGCCACACCATCCATATCGAGGTGCCGCCCAACCCGTTTTGGGCATCCATCGGACTGTCTGTTACACCACTCCCGCTTGGCTCCGGTGTACAATACGAGAGCCGGGTTTCGCTGGGATACTTGAACCAGAGTTTTCAAAACGCTGTCAGGGATGGTATCCGTTACGGGCTGGAGCAGGGCTTGTTCGGCTGGAACGTAACGGACTGTAAGATTTGCTTTGAATACGGGCTTTATTACAGTCCGGTCAGCACGCCGGCGGACTTCCGCTCATTGGCCCCGATTGTATTGGAACAGGCATTGAAGGAATCAGGGACGCAACTGCTGGAACCTTATCTCTCCTTCACCCTCTATGCGCCCCGGGAATATCTTTCCAGGGCTTATCATGATGCACCGAAATACTGTGCCACCATCGAAACGGCCCAGGTAAAAAAGGATGAAGTTGTCTTTACTGGCGAGATTCCCGCCCGCTGTATACAGGCATACCGTACTGATCTGGCCTTTTACACCAACGGGCAGAGCGTATGCCTTACAGAACTGAAAGGGTATCAGGCCGCTGTCGGCAAGCCAGTCATCCAGCCCCGCCGTCCAAACAGCCGCCTGGACAAGGTGCGCTATATGTTTCAGAAGATAATGTAACGTCTTGCGCAATGCAAGCGTTCATTGCTGGCTATTGCGAAATATCATTGATAAAATCACGAGGTGTTCGAGTCCACGTTCGACCCCGGCTACTGCGACGCGGACATCCCCTCCGCTCCCGGCGTCGAGCGCCTGAACGTGCTGATATTCGGCCTCAAGAACTCGACGCTCATCCCGTACGTGCTCTACGTTCGCAAGAACGCGGAGTCTTCGGGCGAGGAATCCGAGGTCTTCGCCCTGCTTGAGAGCTACATCGTCCGCCGAACGCTGGTTCAGGCGACCACGAAGAACTACAACAGGCTGTTCACCTCGCTGATCCTGAACGAGGTGAAGGACGCGGAGACGCTGAGGAAGGCTCTTGAAGCCAACGAAGAGGCGACGACGTACATGCCCGGCGATGACGAGGTTCGAAGGGCGTTCGAGGAATCGTGTCTGTACAACCTTCAGTCCAAGGGCGTTCTCTATCTGCTGGAAAGCGCCATTCGCCCAGACATGAGCAGCACGGCCCTGCTCGGGTTCAACCAGTACACCCTCGAACACATGATGCCCAAGAAGTGGCGCAACAAATGGGGAGCCCTCGACGATGAGGCTGCCACGCGAAGGGACAGGAAGCTCCTCACGCTCGGCAACCTCGCCATCATCACGCATTCCCTTAACGCCTCCATCCGCGATGCCGATTGGCCCACCAAGAAGCAGGGAAAGGGATACAAGGACGGTCTTGCCCTCTGCGCCGCCGGCCTTGCGACCATGGCCGGCGCCCTGGAGAAGGAGTCTTGGGACGAGGGCGATATCGCCGATCGCGCCGAATGGCTTGCGGACAAGGCGTTGGAGGTCTGGCGTTAAACCTTACATGCGCCCCATCTCGAAGATGCTTGCGGTGTCGGAGCCCGCATCCATGACGGATGTTGTCGGCTCTTCCAAATGCGAGGTTTGCGGTGGCGCTTCCGTCACTGGTGCCTCAACCCCCTCGCCGAGCGCCAGGAAGAACCTCATCACGAGCTCGATCCTCTGCTGCAGGGACTCGCTCAGCTCGCCGTAGGAGGCCGCCAGCCGGACCTCCTTGGCCAACTCCGTCATCGTGTCCTTCAGCGCCTTCTGAACGCTCACAGAGGGCTTCACCTCGACCTTGGTATCGGTCAGCTTGGCGATGATGTAGTCCTGCCTGCTCATGCCGCTCCAAGCTGCCATCTCGCATATGAGCTTGTGCTCCTCGGGCGTACAGCGGAACGCCATCGTCTTGCTGCGCTTGCGGGCGCTGTTCTCGCACGGCATCCTTCTTACCCCCTCGCCCCGTCGAGCGCGGCGGCCATCTCGTCCTGCTTCGTGGGGAACAGGTGCGCGTAGCGGTAGGTGATGTCAACCGCCTCGTGGCCCATGCGCTCGGCGATGGCAAGCGCGGAGAACCCCATCTCGATCAGCAGGCTCACATGGCTGTGGCGTATGTCGTGTATGCGGATGCGCTTCACGCCAGACGCCTTGCACCCGCGCTCCATCTCATGGGCCAGGAAGTGCTTGGTCACGGCGAACAGGCGCTCGTCGGGGGCGACGTCGTCGCGCATCTCGATGAAGTCCGCCATCTCGTCGCGCAGGAAGGCGGGCATGACGATCGTGCGCACCGACTTGGGCGTCTTGGGGTCGGTCACGGTGTCCATGCCGTGGAGGCTCTGGTACGACTTGTTGATGCGCAGCCGCGAGCTCTCCAGCATGAAGTCGGACGGCGTGAGCGCCAGGAGCTCGCCGCAGCGGATGCCCGTCCAGTAGAGCAGCTCGAAGGCGTGGAACGAGAGAGGCTTGTCCATGATGGCCTCGCTGAACCTCAGGTACTCGTCCTTGGTCCAGAACTGCATCTCGCCGCCCTTCTTCGACCCTATCTTGTCGACCCTGCGCACCGGGTTGTCGGTGAGGCCGTAGTAGCGCTCGGCGTGGTTGAAGATGGCGTTGAGCTGGTTGTTCACCGTGCGCAGGTACGTCGGCGCCCAGGGCTTCCCGTCGGCGTCCCGGTGCTCGGTGAGCTCGTTTTGCCACCTGATGACGTCGATCGGCCTCACGTCGCACATGCGCATGTCCCCGAAGAACGGCACGAGCTTGTCGTTGATGATGTACTCCTTGGTGATCCACGTGTGCTCGCGTATGCGCGGCTTCACCTCGGAGGCGTACACCTCGACGAACTCGGAGAACGTCATGTCCATGGCCCCGCCGTTAAGGCTCTTGAACTGGCTCTCCCACACTGCGGCCTCCACCTCGGAGGAGAAGCCGCGCTTCGTCTTGTGGCGCTTCGAGCCGCGGGCGTCGCGGTAGTAGCACTGCACGTAGAACGTGCCGTTGTTGTCATCCTTGTACACGGGCATGTCAGTCCACCTCCGGGAAGTACAGTGCGTCGAAGACGTCGCTTCGGACGCGCCCGCGGATAACCACGCGCCCGCGCGCCTCCTGCTCGGCGTTTATCCTCCTGATCACCTCGTAGGCGCTGCCTTTCTTGATCCTCAGCAGCTCCGCGACCTCGTCGGCGTCTAGCATGTGAGGCCTCGGCGTCTTCGCCACCTTCTCGTCCATGGCTCCTCCAATCAACAGCGTACGTATATGTACGGTTTACAGATTGAGAGTAAACGTACGCATCCGTACTGTCAATAGAATTGCGTACATTTGCGTACGCTGATAAGATGTGCGGGTACGTAATTCCAGGAGGAGGGCGCATGTCCGTAGGCGAGAACATAAGGCGGTACCGCAAGTTGCGCGGCATGACGCAGGCGCAGCTCGCCGAGGCGGTCGGTCTGACCGAGGGGGCCGTGCGCCATTACGAGAGCGGCATCCGCGCCGTCAAGCCCGAGCTGCTCGAGTCCATCTCCGCCGCGCTCGGCGTTTCCGTCAACGCCCTCAAGGATTACGGCGTCGAGACCGCGGGCGACCTCATGTCGCTGCTCGTGCGGCTCGAGGACTCCTTCGGCATCGTTCCCGCAGCCGACGGCTCGGGCCTCTCCCTGAACCCCAAGGCGCCGCACGCTCCCAAAGCCGCGATGGCGATCGAGCTGTGGGCCGAGAAGCGCGCGCAGCTCGAGAACGGCGAGATCGACGCCGACGAATACGAGGGCTGGAAAGCCTCGCTGTAGCGGCTCCCCGCATTTCGCAACCAGCGCAACCGAATCAGGACGCCAGGCTAGGCGGTGAGCTCCGCCCGCTCCTGCGTCTGCTGAGTTTTTACTCCCCATTGCATGTCAAGGCATTTTCGGCGCTCCTGGGGAGTAAATGACGCGGTGGCTTATATGACGGCACGCGACAGCACGCCGCGGCATTTCCCCTGATTACTCCCGTTTTCCTTGAGACGGTGAGATTCTTTACTCCCCATTAACGACCTGGGGAAACGCCGTGCGGAGACCGCCGAAAAGCCTATTGAGTTCGATTTGAGTTTCACGGGCCCCGAAACGGCCTCGTTTCGTCCTCGGGGACAAAAACCGCGCGTCTACTCATTTGGGATGAATCCTTACTCCCATTCCTCCGAATACCGCCCAGTGCTTTGCCGTCTTGAAATACGGGGAGTAAATGGCGAAATCGCAGGTGAAAGGGAGTAAATAGGCAAAGAAAAAGCCTCCGTTCCAACATGGGAGCGGAGGCTAGATTATCGTATTTACTCACCGCCGTCGCCGGTGGCTTTGCCATGACTGTCGTACGAAACGAAACTCAGCGGCACAGCGCGGCACTCAAAAATGCAGGTCAGAACCCTATCGGCCTACTCCCACTCGATGGTTGCCGGGGGCTTGCTGGTGCAGTCGAGCACCACGCGGTTGATCTGGCGGCATTCGTTGGTGATGCGGGTGGAGATGCGGGCGAGGACGTCGTAGGGGACGCGGGACCAGTCGGCGGTCATGGCGTCCTCGGAGGAGACGGGGCGCAGGACGATGGGCGAGCCATAGGTGCGCTCGTCGCCCTGGACGCCGACGGAGTGGACGTCGGCCAGGAGGACGACGGGGCACTGCCAGATGTCGCGGTCGAGGCCGGCGCGGGTGAGTTCCTCGCGGGCGATGGCATCGGCTTCACGCAGGAGGTCGAGGCGTTCCTTGGTGATTTCGCCGATGATGCGGATGCCGAGGCCCGGGCCGGGGAACGGCTGGCGCCAGACGATCTCGTCGGGCAGGCCGAGCTCGGTGCCGATGGCGCGCACCTCGTCCTTGAAGAGGGTGCGCAGGGGCTCGACGAGCTCGAACTTCAGATCCTCGGGCAGACCGCCGACGTTGTGGTGCGACTTGATGTTGGCCGCGCCGTCGCCGCCGCCGGATTCGACGACGTCCGGATAGAGGGTGCCCTGCACGAGGAACTTGACTTCCTTGCCGGCGGCGCCGGCCTCCTCGATGACCTGGCGCTGGGCCTTCTCGAAGGTGCGGATGAACTTCTCGCCGATGATCTTGCGCTTGCGCTCGGGCTCGGAGACGCCCTTGAGGGCGGTCAGGAAGTCCTCGGAGGCATCCACGGCGATGAGCTTGATGCCGGTGGCCTCGACGAAGTCGCGCCTGACCTGCTCGGCCTCGCCCTTGCGCAGCAGGCCGTGGTCGACGAAGACGCAGGTGAGCTGCTCGCCGATCGCGCGGTGCACGAGCGCGGCAGCCACGGAGGAATCGACGCCGCCGGACAGGCCGCAGATCACCTGGGCGTCGCCGACCTGTTCGCGGATCTTGGCGACCTGCTCCTCGATGATCGAGGAGGCGTCCCAGTCACGCCCAAGTCCGGCGCAGTCGTGGAGGAAGGTCTCGATGAGCTCCTGGCCGAGAGGCGTGTGCTTGACCTCGGGATGCCACTGGACGCCGTAGAGCTTGCGGGAGGGATCCTGCATGGCGGCGACGGGCGCGCCTTCGGTGTGGGCGAGCACTTCGAAGCCGGCGGGCGCGGAGGTGACGGCCACGCCGTGGCTCATCCATGTGCTCTGGTCGGCCGGGGAGCCGGCGAGCAGGCCAGTGGCGTCGTCGATGACGGTGGCCGTCTTGCCGTATTCGCCGAGGGCGGCCTTGTCGACGTCGCCGCCGAGCTCATGGGCCATGACCTGGAAGCCGTAGCAGATGCCGAGCACGGGGACCCCCGCCTCGAAGATCTTCGTGTCGATGGTCGGCGCGCCGGGCTCGTAGACCGATGCGGGGCCGCCGGACAGGATGATGGCCTGGGGATCCTTGGCCAGCATCTGGTCGACGGGCATCGAATGGGGCACGAGCTCCGAGTAGACGTTTGCCTCGCGCACGCGGCGGGCGATGAGCTGGGCGTACTGCGCGCCGAAATCGACGACGAGCACCGGTCCTGTTGCCATGGGACTCCCTTTCGAAACTTCGGTGGATGTGGGCTCGCCCATGTCCCTATATATAAGGTGTGGGATACAGGTGGGCCGATGCCTTCGATTATGGCGGTCTTCGCAGACATTGCGGCACGCGGAGCGGGCACGACGCGGGGATGGCGAAAACCGCACATTTGCGCTCGTTTCCCCGCCAACACGCCGGCTGACGTCACTTCGAAACGAACGCTTCGAAACCATGGGAATCAGTTGATATCGCTGGAATCACGCCATTTTCTTGTCATCGACACGAAAAATTCATATTCACAACACGGCCATCTTTTTATAACTTTTTTAAACAAATAGCAAACATTTTCAAACACACCCGCAAATAAACGGCCAGAAGTCGCCTTCACCACATATCATGTAAGGCGATTGGGAACGCGGTTCCTAGACGCCGCAAGGCTTGTGGGAACCACGCGACCTACCAACAATATCAATCGCACAACAGTGCAGGAGTACAGGAGTACACATGACGAATCCTGTTATTGGCACCCCCTGGAAGAAGCTGAACGCTCCGGTTTCCGAGGAGGCCCTCGAAGGCGTTGACAAGTACTGGCGCGCCAGCAACTACTTGTCCATCGGCCAGATCTACCTTCGCAGCAACCCGCTGATGAAGGAGCCCTTCACCCGTGAGGACGTCAAGCATCGCCTCGTCGGCCACTGGGGCACCACCCCGGGCCTGAACTTCCTCATCGGCCACATCAACCGCTTCATCGCCGACCACGGCCAGAACACGGTGATTATCATGGGCCCGGGCCACGGCGGCCCCGCCGGCACCTCCCAGTCCTATCTGGACGGCACCTACACCGAGACCTTCCCGAAGATCACCAAGGACGAGGCTGGTCTGCAGAAGTTCTTCCGTCAGTTCTCCTACCCGGGCGGCATCCCGTCCCACTTCGCCCCGGAGACCCCCGGCTCCATCCATGAGGGCGGCGAGCTGGGCTACGCCCTGTCCCACGCCTATGGCGCCGTGATGGACAACCCGAGCCTGTTCGTGCCGGCCATCGTCGGCGACGGCGAGGCCGAGACCGGCCCGCTGGCCACCGGCTGGCAGTCCAACAAGCTCGTGAACCCGCGCACCGACGGCATCGTGCTGCCGATCCTGCACCTCAACGGCTACAAGATCGCCAACCCGACCATCCTGTCGCGCATCTCCGACGAAGAGCTCCACGAGTTCTTCCACGGCATGGGCTACGAGCCCTATGAGTTCGTGGCCGGCTTCGACGACGAGGACCACATGTCCATCCACCGTCGCTTCGCCGAGCTGTTCGAGGCCATCTGGGACGAGATCTGCGACATCAAGGCCGCCGCCAACACCGACGACATGCATCGCCCGTTCTACCCGATGATCATCTTCCGCACGCCGAAGGGCTGGACCTGCCCGAAGTTCATCGACGGCAAGAAGACCGAGGGCTCCTGGCGTTCGCACCAGGTCCCGCTGGCCTCCGCCCGCGACACCGAGGAGCACTTCCAGGTCCTCAAGAACTGGCTGGCCTCCTACAAGCCCGAGGAGCTCTTCGACGCCAACGGCGCCGTGAAGGACGACGTCCTGGCCTTCATGCCCAAGGGCGAGCTGCGCATCGGCGCCAACCCGAACGCCAACGGCGGTGTGCTGCGCGAGGATCTGGCCCTGCCGACCCTCGACGACTACGAGGTCAAGGAAGTCAAGGAGTTCGGCCACGGCTGGGGCCAGCTCGAGGCCACCCGTCGCCTGGGCACCTACACCCGCGACGTGCTCGCCAAGAACATGGGCCAGTTCCGCATCTTCGGACCGGATGAGACCGCCTCCAACCGTCTGCAGGCCGCCTATGAGGTGACCAACAAGCAGTGGGACGCCGGCTACATCTCCCCGCTGGTCGACGAGCACATGGCCCACTCCGGCGCCGTCGTCGAGCAGCTGTCCGAGCATCAGTGCGAGGGCTTCCTCGAGGCCTACCTGTTGACCGGCCGTCACGGCATCTGGAGCTCCTACGAGTCCTTCGTGCATGTGATCGACTCCATGCTCAACCAGCACGCCAAGTGGCTTGAGGCGACCGTCCGCGAGATTCCGTGGCGCAAGCCGATCGCCTCCATGAACCTGCTGGTCTCCTCGCACGTGTGGCGTCAGGATCACAACGGCTTCTCGCACCAGGATCCGGGCGTCTCCTCCGTCATGCTGAACAAGACGTTCAACAACGACCACGTGACCGAGATCTACTTCCCCTGCGACTCCAACATGCTGCTGGCCGTCGCCGAGAAGTGCTACAAGTCCACCAACAAGATCAACCTGATCTTCGCCGGCAAGCAGCCGGCCGCCACCTGGCTGACCCTCGACGAGGCCCGTGAGGAGCTCGCCGCCGGTGCCGCCGAGTGGAAGTGGGCCTCCACCGCCAAGAACAACGACGAGACCCAGGTCGTGCTCGCCTCCGCTGGCGATGTGCCGGCCCAGGAGATCATGGCCGCCGCCGACATGCTCAACAAGATGGGCATCAAGTTCAAGGTCGTCAACGTGGTTGATCTGGTCAAGCTCCAGTCCACCAAGGAGAACGACGAGGCGATTTCCGACAAGGACTTCGCCGAGCTGTTCACCGAGGACAAGCCGGTGCTGTTCGCCTATCACTCCTATGCCCACGACGTGCGCGGCCTGATCTTCGACCGCCCGAACCACGACAACTTCAACGTGCATGGCTACAAGGAGCAGGGCTCCACCACCACGCCGTTCGACATGGTTCGCGTCAACGACATGGATCGCTATGCGCTCACGGCCGAGGCCCTGCGCATGATCGATGCCGACAAGTACGCCGCCGAGATCGACAAGCTGGAGGCCTTCCGCACCGAAGCCTTCCAGTTCGCGGTCGACAACGGCTACGATCACCCGGATTACACCGACTGGGTGTATTCCGACGTGAAGACCGACAAGCAGGGCGCCGTCACCGCCACCGCCGCCACCGCCGGCGACAACGAGTGATAACACCTTGCTCGGATCCTATCCGCTGATCTGATCCGAGCAAAAGGCCCGTGGGTTCACGCCCACGGGCCTTTTGCATGTGTAGAATATGGTGTTGGTCCATATAACAAGTTGTCATCAAAGGAGACCAACATCGTGACCGTCACCCGCGTCTATATCGCAAGCCCGGAAGGCGCCAATGGGCGCAACGTCGTTGCCTACGGCGTGCTCAAGGCCCTTACCACCAAATACAAGACCGCTGTCTTCCGTCCCGCGGTCTCCAACCACGACGAATTCACTCCCGTGTTGCTCGACGCGTCCAACGCCGGTCTTGGTGTGACCCTGTCCACCGGACTGGATGTGCACGAGGTGCGCCGCGACAAGGACGCCGCCCGCGGGGATATCGTCGCTAAATTCGACGACGCGATGGATGTCTCCCGTGCCGACGCCGCGCTGATCGTCGGCACCGACCGCTCGCATGTCAACGACCCGACGAGCTACGAATTCAACGCCAACATCGCCGCCGACCTACAGGCGGGGGTGTTCCTCGCCGTCTGCACGATCGACCGCTGGCCCCACGAGCTCGACGAAACCGTGCAGCTGTCGATTGAAGGCATGGAGAAGGCCGGCAACAAGGTGCTCGGCATCTTCGTGACCGGCTGCGAGCCGCGCCATGCCGTCTCCGTCAAGCAGACGCTGGCCAAGTACGGCCTGCCGGTGTGGACGATTCCGCAGACGCCGTTCACCACCCGCGAGCAGGCGGCCGACGCACTGGCCACATTCCAGGCGCATGTGCCCACCGAGGAGGTGCTGCGCGCGCTCGACACGGACGTGGACTTCCCCGTCACCGCATATCGTTTCCAGCACAGCCTGCTGGGCAAGGCCAAGGGCAACAAGAAGACCATCGTGCTGCCGGAGGGCGAGGAGGATCGCATCATCCGCGCCGCCGACTATCTGCTCGAGCGCGAGATCGTCAATCTCATCATCGTCGGTGACCGTGAGGCGATCCTCGCACGCGGCACTGAACTGGGACTCAAGTATCTCGAGCGCGCCCGCTTCCAGGCGATGGCTGACGAAACCGTGCTTAAGCCCATGGTCGCCAAGCTGTGCGAGCTGAGGGCCAAGAAGGGCATGACCGAGGAGCAGGCCCGCAAGACCCTCACCGATGCCAGCTATTTCGGCACGATGCTCGTCGTGCTCGGCTATGCGGACGGACTGGTCTCCGGTTCGATCAATTCGACCGCCAACACCGTGCGCCCGGCTCTGCAGGTCATCAAGACCAAGCCCGGCCAGAAGCTCGTCTCCGGCGCGTTCCTCATGTGCTTCAAGGACCATGTGGCCGTGTTCGCCGACTGCGCGATCAACCTCAACCCCGACGCCGAGCAGCTCGCCGAAATCGCGCTGCAGTCCGCCGAGACCGCGAAGGCCTTCGGCATCGACCCGAAGGTCGGCATGCTCTCCTACTCCACCCTCGGCTCCGGCAAGGGCCCGGACGTGGACCTCGTCGAGGAGGCCACCCGTCTGCTCAAGGAACGCGCGCCCGAGCTGCCTGTGGTCGGCTCCGTCCAGTTCGACGCCGCCTGGTCCCCCACCGTGGCCGCCACCAAGGCCAAGGGCAACGAAGTCGCCGGACATGTCAACGTGTTCGTGTTCCCCGATCTGTGCGCGGGCAACATCGGCTACAAGGCCGTGCAGCGCTCCTCCAGCGCGCTGGCCATCGGCCCGGTGCTGCAGGGCCTCAACAAGCCCGTCAACGATCTCTCCCGCGGCGCCCTGGTCCAGGACATCATCAACACGATCGCCCTGACCGCCATCGAAGCGCAGTGATCTTCCAATCGCATCCATTGCGCACATCGGCGCTCCCCATATGGGGAGCGCTGTTTTGTAGCAAGTCAAGAGTAATCTAATCAACGGTAATCCGCGTGCCAGCGGAACAAGCAATCACAATGGAGGATGCCCACAATGGCAAAAACCGTCCTTGTCATCAATTCCGGCTCCAGCTCGATCAAGTACCAGCTGGTCGACCTTGAATCCGGCGACGCCCTCGCCTCGGGCCTCGTCGAGAAGATCGGCGAGCCGATTGACGGCGATTACACGCACAAGGTCAACGGCGAGAAGCACAAGCTCTCCGAGCCGATCCACGACCACGAGCAGGGCCTCAAGCGCGTGCTCGGCTTCTTCGACGAGTTCGGTCCGAACCTCAAGGACGCCGGCATCGTGGCCGTCGGCCACCGCGTGGTCCAGGGCGGCTCCATCTTCCCGCAGCCGGCCCTCGTGACCGACAAGACCATCGGCCAGGTCAAGGATCTGGCGGTGCTGGCCCCGCTGCACAACGGCCCCGAGGCCAAGGGCGCCGAGGTCATGCGCCAGCTGCTGCCCGAGGTTCCGCAGATCTTCGTCTTCGACTCCTCCTTCTTCTTCCAGCTGCCGAAGGCCGCCAGCACCTATGCCCTGAACAAGGACATCGCCGAGAAGTACCATATCCGCCGCTACGGCGCCCACGGCACTTCCCACGAATATGTCTCCTCCGTCGTGCCCGAGATCGTCGGCAAGCCTGCCGAAGGCTTGAAGCAGATCGTCCTGCACGTCGGCAATGGCGCCTCCGCCTCCGCCGAGGTCTCCGGCAAGCCGGTCGAGACCTCCATGGGCCTGACCCCGCTCGAGGGCCTGGTCATGGGCGGCCGCACGGGCGACATCGACCCGGCCGTGGTCTTCCACCTGATCCGCAACGCCCACATGAACGTGGACGAGCTCGACGCCCTGTTCAACAAGAAGTCCGGCCTGACCGGCCTGACCGGCTACGGCGACATGCGCGAGGTGCATCGCCTGGCCGAGGAAGGCAACGAGGACGCCCAGCTGGCCCTGGACATCTACACGCACCGCATCGTGAGCTACATCGGCAACTACACCTATCAGATGGGCGGCTGCGATGTGATCACCTTCACCGCCGGCGTCGGCGAGAACGCGACGTGGGTGCGTAAGGCCGTGTGCGACAAGCTCGCCCCCTTCGGCGTCAAGCTCGATGAGGCGAAGAACGAGGAGCGTTCCTCCGAGCCGCGCATCATCTCCACCCCGGACTCCTCCGTGATCATCGCCATCGTGCCGACCAACGAGGAGCTGGCCATCGCCCGCAAGTCCGCCGCCATCGCCGAGGCCGGCGAGGACAGCTACGGCAACAAGGTCGCCTGAAGCTTTAGGCTGCCGTAATATCGAGAAAACCGCTCCTCACCGGGGCGGTTTTCTTGGTTTTATGAAGCCTCCCCTGTCATCCTGAGCAGGGCCCAGCCCTCCCTGTCATCCTGAGCGAAGGCCATGGGCCTGAGTCGAAGGATCCCCGTCGAGATCCTTCGACTACGCCGCTTTGCGGCTCCGCTCAGGATGACAGAGAGAGGTGGCCTTCGCAGGCTAACGGAGAGGCTTCCTTATTCCGCCTCGCGTGGTCGTCTTATATGATCGCTATGCGATCATGGACGACCACATATCCACGAAATCGGGCAGCGTTTTGCGCGTGGTGGCCACATCTCTCACGCGCACGCCCGGAATGCGCAGGCCGAGCATCGCGGCGAAGGTGGCCATGCGATGATCGGCGTAGGTCTCCATATCGGCGCCATGCAACTCCCCCGGCGCCACCGGCGTGATCTCCAGGCCGTCCGGAAGCTCGCGGGCCTGTCCTCCCACGCGGGCGATCTCGGTGACCAATGCCTCGAGGCGGTTGGTCTCGTGGCCGCGCAGATGGCCGATGCCGACCATGCGCGTCGGCTTGTCCGCGAAGACCAGCACGGCGGCCAGCGAGGGGGCGATCTCGCCGGCGGCGGTCAGGTCGAAGTCCCCCAGGCCATGGATGACGCCGTCCGCGGGGGCGCTTACCTCGCAATGCCGTGTGCCGGTCGCATCGGTCGGGAAGGACACGCTGGCGCCCATGGACTCCAGATATCCGGGCAGCAATCCGCCGGGCTGGGTGGTGGCCTCCGGCCAGTTCGGCACGCGCACCGTGCCGCCGGCGATCAGCGCGGCGCCGAGGAACGGCGCGGCGTTCGACAGGTCGGGCTCGACCACGACCCGTTCGGGCAGTTGCACCGCGCCCGGCTCAACCCTCCACACACGCGATTTTTCGTCGGCGGAGGCATCCACTCCCGCGGCCCCGAGGTCGGAGACGGTCATGCGGATATGCGGCAGACTCGGGGTCCTCTCCCCCGTGTGGCGCAGTTCCAGGCCGCCCGGCATGCGGGCGCCGACCAACAACAGTCCGGAGATGAACTGGGAGGAGCCGGACGAGTCGATGGACACGATGACCCGACGCTGCGGCAGCGAGGCCGGTGGCGTGACGGTGAACGGCAGACGGCCTTCGGCGCCATGATAGTCGATGCGTGCGCCAAGCTGCTCGAGCCCATCGAGCACCGGCTTCATCGGACGCGCATAGGCCTGCTCGTCGCCGTCGAAACGCACCGGGGCGTCGGCCAGCAACGCCAGTCCGGGCACGAAGCGCATCACTGTGCCGGCCAGTCCGCAGAAGACGTCGGCACCGCCGACGAAGCGCCCGGAATCGGGCGGCGTGACGGTGACGGTCGTCGGCGTAGCGGGATCGGCCTCGCAGCGCACGCCGAGCGCCTCGAGCGCCCCGATCATCAGATCGGTGTCCCGCGAGCGCAGCAGTCCGACCAAAGTGACCGGTCGATGGCCCAATGCCGCGAGGATGAGATAACGGTTCGATAACGATTTGCTGCCCGGCACCCGGACCGTCGCATCCAATGGACGGACGGCATGCGGCGCGGGCCACAGGCCCTTGGATTCGCTCATGCCTCCCCATCGTAATGGCCGCACGGCACAAGCCGCATATTGAGGGAAGCGGAGGCGCCCGTGGAATCGGCGGGCACCGGGCCGGCCAGTCGGCTACAGCGCCATGGGCGCACGGTCGAAGCCGTCGAACAGGATGCCGTCGGCCTCCTCGCAGATGGCAGGCCAATCTCCGGCCGAGGAATCGTCTTGCATGGCCCACACGCGCATGCCGACGGACCGCGCCGAACGGATGGCCACGAGCAGATCCTCGAAGACCGTGCAGTCGCGGGGCTCGACGCCCAGGCGCGAGGCCGCTAGCAGATAGACGTCGGGATGGTCCTTGCCCACGTCGCCGACGTCATCCACGGAGACGACCTCGTCGAAGAAACCGTCGATGCCGACATGCGCCATGGCCGCCCCCCGCAGCGCGGGAGGCAGCGAGGTGGCGACGGCCAGACGCGCTCCCGTGGCCTTGAGCCGCCTGAGGTAATCGACCGCGCCCGGCTTCGCCTCGACGACGGTGGCATACATGACCCGGGCCATCTCATCCCATTCGTCCATAAGCGCCTCGGGCGTGTCGGGCAGGTGGAAGCGGGAGATCGTGTATTCGGCGATCTGCCGGAATTGCATCGAGGCGACCTTGGCCGAATAATCGTCCGGCACATCGATGCCACGCTGGGACAAGAAGTCGATATCGACCTGGTCCCACACGCCCATCGAGTCGAGCAGCGTGCCGTCGAGGTCGAAGATCGCGGCCTTGCCCGTGTTGTCGATATGGGTGGCGTCGTCGATCCGCGTCATGGCAGCCTGCATTCGTCGATCAGTTCGCGGGCGTGATCGAGGGAGGCCTCGGTTTCGGTGCCGGAGAGCATGCGGGATATCTCACGCACCCGTTCCTCGCCGCTCGCCTCGGTCACGACGGTGGCCACGCCGTCGTCGCCCCGCCCCTTGGCCACGACGAACTGGGCGTCCGCCCAGGAGGCGACCTGCGCCAGATGGGTGACGACGATGACCTGCGCCGAACGTGCCAACGTGGCCAGACGCGCGCCGAGTTCGGCCGCCGCCTTGCCTCCGACGCCGGCGTCCACCTCGTCGAAGATGAAGGTCATGGACGGCACGTCGTGCCCCTCGCCTGGCTCGGCGAGACGCCGGTCGGCGGCCGCCAATTCGAGGGCGAGCATCAGACGGCTCAGCTCGCCGCCGGAGGCCGACCGTCCCATGGGCAGCTTCGGCGAGCCGGGGAACGGGGTGAACAGGAACGCGATGTCATCGCGGCCATGCGCATCGAGCGCGCCGTCGCCCTGGCGCGGCGTGACCTGAATCTCCAGCGCCGCGCCGGCCATGGCCAGCGACCCCAGCTCATCGGTGACCTTGGCGGCCAGATCCGCCGCGGCGCCGGCGCGCGCCCGGCTCAATGCATCGGCGGCGGACAGCGCCTCGTCGAGAAGCCCGGCCCGTTCCCGCTCGAGGTCGGCGACCTTCTCGGGCGAGGCGTCGAGATCCTCGACCTCGAAGACGGCCCGCTGCCGCCATGCGATCACATCGGCCAAAGTGGGGCCGAACCGCCGGGTGAGTTCGCCCAGCTCATGGATGCGCGCGTTGAGCGCGTCGAGGTCTCCCTCGCCGCCTTCGCCATCGAGCTGCCCGGATAGGGAGAAGACCACGTCCTCGAGTTCGGAGGCGAGCGCGTCGAGCCGGTCCGCCAACGTGCGGAGGGTCCCGTCGTCCACATGGATGGCGCGCAGGGATTGCGCTGCCCGTCCGATCAACGCCGAGGCGCCTTCGCCATCGGCATCGACGTCGAGCTGGGAGGCATCGAGCGCGGCCAGAGCCTGCGAGACCCCCCGCGCGATCTGTTCGGCGTTCTCGATGCGGGCGCGGCGCGCCTTGAGATCCTCGTCCTCGCCGGCCTTGGGATCGACCCGGTCGATGCGGGCGATGGATTCGCGCAGATAGTCGGCCCGCTGGCGTGCGTCGGATTGCTGGTCGCGCAGCCGTTCCAGGCGTTCGTCCATGGCCTTGAGCGCGCGCCAGGCGGCGCGATATGCCTCGAGCTCGGTCCGGTCGCCGGCCACATCGTCGAGGAAGTCGCGCTGACGCGCGGCGGAGGCGATCTTCAGTTGGTCGGACTGGCCGTGGATCGTGATCAGTTCGCCGGCGACCGCGGCAAGCACCGAACGGGGCACCGTGCGTCCGCCGAGCACGGCGCGGGAGCGCCCGGAGGCGGGCACCGAACGCGACAGGAACAGCTCGCCGTCCTCGGCCTCGACACCGGCCTGTCGGGCGGCCGCCAAAGCCGCGCCCACACCGGCCTCGATGCCGTCTGCGCCGGCGCCGGTGTTTGCCTCAGCATGCTCCTCGAGGGCGGCATCCGCCTCCCCGGCAAGCTCGGGAAGCGCGAATACGGCCTGCGCCCATGCCTCGTCGGCGCCTTCGGAAACGCGCCCAGCATCGGCGGAGTCACCGGAGACGAGGCGCACGGCGGAGAGCAGCATGGATTTGCCGGCGCCGGTCTCGCCGGTGATCGCGGTCATGCCTCGCGCCGGCGTGATGACGGCCGAGCGAATCGGGCCCAGATTGCGGATGGAGAGTTCCTCGAGCATCGCGCGTCTCAGCCTTCCGCCGGGAGACGGCGCCCGTGGTGGCGCGCATCGTCGCCACGCGCCTGCTCGCGCCAGCCGACGACCGGCAGATCGAATTTGGAGACCAGACGGCTTGTGAACGGCGCGCCGGAGAGGCGGGCCAGCCGCAGTGTGTCACGCGAGGCGCGCACCTCGACGCGCGTGCCCTTGGGCAGGGCGCGCTGGCGCCGGCCATCGCAGCAGATCCAGCCGTCGGAGGTGGAGTCATCGAGGATATCCAGCGTGAAGGCGGAGTCCGCGCCGATGACCAGGGGACGGGCGAACAGGGCGTGCGCGGCCAGCGGCACCAGCTGCAGGGCCTTGACATTGGGCCAGATGATCGGACCGCCGGCAGAGAAGGCGTAGGCGGTGGAGCCGGTGGGCGTCGAGACGATCACGCCGTCGGCGCCGAAGGAGCTCATCTCCACATCGTCGACGCGGATCGACAGCTCGACCATCTTGCCGCGGTCGGCGCGCTCCAAGGTGATGTCGTTCAGCGCCCAATCCTCGATCGGCCGGTCGGCTCCGGGCAGCCACACGTCCACATGCGCGATCATGCGCTCGTCGATCGAATAGTCGCGCGCGGCGACGCGGCGTATCGCCTCGTCCATCTGGAAACGCTCGAATTCGGCGAGGAAGCCGACATGTCCCATATTGACGCCGAGAATCGGCACACGCGTGCAATGGACCAGCTCGGCGGCCCCCAGTATCGTGCCGTCGCCTCCCAGCACCACGACGATCTCGGTGTCCTCGGGCACGACCTGCGTGCTGGCGCCGTATTCCCCCGCCGCGATGCCGTCGTTGACACTCACTTCGAATCCCGCGTTGCGCAGCCGCTCCACCGCGTCCGACACGACGGTGCCGCTTTCACGCAGTCTGGGGTGGGTCACCACCACCGCATGCCGTCTGACCGCCATGCGCGTCCCTTCCGATATGCCGTCACAAACATGCCCATCCTATCCGAGGCATCGAACAGATTCCGAGGGCCCGGGATGACACATAGCCCCCGGGCTCCTACAATGTCCCATGTCACGAACGAGAGGCGAAGGAGACGAACCGCTGATGGCGGATCCGCTATTCGACGAAGCGTCCGCGAACCGCGAGGCCTCGCGAGGGCTGGCCTGGTGGTTCGCCGACGAGAATTTCCAGCAGCAGGCGGCCGACGAGCGCCGCCCGCGCAAGCGCAGCCTCACCTACCATCTGTTCTCCCATCCGGGGCGCCTGTCGCTGATCTACTACGTCTTGCTCATCGCCGTGGTCACCGGCCTGCTGCTCATCCCCGCATCCTCGCGCGAGGAGGGATCCACCGACCTGGTCACCGCGTTCTTCACCGCGGTCTCCGCGCTGTCGACCTGCGGCATTCCCGTGGTGAACACGGCCGAGCATTGGACCACGCTCGGCCAGGCCATCATCCTGATCTCCGTGCAGCTCGGCGGGCTCGGAGTGATGACCTTCGCCTCGCTGATCACGCTTGGCATCAGCCGGCATATCAAGGTGCAGCAGCGGGTGCTGGCCGCCAATGAGCTCGGCACGACGAAGCTGTCCGAGGTCCGCGGCGTGCTCACCGTGGTCATGGTCACCACCTTCGCCATCGAGGCGATCACCTTCGTGGCCCTGTTCCCCGGCCTGCTGCGCATCAACGACTACCGCCTGTCCGCCACGGCCTGGGAGGCGCTGTTCTACGCCGTCTCCTCATACAACAACACCGGCTTCACGCCGGACGCGGCCGGCCTGCACGTCAACTCGTGGGCGGTGGGACTGCCGGTGCTCGTCGCCGCCTTCATCGGCACGCTCGGCTTCCCGGTGATCCTCAACCTCGTGCGCTCCGCCCGGCTGCGGCTCTCCCCGCGCCGCTGGACGCTGCACACCAAGCTCACCCTGGTCACCACCTTCGCGCTCGTCGCCGTGTCCCTGATCTGGTTCCTCGCCTCCGAATGGGACAATCCGTTCCTCTTCAAGAACGCCGACGCCTCGACCAGGCTGCGCTCGGCCCTGTCTGCGGCGGTGATGCCGCGTTCGAGCGGCTTCGACCTGTCGTGGGTGCCGCAGGTGAGCGAGGAGACGAAGGTGTTCATGTCGGGCATGATGTTCATCGGCGGCGGCTCCTCGTCGACGGCCGGCGGCATCCGCGTGACGACCTTCGCGGTGATCCTGCTCATCTGCCGCACCGCCTTCACCGGCCGCCACGACGTCAACGCCTTCCACCGCCGCATCCCCACGCGCATCACGATGACCGCGGTGAGTGTGACGACCGCATGCTTCGCGCTGATCGTCGTCTCCTCGGTGTCGCTGATGCTGGTGACCGGCAGGTCGCTGACCGACGCGCTGTTCGAGACCTGCTCGGCCTTCAGCCTCGGCGGATACACGGTGGGCGTGGCGAATCCCGACAACCCCGCCTCCCTGCTGATCCTCGCCTTCGTGATGATCGTGGGACGGCTCGGGCCGATGACGATCGCCTATTCGATCTCGCAGCCGCGCGCGCCAGAGGCGGTGCGATATCCGGTCGAGTCGATCGTCGTCGGCTGACGCGGGCGGGCGCGCAAGGCATAAGGCATACTGAAAGAACGCATACAGGAGGCAAACGGATATGTCGGAACACGGCAAAAGCGTGCTGGTGGTCGGTCTGGGCCGCTTCGGCAGCGCGGTGGCCACGACGCTCGACCAGATGGGCCAGGATGTGCTCGCCGTCGATAGGGACATGGAATTGACGACCCGCTGGTCGGCGTATTTTCCCACGGCGCAGGCCGATATGACCGATGTGATGGCCGTCGAGCAGATCGGCGCGGCCGATTTCGATACGGCCGTCGTGGCGATCGGCGACAGCGTCGAGGCCTCGGTGATCACGGCCGGCAACCTGCTGGACGCGGGCATCGCCGACCTGTGGGCCAAGTCGGTGTCCAAGGAGCATGCGCGCATCCTGCAGCGCATCGGCGCGCGGCACATCATCAACGCCGAGACCGACGCCGGCAAGCGCGTCGGGCATCTGGTGGCCGGCGACTATCTCGACTACATCGAGATCGAGGGCCCGCACACGGTCGTCAAGGTGCACACTCCCGCGCATGTGGTGGGCATGTCGATCGCCGACGCGAAGGTGCATGACCGCTATGGCATCGTCGTGGTCGGGCGCAAGGCGCCGGGCCGTGATTTCGAATACGGCGCCAACGAGCTAGTCATGCACCGCAACGACGAGCTGATCCTGGCCGGCCCCGCCAAGCAGATCGACCGTTTCATCGCCGGCTGAGCGCTCCCCGCATTCGCGAATCACATCGAAATCGACCCGAACCATATCCTCCGGGGCCGTTCCGACGGCATTTCGCGCGGACGTCGCGCCCGATAATACCTCTGTGCCCCACGGCCGGCCCTGTTCCGCCGTGGGATGGGAGGACGGGGATATGGATCTGAACGTGGGCGACGGCCGCGTGCCCGAAGGCGTCTATGGGCGGCTGACGGTGACGGGAAACGCGGGATTGGATGACGGCGTCGTCTTCGACGCGCTTGATGTCGCCGAAGGCACGCTCGACGCGCCGCGCATCGAGGGAGGCCGGCTCACGTTGGACGGCGGCACGGTGCGATGCCATGGGGATATGGTCGTCGGCCGGGTCCGGGGCCATGGCAGGATGGTGGTGGACGGCGGCATCGACTGCGACGGAATGGATCTCGTGGGCTCCGTCGAATGCCTGGGCGTCATACGCTGCGCCGGCGCGATGCGGGTCAACGGACGGCTCACGGACGCCTCCTCGATCACGGCACAGAGCACGGAGGTCAACGGCGTGCTGCGCGGACGGACGCTTGATTCGCGGGTCTTCGAGCTGCGCCCCCTGCCCAGCCGTCTGCTGTTCCGTCTGGGCGCCGGAGACTATGCGGCGACGAGCATGCTGACACGTCTGGCCGCCCGACGGATCGACGCCGAGGGACTGGTCTGCGGGCATCTGGCCGCGCGCATCATATCATTGCGCGAGGGTTGCCGCGTCGAACGCATCGACTGCTCCGAGAGCCTGGGGATGGACTGGTCCTCGTCGGCGACGGTCATATGCGGCGCAGGCCGACGCGTGCGGCTGCGCGCATAGCGGAGACGCTCCGGATGCGGCCGGGCGACGAGGGGAACGACGTCACTCCCCCGCCTTGGCGTAGAGCAGGTATTCCCGGTTGCCATGCGTGCCCTCGATCGGGGAGGGAGCGCTCGCCACGACCGTCAGACCCTGTGCGCGGGCGCATTCGGCCACGTCCTCCAATGCCTTGCGTCGCAGCGCCTCATCGGTGACGACGCCATGTTTGCCGAGGTTGCCCCGGCCGACCTCGAACTGGGGTTTGACCAGCAGCACGATGTGGGCGCCGGGCGCCGCGATGCGCGCGACGACCGGGATGACGAACCTCAATGAGATGAAGGACACGTCGGAGACGACCATGGCCGGGGCATAGGGCAGGTCCGCGGGTTCCAGGTCGCGGATGTTGACGCCGCTCATATCGGTGACGCGCGGGTCGGAGCCGACCCTCGGGTCGAGTTGGCCGTGGCCGACGTCGAGCGCGACGACATGCCGGGCCCCGCGGCGCAGCAGCACCTGGGTGAAGCCTCCGGTCGAAGCGCCGATGTCAAGGCAGTCCATGCCTTCGGGCTCGGCCAATCCGTCGCCTTGGAAGCGCTCGAAGGCGCCGACGAGCTTGAGGGCACCGCGCGAGACATAGTCGTCGCCTTTGTCGACGTCGAGGAGATCGTTCGCCGTCACGGCCGTCGAGGGCTTCGTGACGGTTCTGCCGTCGAGCGTGACATGGCCGGCGCGGATGAGGCGCTGCGCCTTCGAACGGGTGTCGACCATTCCGCGGAGTACCAACGCCGCATCGAGGCGCATGGCGCCGACACTGGCACTGGCACCGGCACCGGCACCGGCCGAGGTGTGCGCGCCGCTCATGCGCGCCGCCCGTCCAGTTCGCCTTTGAGCGCGTCAAGCGCGCCCTGGAGGGCCGCGATGCGCGCCTCGTCATCGAGTTCGTCGAGACGGGCGAGCCGGGGGAATCGCTCGGTCAACGGCGCGCGCTCCCCGCCGTCCCTCCTGCCGGTCGCGCCGCTTTGCTCCGCGGCGCCATCATAGGGCATCACAGCGTCCAATCCGGCATCGTCAGGGCCGCCAGGTCCGTGCCGTCGTCGCCGGCCTGCCATGCGGCGCAGAGGGCGGCGCGCAACGCGTTGATGTCGCCCGGGTCGGAGACGGACAGCGCGCCGTCGGCAACGCGGGCCGTGGCTCCGGCGCAGGCGAAGCCGTCGGCCACGCGCGTGACCTCGGGCTGGGCCTCGAGCAGGCCCCGCAGATCCTTCACCACGTAGGTGGGGCGCAGATGGGCGGGGGCAAGCGTCAGTTCGAGCGGATTGGTGACGCCGGTCAGCACGGCGAGCGAATCGTATCCGCCGCGGTTGCCCGCCTCGATGTCGGTGTCGAGGCGGTCGCCGATGGCCAGGCAGGCTTCCTTGGCGACGGGTTCGGCGCCGTCGCGCGCGGCGAGCATGCGGGCCTCGTCATACATAGCCGATTCGGGTTTGCCGGCCGAGGAGACCGGCTGGACGCCGGTGGCGGTGATCACGGCTTCGATCAGCGATCCGCAGCCGGGGGCGATGCCCATCTCGCGCGGAATCGTCAGGTCCCGGTTCGTCACCAGATAGGTGGCCCCGTGCTCCACGGCGAAGGCGCATTCGGCGAGCATCCGCCAAGTGATGTCGGGGAACCATCCCTGGATGACCGCGGCCGGGTTCTCCGCGGCCGAATCGACGACCTCGAGTCCCTGGCCCGCGACCTCCTGGCGCAGGTGGTCGGCGCCGGCGACCAGCACCTTGGAACCGGCCGGCACGGCGCGCGCGACCATGCGCGCGGCCACGACCGAGGAGGTGATGATCTGCCACGGCTCGACGTCAAGGCCGAAGCCGCGCAGCTGATCGGCCACGACGGATTGGAAGCGCGAGGAGTTGTTGGTCGTGTATTCGATGACCATGCCGGCCTTCTCGGCGGCGCGGATCGAGTCGGCGGCATGTTCGACGGGGTTCTTGCCCCGGTAGACGACGCCATCGAGGTCGAGCAGCGCCAGGGCATATGCCTGGCAGACCGGCAGTCCGGTGGATTTGAGCAGACGAGTCATATTCCGACCCCGGTTCACTGAGCGTCGGCCGGATCGGCCGCGTCGTCGATGGCGGGATCGGCCGGATCGGTTTCGGAGGAAAGACCGTCCTCGGCCTCGAGGGCCGGCGCCTCGGTCTCATCGTCCGCATCCGTCTGCTTTTCAGTGTCCTCGCCGGCCGCATCGGCCGCCACGGCGTCCGCGTCCACCGCATCGGCACGCGTCTCCTCGGCCGATTCGACGGGCCCCTCGGACTCCTCGTCCCCGGACTCGTATTCCGCGTCGTCAAGGTCCTCGTCCTCGTCGTCCGGCGCGTATTGCGCGTCGTCCTCGGTGATGCCGAGCTCGGCGAGCTCGTCCTCGTCGCCATAGAGATGCTCGAGGTCGTGGTCGATGACCACCTCGTCGCTTTCCTCGTCCTCGTCCATGTCGGCGTATTGCAGCTCCAGCTTGTCGAGCAGCTGGTCGAGCGCGATGGCCTCGTCGGAGCGGCCGGCCTCCTCGAGGAAGAGCTGCTCGGCCTGCACGGCACGCATGCGGTAGCCGCCGGAGATGCCCTTGGAACGTCCCAGCGTATGCGCGATCTCAATGGCCTTGTCCCAGTGCTCGAGGTCGCCCAGGGCACCCGCGTAGACAAGGAACATCTCGGCCTTCGCGTCGCCGCGCAGCATGCGCGCCTGGTCGGAGACGGCCAGTTCGACGGCCTTCTTCGGGTCGCCCACGCCGCGCTCGCAATCGGCGATGAAGGGCAGGTAATCCGGATATCCGTTCATGCGGAAGGCCGTGCGGAACTCGCGCAGCGCCGTCTTGTAGTCCCCCATGCGGTAGGCGACGAAGGCCAGGGTCTCGCGCGCGAAATCGATGCGCGAGGCCTGACGGGCCACCCACTTGGCATGCGCGAGCGCGGCGTCCGGATCGTCGTCGATCAACGCGAAAGCCGCCAGGATGTGCAGGCCGATGTTCTCGGCATGCTCCTTGCTCAGGCCCTTCAACCGCTCGCGCTCGTCCTTGGAGAGCATCGACCACTCCATGCCCTTGGGCATCTTCGGTTCGCCGGGACGACGGTCCGTGTAGGGGTTCTGGGAGGGGAAGCTCATCGTGCCGTCGGAATTGCGGCGCGGACGCGACATATAGTCCTGGCGCTTGCCCTCGCGGTATTCGCGCTTCTCCTCGGCGCTGAACTCGCGGCGCTCGCCGCGTTCGCTGCGCTCGTCACGCTCGTTATGGCGGTTGTCGCGACGCTCGTCACGCTTGAAGTCACGACGATCATCGCGCTTGAAATCGCGGCGATCGCCACGGTCATCGCGATGATAGTCACGACGTTCTCCGCGTTCCTCATGGCGGTCATCGCGATGGAAATCGCGGCGATCATCGCGCTGGTAGCGCGGATTGCCGCCGTGTTCGCCGTCACGGCGCGGCCCCTTGTGGAAGCCGCCCTGACCGCCCTTGCGGTAGCCGCGGCGATCGTTGTCACGGAATCCGCGACGATCCTCGCCACGATGGAACTCGCGGCGCTCCTCGCCGCCCTCACCGGTGTTGCGCTCGCGGCGGAAGTCCCGGTCGCCGTCGCGGCGGTCACGATGGAAGTCACGCTCGCCATCACGACGGAAGCCACCCTTATGGAAGCCGCCGGACTTGCGATAGCCGCCCTCGCGACGCTCGCCATCGCCATGTCCGCGGTAGCCTCCGCGGCGTTCGCCATCGTGGCGGTAGTCCTTGCGGTAGCCGCCCTCGCGGCGCTCGCCGCCCTCGCCGTCGCGGCGGAAGTCCTTGCGATAATGGCGCTCGCCGTCGCCATCGCGACGGAAGCCGCCCTGGCCTCCTTCGCGGCGCTCGCCGTCGAATTTGCGGTAGCCGCCGCGCTCTCCGTCACGGCGCGGCTTGAAGCCCTTCCCCCCGCGGTTGCCGGGACGCCCGGAGCCGTATCGACGCCCGCCGTTGCCCTGGCCGTTGCCGTGGCCGCGGTAGCCTCCGCGATGCTCGCCGTTGCCGCCATTGTGATCCTGTGCCATGTCTTGTCCTTCGTCCTATGGATAGATGTGTTGCCGATGGGCCGTCCGGCCAAGGCGCGGAACCAAAGCCCCCTGCGCGGGGCCAGGACGGCGAAACGATATATGGATGCGAATGATGCGCTCAGCGGCTTTCGACCGCGCCCAGCGCCTTCTTGCCGCGCCGGATCAACGCGAAGCGCCCCTGGAGGAAGTCGGCCTCGCCTAGCGTGGCATCGTCGGATTCGACGCGCTCGTTGTTGAGATAGACGCCGCCGGACTTGATGGCGCGGCGCGCCTCGGAACCCGTCTTGAACAGACCGGCCGCCTGCGCCGCGTCGATCACGCGGTCGCCGGCCTGGGCCTTCGGGAAGACGTGTTCGCCGGCCTCGTCGACGACCTTGAAGCCGTCGAGCACCGAGGCGAGCGTGTCCGCGTCGATGGCCTTCAGATCGCCGCCGCGGCCGAACAGCGCGGCGGAGGCATCGATCGCGGCCTGCGTGGCGGCCTCGCCGTGCACGAAGCTCGTGACCTCCCACGCGAGCGCCTTCTGCGCCTCGCGAGCGCCCGGGTTCTCCTGCGATTCGGCGACCAAGCGCTCGATCTCGGCCTTGGGCAGGAAGGTAAAGGCCTTCAGCAGGCTCTCCATCTCCACGTCGGGACGGTTGAACCAGAACTGGTAGAACTTGTAGGGGCTGAGCATCGTGCCGTCGATCCACACGGCGTTGCCCTCGGATTTGCCGAACTTCTTGCCATTCGCATCGGTGATGATCGGCGAGGTGAACACGTTGACGTCCGCGCCGCGCACCTTGTGGATCAGGTCGAGTCCGGAGGTGAGGTTGCCCCACTGGTCGGATCCGCCCAGCTCGAGCGTGCAGCCGAATTCGTCGAAGAGGTGCAGGAAATCGTTGCCCTGCAGCACCTGGTAGCTGAACTCGGTGAAGGAGATGCCCTCCTCGGAGTTGAGGCGGCGGGCCACGGTGTCCTTGGCGAGCATCGTGCCGAGGCGGAAGTTCTTGCCCACGTCGCGCAGGAAGTCGATGACGGTCATCTGCGCGGTCCAGTCGTAGTTCGACACGAAGCGCACCGGATTGTCGCCCTCGGTCTCGAGGATGCCGCCGATCTGGCGCTTCAGGCGCTCGGCCCAGCCGGCCACGACGTCCTTGGGGTTGAGGGTGCGCTCGCCGGACTGGCGCGGGTCGCCGATGAGCCCCGTGGCGCCGCCGACCAAGGCGATCGGATGATGCCCGGCCAGCTGCAGATGGCGCATGTTGATGAGCTGCACGAGGTTGCCGATATGCAGGGAGGCGGCGGTCGGATCGAAGCCACAATAATAGGTGATGGGCTCCCCGTTCAGTGCCTCGGCGAGTCGATCCCGGTCGGTGGACTGGGAAATCAACCCGCGCCATTCCAATTCGTCGAGCAGGGTGTCGAACCCGGCTTCCTTGAAGTTGGTGACGTGAGACATTCCTGTGATTCTCCCTATCGAATTGTCGATGATTTCGCGCTTTTGCGCGCCCTCAAGTCTCTCAGGACACACCGACAGCACGGGGTGGGCGGCGCGGGGCGTCCGGTATGGTGGTGGTGACGGCGAAGGCGACCGGAGAGGTTTGAGGAATATATGGACCGCAGGGAGTTGAAGGCGCGGGCCCGGGACACGATGCGCCGGCATTATTGGATGTTCGTCGTGGTGTGTCTGTTCGCGGCCTTCCTCGGCGTGGAATACGGCACGACGATGTGGGCGGTCAGCGCGCAAAGCAGCGAATCCAGCGTCTCCTCCGCCGATGGGCTTTCGGCCGAGTCCCAGCTGCAGCTGCTGGTGCAGGATATCGTCGGCGGCGACGAACAGGCGGCGCGCGATCAGGTCGCCGCCAACGAGCGCGAGATCGCCCGGGCCGACACGAATCCGATGTTCGGCCGTTCCCGCGGCGTGTTCGCGCAGGCGCTCAACTCATTCTCCTCGGGCTCCGTGGTGCTGTCGGTGCTGGATTCGGCGCGCACGGTGCTGCGTTCGCATAGCGTGGCGGTCGGCCTGTTGGTGGCCGTCAGTCTGGCCGTCTATTGCTTCGTCTGGCTGTTCGTGCGAGAGACCTATCGCATCGTCGCCCGCCGCATGGCCTTGGAGGCGCGGACCTACGAGAAGGTGCCGCCGACGCGCTTCCTCTACCCGCTGCACACCCGCCATTGGAGGCATATGGCGTGGGTGATGCTCGTCAAAAGCGTGTGGTTCTACCTGTGGTCGCTGACCATCGTGGGCGGCGTCATCAAATATTTCTCGTATTTTCTCGTGCCCTATATCGTCGCCGAGAATCCGTCGGTGGGCGCCGCCGAAGCGGTGACACTGTCACGGCGCATGATGCGCGGGCACAAATGGGAGTGCTTCGTGGCGCATCTGAGCTTCCTCGGCTGGTGGCTGGCCGGCTTGCTCACGCTTGGTTTGGTCAATGTGTTCTATGCGAACGGCTATCGGGCGGCGTTCTTCGCGGAATGGTATGCGCGGTTGCGAGCCGAGGCGCGTGCGCGGCGCATGCCGGGATCGGAGCGCCTGTGCGACGAGGCGCTGTTCGCCAAGCCCGATCCGGAGTTGGTGGCGGCCGCCTATCCTGATGTGGTCCGGGACACCGCCGGCGCGGGCGTCGAGGGCATGCATCTGGTGCGCCCGGCCGGGTTCACGGGCTGGCTCGCGCGCTGGTTCGGCATCCTGCTGCGCCCCGACGGCGAGGTGGCCGCATGGGAGCGGCATGAGGCGCGGCTTGACGCGCTGTCCTCCGGCCTCGACGTGCTGCGGGGCCGCACATATCCGGGCCGTCTCGCGCCGGTCGAGATGCCGTTCCGCCTTGAGCGTGCCACAGGTCCCGGGCCGCAGCGCAGCTACACAATCGTGCATCTGGCGGCGATGTTCTTCATCTTCTGCTTCGTCGGCTGGGTGTGGGAGGTGACGCTCGCCTTCATCACCGAGGGCGGCTTCGTCAACCGAGGCACCCTGCACGGCCCTTGGCTGCCGATCTATGGCACCGGCGGGCTCATCATCCTCATCGTGCTGAGGCGTCTGCGCGAGCGGCCGTCGCTGCTGTTCGTCGGCACCGTGGTGCTCTGCGGCGCGCTCGAATACTTCTCCTCGTGGTGGCTGGAGCGCACGCATGGCCAGCGTTGGTGGGATTATTCCGGATATTTCCTCAATCTCAACGGCCGTATCTGCGCGGAGGGCCTGCTGGTCTTCGGGCTCGGCGGTCTGGCGATCACCTATATGCTGGCACCGGTGCTTGACGATCTGCTGTCACGCGTCAATACGCGCGCGCTGACGGCCATCGTCGTCGTGCTGGCGGTGCTCTATTGCGGCGACTACGCCTATTCCGCCTTCCATCCCAACGCGGGCTCCGGCATCACCGATTATCGAGGAGCGCAGGGCGTGGAGCCGGCGAAACCAACGGGACTGACGGAGCTGGCGCAACCGCGGTGACGGAACGCATGGACCTCGTCTAACGCCGCCTGTGGCGCAGCAATTCGCGCAACGTCTCGACCACCTTGCCGTTCTCCAGCGTGGTGAAATGCGGGAAGGCCTCGATCATACGCCGCTGCTGGCGGTTCAATATGCCGGCCGCGGCATGCCGCAGATGTTCGGCGAGATCATGGATGTTGTCGTGTGGCGTGCCGGACCAGCCATGCAGTCTGTCTGCGAAGGCCCCGCGCCCCCATTGCACGGTGCCGCCGGCCTTGGACGCCTGCTCCTGCACGAATTCACCGAGCGCGGCCAGTCGCCGTTCGAAGCCATCAAGACCGGCGACGGTGACCGCGCAGTCGCAGGCGATGAGCACGAAGGCGATGAAGCACAGCCCGTGCAGCGCCGGCAGCGGCAGCGTATGCGTGAGCTCGGCGAGCCACGGATGCACGATCTCGACGATGAGCACGCCCGCGACGCCGAACACCACCGCTCCGAGCAGGCAGATGCGTCCGTTGAGGTTGAACCGGAAATTCGAGTAATCCCACCACCGGGCGTGGAACAGGCGTTCCATCGCCCATGAGGTCGCGTATTCGAGCGCGCTTGCGCCAAGGGCGCTGATGGCGAATATCAGCAGCGGATGCGCTTTCAGCGGCGTGAGCAGCACGGAGGCGAGCACCGCGCCGACGCCGTATATCGGGCATAGCGGCCCGTTGAGGAACCCGCGGTTCACCCAGCGGCGCTCCTGCGCGGAGACGAGGATCGACTCATACACCCATCCGGCGAAGGCATAGCACAGGAACCAAAGGAACAGATATTCCAGCGTCAGAAGCATCGACGCATCACCGTCCCGCCGGACCCATGCGCCGGGCGGTTCGATTCGGCTGCGAGTCATCTGCGGATGCGCCTGCGGTGCCGATGCCGGAGGCAGGCCGATCCGGACGGCCGAAGCGTTCGAGACTGCACGTTTCGCGTGTGGCGCTGATCTTGTCCGCCATCGTCACCAACCAGCCTTCGATGTGGCGGGGCGGAACAGGCGTCATCGGAAACATATGGTTGGCGATGGCATTGCGCTCCACGGGATTGAGATCGAAGTCGCGCATCGCGTTGCGCAGGGCTGCCCCTCCGTGGGTGAAGCCATGCCAGCGGTGCGCGCCGCCGTCCCAATCGTGCCAGTCATAGAGAAAATAGTCGTGCAGCAGCGCGGCGCGGATCAGCGAGCGCAGGTCAACCCGTCGCCACAGGCGCAGCCGGTCGGCCATCCACACGGCCAGACAGGCCACGCGGATCGAATGGGCGAAGGTGGTGACCGCGCCATGCTGGTAGCAGGCGCGTTCGACGGCCATATGCTCGTGTTCGAGGACCTCGCGCCCATGGTGGGCGACCAGCCGTCTGATCTGCGTTCTGCTCAGCACGTGTTTGCTCCCCGATCCACTCATCCGTATCCGCGCGTCGGCCGGTGGCCGTCGGCACATGCGGCATAAGGCCACCATCTACGCCGATTCTACGGCGAGCCGGTTCCCTCCCACACTCGTCCTGTGGAACGATTCGTCATGCATTCCACGGTCGCCAGCCAGCCATCAGGCGACCGAAGCCTCAATCCGCAACGGTTTGCCGCCCGCCGCACACCGGGCAATCGGCGCTGGGGCCAGGCAGGGGGACGGTGCGCACGACCATGGTCAGGGCGTCGACGGTGAGCAGGCGCCCGACCAATGGTTCCCCCACGCCGGCAAGCAGTTTGATGGCTTCGACGGCCTGGAGACTGCCGATGACGCCGACGACCGCGCCCAGCACGCCCACCTGTTTGCAGGTGGGCACCGATCCGGCGGGCGGCTCGTCGCGGAACAGGCAGCGGTAGCAGGCTCCCCGCCCGGGCAGGATCGTCATCACCTGGCCGGTGAAGGCGACCACGCCGGCATGGACCAACGGCTTGCCCGCGCGCACGCAGGCGTCGTTGACCAAATATTTCGTCGCGACATTGTCGCTGGCGTCGATCACCACATCGTATCGGGCGATCAGCGCGTCGATGACGGAGGCGTCCACGCGCATCCGATGCGGCTCCACCGTGACGGAGGGGTTGAGCGCCCGCATCGATTCGGCGGCCGAATCGACCTTGGCGATGCCGACGCGCGCGGTCGTATGGATGACCTGACGCTGCAGATTCGTCTCCTCCACCACATCGTCGTCGGCGACTCCGATGCGTCCGACGCCGGCCGCCGCAAGATAAAGGCATACGGGCGAGCCGAGCCCACCAGCACCGATGATCAGTGCGGACGAGTTAATCAGCCGTTCCTGGCCGCTCTCCCCCACGCCCTCGAGGTTCAGATGCCGCGCATAGCGTTCGCGCTGCTGTTCGGAAAGCATTCGGCGACTCCTTTCAGTGCAGGTATCCGCTGGTGGGGCTGGAGGGCACGGCATGCCCTTCGGTCACCTTGCCGAGTCCGGACAGATAGGCGGCGCGACCCGCGTCGATCGCATGCTTGAAGGCCTCGGCCATGAGCGGGATGTTGCCGGCGGAGGCGACGGCCGTGTAGGCCATGACCGCGTCGGCGCCCATCTCCATCGCGTCGGCCGCCTGGCTGGGACGCCCGATGCCGGCGTCGATGATGACCGGCACGTTGGCGTTGTCGATGATGACGCGGATGAAGTCGCGCATGCGCAGGCCCATGTTGGAGCCGATCAGCGAACCAAGCGGCATGACGGCGGCCGCGCCGGCCTCCTCGAGCTGGCGCGCGGCGATGGGGTCGGGGAACATATAGGGCATGACAACGAAGCCTTCCTTGGCCAGCATCTCGGTGGCGCGGATGGTTTCGGCGTTGTCGGGCAGGAGGTACTTGGTCTCGTGCTCGATCTCGACCTTGACGAAGTCGGTGTGGCACACCTCGCGGGCCAAACGCGCGATGCGCACGGCCTCCTCGGCGTTGCGCGCGCCGGAGGTGTTCGGCAGCAGCGTGATGCCCTCGGGGATGTAGTCGAGCACCGAGTTCTCGGTGGTCTGCGCGCGGCGCAGCGCCATCGTGACGATCTGCGTGCCGGCATGCTCGACCGTGGCCTTGATGAGGTTCAGGTCATATCGGCCCGAGCCGAGGATGAAGCGCGAGGTGAACTCGTGCCCGCCGAGGTTCAGCGGCTTGTCAATCGTCGGCAGGATCGCGCCCGGAAGCTCCGGGGCGGGGCCGCCGACCGGATTGACGACGACGGGTTGGGGCGGCAGCGGCGTCGCGTCGACGCCGGCTTCGGTCACTGGATTGATATTCATATTCCGGTCCTTCATATCGTTGCTCTATCGCTGGGATGTCGTGTGGGCGCGCGGCTCAGCCGCCCTGGACGAACTGGACGATCTCCAGCACGCACTGGTCGTCGAGCATCGCCTCGCTGCGGCGTTCGCGTGGAATAATCTCTCCGTTGAGCTCGATGGCGACGCGCTCGTCGCGGTATCCATTCGCCGCGAGGTATTGCGCGACGCTGACCGGCTCGTCAAGCGCGACCTGCTGTCCGTTGACCTGCATATCCCCTCCATATCCATCAAAAAAGGGTGCACGGAAGAAGCCGTACCCTAAGTGGTGCGCCCATCCATGAACCCCGTCATGCGACCATGCGACGGCTGCCGCACGGCTGAATTATGCGCGTGGAATGCCGAAGGCGGAGGAGTTGGGAAACCCAGTGGGAAGAACCCATGAACAGCGATTCTTACGGCGGCATGACCCGCGTCAAGTTCCCCGGTCGAAGCGTGCGCTTCCTCTCAGCCTTGCGGCTCCCGTTCGCGTTATGCCACACCCTAGTCCGTATCCCGGACGATGTCGGAAGATTCGCTTAACGCCGAGTGCAGGCATCGTCACTTGCAATCAGCGGCCCCTTTCCGTCAAAAGCGAGGGTTATAGGCCAAAAGCGATTTCTTCCGTTAAAGACAAAGCCGCGCGACATCGGTATGCCACGCGGCTTATCGCCTATATGCTCAGACGCTTATGCGTTCAGGCTGCCCGCAGCCTTGAAGGACGGTCCGTCGGACACGGACTCGGCGAAGGAACGCACAGCGCCAAGCGCGGTCTCGGCGTCGGCAAGCTGCTCGGCGACGCGCTCGGGTGCGGTGCCGCCCTTGCCTCGACGTGCGGCGACGGACCCCTTGGTGGACAGCACCTCACGCACGGCCGGCGCCTTGTCGGCGGACAGGAAGCCGTCGAAGGTGGCCGCGAAGTCCTCGTCGGCCAGATCCCAGAGCTCCGCTCCGCGGCCTTCGGCGAGCTTGACGCATGCGCCGGAGAGTTCGTGGGCGTGGCGGAACGGCACGCCTTGGCGCACCAGCCATTCGGCGATGTCGGTGGCCAGCGCGAAGCCGGTGGGAGCCTCGGCTTCCAGACGGTCGTGGTCGAAGCGCATCGTGGCGACCATGCCGGTGAAGGCGGGCAGCACCACCTCAAGCGTGTCGACCTGGTCGAAGACGGCCTCCTTGTCCTCCTGCAAGTCGCGGGCGTATGCCGTCGGCAGGCCCTTCAACGTGGCCATCAGCCCGGTCAGGTCGCCGATGAGGCGGCCCGCCTTGCCGCGCGTCAGCTCGGCGATGTCGGGGTTCTTCTTCTGCGGCATGATCGACGAGCCGGTGGAATAGGCGTCGTCCATCGTCACGAAGGCGAATTCCTGCGTGTTCCAGATGATGATCTCCTCCGAGAGGCGGGAGAGATCCACGCCGATCATCGCGGCGACGAAGGCGAATTCCGCCACGACATCGCGCGAGGCGGTACCGTCGATGGAGTTGTCGGTGACACGGGAGAAACCGAGTTCGCGGGCCACGGCCTCGGGATCGAGACCGAGCGTGTTGCCTGCGAGGGCACCGGAGCCATAGGGCGAGGCGTCGGCGCGGGCGTCCCAGTCGGCGAGGCGCTGCGTGTCGCGGATCAACGGCCAAGCGTGGGCCATGAGCTGGTGGGCCAGCAGCACCGGCTGGGCGTGCTGCATATGGGTGCGGCCGGGCATCACGGTGTCGCCGGCGGCCTTGGCCTGTGCGATCAGCGCTTCGAGCAGCTTGGCGAGCTCGCTGGCGATGACGCGGGCGTGGCGGCGCAGCCACATGCGGATCAGGCAGGCGATCTGGTCGTTGCGCGAACGGCCGGCGCGCAGTTTGCCGCCGAGTTCGTCGCCGGCGATGGCGAGCAGACCGCGTTCCAAAGCGGTGGCCTCGTCCTCGTCGTCCTCGACCGGCGCGAAGGAGCCGTCGTCGACGTGGCGCTGCAATTCGTCGAGCGCGGCCTCCATGCGCGTGAGCTCATCATCGGTCAACAGTCCGGCGTGACCCAGCGCACGGGCATGCGCTCGGGAGCCGGCGATATCATCGTCGGCCAGACGCCAGTCGAACTGGGTGGACTTGGAGAGCTTGGCGAGAGCTGCGGAGGGCCCGGAGCTGAACCTGCCGCCCCACAGGGCGAGATGTTCGTTGGATGCGTTAGTTTCAGTCATAAATCCCTACTGTACAAGAAAGGCTCCCGGGTGGGAGCCTTGGAAACGGATGCTTTCGCCACGTCGCGTCCCGCAGGACGCTCCCCTCGCCTATGGACAGTCCACTGGACTGTCCATTTCACGGCTCGGTAGTTCAGGTGACGCGCAGTCGATGGCGCGTCACTCGACGGTGTTGTCCGGCACCTCGATGCCGTTGCCGAACTTCATGTCGCGGGCGGCGGCCGTCTTGTTGGGCAGGCCGTAGATCGCGATGAAGCCATTGGAGGCCTTCTGGTCGAAGCTGTCACCGGTGTCATAGGTGGCGAGCTTGTAGTCGTAGAGCGAGGAGTCGGAACGACGGCCCGTCACGACAGCGCGACCACCGTGCATGACCATGCGAATCTCGCCGGAGACATACTTCTGCGTGTCGTTGATGAAGGCGTTGATGGACTGGGTGGCGGGGCTGAACCACTGCGCGTCGTAGACCAGCTCGCCCCAACGCTTGTCGAGGTCACGCTTGATGCGGTGCTGCTCGCGCTCGAGGCAGCAGTTCTCGAGCTCCTGATGCGCGGTGATCAGGGCCACGGCACCCGGGGCCTCGTAGAGTTCGCGGGACTTGATGCCCACGAGGCGGTCCTCGATCAGGTCGATGCGGCCGATGCCCTGGGCGCCGGCGCGGCGGTTCATCTCCTCGATGGCCTGCAGCGGGGTCACGTCACGGCCGTCGATCTTGACGGGCACGCCCTGCTTGAACTCGATGGTCACCTCGTCCTCGACCGGCGGGAAGGCCGGGTCATCGGTGTAGGTGTAGCAGTCCTTGGTCGGCGCGTTCCACGGATCCTCGAGGAAGCCGGTTTCGATGGCGCGGCCCCAGACGTTCTGGTCGATGGAATACGGGCTCTTCTCGGTCTGCTCGATCGGCAGGTTGTGGTCCTTGGCGTATTGAATCTCGAAATCACGCATCAGGCCCAAATCACGCACGGGGCTGATGGCCTTGAGCGTGGGATCGATGGACATGATGGAGACCTCGAAGCGCACCTGGTCGTTGCCCTTGCCGGTGCAGCCGTGAGCGATGGTGTCAGCGCCGAACTGGTGGGCCGCGCGCACGAGATGCTTGGTGATCAGCGGGCGGGAGATGGCGGAGACCAGCGGGTAGACGCCCTCGTACATCGCGTTGGCCTTGAGGGCCTGCATGCAGTACTCGTTGGCGAATTCATCGCGGGCGTCGACCACATAGGCCTCGACGGCACCGCAGGCGAGGGCGCGTTCCTTGATGGTCTCCAGCGATTCGCCGCCCTGGCCGACGTCGAGAGAGACGGCGACGACATCCTTGCCGGTCTGCTCCTTGAGATACGGGATGGAGACGGAGGTGTCGAGGCCACCGGAATAGGCCAGGACAAGACGGTTCTTATCGGTCATGGTTGACCCTTTCTGAACGATATTTCAACGTTGGAACCAGTATATACAGAGGTATGTATATTTATGCAATATTCATCTTCCCCATCAGAGGGAGGAGAATCAGATCACTTGGATGCCAAGGTGACGAGCCATCGGCTCCATTCGTCGGCGATGTCATCGTCGGCGCAGATCGCCATGACGGTGTCATCACCGGCGATGGTGCCGAGGATGCCTTCGACCGGCTGCTTGTCGATGACGCTGGCCACGTATTGCGCGGCGCCCGAGGGCGTGTGCACGACCACGAGGTTGCGCGCGGCGGCCACCGAGGTGACCAATCCGGAGAGCACACGGCTCATCTGGGACTCGGCCCGGGCGTTGAGGGCATGCGTCTCGAGGGCGGACTCCCCCACCGCATAGGCCATGGTGCCGTCGGCGAGCCGCGTCTTGGCGGCGTTCATCTCGTCGAGGTCACGGCTCAGCGTGGCCTGCGTCACCTCGATGCCTTCGCCCGCCAGGATCTCGGAGAGCTGCGATTGCGAGGTGACGACATGCCGGACCAGGGCCTCTTCGATGGCGCTCAGGCGAGCGGCCCGCGTGGCGGGCCGCTGCAGGGGCACGTTCGAATCGGTCACTTGAGCAGGTCCTCGTCGCCCCGGGTCATGCCGGTCAGCCAGGTCAGCAACGCCTTCTGCGCGTGCAGACGGTTCTCGGCCTCGTCCCACACCACGGAGGCGGGCCCGTCGATCACCGAGGAGGTGACCTCCTTGCCACGATAGGCGGGCAGGCAGTGCTGGAAGATCGCATCGGGCTTGGCCAGCGCCATGAGCTCGTCGTTGACCTGATAGTTCCAGAACGGCTTGGAACGAATGGCATATTCGGCTTCCTCGCCCATCGACACCCACGTGTCGGTGAACACGCAGTCGGCGCCGTCGACAGCGGCCTTAGGGTCGGTGGTGACGGTGATTGATCCACCGTTCTCCGCAGCGAGGCGCTTGGCGTCCTCGACGATGTCGGGGCGGGGCAGGAAGCCCTCGGGACCGGCCACACGCACATCCATGCCGGCGACCGCGCCGCCGATCAGATAGGAGTTGGCCATGTTGTTGGCCGCATCGCCCAGATAGGCGATGGTCTGGTTCTCAAGCTTGTCGACGCCGCCGCGATGCTCGGCGATGGTCTGGAAGTCGGCGAGGATCTGGCAGGGATGGAAGTCGTCGGTCAGCGCGTTGACCACCGGATGGGTGGAGTACTGCGCCATCTGCTCGACGTTCGACTGCTCGAAGGTGCGCCACACGACGCCATAGGCCATGCGGTCGAGCACGCGCGCCGTGTCGGCGATGGGCTCGCCGCGGCCCAGCTGGGAGCCGGACTTGTCGATGACCAGCGGATATCCGCCGAGCTCCGCGACGCCGATGGAGAAGCTGGAACGGGTGCGGGTCGAGGGCTTGTCGAAGAGGACGGCGACGCCCTGCGGCCCTTCGAAGGGACGATGGTAGAAACGGTCGGCGCGGAATTTGATGGCCAGTTCGAGGACCGCAAGCTGCTCGTCATGGCTGAGGTCGTCGTCGCGCAGCATATGGCGCAGAGTGGGGGTCATGATGGTGTTCCTTTCAGTAACCGGACTGTCCGTCAGTCGTCTGCCAGGTCGGTGGGAACCTTGGCGAGGATGGATATGGCTTCGTCGATCTCGTCGGCCGTGACGATCAACGGCGGCGCGAAGCGCAGCGCGTCGGGGCGCACGGCATTGACGATCAGACCGTGGTTCAGGGCCCAGTCCATCACGGCATGCGCGCAGGGATGGGCGAGTTCGACGGCGTCGAGCAGGCCGGCGCCGCGGGTGGAGACGAACAGCGGATTGCCGCAGGCCATGAGGCCTTCGCGCAGCTGACGACCACGTTCGATGGCGTTGCCCAGCAGGCCGTCGGATTCGATCACGTCGAGCGTGGCCAGCGCGGCGGCCGCGCCGAGCGGGTTGCCAGCGAAGGTGGAGCCGTGCGAGCCGGGGGTGAACAGCGAGGACAGCTTGGAGCCGAAGGCGATCATGCCACCCATCGGGAAGCCGCCGGCCACGCCCTTGGCGAAGGTCACCATATCGGGCGTGACGCCGCCGGACAGCGCCTCGTCCTGGAAGGCGAACCAGTGCCCGGTGCGCCCGATGCCGGTCTGCACCTCGTCGATGATGAGCAGCGCGTGGTTGATGTCGCACAGCTCGCGCACCTTGCGCACATAGTCGGCGCCCAGCGGCCTGACGCCGGCCTCGCCCTGGATGAGCTCGAGGATGACGGCGGCGACCGGCCCCTTGCCGTAGGAGCCGAGTCCCGTGGCGGCGAAAGCCTCGTGCAGGGCCACCTGATCGCCGGCGCGCACGAATTCGACGCTGGGCACCAGCGGCTCGAAGGGCTTGCGGATGGCGGGCTTCCACGTGGCGGACAGCGCGCCCAACGTGCGGCCATGGAATCCGTTGGTCATTGCAAGGATGCGGGCGGGCTTGCCGCCGATGGACGGAGAGGCCCCCTGCAGCGTGCGGCCGTAGAGCTTGGCGAGCTTGATCGCCGCCTCATTGCCCTCGGCGCCGGAGTTGCCGAAGTAGACATGCGAGCCCTCAGGCGCGCCGGCGAGCTTGATCAGACGCTCGGCGAGCTTGATCTGCGGCTCGGTGGCGAAGTAGTTGCTGGTGTGCGCGACCTTGCCGGCCTGTTCGGCGACGGCCGCCACCCACTTGGGATGCGCGTATCCGATGGAGTTGACGGCGATGCCGGCAAGGAAGTCCAGATACTTGTTGCCGTCGACGTCCCACACGTGGACGCCTTCGCCGTGGTCCATGACGCGCAACGGCGTGCCGAAGACGTGCATATGGACGTCCTCGTATTCACCGATCCAGCGCTGGCCCTCGGGACCGAGCGTGCCGGTGGTGTTCGTGGTCTCAGTGGTCATATGAGCTCCTCATCTCGACGCCATCCTCGGGAACGACCATCGTGCCGATGCCCGCGGTGGTGAATATCTCGTTCAAAATCGAATGCGGCTTGCGGCCGTCGATGATATGGGCCTGCGGCACGCCGCCATCGAGCGCGCGCACGCATGCCTCCATTTTCGGCCTCATGCCGGACTCAAGGTTCGGCAGCATGTCGCGCAGGTCCTCGACGCCGATGCGGCCGATCAGCGAATCGCGGTCGGGCCAGTCGGCGTAGAGGCCATCGACATCGGTGAGGATGACAAGCTTGCGGGCGCCCACGGCCGCGGCCAGCGCGGCGGCGGCGGAATCGGCGTTCACATTGAGCACTTCGGTGGGATCGTCCTCGTTGGGTGCGACCGACGAGACGACGGGGATGCGCCCGGCGGCCACCAGATCCTCAACGGCCGAGGCGTCGACCGACACCACGTCGCCGACCAAGCCGATGTCGGCGGGTTTGCCGTCGATGATCGGATGGCGCTGCATGGCGGAGAACAGGCCGCCGTCCTCGCCGGACAATCCGACGGCCAGCGGACCATGCGCGTTGATGAGGCCGACGAGCTCACGCGAGACCTTGCCGGTCAGCACCATGCGCACCACATCCATCGCCTCGGGGGTCGTGACGCGCAGACCGCCCTTGAACTCGGATTTGATGCCGAGGGCCTTGAGCATCTGGGAGATCTGCGGTCCGCCGCCATGCACGACGATCGGATGCAGGCCGACCTGACGCAGGAAGGCCATGTCCTCGGCGAAGCATTGCTTCAAATGGTCGTCGATCATCGCATTGCCGCCATATTTGACGACGATGCGCTGGCCGGCGAATTCCTCCAGCCAAGGCAGCGCCTCGATCAGCACCTCCGCCTTCTGGTTGGCGTTGAGGTCCGTATGCACGTCGAGATGATATCCCGGCCCCTTCAGTTGTGTCATTCCCAATTCTTTCTTATTCGTGTAATCACGTCCGATGACTTCCGCCCGCCGCCCGGGGTGGTCTGCCGATATTCATTAACGACACGCTCCGGGCACCCGCTGACGCGGGCCTCGCAGCATAGCTGCTCGCCTCACCTGCGGAAAGTCCACCGGGCTTTCCGCTTAACGGTTCAGCTAGCCAAGTCTTTACGGTCTTATAACGAATATCGGCAGGCCGCCCCTCGCAACGTTGTCAACATGCGTTAGCGGATGACGAATGAGTTCCTTTTTCAGCTTTCGTAGTCGGCGTTGATGTGGACGTATTCGTGGGTGAGGTCGTCGGTCCACACCACGGCCTCGGCGTCACCGGCGTTCAGATTGATGTCGATATGCACCTCGCGCGGGGTCATGTCGACCTCGGAGCGGTCACGGCCCGCTCCCCCGTGTTCGCAGATGCGCACGCCGTTGACGTCGACGGTCACCTGTTCGGGGTCGTAGGGCGCGACCTCGGGCGGCACGGTGCCGATGGAGCTGACGATGCGCCCCCAGTTGGGGTCGTTGCCGCTGATCGCGCACTTGAGCAAGTTGGAGGCGGCGACGGCACGTCCGCAAGCCAAGGCTGCTTCCTCGGTGGTGGCACCGGTGACGGCGATGCGGATGTCATGGCTGGCGCCCTCGCCATCGCCGATGATCTGACGGGCCAGGGATGCGCAGGCCTCGCGCACCAAGGCATTGAACTCGTCGGGGTCCGGCTCGATACCGGAGGCACCGGAGGCGAGCAGCAGCACCGTGTCATTGGTGGACATGCAGCCGTCCACATCGATGCGGTTGAACGACGTGTCCACGGCGGCAGTCAGCGCAGCCTGGAGCTGGCCAGCGGAGACGACCGCGTCGGTGGTGATGACGCACAGCATGGTGGCCAGCTGCGGGGCGATCATGCCGGAGCCCTTGACCATGCCGCCGATTCTCCAGCCGGTCGAACCGGTCAGCTCGACGGTCTTCGGCTTGGTGTCGGTGGTCATGATGGCGTGCGAGGCGTCGGCGCCAGCCTCGGCGGAATCGGCCAGCGTGCCAAAGGCGGTCTTCGCGCCGTTGAGCACGTTGTCAAGCGGCAGCAGTTCGCCAATCAGGCCGGTGGAACACACGCCCACCTCGCCCGGCTCACAGCCGACGAGTTCGGCGACGGTTTCGGCCGTGGCGACGGACTGCTGATAGCCGGCCTCGCCGGTGCAGGCGTTCGCGCCGCCGGAGTTGAGGATCACTGCCTTGATGTCGCCATCGGCGACGGCCTTGCGGCTCCACTGCACGGGGGCGGCGCAGAAGCGGTTGGAGGTGAACACGCCGGCCGCGACGGAAAGAGGGCCGTTGTTGACGACCAACGCCAGGTCCTTCTTGCCCTCCACGGCGGAGATGCCAGCCGTGACGCCGGCTGCGGCGAATCCTTGTGCGAATGTGACGCTCACGGTGCGACTCCAATCTTGGTCAGGCCCTGGTCCTCAGGCAGGCCCAAGGCGATGTTCAGTGATTGCACGGCTTGCCCGGCCGTGCCACGGTTGAGATTGTCGATGGCGGCGAAGGCGATCAGACGGCCGGCCTTGCGGTCGGTGACGACCTGGATGTGCGCGGCGTTGGAGCCGAGCACATTGCCGGTGGCGGTCAGCATGCCTGCGGGCAGCACGTTCATGAAGTCCTGGCCCGCGTAGGCCTTCTCCCACACCTTGCGGATCTCCTCGTCGCTCATCGCAAGCGCCTTCTCGCTCATCGGCGCGGAGACGGTGGCGAGGATGCCGCGAGACATCGGCGCCAGCACCGGGGTGAAGCCCAGCGTGAACTCGCCGGCCGCCGCGCCATCCTTGCCCTCCGCATGCGCGAGGTTCTGCAGGATCTCGGGGATATGGCGGTGGGTGCCGCCCACGCCGTAGGGCACGGCGGAGCCAAGCGCCTCGGAGGCAAGCAGATTGACGCGCTTCAAGGCCTTGCCGGCGCCGGAATAGCCGACGACGAGATCGGCGACGATGTCCTTGCCGACCAATCCCTCGGCCACACCCGGCTGCATGGCCAGCGTCGTGGCGGTGACATTGCAGCCCGGCCCGGCGATGCGCTTGACGCCGGAGAGATTCGCACGCTGGCGCTGATACTGACCATCGGCATCCTTGCCGAGCAACAGCTCGGGCATGCCATAGGCCCAATGCTCATAGAAATCGCCGCCATAATACTCATCCCAAGCGGACTGCTGCTCGAGACGGTGATCGGCGCCGAGGTCGACGACGACGGCATCCGGGTCGAGCTGGGCCGCCAACGCGCCGGAGGCACCGTGCGGCAGCGCCAGGATGATCACATCATGGCCGTTCAGCACCTCGGGCGTGGTGTCTTCGACGACCAATCCCGCAAGCTGCGGAATATGCGGCATATGCCGCGACATCGACTCGCCGACCGAGGAATGCCCGGTCACGCAGGTCACTTCGAAATCCGGGTGCGCCGCCAGTATGCGCAGCGCCTCGCCCCCGGCATATCCCGTGGCCCCGGCCACGGCCACCGTGTATTTCGCCATATCCCTTTTCCTTCGATACCGTATGCAATGGAATACGACGAGTATACAAAGATATGCAGACTATTGCATAATTATGCAATAGTCCGGCGGTTCGTGGGAACGAATCGAAAGAAGATGGCCGTCAGGCGGTCAGGGAACCGTCGTCGGTGGAGCCGGAATCCCCGGAGCCGCCGTAACCACCGGTGAGCTGGGACATCAAATCGCCGGCGGACATGCCGTTGACCATCAGCCACAGGGTCATCAGCGTGGTGAGCACGTTGATGATGACGGCGGCCAGCGCCAGGCCGAAGCCCTTCATATGGAAGGTGCGCGTGCGCCACATGGCCATCGCGCCCATCAGCGCGGGCAGCAGCGGCACGGCGGAGAAGAAGATCGCGAACACCAGCGACATGATCGCGTAGAGATCCCAGTGACCGTACAGCGGATTCTGGTTGGGGTCGTCCACGTCGATGCCGTAGCGGAAACGATGGCCTTGGTTGCCGTTGGCCGGCTGTCCCGGTTGTCCCGGCTGCATCGGCATGCCGGGTTGGGTGGGTTGCCCCGGTTGGCCGGGCCAGGGATATCCGTTCTGTCCGGGGATGGGCTGGTTCTGCGGTTGGCCGGCATAGGGACCGGACTGACCGTAATTGCCTTGGTTCGGCCCATATCCCGGCGCGCCATACGCACCGTATCCCCCATTCGCGGAAGTGCCGGGAGTGCCGTTCGGGTTCTGTCCTTGCCCCGCGTTGGCGTCACCATTGGCCGGCTGCGCCTCCGGCTCCGGCCGCCCGTAGAGATACGGATCGTATCCCGGATACTGGCCGGCCATGGCCCCGTATTCGGGCTGCTTGGTCTGGCCGTATTCCGGCTGTTGCGGTTCGCTCATCCGTATTCTCCTTACAAACGGAAAGGATCAGTATTATGGGCGGCAGATATGCAGCAGGCGGCGGGACGATTATCAAAAACTCGCCCCGCCGCCCGTCGCCAGCGTTCAGCGCTCAGGCGCGCAGCTGCGCCCCGATCTCAGCGGCCGCCTTGACGATGGCCGCGCGGATGGCCTCGGAATCCTCGGCCGTCAGCGTGCGGTCCGGCGCGCGGAAGACCACGGCGAAGGCCAGGGACTTGAGTCCCTCGCCGAGCTGGTCGCCGGTGAACACGTCGAACAGCTCGATGGATTCAAGCGCGTCGCCGGCGGCTTCGCGGATCGTGGCCTCAAGCTCGGCGGCGCTCACCGTGGCGGGCACCGTGAAGGCGAGGTCCTGCTTGACCGGCGGGAAGGTGGAGATCGGCTTGGCCTGCACCGGCTTGCCATCGAGCGTGGCGAACAGGGCCGTCATATCGATCTCGAAGGCCGCGGTGTGCGCGGGGAAGCCGAGCGCCTCGTTCACATGCGGGTGCAGCTCGCCGACATGGCCGACGACCACATCGCCGTTGGCACCGGCCATGACGCGCGCATAGCGCCCCGGATGCCACTGGGCCGGGACCTCGGAGGCGTCGGCGGGCTGGTCGAGCGTAAGCCCAGCGCCAAGTCGATCGGACAGACGGCACACGGCCTCGACGGCATCGGACCAGTCGACCGGGCGCTTGTCGCCCAGCCAACCGGTGTCCTCGGCCAGTCCGGCCATGATGCCGGCGACATGCTCGGGTTGCTCGGGCAGACCGGCGTCAAGCGCAGCAAGCTGTTCGTCGGTGGGGCGCTGGCCACCGGGCAGGGCCGGGATGGCGGGCGCGTTCGGATCCCACAGATAGACGTGGCCGAGCTCATAGAGCGCGACGTTGTCGATGCCGCGGCGCAGGTTGCGCTGCACGGTGCCGGCAAGGGTCGGCAGCAGCTCGCGGCGCAGGAACGGGCGGTCGCCGGCCAGCGGGTTGGCGACCTCGACGCTCACCGGCTTGACGGCCTCGGGATCATAGGAGAAGGCCTTGTAGTCCTCGTCGCCGACGAAGGGATAGCTCAGCGTCTCCACCATGCCGTATTCGGCCAGCTCGTTGGCGATCTCGCGATGACGGCGCTGGTCGTCGGTCAAACCGACGTGACCCGAGACGGGAGCCGCGGGCACATGGACCGGAATCTGGTCATAGCCGACCAGACGGGCGACTTCCTCGACCAGATCGCACGGTTCGTTCAGGTCGGGACGCCAGGAGGGCGGGGTGACGGAGAACTCGCCGTTGCCGCCGCCGCCGACGGTGCAGCCGATGTCGGTGAGCACATCGGAGATGCTGTTGACATCGGTGTCGAGGCCGGCCACGCGGGCCACCTCGGAGGCCTTGAAATGGATGGCCTTGCGGCGCGCAGTGCGGTTGACATCGGTCGGGCGGTCGCTCGGCTTGCCGGAGCCATACTTCACCAACAGTTCGGCGGCTTCCTGCGAGGCGGCGCACTGCAGCTGCGAGTCGACGCCGCGTTCGAAGCGGCGGGAGGCCTCGGAGGGGATCTTGTGGCGACGGGCGGAACGCGCGATCGACACCTGGTCGAAGTGAGCGGCCTCGAGCAGGATGTTCTTGGTGTCGGCGGTCACCTCGCCATAGAGCCCGCCCATGACGCCGGCCAGGCCGAGCACGCGCGAGGCGCGGTTGCCGTCGGGAGAGTCGGTGATGAGCAGATCCTCGGGATCGAGCTTATGTTCCTTGCCGTCGAGCGTGACCAGGGTTTCCCCGGCATTCGCGCGGCGCACGACGATCGGCGCGGCGATCTTGTCGAGATCGTAGGCGTGCATCGGCTGGCCCAGGTCGAGCATGACGTAGTTGGTCACGTCCACGGCCAGGGAGATCGAGCGCATGCCGGCGCGGATCAGGCGGCGGCGCATCCAGTTGGGGGTGTGGGCCGTCGGGTCGAAGCCATGGATGGCGCGGGCGTAATACCGGTCGCAGCCGGGCACGCCGTGGATCGGGTTGTTGTCCTCGATCTCCACCTGGATGTCGGGGGCATTGCCGGAGGCCTCGCCCGCGGCCACGGGGGCCTTCTTGCCCAGCGCGATCGCCGGATCCGTGTAGGCGGCACCGGTGGAGTGATGGTATTCGCGGGCCACGCCGCGATAGGACAGCGTGTATCCGCGGTCGGGGGTGATGTTGATCTCCAGCAGCGGCTGATCGAGATGCAGCAGATGCATCGCGTCGTCGCCGGGCTTCAGGGCCTCGTATTCGGCCGGGGTGAAGCCGTATTCGCGCAGCAGGATGATGCCGTCATGGCTGTCGCCCAATCCCAGCTCGCGCTCGGAGGCGCACATGCCGTCGGAGATATGGCCGTAGGTCTTGCGCGGCTCGATCTTGAAATCGCCGGGCAACACGGCGCCGGGCAGGGTCACGACGACCTTCTCGCCGGCCTTCATATTGGGCGCGCCGCAGATGATGCCGCGCGGCACCTTGTTGCCGTTCTCATCGACGTCGTTGTATTCCTCGCCGACGTCGACATGGCACCAGTTGATCGTCTTGCCGTTCTTCTGCGGCTCGGGGGTGGCGTCGACGACATAGCCGACGACGATGGGGCCGGTCACCTGGGAGGAGTGGATCTCCTCCTCCTCGAGGCCGACCTTGACGAGGTCCTTGGCCAGCTGCTCGTAGGTGAGGCCCTCGGGAACCTCGACGTGGTCCTTGAGCCAATCGATGTCAATCATGGGCATGTCGAATCACTCCCCCATCACGAATTGCTTGCTGAAGCGCACGTCGCCCTCCACGAGGTCGTGCATGTCGTTGATGTCATGGCGCAGCAGAAGCGTGCGCTCGAGGCCGACGCCGAAGGCGAAGCCGGTGTAGACGTTCGGGTCGATGCCCGCGGACTTGAGCACATTCGGGTTCACCATGCCGCAGCCGCCCCATTCGAGCCAGCCGGGGCCGCCCTTCTTGTCGGGGAACCACAGGTCGAGTTCGGCGGAGGGCTCGGTGAAGGGGAAGTAGCTCGGGCGCAGACGGGTCTTCGCGTCGGGGCCGAACATGGCGACGGCGAGCTTGTCGAGCACGCCCTTCAAATCGGCCATGGTCAGATGCTTGTCGACGGCCAGCGCCTCGCACTGGTGGAAGACCGGGGTGTGGGTGGCGTCGAGCTCGTCGGTGCGGAACACGCGGCCGGGGCTGGCGATGTAGAGCGGCACGCCCTTGTCGATCAGCGCGCGCACCTGGTCGGAGGAGGTCTGGGTCCTCAGCACCATGTTGGAGCCGACGAAGCCGGCGGCGTCCTTGGCCTGGTTGCCCTTGACATAGAAGGTGTCCTGCATCTGGCGGGCCGGATGGTCCGGGCCGAAGTTCAGGGCGTCGAAGTCGAACCATTCGGTCTCGACCTCGGGGCCGGCGGAGATCTGCCAGCCCATCGAGGTGAAGAAGTCCTCGACGTCCTCCATGAGGCGGGCGAGCGGATGGCGCGCGCCGAGCGGCCGGCGGTTCACCGGCAGCGTCATGTCGACGGTTTCGGCGGCCAGCGCCTCGGCCTCAGCCTTGGCCTTGAGCTCGGTCTCCTTGGGGCCGAAGGCGCGGCCGAAGTCGGCGCGCAGCTTGCCCAGCAGCTGCCCCGCCTCCTTCTTCTCGTCCTTGGGCAGCGCGCCGATGGCCTTGCTGGCCTTCGTCATCGCCGAGTCGGCGCCGGCGTACTGCGTCTTGATGGCCTTCAGTTCGTCAAGGCCCGTGGCCCGTTCGATTTTCTCGATGCCTTCGGCGACCGCATCGGTCACCGCCTGGGCGTCGAACACCAGTGATTCTGCCAAGGGAACCCTTTCGTTTGCTTGAAAACTCTAGCTATCCCAGCGTTTTTACCGCGTGACATTCTTCCATTGCCCCGGGACTTGGGGCCGCCGGGCGCAGGGAGAAAACCCTACGCTTCCCGCCGCATGGCCATCCCCATGAGCATCACCGCCGCCGAGGTGGCGAGGTTCAGGGATTCGGCCCTGCCATACATCGGTATCGACACGATGCGGTCCATGCGCGCCAGCAGCCCGTCCTCGAGCCCGCGCGCCTCGTTGCCGAAGAGCACGGCGGTCGGCGACTTGGCCGCGGCCGGGTCGGACAGCATATCGGGCAGCGCCTCGGGCACCAGCCCGTCGGCGCCGTGCACATCGGCCGCGACGACGGACAGACCGCAGTTCCGCGCCCAGTCCAGGAAGCCATCGACGGACATCCCAAGCACCGGCACATGGAACAGCGAGCCTGCGGTGGATCGCACGACCTTGGGATTGAGCGGATCGACGCATGCGTCGACGAACACCACGGCCGCGCATCCTGCCGCATCGGCCGCGCGAATCACGGTGCCGGCGTTGCCCGGGTCCCTGACCTGCCAGAACGCGGCGACCAGCGGCCTCTCCCCCAGCATCACGTCATCCGGAGCGACCTCCATCGCCGACGCCTCGCCGACGGCCGCGATGCCCTGCGCGTCGGGACTGATGCGGTGCATCACCTCGGCGCTGGCCAGATGCACGTAGATGTCGCGCCCGTCGGATTGGGAGGATTCGACGATCGCCTCGAGCGTCGGGTCGGCGACGACATACGCATCGTCCTCCTCCTCGGCCAGCACATAGAGATCGCGGATCATCCCCGGCTTCCATGCCACTGCCTCGCGCACAGACTGCGGTCCTTCGATGAGAAACAGGCCGGAGCGTTCGCGCCCCTTGGCACGGGTCAGGTCGGCCAGGCGGCGCACGCGGTCGGCGCGGGGATTGTCAAGGATATGGCTGTGAATCGGCATATCCCTCAGCCTATCGCATCCCGCCGCCGGTGCGCCGAAGCGCCGCCCTCGAATCACTCGCCGCGCGGGAAACGCGGGATGCGCGCGTAGACGATCCAGTCGCCGTCCTCGGCGTCGGCGGACAGCACGCCGCCCAGGCGTTCGATCTGCTCGCGATGGAAGCGCAGGCCGCTGCCGCCGGGCAGGGAGGCGGCGAAATCGGCGTCCATGCCGTCGCGTCCGTCTCCGTCGGCGGGCATATGGGACACGGAGACGACCTCGATCTGACGGTCCTCGGTGGTGATGCTCACCTGATAGGAATCGGGTCCGGGCACGCCGTGGCGCATGATGTTGGCGAACAATTCGTCGACCAGCCGCAGCACGCTGGCGCTGCGTTCGGCCACATCGTCCGGATCGTCGGCGCGATGGTAATGCGCATGGTCGAGGATGCGCACCTTGCCTTCGAAATCCGCTTCCTTCAAACGTTTGACGTTCTGTCTGACGCATTCGCGCAGCGCCGGCATGAAATCCTCGCCCTCGGCTTCCTCGCCCACGCCGTTCGAGGCCCCGGCATCGTCCCTGTCGCGCATCGGGTCGTCGGAAAGCTGGCGGATCACCGCATGCACGCTGTCCAGCACGCGCATGGTGCGGCTGTTGACGGTGCGCCACACCTCGCGGTCCGCCTCCGAATCGGTCACCCTGATCTGGCGCTGGGTGACGCGGGCGATATTCGAAAGGTCCCCGGTCACCGAATCGTGCATCAGCTGCGCCACATCGACGCGGCGCCGCAGCTCGGCGGCCTGCTCGGCCTCGACCTTGGCGTTGATGTATTCGGCGCGTTGGCGCGAGGAATAGCCGAAGAACACGACCAGATACAGCAGGAAGGCGAGCACCGGCACATCGCTGTGCGCCGTGTGCAGGGCCTGCATCGGCAGGAAGACGCTTTGGTAGAGCAGCGAGCCGAGGATCGGCACGCTCAGCGCCAGCACCCAGCGCAGGCGGATGTCGAAGGCCAGCGTGCCGACGGCCAGTCCCAATCCGAGCAGCTGCGAGGGGCCGCTCACCTCGCCGGTCACATAGGTCGTGACGAATATGGCGGTCACGGCCAGGCAGCAGGGCACAGGGAAGACGCAGGTGCCGATCTGGGCGATCAATGACAGCGCCGAAAGCGCCGCCGCCAACGGCGTGGCCGGTTCATGGAACCACCATTCCCACAGGAACACCAATGCAACGGACAGCGCCTGTCCAAGCCGGGAACGCGATTGCAAAGGATTCACGAACAGCGGCGCGCTGCCCGGCCTGTGGGGATCGAGCAACGTCAGGCCTCCGCGTTGAGCCACATGGCCACGGCCTGCCAGCGCGAGTTGGCGCCGAGCTTGTGCATGGCGCGCTGCCCGTGCTTCTTGACGGTTTCGGGCGTGATGTTGAGCGTCGAGGCGATGTCCTTGATCGACATGCCGGCGGCGAAGGAATCCATGATCTCGAATTCGCGGTCGGTGAGCACGGCATGCGCCCCCGACTGGTTCTTGAGCCGCACATGCGCGGTCAGCGGCGATTCGAAGCCGTCGCCCCAGGTGCCGCCGGAGGCGATGGTGCGGATGGCGGTGACGATGCGTTGTTCGTCGGCCTTGCCGACGATGCCCTGCGCGCCGGCCAGCGACGCCTTCTCGCTGTATTTGTCGAGGGAATACGCGGTCATCGCGAGGATCCCCACCTTGGAGATGCGGGTGCGGATGCGGCGGCACACGGAGATGCCGGAAACGCCTTCCATGCTCATATCGGCAAGCAACACCCTGGGTCTGGTGGCCGCGTTGAGGCAGTTGCTCACCGCCTCGCCGCCGTCCATGGTGACCCAAATGACCTTGGCTTCGGGCATAAGCTCCCCGATGCTGGTCCGAAGACTCGGCAATACGAATTTGTCGTTGTCCACGATGCCGACGGTGATCTCGGTATCCAACGCCATGTCCTTCCGCTGTCACTTCACGTTCCCCCCGGAAACATACGGGGGAAGACGGCTGCAATCGTCCGTGGGAAGTTTATAGCAGCGCCGGGCGCCGACCCGACGCATCACGGCGTTTGATACCGGAAAGGGGATATACGGGCGTTGGAACCGTCCCCGGCCATGTCACTGCCCGGAGAAGGACGGACGCCAATACCCGGCCCTGACGGATATCGCCATGGCGACCAATGGCACGGCCAGGCATATCGCATAGAACAGCCAGTCCACCGGATGCAGCCGGCTGACGCGCGCCGCGCTCCGTTCCCGCCCGCCGAAGCCGCGCGCCTCCATCGCCGTGGCGAGTTTGCTGGCGCGGCGGATGGAAAGCACCAGCAGACCGAAGGATTGGGAGAGCATACGGCGCACGGCGCCCCCGTCGCCGAGCCCGCGCGAACGGCGCGACAGGCCCAGGGCGTTCCAATCGTCGCGCAGCAGCGCGAACATGCGCATGCCGGCGAGCGAGCCATAGACGAAACGCTGCGGCAGACGCAGGATCTGCACGAGTCCGTCGGCCAGATCGGTCGGATCGAGCCCCAGCATGAGGAAGACGCCGGGCACGCCGACGGCCAGCACACGCAGCGCGGTGGCGAAGGCGAGATAGAGCGAGCCTTCGGAGATCACGATCCAGCCGAACCGCGCGTAGACATGCCCCCATCCGTTGCCGTAGAGCAGCACGGGAACGAGACTGGTGACGGCGGCGATCCACACGAACCAGGTGCGCCGCAGCACGAGCCATGGGGCCGCGCCGCCGATCCACAGCAGCGTCAGTTCGATGGCCAGCGCGCAGGAGGCCGAGACGACGTCGAGGCTCATCAACAGCGGCAGGCTCAGCAGCAACGCGCCGATGACGCGGCTGACCGGATTGACCTTGGCGACGAGCCACGAGGCCGACGAGGAGCGGACAGGCTCGTGCCGCGCCGACCTGGGAATGACGGAGATGGTTTCGACGGCGCTCATGCGGCGTCCTCCTTGGCGAAGTCGAAGACGAGCCGGCGGGCCCCAAGGGCGTCGACCAGCGCGTCGTCATGGGTGACGACGATGACGGCGACGCCTTGGTCTCGCACGCCGGCGATCAAACGGACCATTTCGGTCCAGGTCGTGAAGTCCTGGCCGAAGGTGGGTTCGTCCATGATGACGATGCGGGGAGAGGCGGCGAGCATCGAGGCCACCGACAACCGGCGCTTCTCGCCGCCGGACAGTGTGTATGGGTTGGCCTCGGCGAAGCGGGAGAGATTCATGCGTTCGAGCATCGTCCGGGCGATCTCCTGCGCTTCCCCGGCGCCTTTGCCCATGGATTTCGGGCCGATGGCCACCTCGTCGACCACGCGGGAGGCGGCGAACTGGTGCTCGGGCTCCTGGAAGACCATGCCGACGCGGCCAAGCAGTTCGCGGCTTTTCCATCGGTTCGGCTCGTCGCCATGCGCGCCCTGAGCGATCCACGGGGCGACGCGCACATGGCCGTCCAGCGGTTCCAGCAGGCCGGCGAGGGTCAGAGCGAGCGTGGATTTGCCCGCGCCGTTGGGCCCCATCAGGGCGGTCACCTCGCCGGGCATGAAGCCCAGGTCAAGATGCGAGCCGAGCGCCTTGCTCCGGCCGAAGGACAGGCCCTCGCAGAACAGGGCGGGGCCGTCCGCGGACCGGGGAGCGCCCAGATCGCCGACTGATTCCGAGACGGCCGGCGAGGCGCCCCGCGTGGTCTCCCGCGCGCCATCCCGCGACGCCACGGCGTCCCCGCTCCCCTTGCGCGCGAAGTCGGGGATGACGCGCCCCGGCACCCAGGCGCCGCCGGCAGCGAGGCGCGCGCCCATCGAACGGAACACCTCGTCGGGCGCGCCGTCGGCCAGCACGGCGCTGACATGCGTGTCCCCGGTCGCAGGCCCAATGACCACGACCCGGTCGATCAGGTCAAGCCACACATCGATATGGTGTTCGACGACGACCATGGTCTGTCCGGTGCGTTCGAGCACCTGCGCCACGGCGTCATGCACCTCGCGCACGCCCTCGGGGTCGAGGTTGGCGGTGGGCTCGTCGAGCAGCAGCAGTCCGGGACGCATGGCCAGCACGCCCGCCAGGGCGAGGCGCTGACGTTGGCCTCCGGACAGGTGACGCGTGGAACGATCCAAATCGAGGTCGCCCAGGCCGACCAGATCAAGCGACGAGCGCACACGCGCCCAGATCTCCTCCCTCGGCACGCCGAGGTTCTCGCAGCCGAAGGCCGCGTCGTCGCCGACGCGTTCGAGGATGACCTGCGAGTCCGGGTCCTGCAACACCAGGCCGACGCGCCCGCGCGCCTTGGCGGGCTCGAGCCCGTCGATCGTGAGCTCGCCGGCCTGTTCGCCCTCCTCGGATCCGCCGAGCAGCCCGGCCATGCCGGCCATCAGCGTGCTTTTGCCGGCGCCCGAGGCGCCGAGCAGCATCACATGCTCGCCCGGCTCGATGTCGAGGTCGAGGCCGCGGATCGCGAAATCACGCCGCGTGGCGTGCCGCCATCCCCAGCCCCGGGCCCTCACGCCCGCCGCCTCGGCCATCAGACGCGGGCCTCGGAGCGGCCGGAGGCGAAGCGGTCAAGCACGCCGGTCGCGGCGAGCGCGCGCTGCACGACCCACATCAACGCGCCGGCGATCAGCGCGCCGGAGATGAGCGTGGTGACCAGGTAGACCAGGCCGTAGGAGCTTGCGAAGCCGAAGGCGACGTGGCTGCCGATCGGGCTGAATTCATAGATATAGTTGCCCAGACCGGATAGCGCGCCGGACAGCGCGGCCACCGGCAGGCTCCACTTGCGCCAGGCGAAGACCGCGAAGCCGATTTCGGCGAACAGGCCCTGCGAGATGCCGACGATCAGAGTGCCGGTGATGCCGAAGATGCTGCCGCCGCCGATGAAGAACTCGACGCAGGCCGCGATGATCTCGGCGAAGAGCGCGGCGCCGGGCTTACGCACAATCAGCGCGGCGAGCGGCGCGGCGAACAGCCACATGCCGACCACCAGGCCCGAGGCGCCGGGCAGCAGGTCGAGGGCGGTGGACGGGATCTTGTAGATCAGATCCCAGCCGGAGAAGATCACGCCGGATGCGACGGCGATGATGGCGGCGACGACGATGTCGACGACGCGCCACTTGACATTGGCTTTGGCAATGGTGTCAACCATGGATTGTGCCTTCCTGTGGATTCGTCCGGAATCTCCGGAGCGATGGCAAGGCACGGGCATAAGGAAAGAGCGACAAATCCGTGCGCCGGCATTATCCGGTCACGTTCCATCGGTCGAGGTCTTTCGACCTCCTCTCAGCCGCCGAACTCCAGGCAGCTCCCGTGTCAGGCAGGAACGATAGCCACACCCGCGGACGAAGGTCGGCCCGCTTTCTATGATGGGGGTGTCCGCAGGGGGTATTGAGGCGGATGAAGAAGGAGGGGCCGATGCAGGCGTCCAAGGAGAAGCCGCGATCCCACGTGCTCAGGCCGGCGGCGGGCGTCACGCTGGGGTCCAGACGCATCGCGATCGTCGACAACGACCGTCGCTCGCTGGACGCGATGGTCGAGATGACGCGGGATCTGGTGCCGCGCGCCGAGGTGGTCTGGACATGCACGGACGCGCTCGAGGCGGTCGACCGATGCCTGGAGCGGCCCGACGAGCTCGATCTGCTGGTGCTCGACATGTCGTTGGAGGGATTGCAGGGGCCAAGCGCCTGCCGGCACATCAGACGTGCCAACGGCTGCCTGCCGATTCTGGCCATCACGAGCTTCTCGCTCAACCGATACCGGGACAAGGCGCGAGACGCCGGCGCGCAGGCATTGGCGAGCAAGAACGAGGAGACGCCCCTGGCCCGCGCGATGATCGACGCCTCCCGCGGCGTGGTGGCCCCGGGCTTCGAGTCGCCATCGCTGGCACATGCCAGGCTCGCGGCCGAACCCGCGAATGAGCATCTGCTGACGGCGCGCGAGGAGCAGGTCCTCGAGCTGCGCTCGCATGGCATGACCTGCCGCGAAATCGGCGACATGCTGCGCATCTCCGAGGCGACCGTCCGCAAGCATATGCAGCATACCTGCGTCAAACTCGGCGTTGGTTCCTCGACGCAAGCCGTGGCGGTCTGGCTTTCTCCCCTCGAATAGCACGGCATATACCACATTCGTGTATGCCGTGGCGCATCCGGCCCCGCTGCGGGTCGACAATGGGCTGCGCCCGCGGACACAAATGCGCGGGCGTCACGAAACCATCAATGGAAAGAAGAGAACCATGCATATCGCAAGCATGCTGCTGACCGCCGCGCTCGCCCTCTCCGGCGCCCCGGCCGCCGACAATCCCGTCACCTCCCCCGACGCCGCGCAGGGCGCGGACAGCGCGCAGCTGTTCTTCTACTGCCCGGGCTGGCTGTCCTGGTTGTGCAACTGGAAGTGACCAAGCTCGTCGCACGGGGCCCGCTCCGAGTGGGACTGGCACTGACCATGCTCGCCCTGCTGGCATGGGAGTTCCACTCGGACGGGCGTCTGACGGCGGACCACCCGCTGTCATGGTTTCAACTGGCGCTGATCGCCGCATCGCCTCTGCTGCCGCGCATCTCGTGCGCGCTGCTGCTCGCCTTGGGCGCCACGGCGATGCTGGTGCCGGCCATCGACCCGTTCTCGATGACGGGCGCGCTCTATGCGCTCGCCGTGCTCTCCTATGACACCGGCAACCGGACGGCCATCGCGCTGGCCCTGGCGCTGAGCGTCTGCCAGCTGACGCATATGGCCGGGGCTCATGGGACCAATGATCTCGACATGGTCGAGCTTCCCGGCTTCGTCATCCCCTACGCGCTGGCCGTGACGGCCGGACGCGCGCTGCGTTGGCGCGAGGCGCTGTTCGAGGAGCGGGAGCAGCGCAACGAATACCGCCGACGCCTCGAGGTGGCCAATCACAACGCGCGCGTCGCGCAGGAACTGCATGACAGACTCACCGGCGAGCTGTCGCTGATCGCGCGGATGGCGCAGAACCGCATGCGCCATGGCGGCCAGGCCCGCGAGGGAGACTGGGAGGCGATCAACGAAGGCGCGATGACGGCGCTTGCAGAAGTGCACCGGATCATCGACCGGCTCGATGGCAAGGGCGAGGGCGGCGTGCCGGACGAGCGCGACCAGCAGATGGGGCCGCCGCATCTCGAGGCGCTGAGAGCGGAGCTGATGCGGCAGGACGAAAGAATGGAGGCCTTGGGGTTCGCGGGGCACGGCACGCTCGAGACCCATCCGTCGCCCCGGGACGCAGCCCTTGCGCCGGACGCATCCGACGGGCTGCCGATGGACACGACATTGGCGCTGATCAGGGAGCTCTATGCGAACATCAGCCGGCACGGCGCGCCCGACGGCGGATATGCGGTGCGCGTCGTCATCGACGACGCCGGCGTCACGATCAGACAGACCAACGCCGTCGCATCCCCGGCGCCGGCGGGCGGAAGCGCGGCGAGGCGGACGCGCGCCGGGCACGGACTGCGCCATTTCCGGCGTGCGATAGAGAATCGTCGCGGCACATTCGAGACGCGCCGCGACGATCGGATGTGGACGCTCATGGCATGGATTCCCCTGCGCTGAGCGCCGCCTGGGGCTCAGGCGCCGAGCTTGGCCAGCAGCAACGCCTCGGTCAGCACATTGTGCTTCAAGCCCGGCAACGAGATCGACTCGTTGGGGCTGTGCGCGTTGGCCTTCGGATCCTCAGGACCGGTGACCAGCACCTGCGCGTCGGGGAAGATGCGCTGCAGCTCGGGGATGAAGGGGATGGAGCCGCCCTCGCCCTTGTTGACGGGAGCGACGCCGAAGGCCTCCTCCATCGCCGCGAGCGCGTCCTTGGTGGCCACGGCATCGGGATCCATGGCCCAGCCCATGCCGTTCTCGCCGGGCGTGACGGTGACTTCGGCGCCAAAGGGCGCGTGGGCGACGAGGAAGTCGCTCAGCGCGCGCTGCGCCTCCTCGGGGCGCTGGTTCGGGGCCGTGCGCAGCGACAGACGGAACGTGGTCTCGGGGGCCACGACGTTGAAGGAGCCCTCGACCGACTGGGCGTCGAAGCCGATGACGGTGACGGAGGGCTTGGTCCACAGGCGCGCGGCCAGCGAGCCGGTGCCGGCGAGTCGATAGCCGTCGACCACACCGGCGTCGCGGCGCACATCGGACTCGTCGAGATCGCGCTGCAGGCCGCCGACGGGTTCCTCGGCCGCGACCCCCGGAACGTTGAGGTCGCCGTTGGCGTCATACATGGAGGCGATGAGCATCGCCGCGCTGGTGTAGGCGTCGAAGATGGGGCCGCCGTATTGGCCGGAGTGGACCGGGTGGTGCAGCACCTTGACGTGCACGTCCACGCTGGTGTTGCCCCTGAGCGAAGTGGTCAGGGAGGGGATCTCGGCGGACCAGTTGCCCGAGTCGGCCACGACGATCACATCGGAGTCAAATTCGTCGCGGTGCGCCTCGATGAAGGGGATGAAGCTCGGCGAGCCCATCTCCTCCTCGCCCTCGACGAATACCTTGACATTGACCTTGAGGTCATCGCCCAGGGCCTTGAGGGCCCCGGAATGGATGGCGATGCCGCCGCCGTCATCGGCCGAGCCACGCCCGTAGAGACGGTCGCCGACGACGGTGCCGACGAAGGGCTCGGTGTCCCACTGGGCGGGGTCGGGCACGGGCTGCACGTCATGGTGCGCGTAGAGCAGCACCGTAGGTGCGTCGGGATCGACGATCCTCGAGCCGACGACCTCCCAGGCGCCCGGGGTGCCGTCGGGATTGGTCGATTGGACGACGCGCGCATCGACGCCGACCAAGCGCAGCTCCTCGGCGACGAATTCGGCGGACCTCCTCATATGCTCGCCGGCGATGCCTTCCGCCGACACCGACTTCAACGCTATCTTGCGGTCGATCAGATCGACGATGCGCTCCCAATCGTCCTCGACGCGCGCTCGCAGCTCTTCCTGCAGGGGATGGTTCATGGCGTTCGCTCCTTTGGTACCTAGGTCCCGCGCGGCGCCAAGGGCCTTGGGAAACGGCTTGATTGCGCCGTTCGCGCGGGGCTCATGTCTCTCAGTCACCGTAACCTCAAAGCATGACATGGAACCCGTTCAAGAAGAAGGAAGAGTCCCAGGCACCGATCGAGGAGGCCAAGCCGGCGCCCACGGCGGGCAAGGGCCACGCCACCCCCAAGATGAAGGCCGCGCAGGCGCAGAACCTCAGGCCTCTGGTGCCGACGGACCGCAAGGCGAGCGCGAAGGCCGCCAAGGCCCGTATGCGCGAAAAGGAGAACGAGCAATACGAGGCGATGCGCTCGGGCGACATCAACCGCATGCCGAAGGCCGAGCGTCTGCCGTGGCGCATCTATATCCGCGATTATGTGGACGCACGCTTCAACATCGGCGAGTTCTTCATCCCCGCGGCCTTCGTGATCCTCATCGGCTCGATGCTGATCACCGTGGTCTGGCCCCAGGCCTCGCTGGCGACGATGCTGGTGATGTATCTGTATCTGATCGCCGTCATCATCGATATCGCGCTGATGTGGCGCAAGCTCAAGAAGAAGCTCATCGAGAAGTTCGGCGAGGCCTCGGTGGCCCGCGGCACACGCTCCGCCTCCTACGCATGGAGCCGCGCGATCCAGATGCGCCGCTGGCGCCTGCCCAAGCCCCGCTACCCCAAGCGCGGGCATTGGCCCGCGTGACAGCCGCGATTTTTTCAAAATCGCACAAGCTGTCACGCGCGAGGAGAAGAACAGCCCGGTGGGCTGTTCGACGACGGAGCCATCCTTATACCAAAACGCAACCAGCACGAAGCCCCGGCCTCCGACCGGGGCTTCGTCATATCCGTGGATAATGGGAAAACAAGCCGACGCAAAGGAGAGGGATGCATATGGACGATTCATATGACGTGACGATCATCGGCGCGGGCCCGGGCGGCTATTCGACGGCGCTGCGGGCGGCCGAGCTGGGGATGAGGGTCGCGCTGGTCGAGCGTGACGCGGCGCTGGGCGGCACCTGCCTCAACCGCGGATGCATCCCCTCGAAGGCGCTGATCACGGCGACGCACACCATCGACACGGTGCGCAGGGCGGCCGAGCTGGGCGTCAACGCGCGCGTGGAGGGCATCGACTACGGACGTCTGCGCGACTACCGGCTCCATATCGTCGACACGATGACGAAGGGACTGGCCGGATTGCTCGCCCACCGCGGGGTGACGGTGTTCCGGGCGCAGGCGGCGCTTGCAGGGGACGCCGGGACCGGCACGCGCGCGGTGCCCCTGACCCCCTCGCCGGGGATGGAAGCGGTCGAACGCTTCGAGGAGGCCGGCGTATCCCAAAATTCCGGAGACGGCATCGAACTCGAATCGTCCCATGTCGTGCTGGCGACGGGCGGGCGGCCGCGGCCGCTGCCCAGCATCCCCTTCCACGGGGCGCTCATCGATTCGACGCAGGCGCTTGAGCTCGACGAATTCCCCTCGAGCGCGGTGGTGATCGGCGCGGGCGCGGTGGCCGTCGAATTCGCCTCGATGTGGAACGCGGCCGGCGTGGACGTGACGATGGTCATCCGCAAGGACCGCGTGCTCTCCGGATGGGACAAGCGCACCGGCGTGACATTGACCCGCGAGCTCAAACGCCAAGGCGTCCATGTGATCGACCGCGCAGGCGTGACGGAGGTCGAGACCGGCGAGAATCTCGGCGCCACGGTGCGCTGCATGCGCGGGGACGAGGAGCGGAAGGCATCCGCCGAAATCGCACTGGCCGCGATCGGCCGCGATCCGAACACCGACATGGATTGGCTGGCTCCCGCCGGCGTCACGCTCGACGCGCACGGACTGGTCGAGATCGACCCGCTTGGCCGCACCTCGGCGGAGCATGTGTGGGCGGTGGGCGACATCACCCCCGGCAACGCGCTCGCGCACCGCGCCTTCATGCAGGGCATCACGGTGGCCGAGGCCATCGCCGGACTCGACTCCAAGCCCGTGGACGAGACGGCGGTGCCGCGCATCGTCTTCTCGCACCCCGAGGCCGCCAGCGTGGGGCTGACTCTCGAGGAGGCCCGGGCGCGGACCGATGTGACGGACGCGGAGCAGAGCGCGTATCCGATGCTCGGCAACGCGCGCATGCTGATGGGCGGCACGAGCGGCTCGATGTCCGTGGTCACCGGTGTGCCCGCCGACGGCGGGGCGAGGCTGGTGCTTGGTGTGCACATCGTCTCCCCCGTGGCCTCCGACCTCATCGCGGAGGCCGAGCAGCTGGTCGGCAACCGGGTGCCGCTGGCCGACGCGGCACGGCTGGTCCACCCGCATCCCACCTTCGCCGAGACGCTGGGCGAGGCGCTGCTCAAGGCGGACGGACGCCCGCTGCACACGCGCTGAGCGCAACGCCGGACGGAACGGTGGCGCCCGACTGCTAGACTGATGACCAGTATGTGCCGACACGGACGAGGAGTGTGAAGAACATGGCGGACAAGGACGCGAAGAAGGCCACGGACAAGAAGGACCGCAAGCCCAAGCTGATCAAGCAGATCCAGCAGATCTACGCCTACACGCACAAGGACGACCCGCAGCTGCCGCTGTGGCTGGCCGGGGCGTTCCTCGCCCCCGTCGTCGTCTTCGTGATCCTCGGCATCGTCTTCAAGTGGCAGGTGCTCACGTGGGTGTTCCTCATGATCACGGCCATCATGCTCGGCCTGCTGTTCGCCACGATGACGCTCACTCGCCGCGCCGACACGGTCGGATACCGGCAGATCGAGGGCCGTCCCGGCGCCGCGGTCAGCGTGCTGGGCAATATGAACAAGGCCGGATACAACTTCCCCGAACAGCCCGTGTGGATGGATCCGCGCACCAAGGACGCGATCTGGCGCGGCACCGGATACAACGGCATCTTCCTGATCGCCGAGGGCCCCCGTTCGCGCGTCGAGCGCGCCATGGACCGCCAGGAGCACTCGATCAAGGGCGTCACCGCCGGCTCCAACATCCCGGTCTACCGCATCTACGTGGGCACCGGCGAGGGACAGACGCGACTCAAGGACGTGCGCAAGACCGTCACCAAGTCCAAGACCCTTCTGCCGCTCAAGCACAAGAGCGCGATCATGGACAAGATCCACCCCCACACCCGCTTCATGCTGACCAAGGCCGAGCTCGAGACGCTCAACGACCGTCTGCGCACGCTGCTGGCGAAGAGCGGATACGGCATCCCCAAGGGCATCGATCCGACGCATCCGCAGAAGGTCAGCCGTCGCGCGATGCGCGGGCGCTGAGTTTCGGCGAGGCGCGCACTGCCTTTCCCCACGGTGCCCCGGAAATCATTGCGGTTTCCGGGGCACCGTCGTATATCCCGCGTCCATCATGCGAGAGCCGGGCACCGCCGTCTGACAGGTCACCGCGCTCCCGGAAGGCGTGATATCGCGCCTGTCAATGCAATTCAGCGCTCAACGAAACATTCTCGTAACCCAAGTTGCGAGCCGGTGAAACGACGCGGAATAGTCTTATGAAGCGTAAGTTCCCATGGAAAGGAGCGGTCCCGTGACCGACGAACTCAAGACCAAGGCCGATGCCGAGGCCCTTATCAACAAGGAAGGCGTGGAATACGTCTCCGTGCGCTTCACCGACCTGATCGGCGTGCAGCAGCACTTCACCGTGCCGGCCAGCGAATTCCTCAAGGACGCCTTCACCGACGGCATGCCCTTCGACGGATCGTCGGTGCAGGGCTTCCAGGCAATCAACGAATCCGATATGAAGCTGGTTCCGGATGTCGAGACCGCCTATATGGATCCGTTCCGCAAGCACAAGACGCTGGTCGTCGATTTCTCCATCGTCGACCCGCTGACCGACGAGCCCTATTCCCGCGACCCGCGTCAGGTCGCAGGCAAGGCCGAGGCCTACCTCAAGGCCACCGGCATCGCCGACACCGCCTCCTTCGCCCCCGAGGCCGAGTTCTTCCTCTTCGACAAGGTGCGTTTCGAGAACTCGATGCAGCGTTCCTTCTATGAGGTCGACTCCATCGAGGCGCCGTGGAACTCCGGCGTCGACGAGGAGGAGGACGGCACCCCGAACATCGGCTTCAAGAACCGCGTCAAGCGCGGCTACTTCCCGGTGCCGCCGGTCGACCACAGCCAGGATCTGCGCGACGACATGGTCGCCAATCTGCAGAAGGTCGGCCTGATCCTCGAGCGCAGCCACCACGAGGTCGGCGGCGCGGGCCAGCAGGAGATCAACTACCGCTTCAACTCGCTGCAGCACGCGGCCGACGACCTGATGAAGTACAAGTACGTCGTGCACGAGACCGCAGCCCTGGCCGGCAAGTCCGTGACCTTCATGCCCAAGCCGATCGCCGGCGACAACGGCACCGGCATGCACTGCCACCAGTCCCTGTGGAAGGACGGCAAGCCGCTGTTCTACGACGAGACCGGCTACGGCGGTCTGTCCGACATCGCCCGTTGGTATGTCGGCGGCCTGATCAAGCACTCCTCCTCCGTGCTGGCCTTCACCAACCCGTCGCTGAACTCCTACCACCGTCTGGTGCCGGGCTTCGAGGCGCCGGTGAACCTGGTCTACTCGGCCCGCAACCGTTCCGCCGCCATCCGCATCCCGCTGGCCGGCACCTCCCCCGCCGCCAAGCGCATCGAGTTCCGCGCGCCGGATCCCTCCTGCAACCCGTACCTCGCCTTCTCCGCCCAGCTCATGGCCGGCCTCGATGGCATCCTCAACCACATCGAGCCGCCGGCTCCCGTGGACAAGGACCTCTACGAGCTGCCGCCCGAAGAGCACGCCGGCATCAAGCAGGTGCCCGCCTCCCTGGCCGAGGCGATGGACGCCCTCGAGGAGGACCACGACTTCCTGACCGCCGGCGATGTGTTCACCGAGGACCTCATCGAGACGTGGATCGACCTGAAGCGCGGCGAGATCGACATGGCCCGCCTCGCCCCGACCCCGCTCGAGTACGAGCTCTATTACCACATCTGACAGATAGCCGATGTGAAACGCAGAAACCCCGGTTTTCGCCGGGGTTTCTGCGTTTCAGCGCACAGCGCGACAGCGAGCGTCCTTCCCGCCATTCAAGCGAGAGCACGGCGTCCTTCCCAGTCATTTCAAGCGAAGTCCCGAGGGGAATGTCCTTGGAATCCATGAATATGACGACCTACCCCATTCTTTTCGCCTCCGACAAAAAACGTCTCATAGCACCGTGATACACTGAGTTTTACGCGTTAAACCTAGGAGGCATCATGGCGCAGGCAACACTCACCAAGGTCGGCAACAGTGCGGCCGCTTTCATCCCCAAGGCCACGCGCGATCAAGCCGGGGTTGAAGTGGGACAGGAATATGACATCTCCTCGCCTCGCCCGGGCGTGGTGGTGCTCACCTTCCATAAGAACAACAAAGCCAGGCGACTCGAACGCCTTCTGGAGGCCGAGCGGGCCATCCGCGCCCAGCATCTGCCAGCCTGGAACAGGGATACGGATGCAAACACGCTGATTGAACAAGGCAAAGCAAGGAGAGTCGATGCGATCCTTCTTCCTTGACTCAAACGCCTTGGTCTATTGGCTGCACCCCGACTCGCCAATGCACGACGATGTGTCGTCGTTCCTGCATGAGGCATTCAGGCAGGACTGCGGCGTGTATGTGCTCTCATCCACGCTCAACGAAGTGTATTACGCCCTGCACTCGCACTACATGAACGAGAAGCAAGCTCGGGCCGCCATCGCCACCGTCGCCAACGTATGCGATCTCGTGGACCTGACCACGCCACTGGTCAGAGCATCCTTGGACTCCGACGAGCCCGATTACGAAGACGGACTCGTACGCGCCACCGCCGAAGCCCTGCAGGTCGACGCAATCGTTTCCTACGACAAACGCGCCTTCAAGCACTCCTTCATCCCCCGCCTCACCGCCAGCGAAGCGACCGACCTGTTGCGAAAAGGCTGAAACCTCATTCCGCTCGAGTACTCCGTACAACACCACCAGAGTTCGCACAAACAGGTATCAGGTACATGAGAGCAGGCGGTAGGCTGCGCTCATTCTGTTCACTCGTAATCATCGATGCGACTGGCGAAGGCCTGATCCAGGCGCTGGCGCTCGGATACTGTTTCGGGATTCCACATGTCGGCATAGGTGTACGCCAGCTCGCCACGCGCGAAGCGATCGATGAAGGCATCCTGATAGAAATCGCGCTCGTTGAGAAGCAGCTCGACGAGATAGCCCGGCTGCTCGGGGAAATTGGTCAACGCGCGCACATAGAGGTTATGGTTCTCGTCGCGGATCAACGGCGGAACGGTACCGATGCGCAGGCATTCCTTGAAGAGCACCAAGCGCCCGACCCTGCCGTTGCCGTCACTGAACGGATGGGGGCGTTCGAACATCCAGTGCATGCTCGCGATGTCATAGGGATCGTCTTCGAGCGCCGCGCAGGCTTGAAACACACGCTCCATGCATGCGGGAACCCGCTCGGGCGCAGCGGTCTTGATTTGCGCGAGCGCGCCGATGACGTTGGGCCGCGTTTTGTAACCGCCGACGTTATATCGCCGGGGATCGGCTTCCTGCCGTGTGCCGCGTTTGAGCATCGCATGAAGCCCGCATATCAGCCGCTTATCCACGGGATCGTCGATATGGTCGAGCAGCCAGCTGAACGCGGTGAAATGATTCGCGGTCTCCACTGCATCGTCGACACGCACCCGCTCATTGCCCGAGTGCGACAGGAACGCACCGGTTTCGAAGATCTGGGCCGTCTGCTCGGCGCTCAGCGTCGAGCCTTCCATATGATTCGAGTTGAACGCCAGCATCACCTGCGTCAGATAATACAGGCCATGGCTCTCGCGATTGTCCCGTTCCGCGCGCAATCGTTCCGCGATGCTTTCCCGCCGCTCATCCATATCGCTTAGTATCCCATCCAACGGTGATATTCGCGCCCCGCTCTCCGGTTGGATCATCCGATAGGAACGCCACGGGGTACAATATTGGCGTTTGATCGCAGCCATCCCTGTTGCCGTTCGATGGGCAAGGAGCCTTTATGAAATCCCAGCGCGCATATCCCCGTCTCACCGTGTCCGCGAAGGCGGAGCGTGCCATCCGCGGCGGGCATCCATGGGTGTATGACGCGGAGATCAAGCGCGTCGAGATCAACGGCCGCGAGGGCGCGCAGGAAGACATCGCCAACGGCTCGTTCGTGGACGTGGTCAATCCCAAGGGCGCGTATCTCGGCACCGGATTCATCTCGCTGACCTCGAAGATTCGCGTGCGACTGGTCACTCGAAACGCCAACGACCGCATGGACGCGGCGTTCTGGGAGCGCAAGGTGCGTTGGGCATGGCAGTATCGCATGCAGACCTTGGGCGACGTCGACGCGCGCGCATGCCGCGTGCTGTTCTCCGAGGCGGACGGCTTCCCGGGGCTGATCGTCGACCGTTTCGAGGATGTGCTCGTCACGCAGACGCTTTCGCGCGGCATGGAGGTGCTGAAGCCCGTGGTGTTCCCCGCGCTGGTCCGTGTGCTGCGCGAGGAAGGCGTCGCCATCCGCGGCATCTACGAGCGCAATGATGTCGCGGCCCGCTCGCACGAAGGACTGGAGCCGACATGCGGATGGTGGCCGTTGGAGGCGCCGTTGGAGGCCGGGGCCAACGCCACCGCCGATCCGGACACCGACGCCTACGGGCCGACCGAAACCGAATTCACCGAGAACGGCGTGCGCTATCACGTCGATTTCGCCAACGGACAGAAAACCGGTTTCTTCCTCGACCAGAAGTACAACCGCCGCGCCGTGGCCCGGCTCGCGCATGGCCGCCGCGTGCTCGACTGCTTCACGCACACCGGCTCGTTCGCGCTGAATGCCGCGGTGGGCGGCGCCGAACACGTCACCGCGGTGGATATATCGGAAACCGCCATCGCCATGGCCAGGCGCAACGCCCAGCTCAACGGCTTCGGCCCCGACAGCACGGCCATCGACTTCCAGGTCAGGAACGTCTTCGAGCTGCTCACCGAACTCGAGGCGCGCCATGCCGAGGACTATGACTTCATCATCCTCGATCCGCCGGCCTTCACGAAGTCGCGTCGCACGGTGGACTCGGCGTCGCGCGGATACAAGGACATCAACCTGCGCGCGCTCAAGGTGCTGCCGCGCGGCGGCTACTTGGCGACGGCCAGCTGCTCGCATTTCATGGACGTGGACCGCTTCCGCCGCATGATGTTCTCGGCGGCGCGCGACGCCGGCGTGCAGCTGCGTCAGATCGAGGAGCGCCAGCAGGCCCCCGACCATCCGATCGTCTGGGGCATTCCCGAAACGGACTATCTGAAGTTCTTCATCTTCCAAGTGGTGTGAGCCTTCCCCGGCACGCAAACAAGTGGCTCGTATGCGTGCCAAGAAAGACCGTCCATCGTTCGTTCGCTGGCGGCGCGCGTAATCCGCGCGCCGCCAGCACGCTTTCAAACGGTGATATTCCCGGCCTCACCAGCTGTTATACGACACACCGTAACAGTTGGACCCAAACTGTGATACTGTTTTATATGACAGCTAAACAGTTAGCCGTCACGTCGACAACCATAACCAACCAGAAGGGACGCAGATGAAACTGATCATCTCATCCGTGTCCGGCGAACCCATCTACGAGCAGATCAAAACGCAGATCAGAGCCGCCGTCCTGAACGGCGAGCTCAAGGCGGGCGAAGCGCTGCCAAGCCTGCGCAAGCTGGCCAAGGAACTGCGCGTGTCGGTGCTCACCGTCACCAGGGCATACAACGAACTGGCGGACGAGGGCATCGTGAACAACGTGCAGGGCAAGGGCAGCTTCGTCATGGACCGAGGCAACGAAGTCATGCGGAGGACCCTCGCCGACCAGGCGCGCTCCGCCCTTGGCGAGGCATGCGCCGCGGCGAAGGCCGCCGACATACCGCTCCCCCAGCTGCGCGACATGCTCGACGAGGCGTACGCATCGGCATAAGGCCGCGACACCGCACCACCATCCGGCGAACGGTCCGCGGCCCCAAGACATCCGAAGGATCCATCATGACCAACGATATTCCCGGCACCGCGCCCACGGCGCTGTCCGTCACGGGCGCGACCAAACACTACGATTCCGGCTTCACGCTGGACGACGTGACCTTCGACCTGCCGACCGGCTACATCATGGGATTGATCGGCCCCAACGGCGCGGGCAAATCCACGCTCATCAAGCTGATCCTCAACATGATCCGCCGCGACGCCGGCTCGATCGAGGTCCTGGGACTCGACGGCATCGCGCACGAGGAGGAGATCAAGGAACAGCTCGGCGTCGTCTTCGACAGCTCCTTCTTCCTCGAGACCTGGACCGTGAACAAGGTCGAGCAGGTGATGGCGCCGATGTATCCGGCATGGGACAAGGCCGCCTTCGACACCTACCTCACACGCTTCGGACTGGCGCGCAAAAAGAGAGTCAAGGAACTCTCCCGGGGCATGCAGATGAAACTCATGCTCGCCGTGGCGCTGAGCCACGACGCCAAGCTGCTGATCCTCGACGAGCCAACCGGCGGCCTGGACGTGCTGGCCCGCGACGAACTCATGGACACGCTGCACGCCTATATCGAGGACGGCGAGCATTCCGTGCTCTTCTCCACGCATATCACCGCCGATCTGGAGCGCGCGGCCGACTTCATCACCTATATCACGAACGGACGGCTGTATTACAGCGGCCCCAAGGACGAATTCGAGGACTCCTTCCGCGTGGTCAAGGGCGGGCCGGCCGAACTGGCGGCGGTGCGCGCCGCGGCCGAGGGCGTGCGTTCCTACGGCACCGGCTTCGACGCATTGGTGCGCGCCGAGAACCTGCCCAAGCTGCCGGGGGAGGCGGAGCTCGTCATCGAGCCGGCCTCCATCGACGACATCATCCGCCTGACCAACGCCGAAGGCGCCGCCACGAATGCAAAGGAGGTGGCACGATGAACCGCAATACTGTGCGCGCCATCGTCAACGTATGCCGGCTGGATATCCAGCGCGGGCTGGGCGGCGGCAAATACACCGCCCTCCTGATGGTGCTGTTGCTGCCGGCGCTCGCCGCGCTGATGGGGTTCTCGTCGGACAATATGCCATCCGATATGCCGTTCGGCGTGCTGACCGGCGCCGGCTGCGGCATGTTCGCCATGACGGCGATGTATGTGTTCTTCTACGAATCCCAGGGCAAGAGCGGTTGGATGAACGGGGTCATCCCCGTCAGCCGCGTCCATCAGGTGCTGGGCCGATATCTGTTCATGGCGCTGGTCGGCGTGGTCATGGCCGCGGAACTGGGCGTCTGCGCGCTGATCATGAACGCCATGCGCGGAGCGGATGCCGGCATGCTGTGGTCCGATGCGGACACGGGGATCGTCTTCGGCGCCTTGGTTCCGTTCGTGCTCGTGGAATCGCTGATGTATCCGCTGCTCTATCGATTCCCGGCGCAGAAGGCCATCATCGCGGCGATGATCGCGCTCTTCGCGGCCCTGTTCGGATTCATCGCCCTGACCGACATCCTGCCCGAATCGGCGATCGCCGGCCTGATCGAGGCCGTGGCATGGCTCAGCGATCATGCCGTGGCATCCATCCTGGCCTCCGTGGCGGCGGTGGCGGCGGCGCTGGGCGTGTCCATCCTCTGCTCGGTGCGCATCTACCGCGCCAAGGAACTGTGATGACGGGAGGGCCCTGCCATGAACCGGACACTGCTCTCCCTGGGCACTGATCTGCACGCGATGTCCGACGAGCGGCCCCTGGCCACCGTGGCGTCGTTCGCGCTGCCGCTGGCCTGCTGCCTGATCGGACTGATCGGCAACGCGCCACTGGCTTATATGCTGATGACCTTCCTCACGATGTTCTTCTGGCTGCTGTGCCTCGCCGGGCTGTTCGCGCTGAACGGCTCGGCGAAGGCCTCGGCCTTGGCGGCCGTGATGCCGGTGAACCGCCGCAACCAGGTGCGCGGCAAATACCTGGCGGCGGGACTGCTGGTGCTGCTCGCCATCGGGGAATGCTGCGTCGAATACCTGCTGGCCGGGCTGTTCTTCGGCTTGGATATCGCCGTCGGCTTCGCCATGCTGCCGATGTCGGCGGCGATGTTCCTAGCGTTGGTGGTGGTGCAATTGCCGTTCTGCTTCGCCTCCGCGGGCTTCGAGAAGTCCATTCAGTTGTCCGCGGCAGCCGCGTGCGTGCTGGTATGGGCGGCGATTCTGCTCGAGCGTTTCCTTCCCGGTCCGATCCAGGCGGTGGCGCAACTGCCGGCCTGGGGGCTGGCCCTGCTGTGCATCACCGCCTTCGCCATCGCCATCCCGGTCTCGTATGCGCTGGCCGTCCGCTGCTACGCACGACGCGAACTATAGTCTGGCCATTCGCGCACGTTTCCCCGATCCAACGGCCTATAATGCCGCGCGGAAAAGGGAGGGACGACAATATGGTCGACGACAAAGGCAAACACAACGGAGCGGCGGTGAAGGCGGCGTTGCTCGCCAACATCGGCGTGGCATGCGCGAAGTTCGCGGCGGCGGCGTTCACCGGCTCCTCGTCGATGTTCTCCGAATCCGTGCATTCGGTAGCCGACTGCGCCAACGAACTTGTGCTCATGGCCGGCGACAAGGCCTCCGACCACAAGTCCGGCGGCGACCATCCCTTCGGACTGCACCGCGTGAAGTATCTGGCGAGCTTCATCGTCGCCACGCTGCTGTTCTTCGTCGGCGGCGTGTTCGCCGTGTCGCAGGCCGTTGGCAAACTCGTCGGCCTGCTGGACGGCACGCTGCCCCGCGAGGCGGAACCGGTGGAGCTGCTGGCAGCGCTGGCCGTCGTCGCCGTGTCCGCCTGCCTCGAGGGCTACGGCCTGCACACGTCGATCCACGAGGCGCGCGAGCGCATGGCCCGCGTGCGCGTCGAGGAGGGCTCGCTGTTCGGTTTCTGGCGGCGCACGAAGTCCGCCGAACTGGCCGCCGTGATGATGGAGGACACGCTGGCCTTGATCGGCCTGGCTTTCGCCGGTCTCGGCGTCGGTCTGTCGATTCTCACCGGCGACGAGCTCTACGACGCGATCGGCGGCATGATGGTCGGCCTGGTGCTGGTCGTCGGCTCCGCAGCGCTGGCCTTCAAATCCGGCTCGCTGCTGATCGGCGAGGACATCGACCCCACGACCCGCGCCATGGTCACCAAGGCCGTCGAGGGCACGCCGGGCGTGGACCGATTGATCAATCTGCAGGCGATCCATATGGACGAAGACGCCGTGCTGCTCTGTCTCAAGGTCGAGACCTCCAAGCTCGACCGCGATTACGACGTCCAGACCGTCGACAAAATCGAACGCAGCGTCCGCACGCAGCTGCCGTGGTACGAATGGGAGATCTACGTCGAACCCGACATCTGGCGCCCCGCCGCAACGACGCAGCGATAAATTAGGTTGCGTCCGCAAGCGCCTCCCAATATGGCCTATTGATGGTCTATTGGGAGGCGATATGTTATTTGCCCATCAGTTGATCGGCAAGGGACACGAAGCGGCGGGCAAGGTCCGTATCCGCCAAGTGTCCGTCGGCATCCAGCACCGCGGGGCGACCGGCCTCACCGGTTTCCCGCAGCTCGGGAATCAGCGGCAATTGGGCCATCAGCGGCACGTCATGGCCCAGGGCGGCCGTCAAACGCTCGGAGACGCGCGCTCCCCCGCCCGCGCCGAAGATCTCAAGCCGCTTGCCCTCATAGGGGAACCAGCTCATGTTCTCGACCACGCCGCGGACCTTCATGGGCACCTGGAGTGCGACCAATCCCGAACGCACGGCCACCTCGGAGGCCGAGGGCTGCGGCGTGGTGACGACGACCAGCTCGGCGTTCGGCAGCGTCTGGGCGACCGAAATCGCCATATCGCCGGTGCCGGGCGCCAGATCGAGCAGGAGCACGTCGGGTTCGCCCCACCACACGTCGGAAAGGAATTGCTCCAGGGAGCGTTGCAGGCGCGGGCCGCGCCACAGGATCGCCCGGTCGGCGCCGGCGAACATGCCGATCGATATGAGTTTGACGCCCCAGGCGGTCACCGGCATCAGCATGCCGTTCAAATTGGTCGGCTGCGCATCGACGCCAAACAGGCGGGGCAGCGAGAAACCGTAGATATCCGCGTCGATGGCGGCCACATCGAGGCCTTGCGCGGCGAAGGTGGCGGCGAGGTTGGCGGTCACCGAGGATTTGCCGACGCCGCCCTTGCCGGAGGCGATGGCGAAGACACGGGTTTTGACGCCCGGCTTGGTGAAGGGATTGGCACGCCGCTCGGCCTTGAGGCCCGCGACCAGATCGGCGAGTTTGTCCTCGCTCATCGAGGACACCTCGATATGCGGCACAAGACGCGCGCCCGGATATGAGGAAACGGCTTGGTTGATACGCGTCACGATCGCGTCGCTCAGCGGGCATCCAGCGACGGTGAGCTCCACACGCACGGTGACGTCGATAATATCGCCGTCCGCCGGCACCACTTCGATGCCGGCGATCATGCCAAGGTCGGTCACCGAACGCCCGAGTTCGGGGTCGATGACGGCGCCAAGGCGTGTGAATAGCTCGCGTTCAATTTCGTTGGTATCAGCCACCCTGCCACTGTATCGTTCATGGCATGACGTGGCAAGGGGCAGACAAGATCCTTCGATTTCGCGCTTCGCTGACAGGCTTCGCCTGTCCGTCGCGGCCCACGGCCGCTCCCTTCCGCCTACGGAAGCCCCAATGGGGCTTCCGCTTAACGGCTCAGTGCTCAGGATGACAGGGGGATTGTGAGCCCAGGAGTGCCGGGTCTCATACGTTTACAGGGGCTCTACTCCTCGTAGCTGCCGTCAAGCAGCCGTTCGAAGGCGGCCTCGTCGAGCATCGGGATGCCGAGTTCCTCGGCTTTGGCGGCCTTGGAACCGGCGTTGGCGCCGACGACGACATAATCGGTTTTCTTGGAGACCGAGCCGGCGGCCTTGCCTCCGCGTTCGATGATGGCCTCCTTGGCCGAATCGCGCGAAAAGCCTTCCAACGAACCGGTGACGACGATGGTTTTGCCCGCCAGCGTCTGCGGCAGCGCACTGGTCTCGGCATCGCCCACGCCGACGCCGGCGGCACGCCAGGCGCGCAGGGTCTCGCCGCGCCAGTCGCCCGGTTCGCGCGAGGCGGCGAACCAACGGACCACCGATTCGGCGATCTCCGGTCCCACGCCGTCGATCTGGATCAGGTCCTCGACGCTTGCCGCCGCGATGGCGTCCAACGACCCCAGAGACGAGGCGATGAGACGGGCCGTGGGCGGGCCGAGCCGACGGATCGACAGCGCGACGAGCACGCGCCACAAATCGGCGTGCCGTGCCTTGTCGATCTCGTCAAGCATCTTGCGCGTGTTCTCCATCGGTTTGACGATGACGGGCACGATGGTGGTGCCGCCCTTGCGCGACACCTTGCGCTCCTCGCGCACGACGACCGCATCGGCCGGCACATCGTAGCCGAGATATGTCCGCGTGTCCCGGACGGGGACGCCGATGCCGCCGGAAGCATCGGCGCCGACGACGCCTCGCGTCCCATCCGCCTCCGCCGATACGCCATTGGCCTCACCCTTGGCCTTGGGCGCCGGCGCGGGCGCGCTCCAGAACGCGGGCACCTGATGCCACAGGCCCGACCCGCCGATGCGGCGGCGGACCTTGCGCTTGCGCCCATTGTCGTCGACGGTTTCACGCACCTCGATCACCGGCGCCTCGCGCCAGACACGCACATCCTTGAGATCCTCGACCTTGAGCGCGAAAAGGCCGGCCTCCGAGCTCAGCACCGGCGTCTGCCGCGCGGGCAGTTCGAGGCCGGCGACAGGCTCATAGGGGTCGGGCTCCTCACCCGGCCCGACAAGGATCTCGGTGATATTCGGCGCATAGGTCGCCGTCGAATCGGGCCGGTTCTCCTCGGGATTGGTCAGCGCGATGGCGGACTGCTCGCCCAGATGCTCGATGTCGAGGGCCTTGCGCATCGACAGGGAGATGACGCGCTCGGTCAACTGCGCAGGGCAGGATTCGACGTTCAGGCAGCGGATATCCTTGTCGCCTTCCTTGGCGGGGGCAAGCGGCGCCCCACAGGACGGACAGTGCGTGGGCATGACGAATTCACGCAGCTGCTCCTCGCGCCCCTCGCGGGCCGAAATCACCGGTCCGACAAGCTCGGGAATCACATCGCCGGCCTTGCGCACGACGACGACATCGCCGATCAGCACGCCTTTGCGCTTGACCTCGAAGGGATTGTGCAGCGTGGTGCGCGCGACGGTGGAGCCGGCCACGGACACGGGTTTCAACACGGCGACCGGGGTGACGCGCCCGGTGCGCCCGACCTGCACGGTGATGTCGAGCAGCTCGGTGTTGACCTCCTCGGGCGGGTATTTGTAGGCGATGGCCCAGCGCGGAGCGCGCGAGGTGGCGCCGAGCGTGCGTTGCAACGCCAAGTCGTCGACCTTGACGACGATGCCGTCGAGCGCATGCTCGATGTCGCCGCGGTGCTCGCCGTAATAGTCGATCATGTCAAGCACCTGATCGAAGGAGGTCACGGCGCGGTTATGCGGCGAAACCGGCACTCCCCATTTGGTGTAGAGCGCGTAGGCCTCGGACTGGTCGTTGATCTCGTCGTGTGAGTCGGCGTCACGTCCGCTTCCCCAGTCGAGGCGGCCGATGCCATGCGCATAGAAGCTGAGCCGCCGGGTGGCGGTGATGCGCGGATCCTTCTGACGCAAAGATCCGGCGGCCGCGTTGCGCGGGTTGGCGAAGGGCGCGCGCCCGGCGTCCTCCTGCTCCTCGTTCAAGGCGCGGAAATCGTCCCAGCGCATGAACACCTCGCCGCGGATCTCCACGAATTCGGGCACATCCTCGGCCGGTCCCCCGAGGTTCGCCGGAATCGACCCGATGGTGCGCACGTTCAGGGTGATGTCCTCGCCGGTCACGCCGTCACCGCGCGTCAGGCCCTGTTCGAGCACGCCGTTTCGATAGATGAGGTTCAGCGCGAGTCCGTCGATCTTGACCTCGCAGCTCATCGGCAGCGCGCGCCCGTCCGCCCAGTCAAGGTCGCGGCGCACGGAATCGTACCAGTCGCGCAGTTCCTCGAGGGAGAACACGTCGTCGAGGCTCATCATGCGGCTGGGATGGCGCACGGAGGCGAAGTCATTGGAGAAGCTGCCGCCGACCCTGCGGGTGGGCGAGGAGGGATTGTCGAGCGCAGGGAAGGCCGCCTCCAACCGCTGCAGACAGCGCATGCGCGCGTCATAGGCCGCGTCGGAGGAAACAGGCGCGTCGTCGATGTAATACGCGATCTGATCGGATTCGACCCAAGCTGCCACGCGCGCCCACAGCCGGGCCGCGTCCTCGGCGCTTATGCCGCTCACGTCAAGACGGTCAAGGCGCCTCGCATCCTCGTCGCCGGGGCCGAGCGCCGCGATCCATGCGGCCGAGCCGGGCACGAGCGCGGCGATGCCGGTGTCCGCGGTAAGCGGCGCTTGGTCCCCATCCCCGTCGAGGGCATCGAAATCCCAGGCCAGCTGTTCGTCGGTCATATGCGTTCCTTCCCTGCGTCCGGCAACCCCGGACGTCCACAATCTCAGGCGTTGAGCGAGCGCAGGAACTGCGCCTGCACCACGTCCACTCCCCCGTCGTCGCCGTCGTTCATGCGCGCGGCGGCCAACGCCAGCGTGCGCGCGGGCACGAACATGCCTTGGTCGACGCAGACGCGCGCCGCGTCGCGCACAATCGAGGCGACCTCGGTGTGCGGCCACACGGGCAGGTCGTGCGCGGCGAGCGTCGCCGCCGCCGCGTCGACGGATTCAGGCACGGGAATGCATTGCGAGTCGGCGCGCGCGACCAGCTCCTGCAACTCGCTTTCGAGGGCGCCGATCTGCCCGGGGGCGATATGGTCGGACATGATATAGGCCGCCGCCGCGGTGGCGAAGCGGTCCTGCATCCATTCGGCGTAGGCGAGACGATAGTAGGCGAAGGCGGCGTCGTCGCGGTCGAGGGCGACGCGCAACGCGTTGAGGCAGGCGGCGCGCGCCGAATCCCAGTCCTCGACGCGGGCGAGTTGGACGGCGAGCTTCATATGCGACAGCGGATAGGCGGGCGCGTATTTGACCAAGGTGTTCAGGTGCGGCAGCGCGGCCTTGACCCCCTTGATCTGGGCGAGCACGTCGGCCAGTTCCATATGCGCGTAGAACAGGTTGTCGGGGATGAGCACGGTGGTCTCGCCGTCGGTGGCGAACAGACGGTTGTATACGACGCGCTCCGCATAGGAGTTGAAATACCGTGGCACGCCGCCGGGGGCGTCGAACATCGCGTCGAGGCGCTTGAGCGCCGCCTCGGCCGTTTCGAAGGCCTGGTCGGCGCGGCCGGAGAACAGCAGGTCGCGGGTCTTGACCCGTTCGCCGTCGAGTTCGTCGGACAGGGGGAACGCGAGGTCCGGGGTGTCCTCGCCATCGATCAGCGCACGGGTCACCTGCGGGGCGAGCGCGGTCAGCTCGGGATCCGCGAAACGCCCGACGATGCGCATGGCCTCCTGTGCCTTGGCGACGGAGGCCAGGTCTTGGTCGGCGGCGAGCCGGTGGAAATCGGCGACGGCGCGCTGCAGCAGGTCGGCGCGCTGGATGGACAGTCCGGTGGCGTCATCGGCGCCGAGCACACGGGCCACGTCGTCTTCCAGACGTCTGTCGATCAGCTCGGGTTCCTCCTGCGAGCCGACGGGAGAGAATCTAGCGTCATGCATATCGAAGCCGGCGTCCTGGGGAACGAGCGCGCCACGGCCGTCGATGTCGAGCGCCGCGTCGAACAGGCGGTATGTGTCCAGGGGATCGGTCAGCCCGGTCTCCTTGAGACGCGTCAGGAAGGCGTCCCTGGGCAGGGTCACGGTGACGAGGTTGCGCACGGTGGGGTTGCTTCGCAGCGCGCTCATCGGATCGGCGGGCGTGGAGTCAGCGCCGGAACCGTCGCCGGAACCGGACTCCCCTCGCACCGCGTTGGCGCCGTCCAGCGGAGCGGAGAACACCATGTCGTCGATGTCGGCTCCGCGCATCAGATCCTCGAACTGGCTGTCCAACGAATCATGGTCGCCCTGGGCGTCGTCGACGCCGGGCTCCTCGATGCCGGTCGTGTCGCCGATCAGATGCATCGGCCGGGTCGGGTCTCCATGCACATCGCCGTCCTTGGGGTCGGCCTTGCCGCCGGAGGCGCCCGGGTCTCCCACGCGCATGCGTTCGAAGGCATTGAGCGCCTCGCCCATCAGCTCGCTGATCGCCGAGTCCTGTTCCGCCACGGCTTCCTCGAGGCCGATGGAATCGATGTGCAGGCTGACCTGGCGCACGCGTTCATCGGTGCCGAAGGCCAGCGCGGCCATCATCAGGCCGACGCGCAGGTTGTAGTCGGCGCTCATCGAAGCGCGTTCGGCCCCGTCCAACGCACGCCATCCATGGCTGGACTCGTCATAGCGGCTTTCCGGCATCATGGAGGCGCCGGCAGTGGTGAAGGCTATGGCGGCGCTGCCCCGTCCCAGATCGAGACGGAACTCCGCGTCGAAGCGATAGGGCAGGCGCAGACGGCGGATCAGCGTGGACAGCGATTGGCGGCACACCCATTCGCCGCTTTGCGCGCCGCCGGCCGGATCGGGATGGTCGGCCGCGATGCGCGCGGCGGCCTTGCGCGCCTCGTCGACAAGACGGTAGGCGGCGCCGGTGCCGTCGTCGTGGACCGGATCGAAGCCCCGGCCGGGCCGCTCGTCGGGTTTCAACGCCAGCAGGGCCGGATTCTCAAGCAGCGCCATGTCGATCTGCGCGGCCTCGGCTCGTGTGACGGTGTCCTCGGTGGGGCCCACTCCGATGCGCGCGTTGCGTTCCAGCCAGGAGCTGACGGCGGCGAAGCGGTTGAGATTGCCTTCGATGCGCAGAGCCTTCAGGGCCGGTCCGACGGCCATCTGCGCGCTCCATGCGAAGAAATAGCAGCCCGAGTAGCTGGATGTGTAGAGGTGCAGTGGCTCGGCGCCATGCACGGCCTGGATGCCGGGATCGTCGTCGAGGGCGCCGGCCTCGCGCATGAGGTCGGCGAAATGGTCCTCCAGTCCGGAGGCGCGCATGCCGTGGGCGCGTGCCTCGAGCGTGTCGCGCACGCAGCGGCGGATCGCGCCGATCGGCGCTTCGCGGTTGAGTCTGCGGAAGATGTTGCCGGAGCCGAAGCCGATGAGCAGGCCGTTGATCTGCGGCATCATATAGGCGGCGAAGAAGGCCGTGGCCACGGCGTCGCGGTATTCGAGCCCGATGCGGCTGGATGCGGGCAGGTCGACGCGCAGCTGTTCGAGGGAATACCGGTTGGACGTTTTGATCCAGGAGGCCAGCCACACGAGGCGTCCGGAGAAGTCGCGCCCGACCACGCCGCCGGTGACGGCCTCGACCATATGCGGCGCCGCTCCGCCTGCGGTCGGCTCGTGCCCGATGCGCGGTCCGTCGGGAATCGTCACCGTGCCTTCCTTGCCGAAGAGGAAGCGCGGCTCCATGCCGTGCGTGTCCATGGCGGGGTCGGCGCCGACGAACACACGTCCCTTGTCGTCGGCGAGCGCGATCTGCGCGAAGTGACTGCGGTCGGTGAACAGGCCGAGTGAGAATCCGCGGCCCTTGGAGGCGGGCAGTTGCGCCCAGCCGAGGGACAGTCCCTCCGGCACGCCGTCGATGCCTTCGATGACATGGCGCTTGACGAGGGGACCGAGCAAAGTGGCGCGCCGGGCCAGTTCCTTGACCGGGTCGCCGCCCGAGGCCATGGCCTCGACGGTTCCCGCTATCGGGTCGCCGCCCGCCGCCCGCCCCCCGGCGGCAGCGGCGCCCGTCCCCTTGCGCATGCCGCGCAACGCCCGTCCCACACGGGCGAACAGGTCGGCCTTCGGTGCTCGGGCAGGCTCGTTCGTGTGTGGTTCGTGTCGTGACATGCGGCCCATTGTCCCAATGCAACACGACATGCAGCCTATAGAATAATGACGTGTCCGCTTCTCTCCATGCCCCGCGCCGACGCCGCCGCACGTCCTTGGCCGCCCTGCTTGTGCTGCTGGCGGCCCTCGCGCTCGAGTGCGCCGTGTTCAATATGCCGTTCTGGTCGACGGTGGGCGCGAGCACGGACACGGCCTCCGCGTCGAACCAGCTGGGGCCGGGCCTCAATCGCACGGATGCCGGGCTGCTTGAGGTCGTAGATCCAACCGGCGCATGGCTGGCCGTCGAGGCCGACGGCACCTCCGGCTATGCGCGCGTCGACGCCGTCGACCGCGCCGCCATGGAGCGCGAGCGCAAGGCCCTCGCCTCCGAACAGTCCGAGGATGATGCGGACGATGTCGCACGCCTCCATCTCACCTCGATGATGACGCTGCGCCTTGATGCGCCGGGGCATGCGGGCCACGCCCAGTCCGTGTCGATCGATGCGCCGCGCTCGCTCTATGTGCGCGCCGAGGGATCGGGCACGCTGCGCGTGTGGTTCCAGGAGCCGGCCGGCACGCTGCTGCCGGTACAAGCGGTGCGCGCGAATGTGCGCGTGCCCTTCGAGTTCTCCTTCGCGCGCGTGGCGGTGATGCTCGCGGTGGCGCTGGCGGTCGCATTGCTGCGCCCGGGTTCGAGGCTTTGGCGCATCCGCCTCGATCCCGCCTCTCGCGCGCAGCGGCTCGCATTCGCCGCCTGCATGGCGGGTTGCGCCGCGCTGACCGCCGTGGCCGTGGGGCGGGCCATCGTCTTCGCCTCGCCGCTCGTGTTCCACAAACCGGGCGACTACACCTATGACTTCGATCAATACGGCCATGTGGCCGACGCATTGCTGGCCGGCCACGCCTGGCTGGACCTGCCGGTGCCAGATGCGCTGGCGGCCGCCGGCGCCCCGCATGATGTGGGCATGCGCGACCAGCTGCTCGCCCAAGGCGCCACTCCGCTCTACTGGGACTACGCCTTCCACGACGGCCACTGGTATTCCTATTTCGGCGTGCTGCCGGCCGTGCTGCTGTTCGTTCCCTACCGCGCAATCACCTCGCTGTTCGTCGACGGCGGCCTGATGCTGCCCTCGGGCGCGGCCGTGCCGCTGCTGATGTTCGGCTTCCTGCTGTTCGGCTCGCTGCTGACGCTGCGCCTGGTCTCCCGCATCGCGCCGTCGACGCCGCTGGCGGCCGCAATCCTCGCGTTGGCCGTGTTCCTGTTCGGCGCCAACGCGCCGTATCTGTGGTTCCGCACGAATTTCTATTCGGTGCCGATGGCCGCCTCGCTGATGTTCACGACGCTGGGATTGTGGCTGTGGCTTGGCGCGGACACCTCGCGCCCGCCGCTGACCCCATCGGACCGTTGGTCGGTGTCGGGCGCACGCCCGCTGTCCCTCCCCCGCCTCGCATTGGGGGCGCTGTGCATCGCGGCGAATATCGGCTGCCGCCCCACCTTCGCCCTGTCGGCATTGCTGGGATTCGCGATCTTCCGTACGCAGATCGCCGGTTTGATCCGCGACATCCGCTCGCATACGGCGCATCTTGGCCAGGCGTTGCGCGCGCCGGCCGCCGTGCTGCTGCCCGCTTTGGCCGTGGCCATACCGGTATTGGCCTACAATGTGGCCCGTTTCGGCTCTCCCCTGGATTTCGGCGAGCGCTATCAGATGACCGTCACCGATATGACGCGTTTCACGCAACCGCTTGCCGATGTGCCGGTGACGATCGGATATTATCTGTTCCTTCCGCTGCGTTTGACAGACGCGTTCCCGTGGGTGGCGCTGAGCCCGACGCCGATGCCGCAGTGGGCCTATGCCGAGCCGATGGTCGGCGGACTGTTCGTATTGTGCCCGTTCGTGGCGCTGGCGTTCGCCGCGCCCTTCCTGCGTCGGCGGATGCGGGCAAGCGGACAGTGGCCGTTCGCCGTCTCCTGTCTGGTGCTGGGACTGGCGCTGGTCGTCATCGACACGCTCAAGGGCGGACTTGGATGGCGGTATATCGCCGATTTCGGCTGGCTGTTCGCCTTGGCTTCGCTGCCCGCGCTGCTGGCCTTGGTCGACGGACGGCGCGATTGGACGGATGTCCCCGCATCCGCCGCGGCCGACGTCACCGACGCGATCCATATGTCATCCCTGCGCACACGTCTTTGGCGCTGGACGGCGCTGGCGCTATTGCTGGCCGTCGCGACCTTCACCGCGCTCAGCTGCTTCACCCCGGGCCGTTCCGACGAACTGCTCAACGGCGCCCCGGCGCTCTATCACGAGGTCGCCGCCTGGTTCCGGCTGCTCTAGCCACCCCTCCCAGCGAACGCCCGGTTTCTTCGCATGGTCCGCACATCGGGCACGCCATGCAATTCCAAGGCACGCGGCATACTATCCATAGGCGTATCCGACCCCGAAAACGAGCAGAATTCACCATGGCCACCCCTATGCAACACACCCGTCGCGCCGTCCTCCGCTGGGGCACCGCGGCATTGACCATCATCATCGCGGCACTGATGTGCATGGCGACCCAGGAGGACGTCACCGCAGGCGTCAGGCAGCGGCGCGTGGAACGGCTCAACGCCGCCGTCGAGAACGTCTACACCGCCGATTACCAGCAGATGGCCGACGAACGGCTCGCCGACCTCAAGGCCGACGGCGAGCATGGAGTCGACGATATGGTGCTCGAGGAGAATCCCTACGGCACCAACACCACCTCGCTCTACGTCTACTTCACCACCGACGATCCCGCCGCCGTCACCTACACAGTCTCCGTCGAGGGATATCCCGATTTCACGCGCACCGCCGCGAACGCCGACGGCGAGGCGACCGCAACCGAACACGAGTTCCTGGTGCTCGGTTTGATCCCGGACGAAACCAACACGATCACCTTCTCGATCGAATCCGAGGACGGCGCCTCCATCGAGCGCACCGTCACACGCAAGGGACCTTCGTTGCTGGGCAACGAAGGCGTCCGTCTGGAACGCACCGCCGGCGAGGTGGAGGCCACCGACCTCGGAGACGGCCTCTATGCGGTCCTCGGCAACGATTCGAACGAGCAGGACTTCATGTTCTACTACGACACCGATGGCGTGCTGCGCGGCGAGGTGCCGGTGCTCTACTACCGCTCGCACCGGCTGCTGTTCGACGACGACGGGCTCATGTGGTTCTCCGCCTCGACCAAGCATTTCGTCGGTATGAACCGGCTCGGCAAGCTGGAGAAGATCATTGATTTGGGTGACCAGTTCATCCTCCACCACGACTATCAGCTCGACGACGAGGGCAACATCGTCTCCCTGGCCACCGAACTAGGGCGCGACGACCATGCCGTGCAGGATCAGGTCATCAAGGTCGACACCGATTCCGGAGAGGTGACCCGCTTGGTCGATTTCGGCGAGATCTTCCCCGAGTACAAGGCCTCCACCGACCATTCCGGCATCGACGAATCCGATCCGACGGCCAAGAACCGCTGGGATTGGATCCACTTCAACACGATCCAGCTCATGGACGACGGCTCGGCGCTGCTCTCCGCCCGCGAAACCTCGACGATGATCAAGGTCGCCGACATCGAAACCGACCCGAAGGTCGAATACATGATCGGCGAGCCGAGCGTATGGGACGGCTTCGAGGACGACCAGGCGCTGTTCCTCGACAAGGAGGGCGACTTCCCCGACACCGGCGGCCAGCATTCGATCACCGTCGACGACGACGATCCCTCGCTTGCCGACGGACAGTACTACCTCTACATGTTCGACAACAACTTCGGCTATGCGATGACCCGCCCCGATTTCGAATGGACCGTCATCGACGGCATCTCCACCGCGCAAAGCGCGAAGGACGAGGGCTCGCACTCGCAGTACCGCCGCTATCTGGTCGATGAGAACGCCGGAACCTACACCGAGACCACGGCCTTCGACGTGCCCTACTCGCCGTATGTGAGCTCGGCGCAGGAGCTGGGCAACGGCCATGTGCTCATCGACTCGGGCATGCAGGGGCTGATCGGTACCTACGACGAGGACGGCACGCTGCTGGCGCAGTATGCCATGCCGCTGAGCACCAGCTATATCTACCGCGTCTACCAATACGGCTTCGAGGGCTTCTATTTCGCCTGAGATTCCCGCGCGCCTAGAATGGTGCGCATGGGATTGTTCACCAGACGCGCCAAGCCGGCGCCGGCATCGCTTGGGTTCTCGCTCGACCACGCCTCGCACACCTATGTCGACGGCACCGTGGGGCTCACGCCCACGACGCTGATGATCTCCGAGAAACGCGTGGCCGTGGTCGGGCTCAATGGCTCCGGCAAATCCACGCTGCTTGGTCTGCTGGATGGCACGCTGCTGGCCAGTGGCGGCATGGTGACGCTGTTCGGCGGCGGAGAGACCATCGATCCGGCCGCCAAACGGGACAAGCGCCGGCTTGAACAGGTCGTCGGTCGCGTGCGGCGCGAGGAGATCCCCAACTCGTTCATGCAGGCCAAGGACATCGGCCAGGCCGTCGAGGAAAAACTCAAGCGCGCCGGATTCCCCGAATCCGAGCGTCACGCGATCGTCGGCGATCTCTTCGCGCATTTCAGCCTGTCCGACATGGCCCGGCGCGGCGCCGGCGAACTCAACGCCGAACAGCGGCATCTGCTGGCCATCGTGGCGGCGCTGGCACACTCCCCCGCCGCGATTGTGGCCGACGAGCCGACCAAGGGACTGGATGAACGCGGCGCGGCGCATGTGGCCAAGGCGCTGTTCTCCTATGACCGGCAGGTGGTGTTCGCCACGCACGACATGGGATTGGCGACGCGCCCCGAATATGCGGTCGAACGCGTGCTGGTGCTCGACGACAAGCATGTCGTCTTCGACGGCGCGCCCGACGAGGCCGTCGCCTTCTATGACGACTTGGTGCGGCGGCGTTTCGAGGAGATGAAGGCGGGCTCGCAGCGTTAAGGACGGCGCATGCCGCCATACTCAGGCTTCTACCGGACTTGCCGGTGCGCGGCCTGATGTGGCTGAGCCCCGCCTCAGCCACGCACCAATGGCTCAGCCTTCCTCGATCATCGCGTTCACCGTGTCGAGCACGGCGCGCACATGGCCCTCGAATTCCTCCGGCTCGGGCAGCAGGGAAATCGCCAGATAGCCGTTCGAGGTCATATCGAAGAAATAGCCGGGCTGGCCGCTGAGCCGATGGTCGGCGATCAACCGGAGCACCAGCTCGTTCTCGTCGAGCACCGCGGGCACGCGCAGCAGCACATTCCATCCGCCCTCGGCGCGCAGCAAATCGACCAGGCCATGCTCATCGGCGGCGAGCATCGCCTTGAGCGTCGCGAGATTGTCCCGCACGCGCCCATGCACACGCGCGGTCTGCGCGGGCGCGGACTCGAGCATCTCCGGAATCCGCCGGGCGATCAGCGTGCTCATCGGCAGATAGTCGTCGGCGATCACGTCGAGGCGGCGCATCGCCTCGACCACCTCGTCCCCAGGCCCGGAAACCTCGATCCAACCGACCTTGGCATGCGGGGCGGCGAGCGTTTTGGAGAAACCATCGAGCGCGAAGACCAGCGCGCCATCCTCCCCCGCCAGCCGGGCGTTGCCTTCCAAAGGATCGAGTGCGTAGTCGAAGAAGACCTCGTCGGCGATAATCGCGAGGCCACGTTCGGCCGCGAGACGCACAATGGCCTCGCGTTCGACGGGCTTGACATAGGAGCCGGTGGGATTGTTGGGATTGATGAGCACGATCGCGCGGATGCGAGCCCCGTCCGGCCCGTCGAGCAGCGCGGTCAGCTCGCCCAAGTCGATGGTCCACGAGCCGTCGTAGACAAGCTGGTATTCGATCGCGTCCACGCATTCGAGGCGCGCGATCGATTCGATAAGCGGATATCCGGGCTTGGGCGTGAGCACCGCGTCGCCCGCGTCGCACAGCAGCTTGATCAGCCAGGAATATGCCTGCGAGGTCGAGGACAGCACATACAGGCGGTCGGGATCGAGGGCCCGTCCAGACGCTCCCCCGATGAATCGCGCGAGGGCTTCGCGCGCCGCGCGCGGACCACGCGGTTCGGCGGCGTATTCCTCCGGCAACGATGCCGGGGCGAGCCCATGGCGCGTGGGATTCGAATCGTTGAGTTTGCCGAGGGGAAGCCCTTCGGCCTTGGCCCGGGCTTCGGCCGCCGCGATCGGATTGGGTTCGCTGATGTCGACACGCGAGGAGAAATGCACGCTCATGGCCCCCACTTTACTCGCGCGGCCCCTCCACCGTCGGCAGGGAAGAATACACGAACGGCGGTGCGCCGCATCCGACCGATGGGTCGTGCGCGGCGCGCCGCCGTCGAGGAATCGTCTCAGGCGATTGCTCAGGCCTGCTTGGTGCTGGCGTAATAGGCGGCACCGACGATGCCGGCCTCGTTGCGCAACACGGCGGGCACAATCGGGGTCTTGATGTCGATGAGATGCATGAACTTATCGCTGTCCTTGCTCACGCCGCCGCCGACGACGAAGAGGTCGGGATTGAACAGCGTCTCCATGAGGCCGTAGTACTTGGTCAGACGCTTGGCCCACTTCTTGTAGCTCAGCGCCTCAAGATCCTTGACCGAGGAGGCGGCGTACTTCTCGGCATCGAGATGCTTCTTGTCGAGGATGATGTGCCCGAGCTCGGTGTTGGGGACCAACACGCCGTTGTAGATCAGGGCGGTGCCGATGCCGGTGCCGAGGGTCGTGGCGATGACCAGGCCGTCCTCGCCCTTGGCGGCGCCAAACTGCTGCTCGGCCAGGCCGGCGGCGTCCGCGTCATTGACGACGACGACCGGGCGGCCGCATGCCTCGGAGAACACGGCGGTCACGTCGACGCCGATCCACGACTGATCGAGGTTGGCCATGAAGTCGAGCGGCTGGCCCGGCTTGATCGGGGCGGGGAAGGCGATGCCGACCGGAGCGGATTCGGGGACCTGGAAGTGCTCGAGCTGCTGACGCACGATGTCGGCCACGGCCTGCGGGGTGGAGACCTCGGGGGTCAGGATCTTGAGCCTCGGCTCGGCGAACTCGCCCTTCTCGAGATTGACGGGAGCGGCCTTGATGCCGGATCCGCCGATATCGACGCCGAATGCCTGTGCAGTTTCAATCATCATTGACCTCCATGGGGATATGGATTTTGGTGGTATCGAACCGGTACTGGGGCATTGTAGCGCACACAGGTCCCCAAAACCGGCGTTCTCGAACCGGTTTTACGCACCGCCGGTGTTTCGTTAACGCTCACACGGACAAAGAGCCGACGAAACCGCTTTTCAGCCGACCAAATGACTCCCCATATCGGCTACTTGAGCGGCGGCATCGGCTGCCAGCCGGGCTCGTGCAGCAGCTTGCGCGAATCCCTCCAGCCGCGCGCCAATTCCTTGATGCCGCTGCCGAGATGCTCGCGGTCGACCATGGCCAGGCGGATCAGCTCCTTGGCGAAGGTCGCCGCGGTGCCGAGGGCGAAGGCCAGCGGGCGATAATCACCGTAGGCCATGAAATAGCGGGCCATATAGCCGCGGTTGCGCATGATATGGTAACGGTTCATATCGGAGGTCGAGTTGAGCTGGCGCACGCCGGCGATATCCCAGTTGCCGATCTGACGCGTGCGGCGCAGGATCACATCGGGCACGACGATCGGATTGGTGACCTTGCTGGCGCGGTAGCCATACATCGTGTCGTCCCAATAGATGAAGAACCGCGGGTCGGGCAGGCCGATTTTCTCGACGATATTGCGGCGGAACAGGCCGCCTTCGAAGCACAGTGTGTTCATCGTGCGATATCCGGCCTTGCCGAAGGCCGCGGGAGCGATCGGATTGGGGATGCCGAGCGGCACGATGAAATCGTATTGCCAGTAGAACGGACCGCCGTCATAGTCGAAACGGCTGCCCTGGATGACGTCGTGGCGCGGCGTCCAGCGCGAGAGCTTGCCGATGGCGTCGGGTAGCACGGCCACATCGTCGTCCATCACCCAGAACCATTCGGCGCCGAGGTCGTAGGCCTTCCTGACACCCGCCGAGAAGCCGCCGGCTCCGCCGAGATTGTCGGTTTGCGGCGCATAGACGACGCGCTCCTGGTTGCCAGAGCGGTCGGCCACCGTGCGGCCCCACTGCTCGGTGAGTTTCCTGCCGAAATCCGCAACCATATCCGCGGTCGTGTCGCTGTGCTCGTTATCGACGACGACGACGCGCCACGGCGCCTGTTCAAGCGACTCGATCGATTCGAAGAGCGTCGCCAGCAGCTCCTGACGCTTGTAGGTCACCACGACGATGGCGAGTTTGTCGATGCCGGTGGACTGGGCATGCCGTCCCGTGCGCTTCTCATTGGTCATGTGACCCATTGTCGCACCGAACGCGGCCATGCGCGCGCAGCGTCCGCCGGCGCGTCCCGCATAGCGGCCCGTGGCATCCATCCGTCATATCGGGCGTGTATATGTGGTCGAACAAGTTTCAGGGAAGGTGCAATCCCTTACTGGCGGTAGCCATGCGCTCGGCGCATGGGAGCCCGCGAGCCGCCTCGGCGGCCGATCCGGTGCGATTCCGGAGCCAACGGTCATAGTCCGGATGAAAGAAACGGAGCTCGTATGAGCATGTCTTCGCATACCCAATCGCCACGACCCACGCGGTCTCCGCAATCCGCACGACCTCCGCATGCGCACGACCATGCCACCGGCACGCACGCGACGGGCGTGGCCGATGCCGGCCGCTGGTCGACCAAGCGCATCGCGATGTACGCGCTGTTCGTCGCGCTGACGATGGCCGTCAGTTTTATCGAGGTGCCGCTGTTCCCGGGCGCCGTGTGGCTCAAATACGATCCGTCGGGCATCGTCTGCCTGATCGCCGGCTTCGCCTTCGGCCCGTCCGCCGCGGTTATCGTATCGACGCTCGGATTCCTGCCGCATATGTTCGCCGACCCGTGGGGCTCACTGATGGCGGTGTTGGTCGCGTTGGCGCTATCGGTGCCGGCGGCGCTCATCTACCGGCGGATGCGTTCGCGGCGCGGCGCTTTGATCGGCATCCTGGTCGGCGTTGTGCTTGCACTGGTGGCCGCGATCACCGGCAATCTCATCGTCACGCCGCTCTACGCGCATATGACGATGGCGCAGGTCGCGGCGATGATCGTGCCGATTCTGCTGCCGTTCAATATCATCAAGTTCGCGATTCACGCGGTGGTGACGTTCCTGATATACAAGCCCGTCACCACGCTGCTTGATCGGCGGTGAACGATGGATACCGGCGAACGTGATGCCGCGACCGTCGTTGGCGCGGGAGCGCGGCTGCGACATGTGCGCTTTTCCTATGATGGCGGCGCCAGTTGGACGCTTGACGATCTGTCCTTGGATATCGCCGCCGGCGAGCGCATCTGCCTGATCGGGGCGAATGGCTCGGGCAAGTCGACGCTGGCCCGGCTGATCGCCGGTCTCGCTGCGCCGGATGCGGGCGAGGTGCGTTTGGCCGGGCATCTGGTGTTCGATGCCGAGGGACCGGACGCCGACGCCTACCGTTTGGCGCGCCGGAGCATCGGCGCGGTGTTCCAGAACCCGGAGGATCAGATCGTCGCCACGCGCACCGAGGATGACGTGGCCTTCGGCCCGGAGAACCTTGGGATTGGGCGCGCCCGGATCGCGGGGCGTATCGCGCATGCGCTTGATGCGGTGGGTATGGCCGCGCACCGCCATGACGATCCGACGCGTATGAGCGGCGGCCAGCAGCAGCGGATCGCCATCGCAGGCATGTTGGCGATGCGTCCGCGCATGCTGGTGCTCGACGAGCCGACCGCGATGCTCGACCCGGCCGCGCGCGCCGAGGTGATGCGCATCCTCGACCGATTGCAGACCATGGGCACCACCATCGTGCATGTCACCCATCATCCCGAAGAGCTCGCGCATGCGGACCGCATCGTGCGGCTTGAGCATGGGCATATCGTCGAGGACAGCGGAAACGTAGCCTCGCCGCGACCCGCTCGTTTCACGGCGAAAGTCGAGATCTACGCATCCGACGGACACGCAATAGTTGCCCAGTCACTCGACAGGACAACTACCCAGACTCATGAACCGGATATTGCTCTGACAGACTCCGCAGCATTTGATTCCGGATTCCTCACCGAACCGGTTCCCCCCTCCTCTCCGACTCCTGCTTTGGAGATATCGCATGTCTCGTTCTCCTATCCGGGTGCCGAGCGGCCGGCCGTGGACGATGTGTCCTTGTCCGTCGCCCCGGGCGAAGTGGTGGCGTTGATGGGCACGAACGGCTCGGGCAAATCCACGCTCACCCGGCTGATCGCCGCGCTTGACAGGCCCGACGCCGGTTCGATCCGTGTCGGCGAGACGATTGTGGCACACGACGGCAAGCCACTTCCCCGGCGGCGGACCCGTGTCCTGCGCCGCACGCTCGGACTGGTGATGCAGCATCCCGAGCGGCAGTTGTTCGCCGAGACGGTGCGCGACGATGTGGCCTACGGACCGCGCAACCAAGGGCTGGACGACACCCAGGTCGCCGCGAGAACCGAGGATGCGATGAAATTGCTCGGTATCGCGCATCTGGCCGACCGCTCGCCCTTCCATCTCTCCGGCGGGCAGCAGCGTCTGGCGGCCATCGCCGGGGTCGTCGCCTGCGAGCCGAAGGTGCTGGTGATGGACGAGCCGACAGCCGGGCTTGACGCCAAGGCCAGCGAACGCATCGCCCAACTGGTGCGCGATCTCAAGGCGCGTGGCGTGGCCATACTGATCGTCACGCATTCGCTTTCTGAAGCACATACGCTGGCCGACCGCGTCGTGCATATGGATGTAGTTCACCCCACGCAATCGTCAAACGATTGCGACACAGCCTGCCGCGGCCCATTGCTGTCACGGCTCGATCCGCGCGTCAAACTCGTCGCTTTCCTGGTGATGATGTTCTCGGCCTTCGCCATCAACAACCTCTGGCAATTGGCGCTTGGCACGGTGATGCTGGTGGGGCTTGCAGCCGCCGCGCGGCTTAGTCCGCTGCGGCTGCTGGCTTCGACTCGCGTGATTTTGACATTGGTCATGTTGATGGGCTTGGTCAATCTCGTCGTCGTGCGCTCCGGCACACCATTGCTTGACTTCGGATGGCTGTCCATCACCGACGACGGCGCGCGCATCGCACTGCTCTATGCCTGTCGTTTCATGCTGGTCGTGTTGATGGGCGCGGTCTTCCTCGCCGCCACCATGCCGACGGCAATCACCGACGCACTCGCCTCGCTGCTGTCACCGCTGACCCGTTTCGGCGTGCATACGCAGGAGATCGCCTTGGTGACAAGTCTGGCATTGCGGTTCCTGCCCACGCTGACCGACGAGACGCGCGCAATCATCGACGCGCAGTCGGCGCGCGGCGGCTCCATCGAAACCGGTTCGCCGGTGAGCAGGCTCAAGGCACTGACCGCAATCGTCGTGCCTGTGTTCGCGGGCACGCTGCGTCACGCCGACAATCTGTCTCTGGCGCTCGACGCGCGCTGCTATGAGGCGGGTGCGCGGCGCACGCCATGGCGCGAGATGACGGTCCGCACGCGCGATATCGTCTTCGCCGTCATAACGCTCGCCTATCTATCCGTTCTAGCCACGCTCGGCATAACGCTCTGATTCCGACCGGCGGCTCGCCCGCCGCATATGCCGGGCGGCGTGTAGGCTGGGCGGCACATCACGATTGCAAAGGAACTCTCATATGGCATTGACCAAGAAGCAGATCAAGCAGCTGCGCGCCCTCGCCAACACCTTGAAGCCCTTGGTGTTCGTCGGTAAGAACGACGTCACCGACACGCTGGTCGGGCAGGCTGACGAGACCTTGGAGAAGCGCGAGCTCGTCAAAATGGCCGTGCAGGACGGCTCTGGCCTGACCGCCAAGGAGGCGGCCGCCGAACTTGCCGAGCGCCTGGGCGCCGAGGTCGTGCAGACCATCGGCAATCGTTTCGTGCTCTTCCGCCGCTCGAAGCGCAAGGACATCGAGCATATCCGTCTCGTCCGCGAGTGAGGCGCAGGCTGGCATCCTTGCCTCTCCTGCATGACTTCGTATAAACTGTGAGGGCTGGATTCGTTGGAATCCAGCCCTCACGCTATCGCACTGATATCAACAAGCTCGCGCCGAGGCCTTTCTTCTTCCTTCGGCGCGCATTCCCTACCTATCCGACATCTTGAACGAATTGCGCATGAGATTGCTGGAGGTATACAGCACCTCGTCCAGCAACTTCGCCGTACGTGTCCTGAGGTAGCCCGCCATCCGCCCGTTGGCATCCTCCAACGTCGGCGCAGCGGCATCAACCACAACAGCATCGGCAGCGTCAGCATCTCCGTCCCGCTCGCCCAGCGCCTTATCGGTTTCGGCCACAAGCCGATGCCCGAAGGACATCACATCCTCGCGGTAATGCTCGATCGCATTCGAGTTATCCGCATAATGCGCGTCCGCGAGCGCGGCGACGATGCGCATCGACCAATACAGCGCATCCGTGCTCACCTCGCCGGTGGTATCCCTCAGATATGCGGGCGTGTCGGTCACATTCGCATAGAACGGCGCGGACGCGTTGAACGGTCCCGATCCATAGGCGATCCACATGACGGCGCGACGACCGAGCGGCTCGTATCCGCGCATCTGCAAGGTCACGCAGTGGCCGGTGCGATTGATGCCGATCGGACGATACATGCGCCGCGTGCGATCGTCGCCCTTGCGCCCGTAGGGATCGAAGGGCGTGCCCTCGAAATGCGAGGCCATGAGGAAATCGATGTCCTCGACGCTCACACGGCGTTCCGGCCGGCGGCACCACGGGATGTCGTCGGATTCGGGGCCATATTGGGCGGTCGGCGAATCCCAGTCCTCGGAGGGGTTGAGGAAGCGCTGCATATACCAGGCGCGCGGCGTGTTGTAGATATGGTCCTTCTCGGTGCAGGTGCCAAACAGGTGGCGCGGATTGATATGCCCATCGTTCGGCTCCATGGCCGTGTCAAGACGGTTGTCGGCAATGAATTCGCGCAGGTCGGCGCTGCACATATGCTCGCATGCCTCGCCGAACGCGTCGTCCAGGTCGAAGTCGTCCAAGCCGAGTTGGTTGGGAATCGCGGCATAGCAGTCGTCGGGCACGCGGCGCGCGATCCAATGGTGTCCGCCGATCGTCTCGACATACCAGATCTCATCGCCGTCCGATATCGCGATGCCGTTGGCCTCGTAGGTGCCGTATTCCTCAAGCAGTGCGCCGAGCCGGCGCACGCCTTCGCGCGCGGTGCTCACATACGGCAGCACCAGCGTGATGAAGTCCTCCTCGCCGATGCCGCCGGGAATCTCGGGTTTGCCGTCGGCCGCAGGCTTCAGCTCGACCATTGGGTCGGCGGCGAGCACGCGCTCGTTGACGGCGATGGTTTCGGTGGCGCTCATCGCCACGCCGCGCACATTGGCGCCGGCTTCGGCGAGCACGCCGCGCCCGGGCAGCGCGTTGGGCACGATCGCATACCGGCACGGATCGTTGGGAAGATCGATCCTGACATGGCTGATTTCGGCGACGTAATGGCACGGCTGGTCGACCGGGTTCACGGCGACGAAACGCTTGGGATCATAGCGGCCGGAACCGGAGTCGTCGTTGCGGGCCACGAGCGTGGACCCGTCGATGCTGGCGTTCCTGCCGACGAGAATGGTGGTGCATGACATGGCTCCCACTCTATCCGCGGGCGGGACGTGCGGCGCTTCTCTCCGAGCTTGGACCGCATGTATGCTGGTCTTGGAAAGGAGGACGCCATGGACTACACCAAGTGGGACAGGCCGACGCCCATGTCACGCATGGCGTTCAGGAATGCGAAACATCGCCCGGCCCGGCATTTCATCGACAGCACGGCGAAGATGCGCATCCTCCTCGCGCAACAGCACGTCAGTGCCTACGAGCTGGCCTCGCGGGCGGGTATCCCCCTCCAGTCGGCGGAAGCCCTCCTGATGGACGGACATGCGCCGCTCGTCGACACAATGGCCGCATTGAGGACGCTTGACCTCGAATGGTCGGCGTTGCCCGCGGAATGCGCCGCCCGATGAGAAAGACGCGCATCCTCAATGTGTGGGACGACGATGGTCATGAGATCGGCACGTTCGTCCAACGCAAACGGACGATCACATTCGAATATGCCCCCAGTGCGCCTCGCACCCCGATAAGCCTGAGTCTGCCCCGGGAGGGCGGCTGGAACGAGCAGGCACCCGAGGCGTTCCTCGAGAACCTGCTGCCCGAAAACAGCGGAGCCAGGTTCGCCATGATGCGCGCACAAGGCGGCAAATCCGCCGACGCGTTCAGTCTGCTGGACGGCACCGATTCGACAGGTGGACTCGTGTTTTCGTCGGAGGACCATAAAGCCGACGCCCGCCGCCACGCCCGTCGTGAGGGCGGAGGAGGACGACATCGCCGCGCGCATCGCGGCGGTGGAGAACAGTCCCGTCTCATGGTTCCACCACGACCCGGACGCACGCTTCTCCCTGGCCGGGGCGCAGGGCAAATTCGCCGCCGCGCGTGTCGCGGACACTTGGTTCTGGTCCAACACCATCCTGCCATCCACTCATCTCTTCAAGCCGGACAGCAGAAGTTTCCCCGGCATCATGGGTCTGGAGAACGCCGGTATGACACTCGCCATGCTATGCGGCATCGACACGCCCTCGCATGGCATCGAAACATTCTCCGGCAAAAGCACATACATAATCGAACGATTCGACCGCGCCATCGACGGGACGGGCATCCGGCGCCTGCGCTGCGAGGACCTGCTCCAGGCGCTCGGACTGCTCCCGGAAGACAAATACAAGCCGGCCACACGCTCGCCATGCCCATCAACGGCGTCGACCGCTCCGAACAGGTTTCCAGGGACGATTGGATGCGGTTCGCCGACCGCAACGGACTCGACTCCGACCGGATCTCGCGCATGCTGGACGAAACGGTGGCCTCGATCCTCAACCACCTGCCCGAGGCAGCCGCGCTCATAGGGGATGACGACTTGCGCGCACGGTACGAGAAGACGGTCCTCCGCTCGACGGGGAGCGCCCGCATAGCCTAAGCTTGGGCGGCGGCTTCGGTATCCTAGAAAGGTTGGATATCGGTAAGGGAGCACGCATGGCACATCGCAAACCGGCGCAGCCGGCCTTCGATCCGCGCACGGTGAAGGAACATATCGTCGAGACGCCGTTGGGCGAGGAGATGAGCAAATCGTTCCTCGAATACGCCTATTCGGTGATCTATGCGCGCGCCCTGCCCGACGCCCGCGACGGCCTGAAGCCCGTGCAGCGGCGCATCGTCTATCAGATGGGCCAGATGAACCTGACGCCCGACCGGCCGTATATGAAATCGGCGCGCGTGGTCGGCGAGGTGATGGGCAAGCTGCATCCGCACGGCGATTCCGCGATCTACGAGGCGATGGTGCGCCTCGCGCAGCCGTTCGCGATGCGTCTGCCGCTGGTCGACGGCCACGGCAACTTCGGTTCGCTCGACGACGGTCCGGCCGCCTCCCGATACACCGAGGCCCGTCTGGGACCGGCGGCCCTGTCGATGAACGCCGATATCGCCGAGGACACCGTCGATTTCGTTCCCAATTACGACAACAAACTCTCCGAGCCGACCGTGCTGCCGTCCGCGATCCCGAATCTGCTGGTCAACGGCGGCTCCGGCATCGCCGTGGGTATGGCCACGAACATGGCCACGCACAACCTCGGCGAGGTCATCAACGCGGCCAAACATCTCATGAAGCATCCCGAGGCGACGCTCGAGGAACTGATGCGCTATGTGCCGGGACCGGATTGGCCGGGCGGTGGCATCGTCATCGGCCGCGACGGCATCCGCGATGCCTACGCCACCGGTCGCGGCTCCCTCACGACGCGCTCGAAAACCCATGTGGAGAATGTGACGGCGCGCAAGAAGGCCATCGTCGTCACCGAACTGCCGTATATGGTCGGCCCCGAACGTGTGCTGGAACGCATCTCCGAAGGCGTCAAGAACCGCAAGCTGGAAGGCATTTCCGGTGCGATCGATCTGACCGACCGTCTCTCGGGCACGCGCATCGTCATCGAGATCAAAACCGGCTTCGATCCGAACGCCGTGCTCGCGCAATTGTTCAAGCACACGCCGCTGCAGGACAATTTCACGATGAACAACGTGGCGCTGGTCGACGGCCGCCCGCACACCATGGGCTTGAAGGAGATGCTGCAGGTCTGGATCGACCACCGGCGGCGAGTGGTGCGGCGGCGCTCCGAGTTCCGCAAGCGCAAGGCGTTGGAACGTCTGCATTTGGTCGAGGGCCTGCTGCTGGCGATGGTCGATATCGACGAGGTGATCCAGGTCATCCGTTCCTCCGAGGATGCGGATGCCGCGAAGAGCCGGTTGATGGTCGTTTTCGACCTCGATGAGATCCAGGCGCAATATATTCTCGATCTGCGTTTGCGTCGACTGACCCGTATGAGCCGCATCGAGCTTGAGGCGGAGCGCGACGATCTGCGCCGTCGCATCGAGGAGCTTGACCGTATCCTCGCCTCCGACGAGGAGCTTGACCGTGTGGTTGTCTCCGAGATGGACGAGACCGTGGCGAAATACGGCACTCCCCGGCGCACCGTGCTGCTCGACGAGGGACCGGATGGTTCGCTGACGCCGGTCAGCGCCTTGGGCGACGATTCAGGAACGTCGGCGGCGGCTATGGAGGCCGTGCGTTCGGCGGCCACCGTATCGGCGGCGGCCGATGGCGTGGCTGCGGCTGCCGCGGCGCGCAAGGCCGGCGAGGACGAGGCCGCGGCGGCTGCCCTGCAACTGAACGACGAGCCCTGCGTGGTGATGATGAGCGCCTCGGGGCTGATCGCGCGCACCGGCACCTCGGCCTTGGACGTGTGGGAGTCGCGCTCCGCCTCGGATGCGCGCGCCTCTCATGATGAGATCATCTCGATCTTCCGCACCTCGACGCTGGCCTCGTATGGTCTGGTCACCTCGGCCGGGCGTCTGGTGCTCGCGCATGTGGCCGACCTGCCGTCGCTGCCCGCCTCCGATGTGCTGTCGTTGGAGGGCGGGGTCAAGGCCGACGAGCTGATCGGCCAGACCGAAAGCACCGAGCCTGTGCATGGCGAACGGGTAATCACCGCGATTGCGATGAGCGTTGCGGGCGGCTCCGACGGTGATACGGCGGATGGTTCGGACGGCTCTTCGACTGACGGCGCGGATGGCGCGGCGTCCCTGCCGACGCTGGCTATCGGCACGCGCAACGGCGTGGTCAAGCGCTGGAACCGCGAGGCCCCGACGACCATGGATTCCTGGCCGGTCATCGATCTGAAGGATGGGGACGAGATCGTCTTCGCCGCCCCCGCCGAGGATCAGGACCGACTGGTGTTCATCTCCACCGATTCCTCGCTGCTGACCTTCGAAGCCTCCAATGTGCGCCCGCAGGGCCGCACCGCGGGCGGCATGGCCGGCATCCGACTGGCCGAGGGCGAGCATGTGGCCGCCTTCAATGTGGTCCCCGCCGGCAAAATCGCATGGACCTACGAGGAGGGCGAGAACGGACTGTCCTCGGCTTCGGGTGCCGTGGTGCTCACGGTGGCCGGTGACGACGAGGCCCTTGCCGGCACCGAGAACGGCGCCGCGAAGGTCACCCCGTTGGAGATGTATCCGACCAAGGGCCGTGCCACGGGCGGCGTGCGTTCGCAGCGCTTCCTCAAGGGCCAGAACACGCTGATCCTCGCATGGGTGGGCCTCTACCCGCTGCATGCCTCCACCTTGGGCCACTCCCCCGTCGAACTGCCCAAGCCCGATATGCGACGCGACGCCTCCGGCACCGATCTGGCCGCCCCCATCGCCTTCATCGGTTGATGGCCGCCGGCGGGCCACGGGCCCGCCGAATCGCCGGCCCGAGACATGGTGCCCACCTCGTCACGATGGATATCATGGATGTATCCATCAATGTCGATGAGGTGGGCACCATGCGTAGAGCACAGCATTTCTTACGCGCCATAGTTTCCTTGGCGATGGTGGCCATGCTGTGCGCGACGACCGCGTGCGGACCTTCCAATGCCTCTCAAACGCGTAGGGCTGCAAAATCCGTCGATTCCTCCGCCAAGTCGCACAAAGGGCGGCCCCCGCCGCATTATCTCGACAGTTACGCCGATATAACCCCCGTCGAACGCGATGGCCGCGCCCTTGCCATCAGCGACGCTCCGGCTCCCGCCCTCGAATCGTTGCCTCAAGGCAATCTGGCCGACCTGTTCCTCGGCTCGGACACTCATGGATGGCCCGAAAGCATCGATTTCACGCCGCTGGTATTGTCCGACGGCAACGAGCTCTTCGGACAGACGACGGCCGCCGACGACACCGGCCAGCGGATGTCCTTGGCGGCATACGATCTTGAAGACAACGTCTTCCGCATCGTCGACAGCGTCGCCGACACGGGCGAACTCGATGCGCTGCGCATCCTCGCCGCCAGCGAACGACGTGCCGTCTTCGAACAATACAATCAAGACACGCAGCGCGCCGCATATCTGCTGTTCGATATCAAGAAACGGACGACCAGCACCATCCTTTCCGTCGAAGATGCGCCGATGGTGCGCACCTCCGCCGCCGCCATCAGCGACGACGGCATCATGGTCAACTATCCCGCCAACGGCGGCGATGGATACAAGCTCGCCTTCCTCGACTTCGCCACTGAGCGTCTGATTCCGGTCGAGGACTCGTTCTGCACCTCCCTCGTCCACGCCAACGGGCGCTGGTATTACCTGTTGCGCGACCTCGCCTCGCAGGACGCGACGCTAATCGAACTCGATATGGCCGCGGCGACGAAAACCATCGTGGCGTCAACGCGCGGCGCGGACAGAGTCATGAACGATCTGGCCTCCAACGGCACGACGTTGTTCATCACCTTCACAGGTCGCCATCCCAAGCAGGAGCGGGACACCATCGGCACGCTTATGCAGGTCGATTTGAAGTCCCGGCAGACGACGCCGCTGTTCACCGCGCACTGGATCGAGTCGGCGCAGGCATCGTCGCGCTGGCTGACATGGCTCGGCGATCCACTGGAGGGATACGGCGACGAACGTGTGCGTCCGGAATCGTTCGTCTGGGATCTGCGCGAGGGGCGGCTGCTGCGCAATGAGGCGGGTTCCGTGTATCTGGGCGCGAACGGCATGGCTTGGATGGCCTACCGGCAAAGTGATGGGAGCATCGCCAAAGGAGCGTTGCACGGCAATGGGACGACGGGCATTCTGTTCCATGCGGATGACACGGATAATACGGATGCCGCGAATGATGCGGACGACACCGGCAAAGGCGGTGCGTGATGGCCGGGCGTGCGATTGGGGGCACGGACAAGCATCCCCGGAGACTTCTATTGGCATTCGTGACGGCGCTGGTGATCATCGCCCTCGTTATTGTGGCTTGGACAATCACCGCACATCCCCGGAACGACGCTGACGGTGCCGCGACCACGCGCACTGCCGCGCCGCTGCCGGTGATTCCGATACCGGATGTCGAGCCAATCGCACTGGGCCCGCGCCCATCCGAGGCGGAGATGACCGATATCCGCGCCCAGCTGGACACCGTGTTCGACGGCTCCCGATATGCGGTGCTAGTCGCCGATGCCGCCGATGGCAAGGTCCGGGTGGACATCGATTCGAACGAGACGTTCACCGCGGCCAGCACCTATAAATTGTTCACGGCCTATTCGATGGCGAGTGCCGTCGAAACCGGCGCGATGTCTTGGGACACGCCGTTGGCAGGCAAAACGCTGGACAGTTGCATGGAGACGATGCTCGTCGATTCCGACAACACATGCCCGGTGGCATGGTTGACCGATGTGGTCGGCAACGCGGGCATGACCGCGCAGGTGAACGCCTTGGGAGCCGTCTCGACGGTCTGGAGTTCCAATCACGTGACGACCACCGCCACCGATCTGACGTTGGTGTTGCAAGGGTATTACCGCAGCTCGTTGCTTTCGAGCGATTCCACGACGCGCATCCTGTCCCTGTTGGAGAGGCAACGCCATCGCAACGGCATTCCGGCCGGTATGGCGGAACGTGGCGTGACCCGAGTCGCCGACAAAGTGGGGTTCCTCGGCGGTTTCCTCCACGACGCGGGCATCATCTACACGCCGAAAGGCGATTTCACGATCGTGGTTTTGACCGAGGGCTCGTCATGGGATGCGATCGCCAAGGCCACGGCAGTGATATACGACGCGCTGTGATATTCACTACCCACCGGTCGCTTGGATTACCAGCAAAGCAGCACGACATTGACTAAAGTGGTGACCGACGGATGGCATCGGCGCCGTCCGCAATGGCAAGGAGGATCGCATGATCGATCATATGACCATCAAGGTGAGGAATTTCGAGAAGGCCGTGGCCTTCTATGACGCGGCGCTGGCTCCGCTGGGATATGCGCGCGGCGTGGCGTTCCCGGGCGTGCAGCAGTTCGCTGTCGGCGACGGCTCCAGCGTATTCGTCTCGACGGCCGGCGCGGATGATGCGGTGGCGCCGGTGCATGTGGCGTTCCACGCGCCGAATACGGATGCGGTCGCCGCCTTCCACACGGCCGGACTGGCCAACGGCGGCACCGACAACGGAGCCCCAGGCCCGCGCCCGCATTACGGCCCGAACTATTACGCCGCCTTCGTGCACGATCCCGAAGGCAATAACATCGAGGCCGTCATCAATTCCTGACAACTCGCCGGAGTCTGCTGGGGTTCGCCGATGCCACGCAGCCATCGGCGAACCCCGGCGTACGTTTGTAAGCAGTCCGACGAACCATCTGCGTACAAACGTACGCTGACGGCTTCTCAACGTACGTTTCGTCGCGTAGGCTCCGTCGGACTGCTCATAAACGTATTCTGACAGCTGCTCACCGTACGTTTATGCGCACAGGCCTCGTCGAACTGCGACAAACCGTACGCCCGGAAAATCAGGAGCGGTGCTGACGGCGCTCGGCCAAACGCTTGTTCATGGCCGCGATATCCTTTTTGAACGTCAATCCGCATATCGCGCCGGTCACCAGGCTGAACGCCACCATCATCAATGCCGTGCCGATGACGGCCCCCACACCCTGCTGCTGGGGGAGCCAGCCGGCCCAGCTGCCGGCCAAAAACATCACGGTCAGACCGATGCCATAGACCGCCAGCAACTTCGCCCATAGCGCGACCCGATCCATATAAAACAGCGTGGAGGGCAGGCCGAAACCAAGACCAGTCAGCAACGCGGCCACGGCTTGCCTCACGAAAGCCTCCCCCTCTGGAGTTCCGGCCGCCGCGCCGATAATGCCCTGCATCGCCACGACGATAATGCAGGCAACACTAACACTGTTAAACGCACATTTGAGGGCCATGCCCATCATATTCTTGTTCATGTCTTCGTCCTTTCGTTCGATGCCCATAGGGCCTGCATCTTCGCTCACATGCCCAGCGCGGTTTTGAATCCGCGCAGGCAGCGGCGTGATATCCATTCGACGGTGCCGTTCGACAATCTGACGCTGACGGAGCCGCCGAATCCGGGCTCGATGCGTTCAATAGCATCGAGATTGACCAGCACCGATTTGGACAGCCGCACGAATCCGGTGCCGAGTCGTGTTTCAAGTTCATACAGCCGTTGGGCCGAGCGGAATGTCTGCTTGGCCGTATGTAGCACCACACGTCCATCCTCGACCCGAGCCATGAGGATGTCCTTCAGGCGCAGCACCACCATCGAGTCGCCGGATTGGGCGAGCACCGCATCGCGCAGCATGGCGCGTTGCTCGCGCATCTGAACGGTGCCTGCGTGCTCGCCGCAGCGGGCGAGTTCGTCCGCCACCCGTGACACCGCATCGTCCACGCGACGGGTCTCGATGGTGGCGTGTTCATGCGTCGTCTCGGGAACAACGATCACGTCCACATCCATGTTGTCACGCTCTCTTTCTCTGGTTTTGCCGGTTGGTGTTCCGACATTTTCAAGGTACCGCCGTGGGATCGGGTTTGTCGCGCTGATTACGGCGAACGGTCGGTTCGCTGCGGTGAACGGTAATGGCGCGCGACCAAGGGGATGGAACTATGCAACGAGCCAGCGTGTTCAGCGATAGAAGGTCATGCCCTGCGGGCTGGGGGCAAACCCGGCCCGGCGCAATACGGCAAAATATGGGTTGCGCAAAGTCAGTGCTTGGCCATTGACGTCAGACAGGGTGAATGACCCGGGTTGTGCACGAAGCAAGGCATCGATCAGCGCGGTGATGGCGGCGTCCATAATAACTGGAGAATAGGATCCTTCGACTTCGGTCGCTCCGCTCCCTTCGCTCAGGATGACAGGATTGGGCTCACCGCCATTCCAAGCAAAGCCACCGGTCGGCATCTCCCTACCGTCATCCCGAGCGGAAACGCCAGCCGACATCTCTTTATTGTCATCCTGAGCGGAGGTGCGAAGCACCGGAGTCGAAGGATCTCCCCCGCATAGCACCGTCAAATGCCGCGATTTCGCTGAGGCATAGACAACCGGAGTTCCACCGGCATAGACGACGATGCCACCGGCGCGGCGGGCGGGTTTGGTCGCGACCTCAGGCGTCGTGGGCCAGGGGATGGTTCCGCCAGCCAAACTCACCGGGTCGAGTACGCTGATCGCAAGCACCGTCTCTCTTCCACAACCATCAGCCGACTCGCTGCGGTCCTTGGCGAATCCGCGCAGCACATCCACGGTTTCCTTGGCGGCGAACTGGGCCGCGCCGAAGCCCTGCACGAACATGCCCCGCACCAGCGTGCCGCGCTCTTCCATGCGCTTGAGCACCGGATAGAGCGCGGAGAATCCACCGGGCACTTCCTCGGCCACCAATGGCGATGCGATGACACCATATCGGTCGAGCAGCACATCGACAAGGGCCAGCACGCGTCGTTCCCGCGCATCGGATGTTTGATCGTGCTGGGTGCCGTCCGCCGGCATGTTGCTTTCATCCTGCGCAGGGCCACAGGAATCTCTGTAAGCTCCGTCAAGTCTCGCCACGGCGTCGGGCGTCATACCGGTGGCATGCAACATGGTCTCGCGCGAACCTGTTTCCACGTTCCCGTTCATGGCGCCGACTGCCATCCATAGACCGGACATATCAGATGCAGTGGCGGGCGCGGCGATGCGCACGCGACGTCGCGACGCGCGCAACGGGGCGCGCACCGTGCGAGCGCCACCGCGGCTCTGGCTTTCTGCCATCGCCCGCACAGGTGCGAAAGAACCATTGGTCACTGCTCCCCGCCAGACCAGAGACCACAGCGCATCCCGAAACTGTTGGTCGGACCATGGCTTGGCGACGATTTCACCGGTATCAGGATTCACTTCGGGAGCAAGTTCATTCCAGCGACGACGTGCCATTGCCGCCAACTGGTCGGCGCGCCATGCTCCTCCCCCGGCCAACACGTCGAGAATGGCGTCTGGCAACGCACCAAGGCCTGCGGCGGCTCGACGAGAAGCCTCACCGTTCCCATGGTTGGCAGTGCTCCCACTGCTTCGCCCGATTACATCGCGCGCTGCACGGTCATCGCCGCCGTCGCTGATATTGACATCATCCTGGGCAAGGTTGGAAAAAAGCAGTTCAGAAGAATCGGCGGGATGGAACGATACCGCGCCCGCCGCACCGGGCTTGGCATCGCCCGAGCCGACCCATACGACGTCGCCGGTAGCGATGAGTTCGTCAAGCATCGCCGGCCGATAGTCTCGCACACGCGCGGGGAACACGGCCGTCTCCCATACGGGTGTTGGTAGGGCGATTCCCTCCAGCTGCTCGATGATGCGCATCAGCCCGTCGAGTCCTTCGTATCGCGGTTCGCCGGCGGGCCCTATACCTTGGCGGTCGAAGAGGAAGCGTTGGAATGTTGAGGGGGTGACAGGTTTGATGGCTTCGCGGGCGCGTTTGAGGGAGCGGGCGCGGATGCGGCGGAAGACTTCTTTGTGGAGATATTGGAGTGGGGCGGGGGTGGAGGAGGTTTGATCTGGCATTATCCCTCCGGCTTTGCCCGGCAGATCCTCTCCCCCAGTCGGATGCGCCGACAAAATCGGATCTGACGACGCTTCTGCCATGGAAAGCGACGAGTTGGTGAAGCGGGCTTGAATGAGATCGCCCTGGGCGAGGAGACGGTCGAGTTCATGGACGATATCGGCTGCCGGGAGACCGAGACTTTGCACTGCTTCGTCGGCGGTGAAGGGGCCGTGGGTTTTGGCGTATCGGGTGACGCGCCCGGTCACGTCATCGGGAGCGAGTTCGTTCCAGAAGGTACGGCCGCTCAATTCCTCGGTTACTTCGACGATGGCTTCGGGGTCGAGCACCGTGGATAGATCAGCGTCTCCAAGCAGACGCTCGAGCACCTCGGGGCCGACCGATAGCAGTTGCGCGCTACGCTCGGCCTGCGGCACGTCGTATTGGTACATGACTTGGCCCACGTATCCGAACAGCAGGTTCTCGGCGAGAGGCGAAGGCTGTTGTGTCTCAATCGCAGTCAAGGCAACGGAACCGTCTTTGAGCGCGGTCATCAGCTCGCGTAGGGCAGGCAGATCGTAGACATCTCGCAGGCATTCACGCGCGGTTTCGAGCAGCAGTGGGAAATTGCGCCGGGTGCGCGCCGCATTGAGCAATTGCGCGGCTCGCAGCCGCTGCTGCCACAAGGGCACACGCTTTCCGGGGCGTTCGCGCGGCAGGAACAGCGATCGCGCCGCGCATTCGCGGAACCGTGCGGCGAACAGCACCGATTCACCGACCTGGGTTTCGATGGCGCGGGTCAGATCATCCGGGTCGAAGAGGAACAGGTCACGCAGCCATGCCGCGGTATGTTGTCGCATCGCTGCGTCGTTCGATGCGATCTTCCCGGAAGCGGAGTCCGCAGGGATGGGAAGATATGAATCGGCGTCAACGAATCGCGTCGTCACGGGGTTGCCACGACCTTCTTTCTCGCCCAAGACGCCGCCGGCCGCCCCCTCCGGCAAGCGCACGATGATGCCGTCATCGGCCGCATAGGTCTGGCCATCGAAGCCATAGCGTTGCTTCAACCGATTGCTCACGGCCATCGCCCATGGCTCATGGACACGCCGGCCGTAGGGCGAGTGCAGGATGACGCGCCAATCCCCTTCCTCATCGGGACAACATTCGATGAGCAGGGTTCGGTCGGAAGGCACGATTCCGGTGAATGCCTTCTGCTCGGCCAGTAGCGAGGCGAGGTTGTTGATTGCGTTGGTGTCTAGGCCGTCGGCGAGGAGTCTGGCTTCGGTGGGTTCGTCGAAGTGATGGGTGCGGACGGGTTCCGGAAGGAGATTCTTCGACTCGCTTCGCTCGCTCAGAATGACAGAGTCAACAGCCAATCCGGCGGCGACTTCGCGCAGGAAACGGCCTTTGACGCGGCCGAAGCCGGCGTCGCGGCCGGCGCCTTCGCCATGCCAGAATGGCAGGCGGGCGGTTCGCCCTGGGGCTGGCGTCACCACGACGCGGTCGCGTGTGATCTCCTTGATCTGCCAAGTGGAGGTGCCGAGCGTGATGACATCGCCGACGCGCGACTCGTAGACCATTTCCTCATCGAGTTCGCCGACGCGTTTCGGCCCCTTGTCTGCGTCCGCCTCGGGCAGGACCACCGTGTAGAGGCCCCGGTCAGGAATCGTCCCTCCGGAGGTGACGGCCAATCGTTGCGCACCCGGGCGCGCAGATATCACGCCCGTCTCCTCGTTCATCACCAGCGGCGGGCGGAAGGCGGAGAAATCTTCGGCATCATAGGCGCCGGTCATCATGCCCATCACCGCGTCGAAATCGGAACGTTCGAGATTGGCGAAAGGCGCGGCACGACGCACCACCGCATACCACTCGTTCGGATCGAGGTCATCCATCGCGGCGGCGGCCACGGTCTGTTGGGCGAGAATATCAAGCGGGTTGCGTGGAATGGACAATGGTTCGATATCGCCTTCACGCATGGCTTCGACGGAGGCCGCGGCACCAATGATCTGTTCACGGGTCAAGGGATAGAACAATGCATGCGAGACGCCTCCGACGCGATGATCGGCACGTCCCACGCGCTGCAGACCGCTGGAGACGCTAAGCGGTGGCGCGATCTGAATGACCAGATCGACCGAGCCCATGTCGATGCCCAGTTCGAGGCTGCTGGTCGCCACCACACAACGCAACCGACCGTGCTTCAGATCCTCCTCGATGCGTTTGCGCCGGTCCTTCGACACGGAGCCGTGGTGAGCCATGGCAATGGCGTCATCCGTTCCATGCGAACCAACCAGTTGCATGGTGCCGCCCACAACGGCGTCGTAATGTCTGGAAAATCCCTCACGGCCTTCCGGCGAGCTTTTATCCTCCACGATTCCCGATACGCCGTGGGACATCGGAGACATTGGACGCATAGGCGAAGAGAAGGATATGCCGCTGGACGCCAGGTCTGACGTAACTTCTTCAGTCGCATCGTATGGCATGGCATCCTTGGAATCCTGCGGATGACGACGCTTGGCGTAGAGGTCATTGAGGCGCGCGGTGATCTTTTCCGCGAGTCCGCGCGAGTTGACGAAGACCAAAGTGGTCCGATGAGCCAGAATCTCGTCGAGTACGCTGCGTTCGACGACGGACCATATCGAACCGCCACTGCTTTCCGACGCGCTGGCGCCACCACCCAATGAGCCCGCGCCGTCGGCAGCCGGCCCCATTCCACCCATGCCATCACCGGGCGCTCCAATGATGGCCGGAACGGAGATGGATCCAGACTGTCGGTCGTTCGTAGGAGACCACTCAGAGCGATCTCCGTCTGCATGCGGCCCCGCCGGCATGCGCGCCACGCCACCGCGTATGCCGACCACAGCCTGGTAGCCGATGCCGTCACCATCAGGCTTGGCCAATCCTCGGCGCGCGGCGAGTCTGCGCATGGCCGGGGTGACGCCCGATATAGGCTTGGCATCGGGACGATCTCCATCCACTCCGCCGGCGCGATGTTTGACATTGGCGGAGGCGAGATCACGCATATCGGCCAGGGGCTCGACAATCCTGAGATCCATCGCCGGACTGGTTCCAGCGTCGATAATCTCGACCGGCTGTGTGCCGCCGAGGAAACGAGCCACTTCATCGGCCGGCCGCACGGTGGCCGACAATCCGATGCGTTGAACACGACGATTGGGAGCCTCTCCCCCGGACCGATCATCACACCGTTTGGCAGATTCCGAGTGACCGGTTTCGCCCGAGCCGGATTCCGACGTGACCTCCGGCACGCCCTTCACGCGCGAGCCCCGCTTCCGCGCGACCAACTCGTCGAGCCGTTCCAAACTCAGGGCCAGATGCGCACCACGCTTGGTGCCGGCGAGCGCGTGCACCTCGTCGACGATGACGGTCTCGACGCCGCTCAATGCTTCGCGCGCCTTGGACGTGAGCATGAGATACAGCGACTCGGGCGTGGTGACGAGGATGTCCGGCGGATGCGCGGCGATGCGCCGACGCTCGGCGGGCGTCGTGTCACCCGACCTCGTGGCGACCGTAACCGTCGGAGTAGGCAGTCCCATCGCCTCGCATTGGGCGGCGATGCCTTCCAGTGGGCGCATGAGGTTCTTGGCCACATCCGCAGCGAGGGCTTTGAGCGGCGAGACGTAGAGGATTCGGACGCCATGACGACGCCCGTTCCGAGATGTGCATCGTGAGCCAGCCTTGGGCGCTGGACTGTCAATGGACTGGGTGCCGACCTCTTCTTGCGGAGATCTAGCACTCTGCGTTCGCTCGGCCATGAGTCGGTCGATGGCTGCCAGGAAGGCGGCAAGGGTTTTGCCCGAGCCTGTGGGCGCGATGACCAGCGTGTTGCGACTGGAACGGATGGCCGGCCATGCGCGGGATTGCGCTTCGGTGGGCTTGCCGAAGGCATGGGAGAACCAGGCCCTTGTGGGCGGCGAGAATTCTCCTATGCCTTCGTACATATGTTCGATTATAGCGAAGTGGGAGATGGGGCACACCGGAGTCGATTTTCCGGCAGTTTTCCCCTTCGCAGATTCTCTCCCTCCGGCCGCCGAAGGCGGTCACCTCCCTCATCAGAGGGAGGACGCAAACCACTATGCCCCCTCTAGAGGGGGCTGGCGGCGTGAGCCGACTGGGGGAGAAATTCCTCGGCGCGCAACTGCGACCTCTCCCTCCGTCGCGCTTCGCGCGCCACCTCCCTCATCAGAGGGAGGATGAACGCGAATCAGCCGCGAAGCTTGCGCAGGCGTTCGTGCATGACGAACATGAGGGCAAGGAACACCAGCGCATACCACGGATAGAGGGCGATCGACACATACTGGGCGATCAGGCCGAACAGCGGCGGGACGAGCATGGAGCCGGTATAGGCACATGCCATCTGCACACCGACGATGGCCTGGGAGTTCTCTTCGCCGAAATATCCCGGCGTCGAGTGGATGACGCACGGATAGATCGGCGCACAGCCCAAGCCCATGAGTCCGATGCCGATCAGCACCGGCACCATGCCCGGCAGCGGCAGCAGCACCACGATGACGCCGGCGAGGAGCAGGGCCTGTCCGATGCGGATCATGGTCGGATCATCGAAGCGCATGGTCATGAAACCGCTCAGCAAGCGCCCCACGGTGATGCCGAGGTAGAACACACCGGCCCAACTGGCGGCCGCGACGGTGTCGAAGCCACGGCCCACGGCCAGGTAGCTACTGGTCCACAGGAAGCAGGTGCTTTCGATCGCGCAGTAGCAGAAGAACATGATGAGGATTTCCTTGGCGCCGCGGATCGCAAGCACTCCGCGGATGCCTAGGGGCTTGCGGGCGGCGGGAAGATCCTTCGACTCGCTTTGCTCGCTCAGGATGACAGAAGAGGCAGAGGCATCGCCCGCGGCGACAGAGGAGGAGGAAGAAGAAGTGGCAGCGCTTTCGACGGTCGCCCCCTTGCGGCTCTTCCACAACGGCAGCGAGAGGAAGAGCAGGAAGGTGAGCACGACCTGGATGATGCCGATATAGCGGTATCCCCACTGCCAGCCCTGGCCGACGGACAGCGCGAATCCCATGATGTAGGGGCCGGCGGAGGCGCCAAGGCCCCACATGCAGTGCAGCCAGCTCATATGCCGGCTTTCATAATGCACGGCGACATAGTTGTTGAGGGCGGCGTCCACGCCACCCGCGCCCAAGCCATAGGGGATGGCGATAAGCAGCAGCAGCCAGTAGTTCGGGCTGACCGAGAAGCCAATCAACGCCACCGCCGTCATCGCCACGGACACGGCGGTCACGCGCCCCGCGCCGAACCGCAACGTGAGCCTGTCGCTCAGCAGCGCCGAGATGATCGTGCCGGCGGAGATGATCATCGAGATTCCGCCCTGCCACGAGATGGGCACGCCGAACTCCTGATGCATCGTCGGCCACGCGGAACCAAGCAACGCGTCAGGCAAACCGAGCGAGATGAACGCCATATAGATCACGGCGAGCAGAAGGTTGACCATCGGCACACTCCCCTGTGTTATGGGCGGGCATCGGCCTTCGATGCCGCCACACGGTATATTCTTTACTTAGGTAAGTTAAACCATCCCCTAGACTACCAACCGGTCGGTCAGCCGAGATCTTCCTTTGACTCCGACACCCACTCCAACAGGTCGGAGGGCTGGCATTCCAACACGCGGCAGATCTGGTCAAGCGTGGAGAAACGGATGGCCTTGGCGCGCCCGTTCTTGAGGATCGACACATTGGCCGGGGTGATGCCGATACGTTCGGCAAGTTCCCCCACCCCCATGCCGCGGCGGGCGAGCATCACATCGAGGTTCACACGAATCGCCATCAGATCACCGCATCCAGTTCTCGCCGCTGCGCCGTGGCCTGCACCAGCAGCGAACGCATGACAAGCATCAGCATGACGAACGCCGCGGCAAGCGCCGCCACGGCAACCAATCCCAACGCAACAGCCGGCATCATCAGACTCGCGCCAAACTCGACGCCGGTCACGGGGTCGACGGCGCGCGGACTCCAGAACAGGCCCACCGCCAGCACGCCGAACGCCAACACCCCTTCCATCACGGCGCAGCCGATGATGAGATCGACCCAATGCACCGCACGCTCGGAAAAGACATCGCGGCGCTCGACCATCGCCAGAAGCGAGAACAGCGCGGCCAAGGCGATTTCGACGCACAGGATGCCGAGCAGTCCCGCGACGCGATACGGCCACAGGGCGGGCATGGTTTCCGGCGCCACCTCGACCACCGCCGCGGACAACGGGAACAGCATCCACTGCCCCGCCACACACAGCAGCTCCCCCGCCACAATAAACACCCTGAGCGCGGCGACGACGGATGGGCTAGGCGCAATTTCACGGACATCCATTACGGCCTCCTTTGCCTACAATATATCGAATAACAATATTATTATATTGTTATTCGATATATTTTGGCAAACCGATATATCCTCTGCATATGAAAACGGGGACGGAAGCGCATTGTCTCCGTCCCCGTTCCTCCGCGGCGGCCGTAAACCAGACGGCCGATTGCATCAGGTGTCGATCTTGGAGCGGTCGAAATCGTCGGCATTGTCGACGATGAAGGCCTTGCGCGGCGGCACGTCGTCGCCCATCAGAAGGTCGAAGATCTCGCTGGCCTGCGCGGCGTCCTCCATGCGGATGCGCCGCAGCATGCGAGTGCGCGGATCCATCGTGGTGTCCGCCAACTGGTCGGCGTCCATCTCACCCAGGCCCTTGTATCGCTGGATGTCCTCGGCGTAGCCGATATGCTGCGCATCAAGCTCTTCCAGCTTGTCGGCCAACTCGTCGTCGGAATAGGTGTAGATGTATTGCCCCTTGCGCGGGCCGGTCAGCGCGATGCGATGCAGCGGCGGCACGGCGGCGTAGACGTAGCCATGCTCGATCAGCGGCCGCATATAGCGATAGAACAGCGTGAGCAGCAGGATGCGGATATGCGCGCCATCCACATCGGCATCGGTCATCATGATGACCTTGTGGTAGCGCGATTGCTCGATGTCGAAGCTCGCGCCGGAACCCGCGCCGACGACCTGGATGATCGCCGCGCATTCCTTGTTGGCCAGCATCTGCGTGATCGAGGCCTTCTGCACATTGAGGATCTTGCCTCGGATCGGCAGCAGCGCCTGGAAGCCGGCGTTGCGCGCGGCCTTGGCGGTGCCGAGTGCCGAGTCGCCCTCGACGATGAACAGTTCGGCCACATCGTCGTTGCCCGGCTGGCAGTCGGAGAGCTTGGCCGGCATCGAGGCGGATTCAAGCGCGTTCTTGCGCCGCGTGACCTCCTTGGCCTTGCGCGACTGCACGCGCGCGTGCATCTCGCCGACGATCTTCTCGAGCACACGGCCCGACTGATCCTTGAAGCCACGCTTGGAGCCGGTGATCATCTCGCCGAACTGTTGGTCGGACATCTTGGTGACGATAGGTTTGACCTGCGCGGTGCCGAGCACATCCTTGGTCTGGCCCTGGAACTGCGGTTCGGCGATGCGCACGGTGACGACGGCCACGAGTCCGGCCATGATGTCGTCGCGCTCGATGCGCATGTTGGAGTCCTTGAGGTTCACCTTGAGCTTGCGCGCGTTGGCCTCGACGGTTTTGCGCACCTGCTTGGTGATCGAGTTCATCAGGCCGTCGACGTGCATGCCGCCGCCGGGCGTTTCGATGATGTTGACGAAGGAACGCATGACGGTGTCGTAGCCGTTCACCCATCTCAAGGCGATGTCGACGCCGCAGGTGCGGGTCACCTTGGCGGCGTGCAGTTCGCCGCCATCGCCGACGCTCTGCGTCTCCTCCTCGTAGGTGTCCTCGCCCTGGATGCGCCAGATGTCGGAGACCGGCTCGCCCTTCGAGAGGAAGTCGACGAAGTCCTTGACGCCGCCGGTATGCAGGAATTCCTCGACGCGGGCGTGGGCGGGGGTGGAGACGGCTTCGGCCGAGATGGAAGGAGATCCTTCGACTCCGGCTTCGCCTTCGCTCAGGATGACAGGAGCGGCGGAAGCATCGTCAGGGACGGTAGGAGATCCTTCGGCTTCGCTCAGGATGACAGGAACGTCACCGTCCGCATCACCGTCATGCTGAGCGGAGCGAGCGTCAGCGAGCGCAGTCGAAAAATCCCGCTCGTCCGGCTCGTCGACCTCACGCATCTCGTCGACGGCGGCATCGCCCGTGGCTTCGATGGCCTCGTCGACAACCGTGATCTTCAGCCCCGGCACGAGGAAGCTCGTCTGCCGCACGCGCTCGATGAGCTGCTCATACGAGAACTCGGCGGTTTCGTTGAAGATCTCCGGGTCAAGCCAATACGTGACCCTGGTGCCGGTGCGCTTGGGCGGCACCTTGCCGATCACCTCGAGTTCGGTGGGCTTGTTCTTGCGCGTGCGCTTGAACGCGTTGCCTGGCGCGCGCAGGGGCGCGCCGTCCTCGCCGACCGGATCATCGTAAATGCCGGGATGGCCCTGATGGAAGGCCATATGATACGTTTTGCCGCCGCGATCGACCTCGACATCGAGTCGGGAGCTCAGGGCGTTGACGACGGAAGAGCCGACGCCATGCAGGCCGCCGACGGCGGTATACGAGGAATTGCCGAATTTGGCGCCCGCGTGCAGCTTGGTCATCACGACCTCGACGCCGGTCAGATGCGTTTTCGGCTCGACGTCCACCGGGATGCCGCGCCCGTTGTCGGCCACGGTGATCGAACCGTCGGTGTGCAGCGTGACGACGATATCGTCGCAGAAGCCGGCAAGCGCCTCGTCGACGGAATTATCGATGATCTCCCACAGGCAGTGCATCAGGCCCTGCGAATCGGTGGTGCCGATGTACATGCCGGGGCGCTTGCGCACCGCGTCCAGCCCTTCGAGGACCGCAAGATCCTTCGCGCCGTATTCTTCTGTGGGCATGATCACCTATCTATATACGAATGAATCCAATATGTCCTCCCTCATCAGAGGGAGGACATCCGCCAATCATTGATCCAAGAAGTCCCGCAGGGTCTGGGAGCGGGACGGGTGGCGCAGCTTCGACATGGTCTTCGACTCGATCTGGCGGATGCGCTCGCGCGTCACGCCATAGACACGGCCGATGTCGTCGAGGGTCTTGGGCTGGCCGTCCTCAAGGCCGTAACGCATCTTGATGACGCCGGCCTCGCGCGGGGACAGGGTCTCGAGCACCTGCTTGAACTGCTCCTGCAGCAGCGAGAACGCAACCGCGTCGGAGGGCGCGATGGCGTCGGTGTCCTCGATGAGATCGCCGAACTCGGAATCGCCATCCTCGCCAAGCGGGGTGTGCAGCGAAATCGGCTCGCGGCCGTATTTCTGCACTTCCTGCACCTTCTCGACAGGCATGTCGAGCTCGCGCGCCAGCTCGTCGGGCGTGGGCTCGCGGCCCAGGTCCTGCAGCATCTGGCGCTGCACGCGCGACAGCTTGTTGATGACCTCGACCATGTGCACGGGCACGCGGATCGTGCGCGCCTGATCGGCCATGGCGCGGGTGATGGCCTGGCGGATCCACCACGTCGCATAGGTGGAGAACTTGAAGCCCTTCTTCCAGTCGAACTTCTCGACGGCGCGGATCAGGCCGAGGTTGCCTTCCTGGATCAGGTCGAGGAACAGCATGCCGCGGCCCGTGTATCGCTTGGCCAGCGACACGACGAGGCGCAGGTTGGCCTCGAGCAGATGGTCCTTGGCCTTCCTGCCGTCGTTGGCGGCCCATTTGAGCTCGCGTCGGCGGGCGAACTCCATGCCCTCGCCCTCGGTGTCGAGCAGATGCTGGGCATACAGGCCCGCCTCGATGCGCTCGGAGAGATCGACCTCCTGCTCGGCGTTCAGCAGGCTCACGCGACCGATCTGCTTGAGATAGTCCTTGACAGGATCGGCGGTGGCGCCGGCCGCGATCACACGGCGTTTCGGATTGCCCGACGGCGTGAGGTTGTCGTCGTCATCGTCGTCGCGCACGACGAAGGCGCCCTTTTCCTTGGGGGTCTCGGGCTCCTTGCGCTTGGACTCCTCCTCGTCGTCGTCCTCGGGCTCGGCATCCTCGTCGGAGTCCTCGTCCTGATCGTCGAGGTCCTCGTCCGCATCCGTGTCCGAGTCGACGTCGTCGAGGTCCTCGTCCAGATCCTCCCCGACGGGCTCGTCGAGATCCTCGTCCTCCTGAAGCTCCTGGTCGTCGACCGTCGGATCCTCGATCTTGGCCGTCTTCTCCGACTTGGAGGCCTTGGCCGTCTTCGGGGCGTTCTTCTTGGCGGCGGTCTTCTTCGCCGACGCCTTGCCGGCGGACTTGCGCGCGGTGGTCTTCTTGGCGGTCTCCGCCTCGGTATCGGCAGCCTTGGTTTCCTTGGTGGCCAAACTCAACCTCCTGCATGGGCTCCTGTCAGAAACGCCATATCATATGGGCGCACTTCTGGCAAGGGCAAATCGTCAACTATGAGAGTAAACCATCTGACGCGGACGATTATTCCCCTCTCCATTCCCGCACCCGAGCGACAGGACCCCGTCAACGGCACCACGCCGGCCATGCTCCCCGGTGCGCCGCCGCGAACACAATCGCCGCAAGCGAACATTCCCCGTCCAACGCCAGGCACTGCAAGGACGCCTCGACGGCACGGCCGTCTCCCATCCACCACAGCACATAGGCGACGACGGCGAGCGGCTGCACGGCGAAACGCACCGGTGCGCGGACGGCCGCATGACCGAGCAGGTCGATGCCCAGGCGGCAGCGTTCCTCGTCCGGCGCGCGCAACGGATCGTCGAAGCCCTCGGACAGCAGCAGATGCATGCGCCGCTTGCACAGCGGATCGTGCGGACGCGCCACGAAGCCAAGCAGTTCCTCGCGATCGCACTCGCCATCGGCGATCATCGACAGGATCAGCGCGTCGCGCATCGACAGCGTCTCGGTCATGACGACGACAAGCGCCGCCAGAGTCTCGTCCTCCATGGCCGAGGAACAGCCCGTGAGATGCCCCAGCCACTCGTCCATCGGCACGAGGGACCAATCCGCGTCCGCCCGACCGGGGCCGTTGGCCCGTCTATCGTGTCGGAACTCGCGTGCCATCGTCTCCATCGTCTCTTCGTCGAAGGGATCGTCGGCGGGCATGCGCACGGTTTCCGGCGCCTTCCCCGGCGCCGCATGACGTTCCCTTCGTCTCCGTCCCGCGGCGCGCCGGCCGTCCGTCTGGCCATCCGCATGCCGGGCACGCGTCTTCATGTCCATATCGTTGTCCTGTTCCATCGGGTCCTCCTTGACCTCAAGATCGCTTCCGACGGCCCGGAACGGACCATCGTGCGGACGCCTTCCGCGCGCCGCGTCCCGAGTATGCCCGACGCCGGCCCTCGAACGCAAGGAAAAACGGCCATTGTGGTCGGAGGCTTGTTTTCGTTGGAACCACGCGGTTCTTGCGATTCGAAAATCTTGTGGATAACTTTAGGACCATGACCGACGCAACGGACCTGGACCTGATCGAAGCACGCATCGCCACTCTGGTGGATCATCATGCGCGCGTTCCGGACGGCGGGCGGGTGGCCGATGCCTGCGCTCCGACGATGGCGGCGGTGACCAAACAGGCCATCGCCTCGAGCGAAGGCGGCAAACGACTGCGGGCGCTGCTGGCGCTGGCCGCATACGATGCCGCCGAAGGTTCCGCAAACTCGCATGAAGCGATGCTTGACCTGGCCTGCGCGATCGAGGTGTTCCAGACCGCGGCGCTGGTGCATGACGACATCATCGACGAATCCGATCTGCGCCGCGGCAAGCCCTCCGCGCACCGGGCCTTCGCAAGCGCCACCGGCAGCGCTTCGATCGGCCGGGGACTGGGAATCATGCTGGGCGACCTGCTGGCCACGGCCAGCGTGTCAATCGCCGTGGACGCGGCCAGCCGTCTCTCGGAGCCGTGCGGCGGCGCGGGCATCGTCCCGGCTTTCCTGACCATGCACCGCGAGGTGGAGCTCGGCCAGGTGCTCGACCTGGCGGTGGAGATGACGCCGCTCGACGACCCGGCCGCGCTGGCCGACGCCTCGCTCAATGTGTTCCGTTGGAAGACCGCGAGCTATACGACGATCATGCCCATCGAACTGGGGCTGCTCGCCGCCGGCGTCGAAACCGGTCAGGCGCGGCGCTCGGCCCTCGCCGTCGGCACGCCGCTGGGCATCGCATTCCAACTGGCCGACGATCTGCTCGACGTGACCGGCTCCAGCAAGACGACCGGCAAACCGGTCGGAGGCGATATCCGCGAAGGCAAGCGCACCGTGCTGCTGGCGGATGCCCTTGGCGCGGCGGACAGAGGCGGGCGCGCAGAACTGACCGACGCCTTCACGGCCCCGGAACGCGACGAGGCGCAGGTGCGCCGCGTCATGGACCTCTTCGCCTCCACCGGCGCGATCGCGGCATCGAGACGACGCATCGCGGGGCTGTGGGACGAGGCGCGGACCGCCATCGACTCCATGGCTCTGACGGATGCGGGCAAGGCGCTGCTGACCGGCGCCTGCGCGCGTTTCATCCCGGACGACGCGCGCCCGAGATGATTCCGGGCCCCGGACCGGCCAAACCCTCACAGAAACCGCGCAGCAAGGCGCACCCGTGCCACCGGCTCCGCGTGTAGACTGGGCAGGGAATCAGTGGAACCCGTGACATAAGGCCATGCAAGAGACTATGAGTGAAGCCGCGAACGCGCCCGTGGGGCAGACGATCGAGGGACGGTATCGCATCGTCCGCAGAATCGCCGAAGGCGGCATGGCCACGGTCTATCAGGCCGTCGACGAACGGCTGGACCGCACCGTGGCGATCAAGGTCATGCACACGCAGCTGGCGCGGGGCCCGCACCGCGACCAGTTCGTCGAACGGTTCCGTCGCGAGGCGAAGTCGGCGGCGGCCATCGCCAACGCGCATATCGTGCAGGTCTATGACACCGGTGAATTCAACGGCCTGGACTATCTGGTCATGGAATACGTCCACGGCGTCAACCTGCGGCACGAGATGAACACGCAGGGCACCTTCAGTGTGCGCGAGACGCTGCGCATCGTCATGGAGACGCTCGACGGACTCGCCGCCGCGCACCACGCCGGCGTCGTGCACCGCGACATCAAGCCCGAGAACATCCTCATCAACGACCGCGGGCATGTGCAGATCACCGATTTCGGGCTGGCCAAGGCGGCCTCGCAGGCGACGCTGTCCTCGACCGGCATGCTGCTCGGCACCGCCGCCTACCTCGCGCCCGAGATGATCGAGCGCAACGAGGCGACGCCCCAGGGCGACCTCTATTCGGTGGGCATCATGGCCTGGGAGATGCTGGCCGGGCAGGTGCCCTTCGTCTCCGACAACCCGGTGACGCTCGTGTTCAAGCACGTCCACGAGGATGTGCCGTCGGTGACCGGCCCCTTCCCCGGGATCGACGCCGGGGTGGCGGGCTTCATCGCGCATCTGACCGCGCGCGAGGTCGGGGCGCGCCCGGCCGACGCCTCAGCCGCATACGAGGAGCTGCGCCGGTTGAGCGGCACGCTGGATATGGAGGCGTGGAAATATCGTCTGGAGCCTTCGGGCAATGGCACGGTCGGCGCAGCCTCCGATCCCGACGCGGATGATACGACGCGCACGATGGCGGGAGCGGCCCCCGTGCCGCCGCACGAGCCAGCGGCCACGCAGACGCTTGGGCATGTGCCGGCATTCCTTGCGGAGGAAGCCGCCTCTTCCGCCGATCCCTCGGCCACGCAGACGCTGCCCGCGCCGCAGGTCGAGATGACGCGCACCATGCCGGCGGACGGTCCCGCGGCCGCCACGCAGGCCATCACGTTGGCCGGCGACGGCACGAATGCCACCAGCCTTATCGGCCTTTCCTCCCCCGATATTCCGGGCACTCCGGGTGGCTCCCCCGATAAACCGGCGAAGCGCTGGAAAAAGCCGCTGGCCATCACCTTGGCCGTCGTACTCGCGCTCGGCGCCTGCGGAGGCGGCGGAGCGTGGTGGTATTACCTCGGTCCGGGCAGCTATTGGACGCTGCCGCAGCCGACCGACATCGACTGCGCGGACGGCGAGGCATGCCCGGTCACGGACGCGGATTGGCAATCCTATAAATCCACGCTTGATGTGGCGGCCATTCCATATCAGGTCAGGCAAGCCTATAGCGATGACGTCGCCAAGGGACGCATCATCAAAACCGATCCGGCCGATGTGGGCGCGCACGTGGGCAAACGCAACGGCGAGAAGGTCGTCGTCACCGTCTCCCGGGGCGTGCGGATGGCGACGATTCCCGAGGACATCACGGATCCCAACTCGACCAACGGCAAGGATCCGATCGGTGCGCTGACGCGCGCCGGCTTCACCAACGTCAAGCGGGACGAGGCCAAGGAGGAGTATTCGCTCGACAAGCCGGAGGGCACGCTGGTGTCCATCGACCAGGAGCCGGGGGCAAGGCTCAAGCACAACGAGGCGATCACCGTGATCCTCTCCAAGGGACCGATGCCGGTGAGCATGCCGGATGTGGTGGGCAAATCACGCGACGACATGCAGGCGGCCTTCGACGAGAACAAGCTCACGGCCAACATCACCGAGCAGTTCGATGACAAGATCCCGGCCGGACAGGTCATCTCGGCCTCGCAGCAGGCCGGCGCGCAGCTCAAATGGGGCGACAGCGTGGATGTGGTCGTCTCCAAGGGCCCGGAAACCGTGACGATCCAGAACTACGTGGGGCAGAAGGCCTCGGCCGCGAAGTCGGCGCTGGAGCAGCTGGGCTTCACGGTGAGCATCGACGAGCAGGCCAAGATCACGCTGGACAGCTCCAAGGACAAGACCGTGGCCTCCCAGAACCCCTCGGGCGGCAGCGTGGTGAGGCTGCGCGACGAGAACGGCAAGCCTACCGTCGTCACGCTGAAGATGTACGCGTCGCTGCTCTAGCGTTCGGTGTCAGTGGCACAAATTTCCGAACGACACACCATCGTTCTGAAGTTTGTGCCGCTGAGTGCCCGTCAGTGGAACAAATTTCAGAACAACACGCCGTTATTCTGAGTGTCGTGACGCTATGTGACGGGTTGTGGACACCTAGAGGTTGCGTATAAGGATGGCTCCGGCGGCACGGAAGCCCACAGGGCTTCATCTTCGTCCGCCTCGCGCGCTGCGCTTATGCGTTTCCTTCGGAATCGCGGCTCGCCGCCTGCTCCTTGAGTCGGGCCTTGACCGTCTGGGCGTATTCGTCGACGACTTCCTGACCGCTCATCGCGGCGATGGCGGCGGTGATCCGGTCGGTCAGCGAGCGCAGGTCGTCATGCGTGATAGCTTTGGGATTCTTGGCCTCGACCTCGATCGGACGGCCATAGATGACCTGGGTCTTGCCTTTCTTCGGCACGACGGTGCCGACCGGCTGCAGCTTGTCGGAGCCGATGATGGCGACCGGCACAATCGGGCAGCCGGTCTCCAAGGCAAGCTTGGCCACGCCGGTGTGCCCCTTGTAGAGTCGGCCGTCGGGGCTGCGCGTGCCCTCGATATGGATGCCGAAGAGGTGTCCGTCCTCGATGATCTCGCGGGCGTGCGCCAAGGCGCCGAGCGACTTGCTGCCGCCGGAGCGGTCCACGGGGAAGACGCCCACGGAGCTGAACCACCACTTCTTGAAGCGGCCCTTCAAGCCCTTGCCCTCGAAGTATTCGGCCTTGCCCATGAAATGCACCATGCGCGGGCAGGTGATCGGAATCAGCGCGTCGTCGATGACCGCCAGATGGTTCGCGGCGATGATGGCGCCGCCTTCGCGCGGCACGTTCTCAAGTCCCTTGGCGGTGGGCCCCAGGCGCAGTCGGGCGAGCCAGCCGAATCCCTTGACGAAGAACCAGTACAGCACTGTAGCGCTTCCTTCCCCGGCGCAATTGCCCTCACGCCTGATTAGAGTGGTGCCTATGACTGACCTCAACAATAGCAACGGCAACGAACCGCAGGAGCGTCCCACGCCGGGGATGGGCGCCGGCGACGATCTCGACGCGGCGTGGGCGGCGTTCGAGGCCGGGCACAGGGACGACCTCAAGGATGTGGCCGGTTCCTCCTCGGCCCGTCGTTTCGAGCGTCATGCGGAGCGCAAGGAGAAGGAGGCGCTGCTGTCGGTCAATGACCTCACCTCGGATGCCTTCGCCGGCGGAGGCAGATCCCGCGGCCCGCGCGATTTCACCGGTTCGAGCTGGCTGGACACCGACGATGTGATGGACCGATACGGCGATGACTTCGTGCCGCCGAATCCACAGATCGGCCGCGTCAAAGGCTCCAAGCTCGTGTTCTGGATCCTTTTGGTCGCCGGCATCGCGGGCGTCATCGCCTCGGTGTTCGTGCCGATGCTCACCGGTCTGCTGGGCACGATATTCGGAGTGGCGGCGTTGCTGGGCGCGGCCGGTCTCATCGTCCAGCACAAGGGACACACCCAGACGCGCGAGGACGAGTTCGACGACGGGGCACGCGTCTGAGGCGTCTCAAGTTCATCGGCCGTCACCGGTCACCGTCCGCGGGCCGGCTGCCGCGCCATGGGCACTGTCATCGCACGGCGCGGCAGCCGGCTATGCCAATGCGGCGGCGATGGCCTCATCCACGGCGCGCCGCCGGTCCAACAGCCATGCGGCGGAATGCGGGTGATGCGCGAAGCGAATCGGCTCGTCCAAGCCCTCGTTGATCAGCGCGAGCGTGAATTCGCGTCCCCTGAGCGACTCCAACAGGCGGCAGGCCCTCAGATCGTTCATCGCCTGCGCGAGGACCATGCCACGTATCGATTCCTCGGGCATGCCCCCGCGCCCCGGGTAGACGAGGAATGCGTGCCGGCGGGGAATCCCTCCGGCCCGGCCGGCTCGACGTAGGGGTTGATCGGGCGCATCGAATACTGCGTGTTGTAGAAGTCGTATCCCCAGTGCAGGAATCCGGCGAGATCGTAGGCGTAGAGCAGGAATCCGAGCACACGATTGCGCCATGAGGGCATCGCCATGAAGCGGTTGGGCACGTCGCGCGACTGGGCGCAGCAATAATAGGTCCACAGGCCCTCGACGCCGGCCTCGACGAAGGGTTCGATCGCATCGGCCGCGGGCACCGGATGCTCACAGGCGCCGCTTTGGTAGAACTCGATGTGGCTCAGGGCGTCCATCACCCGGTAGTCCTTCAGATGCGGGGCGACGATCGCCTTGGCTTTCAGATAGGTGTCCAGGTTGTCGGCGTTCGGTTCGTCGGAAATATGGAAGACGGTGTCGCCGGCGATGCCAAGCGTCTTGAGCTCGCGGTCGAGGGCAGGCAGGAAGGCCGCGAGGAAAGCCGCATATGCTCCCCTGGGGTCGGTCGCGTCGGTGTCCCAGCCGAAGACGCGGCGTTCGACGCCGTCGACGAGCGCGACAATCTTGGGGCTGTGCGCCGCGCCCCACTGCGTGAACAGGTGGCTCATTTCGAACCAACGCACGCCGCGGCGCCGGCACATCGCCACCCACCGTTCGAACAGCGCGAAGTCGAAGGACCAGTCGTCCCCGTGCCGCTCGACGCCGACCAGCTGGGTCGTCGGACGCTCCCCGCCGACGACCGTGTCAAGGGGAGGCGTGAACAGCGGGGTGTATACCATCGTCATGCCGCGGCGCACCGCGAGGGAGATGAAATTCTCGAGAATGCGCCAATGCTCCTCGCTGAACACCGGAACGCCGTAATACTGCGCCAGACAGTCGGCGTGCAGCCATTCGGTGTGCATCAGCGTCTGCTCGGGCAAGGCGGCGGGAATGCGGCGCACCGTCACGTCGACGTGGGTTCTCTCCCCCTCCCCGAGCGGCACGAAGGCGAAGGACAGCACGCTGTCGCCGGACGCCGTATCCGCCATATCCGGCAGTTCGACGTCGATCCACAGCGAGCGCCACAGCCCGGGCACACCGCCCACCAGTCCGTCCGTGTCCTGGAGCAGGTCTGGGTAGAGCCCCGGATCATGGGATATGAAGGCGTCGTCGGAGTGCGGATATGCGGCGAACTCGACCGGCACGGCGCGCACAGCCCGCAGACGCACGCGTTCGGCGAGCGCGCCGGCCACCTCGACGCGGGCGGTCGTGTCGTCGATGCGGGGCGCGGCACCGGCTCGGCGCACGCGATAGGCGAGTTGGAAGGAGACCGTCTCACCGGTCAGTCCTTGGACGACGCCCAGCGAGTCGCAGGCGGAGGGATCGGAGTCCGGGAAGATCTTCTCGAGACTGGACACGGGGACGACCTCATAGACCGGCATGGGGATCCTTTCTTACGCCGTTGCGTGCGACATCGCCGCGCCGTTCGATGGTATCAAACGCACCCAAGGAGCGCGGGAGCGCCGCCGGGCTCTAATCGCCCAATCTCAGCTCGGTGAAGTCACGGACGCGCCGATACCGCGGATCCGACGGAGCCGGGGTGCGCGCCAACGCGGTCAGCGCCACGACCCGCGCTCCCGAGGCAAGCCCGGCGCGGATGCCGGTGCCGGAATCCTCCACGACCAGGCAGCGTTCGATGGGAGCCCCGGCCATGCGCGCGGCCTCGAGGTATCGGTCCGGCGCGGGCTTGGCGGGCAGCGGACTGTCGCCGGTGATGGCCAGCGTCGTCCCATCCACGGCGGAAAAGGCACCAGCCGGCGCGAAGGCAAGCACATGCCTCACGATGCGCATGGGCGTGCCGGTGACGAGCACCGAAGGCACGTCCGCCGCAATCAGCCGGTCCAGAAACGCAATCGCGCCATCGGCCCAAGGAATGGCGCTGCCGGTCAACTCGCGTTCGACGGACGCAACCAATCGTTCCTCGATGGCCTTCGCCGGCAGATCGACCCCGGCCTCGCGCAGCACGCGGGCGCATTCCGGCAGACTCGCGCCTTCCAACGCACGTTCGGCCTCGGCCGGCAGATTCGCGGAGGGCAGCGCTCCCCCACCAGCCGCGCATTCGCGGTAGAGTCCGCGTTCCGCGGCCAGCCAGAGTCCGTCCGTATCGACCAATGTGCCGTCCATATCGAAGAGCACCGCGGCGGGCATCGGCAGCGTGAGCATGGCGCCGCTCATCCCCGGTTCCTTTCGCGGTAGTCGAGCGGCGAAGTGCCGACCTTGCGCTTGAACGAGGCGCAGAACACCGAGGTCGAGGAGAAGCCGCACTGCTCGCAGATGCGCTTCAATGGCGCGTCGCTGTTGACCAGCAGGTATTTGGCCGCGTGGATGCGCGCGTCGACGATGTAGGCGTGCTGCGTGGTGCCGGTCTCCCGTTTGAACACGCGGATGAAATGGTATTCGCTCACGAACGCGCGGGCGGCGAGTTCCTCGACGGTCAGCGGTTCGGACAGATGCGCGGAGATGTAGGCGATGGAGTCCTCGATGGCCTGCGATTGGCGGGCGGGCGCGCCGGGCTCCTGTTCGGCGGCGAATTCGGTCAGCACATCGGTGATGTATTTGGCCATGCGCGCCTCGGATAAACCGGTTTTCTCCCGCACCAGTTCGTCGATCCGCTGCATGCGGCTGATCGCATAGTTGGGGTTGCGCAGGCTGAAGACGGGGCCGAGTTTAGCGGTGATGAGGTCGACGTAGGCGCGCGCCATCGTCCCGTCGAAATGCATCCACAGCACGTCGGTGGGCTCGTCGGTGCCATAGGAGTGCCGGTCATAGCAGTCGACGAGCGCGAAATCACCGGCCTTGGCGCGGAAGGAGCCAGCCGGAACCCTGATGTCAAGCGAGCCGGAACGCACATACATGACGAGGAAGCTGTCGAAGGTGTTGCGTTCGAGGCGATATCCCGGTTCGTAGCTGAATTCGCCGGAGCGCAGCAGATAGAGGAAGGTGCGGCGCGCGATGGCGGAGGGCATGTGGATGACGAAATCCGATTGTTCGACGTCGATATGATGTTCGGCCGGTTTCATGAGCGACCTCCGTTTCGCAAAAGGCACAGCAGGAATGACACGCATCCTGTGTACCTAAGTCTAGCGTAACTCAGCTTTGTCAAGGCTTTTCGACGGGATATGCCATATAAGACATGGCAATATTCCTATATCATCGCGCAATCCTATGCAATGCGCGGCTCCCCTGCGGCAGGACGGACGTGTTAGGCTCACGAATACCCCATGGACTGACGGAAGGCAGGCGGATATGGGCATGGACGCGAAGCGCCGCACCGGCATGCACGCGGTGACCTTGCAATCGGACGATATGACGGCGCGCATCCTCGCCCACGGCGCGAGGTTGGCGTCGCTGACGGTGCCGGACGCGGACGGACGACCCGTGGATGTGGCGCTGGGATTGGCCGACGAGGCGGCATATCGCAACGATGCCGTGTGCATGGGCGCGGTGGTCGGCCGCAATGCCGGGCGCATCGCCGGGGCGCGGTGCGTGATCGACGGCAAGGAATATCCGCTCGCCGCCAACGACGGCCCGAACAACAGCCATAGCGGGCCGCATGGTTTCGAGCATGAGGATTGGATTATCGACGAGGAGACGCTGGCCGCGGACCGCGTGACATTGCGGTTGACCAGCCCGCATCTGAGCCAAGGTTTCCCCGGCACGCTGCGGGTCGAGGCGACCTATGCGCTGGTCGGCGGGCGCACGCTGGAACTGACCATCGAGGCGCAGACCGATTGCGCGACGGTGTGGAATCCCACCTCGCATATCTATTGGAATCTCAATGGCGACGGTCGCAGCGCGCTCGGGCACACGCTGCGCGTGAACGCGGGACGTGTGTTCCCCCAGCGACGAGACGTTTTTGCCGCTCGAACCGGTGCCGGTCGATGGCACGCCGTTTGACCTGCGCGAGGGGCGGAGGCTGCGTGACGCGATGCTGGGGCGCGATGGCAACAGCAGCGGAGACGACATCTTCCGCGATATCGCGGAAAACACGGACAAGATGCACGAGGCCGCACAGGAAACAGTCGACGGCTCGGACTTCCTCAGCGCGCTGACCGACTCTCAACTCGTGATGGGCCGCGGCTACAACCATGTCTATGATTTCGCTCGCGCCTATGCGGCCAGTGCCGCCACTCCCTTCCCAATGGCCACCCTGGCCGGCGAGCGCAGCGGCATCCGCATGGAGCTCAGCTGCAATGCTCCGGCGCTGGTGCTCTATTCCGCCGGTTTCTTCGACCACATCCCCGCCCGGAACAGCATGGCCTATGGCCCCTCGGCCGGCATCGCACTGGAGCCCAGCTTCGTGCCCAACGCCATCAACGACACACACGGCGGCGCCACGCCCTCCCCGTTGCTCGGGGCCGGCGAGCGCCGCCGCATGACGATCCGCTGGCGGTTCTCAGCGTGAAAGGGCCGCGAAAGGCCCTGAATGGCGAAGTGCGCCGAATTCCATATGGGACTCGGCGCACTTCTCGGATGAAGGCTGACGTCAGTGACTCATCGAAGCCGACTCCAATCCGTCACTCGGGGATGTCGCGCGGGATGCGCAGGGCGTCGATGCTGAGGCGGCCGCGCGCCTGTGCCTCGGGACCTTCCGGATCGATGAAGAGGTCCGCCACTTGACCGGCCTCAAGCCTCTGCTCCGGCACGAAACCGCGGTCGTTGATATGTGCGGCGAGGCTGCGGGCCAGCGAGCGCACCGACGGCAGGCCGGAATCGAGGTCGATGGAGACGACGAACAGGCGCCCCTCGCCGACCTGGCATTCGAACATATTCGTGCGCCAAGCGATCGTCGCGAAGTTCGGCACCACGGTCGTCAGCGGACGGAAATCGCGCGGCAGCGACGTGATGTCCATCGAGAAGGAATGCTCGAGCGGATCCTTCCAGTTGAGGTCGGCGTATCGGCCCGTCGGGAAGCCGGCGAACGCCGGGGAACCGGCCTCGCACCACATGCCACAGGGCGACACGCTCGGGAAATGCATCGGACTCCAGAACACGGGAAAGAACTCGCCGCCGGCCGGGTCGACGCGCATGGCATTCGGATCGGCGAGGACGACGCAGGTGCGTCCCCCGTCGAGCGCGGCGCGGATATCGTCGTCGAACCAGGTGGACACGACGATATCGTCGGCGAGCAGGGAACGGAAGCCGGTCCCGCCCTCGTCCCCAGTCGCATCTTCCATGCCAAAGACCCAGACATCCCAGCTGTTGGCGGCGCTCCCCCGCCCGTCGCGGACAGTAAGCCGCAGGCGTCGGTCCGCGCATCCGTCGAGCCGCACGTCGATCGTGCCGACGACGTCGGATAGGCGCCCCTGCGCGATGGCCGGCGCATCAAATGAACCGGCGGCGACGGGCGCGGCATCCGCATCGTCCGAACCATCGCCGAGGACGGGGACAAGGCTCCAATCCCATCGTCCGGCCGGCAGGTCGCACGGCCCGAAGTTGCTGACCTTGATATCGGCATGCAGCGTTTCGCCCGCCCGATAGCGCAGCCGGTCCATGATGGCCAGCGGCGTCACCGGCCCCCAATGCAAATCGATGGGTTCGTCGCTTTTCTCCTGCCAGAACCCGTTGAGCAGGCCGACGGTGGCGGTTTTCTGCCCCGGGAAGTCCTGCAACGACAGCAACTGCACGCCGGCCAGCCCCCGGGTGCGCAGCATGGATTCGACGTCGGCGCGATACATGGCCTGCGCCAGATGCGCGGAGGCACGGGTGAATTCGGAGGCCAACGGCAGCAGTTCCTTGGCTTCGAGGTCGGCGCGCACGGCCGTGAGATTCACCGGCTCGAGGGTTCCGGTGTAATCATCGATCTCCTTCATATCCGGGAAGACGACGTATTGGCCGACCTCGTGCGAGACCAACGGCAACGGCGCGGCGGCGACGGCCGGATCGTAGGCGAGCGCGGTGCCGCCGACCATGCCGTCGAGGTCATATTGGCCGCGGATGGGTTTGCGCTCGTAGGAGACGCCGACATAGCAGTCGTCCACATCGCTCGGCGCTCGGTCGAAGTCGACGGTGTTCGAGGTGAGGGTCGTCAGCACGCGGCCGTCCTGTTCGCGCAACTCGCGCAGAATGTCCTCAAGCAGCGTGAAATCGCCGCTGAGCTCATTGCCGCAGGCCAACAGACAGAAGCTCGGATGATTGGCATGGTCGCGCACAATGCGACACAGTTCGCTTCGGATGAATCCGTAGTGTTCGGCGTGGGATCCGACCTGATCGTCGAACCACGCATCCAGCCAGACCGGGCCTTCGACCTGCAGATAGAGCCCCATGCGGTCCGCCACGGCGAAAGCGGCCTCGGGCGGGCACCAGCTGTGGAAGCGCACATGGTTGAAGCCGAGCGCCTTGAGCTTGGTGTACATGCGTTCCCAAGAGGCCTCGTCGCAGGGCGGGAACCCGGTTTCGGGGAACACGCAGCATTCGACGTTGCCGCGCAGGAACATGCCGCGCCCGTTGATGGTCAGACCGTCCGGCCCGGATGCGAGAGTGCGCATGCCGAAACGCACGGGCTCGGCATCGCCGACCGTGAGCGTGTATAGCGTGGGATGGAATTCGTTCCATGGTTCAAGACCGGGCGCAGACACCCGAATCGCATTGTGCCCGGCTTGCACGGGCGCATCGGCAAGCTCTGCCACGACGGAGCCCTGCGAGTCACGGACGACGACGGATATCGTCGAGGGCACAGCGCCGTGGGAAGCGCCGAGGTCGAATCGCACGGTCAACGCGTTCGCGGCGACATCGGGGAACACCTGCACATCGCTCACGGCGCTAGAACGGAACCGCAGCGAAGCCTCGCCGACGATGCCATTCCAGATCGACTGCGTCTCGTTGGTGTAGGAGCTGCCCCACGTGCCGAGGCGTTTGAGATCGCGGTTGTCGATGCGCACGACAAGCAGTTGGCGCGCACCGGGGCGAACGAAGTCGGTCAGGTCATGCCGATGCGCCGTGGCCAGGCTGTCGTCCTCGCCAACATAGTGGCCGTCGAGCCAAGCCATCGAGCCGAATATCACGCGTTCAAGGAACAGCTCGGCGCACGCCCCGACGGAAATATTGGCAGGCATATCGACCCAGCGCGCCAGCCACAGCGCGCCGAGGTAATCATGCCGCTGGCGCAGCGATTGCATGCATTCCTCGTTCACCGCCAACGGTTCCGGCGGCTCATAGGCCGTGCCAAGGCCATTGGCTCCAGCCGTCCCCGGCACAATGAACGGAACCATCGGAGATTCCGCCGCGCCACCGATCTCACCGGCCCCGTCATCCGCAACCCGCCATGCATCGGCACCCTGCCAGCGCTCCGCCAGCCCATGGTCCTCCGAATCCAGACGGCACATCCACCGCCCGCTCAAATCGATTGTCATATCAGTCATATCAGTGCTCCCTTGCACGATCCGTCGATACGCTCCATCGGCACGCTCCATGTCTCCTCCTTGAGATGCCGCGACCTGAACAAGGACATGATCTCTTCGTCGTCTTTGCAAAATACAGTGCATCTCTACCAGAGTAGGACAGAACCGGCCTCACAAAACATGGGAAATTGCTCTTGGATAGAGAGAAGTTGCTCGTACCATTCGCTCAACAACACCACATTCTCCATATATTCACGGCTTCCTCAGTCTTAAAACCACAGAAAATAGCCATCATTCAATACTGGCCTCATCGCTTTGGCATCAGCACCTCCCCGAACGCACTATTTGACACCCACAAGAAACACCAGGCATCCATTGCTCGCACACCCAACATATTAAACATGTTTGTTATGATTGACATGTATTTATTATGTTTTCAGGGAAGGGACACATGGACGCGATGGGATTGGCGCGGATGATGCGCGACATGAGGCTCGCTTCATCGGATTCACAGCAGGTGGAGGTCAAAGAGGCCGTGGGCGGACTGCCGAGGACCATGGTCGAGACGATCTCCGCCTTCGCCAACGGCTCGGGCGGCGTCATTGTGCTCGGAGTGTCCGAGCGCTTGGGATTTCATCCAGCCGAAGGCTTTCAGGCGCAGCCGATTGCCGACGCCCTCGCCCAGGCTTGCCGGCAGAAGCTCACGCCCGCCATCCAACCGCTGATCGAAGTGCTGATGTTCGAGGGAAGCCCCGTCGTCGTCGCCACGATCCCGGAACTCAATCCGTTGGACAAGCCTTGCTATGTGACCTCTCGCGGCGCCTACAACGGCTCCTATGTGCGAGTCGGCGATGGAGACCGCAGACTCACCGGATATGAGATCGACCGTCTGATGGAGGAACGCCGCCAGCCCCGCCACGACCAACGCATTGTGGAGGACGCGACCAAAGCCGATCTTCGGGACGATCTCATGGCGGGGATACTCGAGCGCCAACGAGCCAGCCGTCCCCGCATCTTCGCTTCGCTGGACGATGACGCCGCTTTGCAAGCGCTTGGAGTCCTGCGCGCCGACGAGTTCGGCGTTCTGCGCCCCACATTGGCGGGATTGCTGGCACTCGGGACATTCCCACAGCAATATTTTCCACGCCTCAATGTCACTTTCGCCTTCTATCCGGGGCGCACGAAGGCGGATGCGCGAGGCGTGAAATACTCGGATGCGCTCACTGCGGTCGGCCCCATCGCCGACATCCTCGCCGACATCCTCGACCGCGTGCAGCGCAATATGCGCGTGGGCGGCGTGCTGGTCGACGGATATCGACGGGACCTGCCCGAATATCCGCCCGACGCGGTGCGCGAGGCCGTGGTCAACGCCATCATGCACCGCGATTACTCCCCCATGGCCCAGGGCGCGCAGGTGCAGGTCAATATGTTCGCCGACCGACTGGAAGTGTTGAGCCCCGGCGGCCTCTACGGCGGCGTGACCGTTGACACGCTGGGCGAAAGCGGCGTCTCCGCCACACGCAATATGACGTTGTCCGCACTGCTGGAGATCACGCCGTTCCGCGACGGATACGTCGCCGAGAACCGGGGCACGGGATTCCAGCTCATGACCGCACTAACGGAACGCAATGGCAATGGCCGCCCCGAGGCGAAGGACAGCCTTTCGTCATTCGCACTCACTTTCCATAGCAATGTTCGGCGTTTGGGGACGTCACAGAACATATCACCGGCATCCGGGCGGCATCTTCCGGAATACGGCGGCGAAGGCAGCGCCCGCATCTACCGTCTGCCAAGCCAGCGCCCTTCTCCCCTCGACGAGATCGACGACCTTGCATGGCCCGGCGGAATCAGCGCCGCGGACTTGTCCCGCTATTCCCCCGCCGAGTTGGCGCTGCTGCATTTCATCGCCGAGCATGAGCCGGTCCAAGCCCCGGATGCGGCGCAAGCCTTGGGACTGCCGCGATCCACCGCGACCTACCGTCTGCGCAAACTGCTGGCGGATGGCGTCATCGAACGCACCGAACCCGCACGCAGCCCCAAGCAGGCGTATCGACTGCGGCGGACGGCGTGAAATGGACGGCATTTTTTCTACACCATTGGGCAACTGGACGATGCGTACACAAGGAAACGCATCGTATCCTATTGCTGAAAAATAATCGCACCATCAAGGCAGGCGCGGCATCGACGCGGAGCCGCGCCTGCAAGCAAGGAGCATCAATGCCGAACCACTTGGATCTCGCCGGGCTCGCCCCCAAGGACATCCATCGGTTCCCCATCGCCATCGAGGGGAACGCGGTCGATCCCGACGGCCATGACATCGATTTCACCAACTATTTCATGACCGAGGACGGGCATCCGGTCTTCGGCGTGTGCGGCGAATGCCACTATTCCCGTCTCGCGGACGACCGTTGGGACGATGAGCTCGGCAAGATGGCGGCGGCCGGCATCACGGTCGTGTCGACGTATATCTTCTGGAACCATCACGAGGAGCGCGAGGGCGAGTGGGATTTCTCCGGCAACAAGAACCTGCGCCGCTTCATCGAGCTCATCGGCAGGCATGGCATGCATGCCATCGTGCGCCTCGGCCCCTTCGACCACGGCGAGGTGCGCAACGGCGGCATCCCCGACTGGCTGCACGCCAAGCCCTTCGAGGTCCGTTCCACCGACCCGAGTTTCCTCGACCTCGCGCGCAAACTCTACGCCCGCATCGCCGAGCAGCTTGAGGGGCTCTATTTCAAGGACGGCGGGCCGATCATCGGCGCCCAGCTTGACAACGAATACATGCATTCGACCGCCCCGTGGGAGATGACCACCGGCATCAGCGACGAATGGCTGCCGGTCGGCGCGGACGGCATGGCCTATATGGAGGCGCTGCGCTCGATCGCGGCCGAGGCCGGCATCGCGGTGCCGTTCTACACCTGCACCGGCTGGGGCGGCTCTCCGCTGCCGGACGATGTGCTGCCGCTCTGGGGCGGATATGCCTACCGCCCGTGGCTCTTCTTCCAGCCTTGGCAGGGCGACAACGCCACCGAGCATCCGCTGACCGACGAGTTCATCTACCGCAATTTCCATGCGGCGGATTGCCCGCGCGGCGAGGAATTCGACCCGACCTATCCGCCGGAGGAACGCCCCTATGCCTGCTGCGAGATGGGCGGAGGCATGTTCTCCTCCTACAACTACCGCTTCATCCTGCCGCTGAAATCGGTGGACGCGATGGCGAATATCAAGATCGCCTCAGGCTGCAATGTGCTCGGATACTACATGTTCCACGGCGGCACCAATCCGTTGGGGCACGGCGTCTATCTCAACGAGGGCCAGACACCGAAGCGCTCCTATGATTTCCAGGCGGCCATCGGCGAATTCGGGCAGGTGCGCGAATCCTATCGCCGGCTTAAGTCGCTGCACCTGTTCACGCAGGCCTTCGCCGACACGCTGTGCCCGATGCGGGTGGCGGTTCCGGAAGGACAGGAGCGCATTGACCCCGCCGATCTCGACACGCTGCGCTGGTGCGTGCGCACCGATGGGACGCGCGGCTTCGTGTTCATCAACAACTTCCAGGATCACGCCACGACGCATGCCAAGCATGGCGAGTCGGTGTCGCTGACCTTGTCCGACGGTTCTGGGATCACCATCGATGGCATCGGGCTTGCCGCCGATGAGAACTGCGTGCTGCCTTTCGACCTCGACCTCGACGGCGTGACGCTGCGGCACGCGACCATGCAGCCGGTCACCGTCATCCGCATGCCAGGCGCCGACCATCGCACTTTCGTGTTCCTCCGCCCCGAGGGCATGGACGACGCACGATTCGCCTTCGCGGCCGGCACGCATGTTGACGGCGGAACGGACGTCACCGGAGCCGACGAGGGCTGCATGGTGCGCCGCGTGGATGGGTCGTTGGAATGCGAGCGATTCACCGTGCGAGCCGGAGCCGGCAAGGACGCGGCTACTGTCGATGTGGTGTGCGTCAGCCGCGCGCTGGCGGACCGCATGAGCGTGCTCAACGGAGAGGCATTGGCCTTCGCCAGCCAAGACTCGGACGCCTGGGCCATGGCGGATGGCGGGGTCAGGGTCGAGTCTCGCTCGGCCTCCATCGAAGTGACGACGATGCCCACGGGATATCTTGCGACCGACCGCCGCGACCTTGAGCCCCGTGACATCGAAGTGACGGTGCATCACGTCAACGACCTACGGCACGTCATCGAGCTGCCGTCCGCCGCGTTGGATGGAGTGAAGACCGTCGAGGCGGGCGGAGCGGGCGTGTCCGATGTGATGCTCAGGATCCGTTATTCCGGCGACATCGGCTGGCTGTATTGCGGCAACACGTTGATCAGCGACAACTTCGCCAATGGCGATGTGTGGGAGGTCGGCCTGCGCGACAGCGCCGAACTGCTGGCCGCCAACGGCAACAGGCTCACGCTGGTGATCACGCCGCTGAAGGAGGGAGCGAATGTGAACGTCGAGTCCGCGATGGCCGCACGCTCCGAGAACGTCGAACGGATCATCGGTTCGCTCGAATCCATCGAGGCGAACCCCGTCTACGTGACGGATTTCCGCAAAGCGTAGAAAAACCTGATTGAACGAAGGCCGGTCCGTTCCTCCGTGGAACGGACCGGCCTTTCCCGTAAGCCCCTTAGGATGCGGCACCCGGCCACAGCATGACGGCACGACGGCATGGACGCCAGATGCCGGCAAAGGGACGTCACGGGATGTCCGAGGGAGATTCTGTTGGCTGTTTTGGCGTTCTGTTGGCAATGTCCCGCGCGGCCACGCTTCCGTTGGCAATCCAAAACCCCGGAATTCCGCCAGTTCCAGTCCGAGTGGTTTCGCAGATTCCGCGCTCATCCACCAACAGAAGCCCAAAACAACCAACAGAATACGACGGAGCGCCAAGAACCCTCAAAAAGCGTCGGCACTTGGAGGAACCAGAACAAAAAAGGTGCAGCGCACTGGGCGCCGCACCTTGGGGAAGGAGGAAGGAGAAGAACTACTCGTTGACCTTGAAGCCCTGGTCCTTGCCGTACTGGACGATCGTCTTGACATACTCCGGGAGCTTCGACTCGATGGTGCCGCCCTCGGTGTAGGCCTTGCCGATGATGTCGCGGTACTGCGACTCGGCATGCGGCTCATAGGGCAGGAACTGCCAGCCTTCGTTCACGGTCTTGACGGACTCGGCGAACACTTCGTTGATCTTCTGTCCACCGAAATACTCGTATTCCTTGTCCAGGAACGACTGCTCGGTGCTCTTCGCGATGCTGGCCGGATACAGGCCATTCTCCATAAGCAGGTCAGCGCCCTTGCCGTTGAACAGCCATTCTGCGAAGGTGTAGGCAGCCTTGGCCTTGGCAGGGTCGGTGCCCGTCGGGATGCCCATGCCGGAGCCGCCGGCCTCGGAACTAGTCGGATTCGCCGCGTCCCAGGAGGGGATGGTCGCCACGCGCATCTTGCCGGCCACATCCGCCGAGCTGCCGGTCAGCGAGGAAGGCATGAAGGCACCGGACATGATCGAGGCGATCGTACCGTCGTTGATTCCCTTGAACCATTCCTCGGTCCAGCAGCGGGTCTTGGTGTCGACCAGATCCTCGTCGAGGAGCTTCTGCCAGAATTCGATGAACTTCGTGATCTCGGGCTTGTCGAAGTCGATGGTGATGTTCTCGCCGTCGATCTGATAAGGGTAGCCGCCCGAGGCCCACAGCAGCGAATGCATGATATCCGCCTCGACCGAATCGTTCGTGATGTAGTAGTTCGGCCCAAGGGCATGGATCTTCTTGGCCGCCTCGTAATACTCGTCCCAGGTCTTCGGCGCCTCGCTCACGCCAGCCTTGTCGAAGATCTCCTTGTTGTAGAAGAGAGCCATCGGGCCGGTGCCGAAGGGCACGCCGACGACTTTGTCTCCGCTGGTGATCGAGCCCGTCACACCCGCGGACATATCGTCCATGAGGTCCTTGATGCCGAACTGGGTGAGGTCCTCGAGCGAGCCGTCGAGCCCATACTGCGGGAAGGTGTTGTAGTTGACCTGCACAAGGTCCGGCGCACCGGAGCCTGCGGACAGGGCATTCGACAAGGCGAGCACGGTCTCCTCGCCGCCACCGACGGACTGCACGTCGACGTCGATCTCGGGATGCTCCTTCTCGAAGGCGGCGACCACATCATCGTTGATCGAGTATTCCCAGCTCCACACGAGGATCTTGGTCGGATTGCTGGCGTCGCCGGCATCGGCGGCGGCACCGTCGCCACCACTGGCCGACCCACAGGCGGCCATCGACATCGCCATCGCGCCGGTCAGCGCCAACGCCAACGTTTTCTTAGCGAACTTCATCGTTACTCCTTTTCACTACTCGCAGGTTTGCGATATAGCCCGTTCATCACCGGCTTCGTTACCGGATGCTTCAACGATATGGCTGAAAATCACCATTTTTCTTGTTATTATTGCCGTCCCATATCGCAAAATTGCGACTCTCAGAAAGAGAGAAATAGCTAGGAGCCCCTATGCATATGACATGAAAACGCCGGTTCCCGAGGCCAGAGTGGATGGCCTTGGGAACCGGCATGCTTCAGTTAGATCGGACTCACTGCGACAGCGTCGTGAAGAGGTTCGCCTGGATGTGGCTGGGGTCTTCCTTCAGGGCCTCGGCGAGCAGGGCGGAGGCCTTGTCCGCGTTGCCCATGCCGATGTTGGCCAGCGCCATGACGTACTCGCAGTGGATGCGGTTCATCTTGGTGTAGTCCTTCTCATAGATCAGGAAGTCCGGCAGGGACACGGCGAAGTATTCGATCTTGACCTTGTCGTCCAGATGCTGCTCGCCGAAGTCGAGCAGGCGGTAGAAGCGGGCGTTGGCGGCGCCCTTCTCCCCTAGCTCCTTGTGGGCCAGGCCCTGGAAGAGGATCATCTCGGCGGGCTGGTCGTTGTAATACATCGCGCCCTTCACCTCGTCGGGGCCGATGGTCGCGAGACGGAACTCCTCGCGCGCGGCCTCCTCATTGCCGAGATGGCGCTCGACGAGACCGAGGTAATAGTGCAGATCGTTGTACTTCTGCCCCTCGAGCTTGCCTTCGCCGAGGTTGTGCGGATAGGTCTGCGCCTCGACCAGCAGCTCCTTGGCGCGCGCCCAGTCGCCGGACTTCATCGCGTCCTTGGCCAGCAGCGTCAGCGCAATGCGATACTGCGTGGTGATCTTGCCTTCGCCGCCCTCCCACGGATGGAAGCGGCGGGCGCCCATGAGCTCGAAGGCCTTGGCATAGTGGCCGGTCAGATTGAGCACGGTCAGGTATTTGATGGTGAGGTCGTCGCGGCCCTCGACCACGTCAAGATGCTTCTCGAATTCCTCCAGTCGCTGCTCGTAGCTCCATCCGAGCGTGCGGTGCAGCTGGTCGAGCTCCAGGAACACGCGGCTGTCGGCGGTGTTCAGGCGGAAGGCCTCCTCCATCTCGACGGAGGCGCGCTCCTTGTCGCCCTTCTTGTTGTAATAGGCCAGCGACAGGTTGCGGTGGACGGTCGGGAAGCTCGGGTCGGCGGCCTCGCTCGCCTCCCACAGCGCGATCGCCTCGTCGGACTGCAGCTTGTCGTAGAACAGGCAGCCGAGGTAATACGGGGCCTTGGCGACGGTCACGCAGCCCTGCTTGCCGAGTTCGATCGCGTAGCGCAGCACGGCGATGTCCTCGAGCTTGTTCGGGAAGCAATAGGCCGAGTCCGCGGCTTCGCCGGCGGCGACCAATGCAGACGCCTTGGCCTCGTCACCGAGCAGATGCCGATAGTATGCCTCGTAGTAGTTGACCATCGGATCGTTCTGATCGGCGCGCGCCAGCATCGCAAGCGCCTCCTCATAGGCGCCGAAGGCGGCGTAATCGCGGGCGGCCTTGAGATAGTTCTGTGCGAATCCACGCATCAGGCCGAAGCTGCTCTCATCGCCGTCGGCGAGGAACTTCTCGAAGCCGGAGACATAGTCGAAGGCGTTGAGGGCGAGGTTCTCGGCGACGGCCGCGGCGGCGTCGGCGGTGCGGCCGAGCTTACGCAGCAGATAGGCCTTGAGCCCCCGGGCCCTGAGGTTCTTCACGTTCTTGATCAGACCACGCTCAGCATAATCGAGCGCTTCCGCGAAGTCGCCGCGGCGGGCGGCGATGCAGGCCATCCAATAGAAGGAGTTCTCCTGCTGGGCGTCGTCCCATGCGGCCTTGTAGAAGGCGTCGAAGGCCTTGTCGTCCTCACCGAGGAACACCTCGACCAGGCCGAGGTTGTAGTAGGCCTCGGAATCATAGGGATTCGGGTTGCGGCGGGTCAGGCGTTCGATGGCCTTCTCGAAATACGGCTTGGCCTCCTCGAACGCGCCACGGCGCATAAGCAGCAGACCGTAGGCGTTGTTGATGCGCGCGTCGCCCGGATCACGCTTCAGGCCCTCCAGATAATACGGGTCGGGCAGATAGGTGGCGTGGCGGTACTGCTCGAGATGCTGGCCGGTCAGGAACAGCTCCTCGTTGGTCGGCACCTCGGCCGGTTCGAGCGCGGCCTCGGCGGGATCCGGGATCTTGTCGATCTTCGCCGGCTGAGGCGTGTAGTCCACCAGCACCTTGCCATCGGCCGCGTCGATCACGGTGACGGTGATCTCGGTCGCTTCGATGCCCTCCGTGGAGAATTCGGCGGTCAGCGTGTCCACGGGCGACAGCTTCTGCGTGGCCTCGAACAGCATGGTGCCGTTCTTGGCGGCGACGACCACGCGGGCGGCCTCGACCACATGCGTGGCATACACGGTCACACGGCCCTGTCCATCGGCCAGGCCCTGCCCATCGACGCCCTCGGTCTCACCCGCGGCGCGCGCCGGATCGACGGGCCCGAATTCCAGATTCACGGCCGCGTCGAGCGTGGCGTTCTTGACCAGACCGACCGCCTTGTAGGGCATGAAGTGCTGCGTGAATTTCTTGGATTCGAAGGGCTTGAGCCACGTGAAATCGGGCTGGTTGTCGGTGTAGACGCCGGTCATGAGCTCGGCGTAGGGGCCGTTCTCGTCGGTCAGATTGCGGTCCCAGGCCTGGCCGAAATCGCCGCAGCCCCACACCCACTGCTTCTTGCCGGGGCTGATGTGATGGTCGGCGACGTGCAGGATGCCGGCACCCACGCCGTAGTCATAACCGCCCACGAAGTTGTAGTTGGAACCGGCGGCCATATAGGAGGTCGGCACCGGCACATTCTTGTAGCGGCCGATATCGACGCCCTCGGAATAGTCGTGCTTGTAATACGTGCCGGTGGCGATCGGATAGCGGGACACGTCGCGCTTGCCGTGGTCCATGACGGCCGTCACATCCGGCGGCATGACGGTGCGCGTATGGTCGTTGACCGGCACGGCGGGGTTCGCCCACCACAGGAAGGTCTGCGGGAAGGCGGTGCCGTTGTAGAGGTCGCCGGTGATCTCGATATACGCCTTGCCCGGGTGCAGCGCGACGGTGGTGACGACTTCGGTGCCGTGCATCTGGTCGACGTCATGGCACTGCACGCCCTTGCCGCCGTCCTCGAGGTCGATGAGCTTGTAATCGACGGGCAGATAGGTGGTCGGGCGGTGGTGCTGCGGCCAGTTGAACTCGATGCCGCCGGAGATCCATGGACCGGTCAGGCCCACGAGCGCGGGCTTGATCACATCGTTGCGGTAGACGAAGTCGTAGTCGTTGGTCTTGTCCTTCGCATACTGGATGCGCCCGCCCAGTTCGGGCAGCACAGTGACCTCGAGGTATTCGTTCTCGAGGATCACGGCTTTGTAGACCTTGTCCTCCTTCTCGTCCTTGATGGACTCGACGACCGGATAGGGGTAGACCTTGCCGGTCGAGCCCTGATAGACGCGCTTCTCGATGAACTGGGGGTTCTTGTCGGGCGCGCCGATCCCGTAGGTCGGGATGACGAGCTTGGTGTCCTTGGCGGTGACGGTCTGCGCGTCCGCGAAATGCTCTGCCATGTCTGCTCCTTTTATTCGCTATTCGCCGGTTAGGAACAACTTCTGTGTTTTCCTGCTTCAACGATACGGCCGGGAGCCATGGGTTTTTATAGAACTATTGCTTGCGGATATCGATTTATTGCGCTTACCGGAGTGCTTATGGCATCAGCGATATCAAAAAGCCTCTCGGCATTGTCCAAGCTCCACTTACCGGAGCAACGGCAATGCCGAGAGGACTATGAAAAACGTTCCCAGATCTCTAACCCAGCCTGGACTCACGCGACCTTGGCCTTGGCGGCAGCGATCCAGCGCCCGAGCAGATCGGCGGCCGCGCCGGAGTCGACGGCCTTCTCGGCCAGCGCGTAGGCGGCCTTGAAGCGCTCGCCCAGCGTGCCGTCGGCGGGCACCTGATGGCCGTCGGCGACGATGGCGGAGGCGGCGTTCAGCAGCGCGGTGGTGCGGAAGGGCACGTCCTTGCCGGCGAACAGATCGCGCGCGGCCTGCGCGTTGACCTCGGGCTCGCCGCCCTTGAGATCGGCGATGGTGACGTGATCGAGGCCCAGTTCGACGGTCGGGTCGAATTCGGTTTCGGTGACCTTGCCATCCCCGCGGAACTCCCAGACGGAGACCGGGCCGGTGGGCGCGAGCTCGTCGAGGCCTTCGGAGGAGGTGTAGACCATGCCGGTCTGGCCGTTGGCAGCGTAGACGGCGGCCATGATCGGGCTCATCGCGCGCTTGGCGCAGCCGATGGCCACATGCTTCGGATTGGCCGGGTTGGTCAGGGGGCCCAGCACGTTGAATACGCAGGGCACGCCGAGCGCGGCGCGGATCGGACCGACGAAGCGCATGGCCGGGTGGAAGGTCTTGGCGAAGGCGAAGGTGATGCCGACCTCATCGGCCACCTCGCCCACGGCCTTGGGATCGAGGCCCAGCGGCAGTCCCAGCGTCTCCAGGCAGTCGGCGGCGCCGCACTTCGAGGAGGCGGCACGGTTGCCGTGCTTGACGATCTTGACGCCGGCGGCGGCCGCGACGACCGAGCCCATGGTGGACAGGTTCACGGTGGCGGCGCCATCGCCACCGGTGCCGACGATATCGGTGCACTCCCCCGAGACCTTGAGCGGCACGGCATGCGCGACCATGGCCTTGGCGGCACCACTCACTTCCTCGGCGGTCAGGCCGAGCTGCTGCTGAGTGGCGAGCACCGCGCCCACGGCGGCCGGGTTGGCGTTGCCCTGCATCAGATCGTCAACGAACCATTCGGATTCCTCCGCGCTCAAGTGCTCGCCCCCGACGAGCTTGCCCAATATCGACTTCCATGTGATGTCGGCCATGACGCCCCTTTCCTTGGCATTGCTGCCGCATATTCTATCGGCCCCATGTTGCGCCCGTCCCGCCGGTCCATATGACGGAAGCAACCCATTCGGTCTACACTGGAAGCCGAAGGAAACGGAGGTGCCGATGGTCGGGGAAAACGTCACGCTCGAATCGCGGGGCAACGGCGTGTGGCGCATGCCGGGCGCATGTATCGTGGACCGCACCGGCCGCAAACGACTGCCAATCGGCTTCGGCGATTTCGCCTCGGTCGCGCCCGTCTCCGTGTTCGTGGACAAAACCGGGCTCATCGCCGACGTGCTGGATTCGGGATATTCGGCCACCCTGTTCTGCCGTCCGCGCCGCTTCGGCAAATCGCTGAACCTTTCGATGATGAGGGCATTCTTCGAGCTTCCCCCGGACGGCAGCAATCACGCCGATTGGTTCGAGGGAACGGATGTGTGGGAAGCCGACGACGGCCGATACCGCAGCCATCAGGGCGTGTATCCGGTCGTCAACCTCAGTATGCTCACCGCGAAGGGACTGACGTGGGCCGACACCTACGGTTCGCTGGTGCATATGATCGGCGATGAATACGCGCGCCACCGCTATCTTCTGGACAGCGACGCCCTTTCCGAGGACGACAAGGCGTATTTCAAGCGCATTTTGTCCCGCTCGACATCCGATGATTTCAGGGAGGATATGCTCTCATCCCTGCAAAGGCTGGTGTCGATGCTATATCGGCACCACCAGCATCCGGTGGTGCTGCTGCTCGACGAATACGATGCCCCCATCATGGCGGCGTATTCCTCGCCGAAGGGCAGTTACTATGACGAGGCCGTCACCTTCATCAAAACCTGGCTGACCGGACCGCTCAAAAACGCCGGGACCATGCTTGCCTTCGCCTGTCTGACCGGCGTGCAGCGCATCAGCAAGGAGTCGATTTTCAGTGATCTCAACAATCTCGTGGTGAACACGACGCTGTCCACACAGTTCGACGAACGCTACGGCTTCACCGAGGCCGAGGTCGCCGCGCTGGCGACATATCTGGGATATGGCACGGAATGCATGGACACGGCCCGCCAATGGTATGACGGCTATCGCTTCGGCCGACAGGATGTCTACAACCCATGGAGCGTGCTCAATTTCCTTGACAATGACTGCACACCCGACAACTACTGGGGCAACACCTCAAGCAACGGCGTCATCGGCGACCTGCTGCATCACGCGGACGAAAAGACGCTGAGCCAGATCTACGACCTCATGCAACCCGATGGTGTCGTCGCCGCGCCGCTCGATCTGAGCGTGGTGTTCCCCGACCTCGGCGTGCGTAGGGACGCGGTGTGGTCGATGCTGTATCTGGCCGGCTACCTGACCACCGAGGACACGGGATTCCCGGGGCAGACCAATCTGGCGCGCCGCCTGCGCATCCCCGATCTGGAGATCGCCGGCCTCTACCGCGATGAGATCATCGGTCGATTCGTCTCCTCCATGGGCGCGCAACAACGTTTGTATGAATTCCACGACGCGCTGGCGAGTGGCGATGCCGAAACATTGGTCGAACAGCTGAACGGCATTCTGCGCGATTCGACGTCGAGCTTCGACGTGGTGTCGGAGAACTCCTGCCATATGCTGCTCATGGGGCTGTGCTTCGGCATCCGGGGCTATGGCGATCCTCTGTCCAACCGTGAGTCCGGTTATGGACGCTACGACCTGCGCCTGGAGCCGGCTCTTCCCGGCACCTTCGGCTCGATGTTCGCCGCTCCCGGGCCAAGGCCGGTAATCACCATCGAGTTGAAATACGTAAGGCCGGCGGACGGCGAGTCCCCGGAGGCTTTGGGACAGAGTCTCACTTCCAAGGCAGACGAGGCGCTGCACCAAATCGAGGATCGGCAATACGACGCCGCGCTGCCGGATAACGCGCGCGGACGCCTACGCTGGGGCATCGCCATCGGCGGCCGCCAGTGCGCCGCCGTATGCGAGCGCGCGTAACGGATTCGATTCCCTGTTCATACAACAATTGGGCGGCACCCTTTCAGATGCCGCCCAATTGCGTCAGTCAGTCAGACTGCTCACGCCTCATTCTGGCCGTGGCACATCTTGTACTTGCGCCCGGAGCCGCAGGGGCACGGGGCGTTCTTGCCGGTGCCGGGGAAGGTGCGTCCATCGGACCACGGGGTCTTGAGCTCCTCGCTCTTCGGCTTCTTGGAGGCCGGGACCTTGCCTTCGGCATGGCTGATCGGGGCCGGGCCCACGATCACCGGGTTGCCGTCCTCGTCGCGCACGACATCGGTGCCGTCCTCCTCGGCTTCGGCGTCAGCCACGGCGGGCGCGGCGGGCTCAGCCGCCACAGCCTCGGCCTCGGCGGCGGAATCACCGTCCTCGTCCGGACCGGAGGCGATCTCGGCCGCGTCGGCGGCGGAGCCCTCGGCGGCCAGCGTGATGCCGGCGGACTGCTCGGCCGTCTCGACCGCAGCGTCCTCATCCTTCTCGGACTCGAGGTCCTGGGTCTCGGCGATCTGCTTGATGTCGACGTGGAACAGCAGCTGGACGGACTCCTCCTTGATCGCCTCGATCATGGAGTTGTACATCTGGTAGCCTTCGCGCTGGTATTCGACCAGCGGGTCGCGCTGGCCCATGCCGCGCAGGCCGATGCCGTCCTTGAGGTAATCCATCTCGTAGAGGTGCTCGCGCCACTTGCGGTCGAGCACGGCGAGCACGACGCGGCGCTCGAGCTGACGCAAGCCCTCGGCGCCCAGCGTCGTCTCCATGCCGGCATAGGTCTCCTTGGCGTCCGCGACGATCAGATCGCGCACGGCCTCGACGGCCTTCTCGCCCTTCTTGCCCTCGGCGGCGGCCTTGGCATCCTCGAGGGTCACCTTGGTCGGAACCACCGAGGCGAGGGCCCTGAACAGGCCTTCCCAATCCCAGTCCTTGGGCTTGTCGGAGCCATTGTTGGCACCCTTGATGTAGGACTCGACGGTGTCGGAGATGAACTGCTCGATGTCCTCGTGGATGTCCTCGCCCTTGAGCACGGCCTGGCGCTCGGCATAGATGACGGTGCGCTGCTTGTTCATCACATCGTCGTACTTGAGGACGTTCTTGCGGATCTCGAAGTTCTGGGACTCACGGGCCTTCTGCGCCGTGCGCACGCCCTTGGACACGCTCTTGGCCTCGATCGGCTCGCCCTCGGGCATGCCTTTGGCCATGACGCGGGCCACGAGCTGCGTGTTGAACAGGCGCATCAGATCGTCCTCGAGCGACAGGTAGAAGCGGGACTCGCCCGGGTCGCCCTGACGGCCGGAACGGCCGCGCAGCTGGTTGTCGATGCGGCGGGACTCGTGGCGCTCGGTGCCGAGCACATACAGGCCGCCGAGCTCGGTGACCTCCTCGTGCTCGTCCTTGACCTGCGCCTTGACCTCGGCCAGGGTGCCGGCCCAGCGCTTCTCGTACTCCTCCGGGGTGTCCTCCGGAGAATAGCCCTCGGCCTTGAGCTTGGCGTCGGCGAGGAACTCGACGTTGCCGCCGAGCATGATGTCGGTGCCTCGGCCGGCCATGTTGGTGGCGACGGTCACGGCGCCCTTGCGGCCGGCGACCGCGACGACCGCGGCCTCCTTCTCATGCTGCTTGGCGTTGAGGACCTGGTGCGGGATGCCCGCCTCCTTGAACAGCGAGGAGACCAGCTCGGAGCTCTCGACCGACGCGGTGCCCAGCAGCACCGGCTGGCCCTTGTGGTGGCGCTCGGCCACGTCCCTGACGATGGCCATGAGCTTCTCGTTCTTCGTGCGGAAGATCAGATCGTCCTTGTCCTGGCGGATCATCGGCTTGTTCGTCGGGATCGGCAGCACGCCCAGCTTATAGGTGCTCATGAACTCGGCCGCCTCGGTCTCGGCGGTGCCGGTCATGCCCGACAGCTTGTCGTACATGCGGAAGTAGTTCTGCAGCGTGATCGTGGCGAAGGTCTGGTTCTCGGCCTTGACCTCGACGTTCTCCTTGGCCTCGATGGCCTGGTGCAGACCCTCGTTGTAGCGGCGGCCCGGCAGCACGCGGCCGGTATGCTCGTCGACGATCAGCACCTCGCCGCCGGTGACGACGTAGTCGCGGTCGCGCAGGAACAGTTCCTTGGCCTTGATCGCGTTGTTGAGGTAGCCGATCAGCGCGGTGTTGGCCGGCTCGTAGAGGTTGTCGATGCCGAGGAAGTCCTCGACCTTGGTGATGCCCGGGTCGAGGATGCCGACGGTCTTCTTCTTCTCGTCGACCTCGTAGTCCTCGTCGCGGCTCAGCTTGGGCACCAGACGCGCGAACTGGCGGTACCAGCGCGTCACGTCGCCCTCGGCGGGGCCGGAGATGATCAGAGGCGTGCGGGCCTCGTCGATGAGGATCGAGTCGACCTCGTCGACGATCGCATAGTGATGGCCACGCTGCACGAGCTCATGGCGGTCCCACGCCATGTTGTCGCGCAGATAGTCGAAGCCGAACTCGTTGTTCGTGCCGTAGGTGATGTCGGCGTTGTACTGCTTGCGGCGCTCCGGCGGCTTCTGGTCGGTGATGATGCAGCCGACCGACATGCCGAGGAAGCGGTAGATGCGGCCCATGAGCTCGCTCTGGTAGCTGGCCAGGTAGTCGTTGACGGTGACGACGTGCACGCCCTTGCCCTCGAGGGCGTTGAGGTAGCTCGGCAGCGTGGCGACCAGCGTCTTGCCTTCGCCGGTCTTCATCTCGGCGATGTTACCCCAGTGCAGGGCGGCGCCGCCCATGAGCTGCACGTCGAAGTGACGCTGGCCCAGCACGCGCTTGGACGCCTCGCGCACGGTGGCGAAGGCCTCCGGCATGATGTCGTCGAGCTTGGCGCCGTTGTCCAGCTTCTCCTTGAACTTGCCCGTCTGGGCCTTGAGCTCGTCGTCCGAAAGCGCCGCGATCTCGTCCTCGAGCGCGTTCACGGCCTTGGCCACGCCCTCGAGCTTCTTGATCTGGTGTCCCTCGCCCATGCGCAGGGCTTTGTCAACGATGTCTACCACTCGGGTGACCACCTTCCGTGTCGTTGCGGTTGCGGCTTTCCATATGCCGCAATGAATTCCTCGACGAGGATACCCCGCCGTATCCGACGAAGACGGATTTTCTCGACCTTTTTACGAAGATTTATATGATATCTGGGATTCATATGAGCCCGAAGCGCCGGAAACGCGCTCATACGCGGGGAGCCCCGCACCTTCGTTCGGTGCGGGGCTCCCGTGTGCGTCCTGAGGTTTCGTCGTCAGGCGACGTTCTCCGGAGTGTCGATCTCGAAGACGCCGTAGCTCCAGCCGTGGCGATGGTAGACGACGGACGGACGGTTGGTCTCCTTGTTGACGAACAGGAAGAAGTCGTGTCCGATCAGCTCCATCTCATACAGGGCCTCGTCGATGCTCATCGGCTCGGCGATGTGCAGCTTGCGGCGGATGACAATCGGCGTGTCGCCGACCTGGACCTCGACGGACTCCCCCGGTCCGAGGTCGGAGGCGACGGCGGCCTCGGGGCTGTTGTTGACTTCCTCGACCGGCTCCTCGACGGGCTCCGGCTCGATGACGCCCATGTCCACCGGCACCGGGTTGGTGTATCCGCGGCGATGGTCCTTGCGACGGTCGCGCGTGCGGCGCAGACGCAGAGTCAGCTTGTCGAGAGCCATGTCGAGCGCGCTGAACTCATCGGTGCTCGAAGCCTCGGCGCGCACCACGGTGCGGCCCGCGATCACCGTGATCTCCACGCGCTTGGCGGAATCGGCTCGGCTCGGATTGCCCTCGTGCGTGAGCACGATCTGGACGCGCTGGGCGTCCGGGGCGATAGCGGTCACACGATTCATCTTGCTTTCGACGACATCACGGAACCTTTGCTTGATCTGCGTGTGACGTCCGGTAACGACGATTTCCATGGTGACCTCCCTTTCAAGCGGCTCGCACCGCTATATGCGTTCCGTCCCGGCGTCTTCGCCGAGCGGGTACGTCTCATTGTAGCCGAATTGTCTGTTTCGGGAAGGAAAACGCGCCATAACACGCCGCTTTTCTTCCGACGACGTATTCGACCAGCGTCCGCGGCACCCTGGGAATCCTTGTGCCATATGGCGACGCGCCGCATACGACCCCATTCCCGTCCCGCATGGTGGGCGACGACATGCGCGCGACATATTGGTTAACTACCTTGCCTTAAAAGAAGCGCGGCATATGTGTTGTGCGCCCTCCGCTTCCGCATCAGCACATTGCCAACGAAAGGGACATCATGATCACATGCCATCGCCGCTTCCTGCCGGCGTGCGCGGCCATCTGCGCCGCGGCGCTTGCGCTGGCCGGCTGCGGGGCCGGAAACTCCGGCTCCGACTCGGCCGAGGAGAACATCGTCAGCGTCTATGGCACCGAGCCGGCGCACGGCCTGACCGGCGGCGCCGTCACCGAGGCCGGCGGCGGCAAGGTCGTCGACCAGCTCTACGCCGGTCTGACCAGCTTCGGCAAGGGCGGCAAGATCGAGAACGAGGTCGCCGACACCATCACGCCGAACGACGACGCCACCGAATACACGATCACGCTGAAGAAGGGATGGAAGTTCTCCGACGGCACGCCCGTCACCTCCCACTCCTTCGTGGACGCCTGGAACTACACGGCGAACCCGAAGAACGCGCAGGGCTCGGCCACGTTCTTCAACACCATCCAGGGCTATGACGAGCTGCAGAAGACCCAGGATCCCAAGGCCACGCTCTCCGGCCTGTCCACGCCCGACGACGACACCATCGTCATCAAGCTCTCCCAGCCCGACTCGGCCCTGCCGGCCAAGCTCGGATCGCACGGCTACACGCCGCTGCCCGAATCCGCCTTCAAGGACATGAAGGCCTTCGGCGAGAAGCCGGTGACCAATGGCCCCTACACGTTCGTCAGCTGGGACCACAACAAGAGCATCGTGCTGAAGAAGAACCCCGACTACAAGGGCAACCGCATGGCCAAGAACGACGGACTCGAGTTCCGCATCTACACCTCGCCGGTCTCCGCCTATGCGGATGTGCAGGGCGGCCATCTCGACTTCACGCACATCATCCCGCCGAACAGCGCCAAGTCCTTCCAGAATGACACGACGCTCAAGGCCTACAACCAGTCGGGCGCCAACGCGCAGGCCTTCGTGATCCCCGAATCGCTCGAGCATTTCCAGCAGGGCTCCGAGGAGGGCAATCTGCGCCGCCAGGCCATCTCCATGTCCATCGACCGCAAGACCGTGACCAAGAAGATCTTCAACGGCATCAAGACCCCCGCCAAGGACTTCCTGGCGCCGACCCTCTCCGCCTATTCTGAGGATCTCAAGGGCAACGACGTGCTCGAATACAACCCGACCAAGGCCAAGGAGCTGTGGGCCAAGGCCAACGAGATCTCGCCATGGTCCGGAACCTTCAAGATCGCCTACGCCTCCGACGGCGGCGGCAAGGACTGGGTCAACGCCGTGTGCAACTACATCTCCAACACGCTCGGCATCGATGCGAAGGGCGATCCCTCCGCCACCTCCACCGAGTTCTACGGACTGGTGGACTCCGGCAAGATCAACGCGGCGTTCACCTCGCTGTGGGGTCCGGACTACCCCTCCGCCGACAACTACCTGGTCACGCTCTACGCCAGCTCCGCGGCCGACGGCAAGGGCTCGAACAACGGCAACTACAAGAACCCCGCCTTCGACGAGCTGATGGACAAGGCGCTGGCCTCCCCGACCGCGGAGCAGGCCGACGACTACTACCGCCAGGGCGAGGAAATCCTGCTGCAGGATCTGCCGGCCATCCCGCTGTGGAACGAGAACGCGGTGGCCGTCAGCACCAAGAACATCACCAACGTCGGTTTCGACTACAGCGGCGGCCCTCTCTTCACCAATATGACGAAGAACTGACAGCGGCATAGCCGCAGATCCCCGTCGTCGACGCTCCCGGCGACGACAGACACCGGTCCCGTCCGATGCGCGCCCCGCGCGGCGTACACTGGCCGGGACCGGTCCGTTCGCGGGACTTTCGCCAATCCCACGGCTTCCACGCGACGATGTACCCCTATCCCCATATCCTTTCCGACAATCATTCCCAAGGCGGCAAACCATATGATCTCCCTCACCTGTTCCGGCACCTCGCTCGACTACGACGAGACGACGCTCGCCCTGTCCATCACACGCGACGGCGAGCGATGGGACGCCCTTCCCGGCGCCATGCCCACGCTCACGGCCACCGGCCACGACGCGCCGCTGTCCTTCGTCGGGTCGGCCGCCTCCGTCACCCACGAGCGCCGTTCCTTCGGCACCGGCGAAGGCATCGTCTCGCGTTTCGTCAGCGTGGCGAACACGGCGTATTCCTTCGAGACCTTCGTATGGATCGAGGCCTCGTCGGGCGACGTGGTCTTCGAATGGGCGCCGTTGTGCGAGGACGGACTGGCTGTCACCCGCGTGGATTGGCCCGCCCCCTTCGCCTTCGAGGAGCCGCGCGCCGACTGGCGCACGCTGATCACGCATTGCCAAGGCACGATGATCCCCAACGACTGGCCGACGGCCCTCTCCCCCATCGCCTTCGACGGGCGCTACGGCACCGAGGGCGGCTACATGCCTTGGTTCGCGCAGCTGCGCGGGAAGGCCGGGTACATCGCGATCTGCGAGACGCCGTGGAACGCCGGATATCACGCCGATCATCCGGCCGGCGGCCCCTATACGCATGTGCGCACATGGTTCGAACCTTCGTTGGGACGCATGGACTACCGGCGCGTCGTGCGCATGCGTTTCCTTGGCGACACCGACGTGACCGGCATCGCCAAGACCTACCGCGCGTGGGCCGACGAGCACGGCCATCTGCGCACGCTGGCCGAGAAGGCCGCGCGCAATCCGTCGGTCAGGGACCTCACCGGGCGCATGTGGATGCATGTGGGCGCCAAGACGCTCGTGCAACCCGATTCAGGGCTCTACGACGCCGAGCATCCGGAGAAGAACCAGAATCTCGTCACGTTCTCAGAACGCGCGCGGCAGCTGCGCGATCTGAGGGAGCTGGGCGTGACGAATCTGTTCATGCACCTCGACGGCTGGGGCCAGCCCGGCTACGACAACAGCCATCCCGATTATCTGCCCGCCTGCCGCGAGGCCGGCGGCTGGGAAGGCCTTAAAGAGCTGGCCGACACGGCGCACGACTGCGGCTTCATGTTCGGCCTGCACGACCAATACCGCGATTACTATTTCTCCGCCGAGACCTTCGACCCGCGCAACGCGGTCCGTCTGCCGGACGGCACGATTCCCGAGCATGCGAGGTGGGCGGGCGGACACCAGACCTATCTGTGCGCCCGCTTCGCGCCGGACTATGTCAAGCGCAACTACCGCAAGATCGCGGCAAACGGTGTCAAACTCGACTGCACCTACCTCGACGTGTTCACCTGCAACGAAGGCGACGAATGCGCCGCCCCGGAGCATCGCATGACGCGTCGCGAATGCCTCGAGATGCGCGCCCAGTGCTTCGAATGGCTGCTCGCGCACGGCATCCTCACCTCCTCCGAAGAGGTTTCGGATTGGGCGATGGGCTCGCTCGTGTTCTGCCATTACGCGCCCTATGACTTCCAGATGCGCGACCCGGCCGCGCCCCGCGAGGGCGTGCCGGTGCCGTTGCAGAACCTCGTGTGGCACGATTGCGTGATCGAGCCGTGGATGATGGACCGCATCGAGGGCGGCGAGGACTACATGCTCTACGCGCTGCTCAACGGCGGCGCGCCGTATCTGATCCGCGACGCCGCCTACGCGGGCATCGACGGCGATACCGGCGACGCGGCCGCCAAGGCCCGTCTGGAGGACGACATCGCCCGCTGCCAGACGGTGTGCGATCTGCACCGTCGAGTCGGCATGCTGGAGATGACCGGCTTCGAATTCGTCGACAACGACGTGACCGTGCAGCAAACGACCTTCGCCGACGGCACCACCGTGACCGTCGACTTCAAGGCCCAGACCTACGACATCGCCTGACGCTCCCTTTGATGGGCTGAGCCGTGCAGCAAACGCCGGAGGTGCTTGTCTCATGGCTCAGCCCATCAAAGGGAGCACAAACCCGCTCAGATACGGCGACGCACACGCAGGACGACACCGGCGGAGGCCAGCAGGAACGCGGCCAGCGCGATGGCGGATACGGACGCGCCGGTGCGGGACAGGGCGGTCGGTTTATCCCCCGAAGCCGACGCGCTGGCGCCGGAGCCGTTCTGGCCGGGGCGGCCGGTCTGTCCACCCTGAGCGCCGTCCTGACCGGGTTTGTCACCTTGGCCACCGTTCCCACCGGGATTATCGCCCTCGCCGGGCTTGTTATCATCAGGCTTGTCATCACCGGTCACCACAGCCGTGTACGTCACGACAATGGTGCCACCGGAAGGCATCGTGTACGACACATCGAACTCATGGGTGCCGGGCTCGTCACCTTGGTAATGCACCGACGACAACCACGCACGGCCCTTCGATGGATGGCGCGTGATCTCACGCGAACGATAACCCCACGTCGCCAGAGGCTCCGTGAAATCAATCCGCCCACCGACCTTGGCCTGCCTCTTGAGGAAACCGAAACCATCCAAACCGGCGTGCAGACGCAGGACCTCGCCCTTGGCGGGAGGAGCCACGACCGGACCGGCGTCCAAGGTCGGAGGCGTCACCGTGCCGTCCGGGTTCACCACCGAGCCACCGGGAACCACGACGGTGCCGCCGCCAGGCAACGTGATCTCGACCCGGTCACCCGCCCCACCGGGAACAGTGACCGACCCATCCGGATTCACCACGGAACCACCAGGAACCATGACCGTGCCACCACCGCCGGGCAGGGTGACCTCGCCCTTGTCCGTGGAACCGCCGGGAATGGTCACCGAACCATCCGGGTTCGTGGTCGAGCCGCCGGGAACCGTGGTGCCACCGGGACCAGGTTTGGACTCGGGCTCCGGCCCGGGCTCCGGACCCGGATCAGGAGTCGGGCCGGGATCGGGATCAGGGCCAGGTTCGGGGTCGGGAGACTGCTCCGACACCACGAACACCGTCGAATACACCGAATCCACGCCGGACTTCGAGAACCTCAACCGGTACGAACCACTCTGCTTCGCCTCGGAGGTATCGGCCCATGTCTTGCCTTCATCCGACGAATACTCCAACGCCGGGCCAGACCAGCCATCCGCGAACGAAACCTCGAACCGTTGGCCGCCACGCTCAAACGCATCCGTATCCGCGCCCTTCGGCAACCTCGCGGCCTCCGTCAACGCGTTGCCCGCGTTATGATCCGTGTCATCACTCGTCCAACCAGACGGCACGACGATATTCGACTCAGCCGGCGTCATCCTCCACAGGAACTTGCCGCCGCCTGCGAACACGCCACCGGCATCCACGATTGCCCCGTCCTCGACGATAATCGAGCCGTTGTCCTCGATCGTCACGCCGGACTTAAGCCCCAACGTCGCACCGGATGGCACTGTCAGCGTCGTACCCGCAGGGATCTCGAACGAATCCGGCGATGGCGAACCATACACCCTGCCAGCATTACCCTCGGCAATGACGCCAGACCATGCCTCCTTCTGCGACTGGTCACCGATCGATGAAGCAAACACCACGCCATTGCCCGGCATCCCTTCTTGGGAAGAAGTCACAAACGAGCCTTGAGGCTCGCTGCCAGCTCCTGCTCCAATGCCTTCAGCCACAGACCCGCCAGTGGCAGTCACCACACCACCAAGTACCGCTACCGTACCGCCAGGAGCACTAAGACCTCCGCCAATGCCAGCACCATACGTTCCTCCGACAGCCGTCACATTGCCACCGGAGACTACGACTGACCCCACTCTGCCATCTTGACCTGTGCCAATGCCAGCACCTTGCGTACCGCCTTTGGCCGTCACCGTGCCCGAGGTCACTATCACCGAGCCACTAGCCCCATTGGCACACCAGCCAATGCCGGCGCAATTTTCACCACCCACGGCAATCATCTCTCCCGTCCCCGAGATCACCAGCGTCGAAGAATCCGGCACATGGACACCGGGGAAACTGTGGGAGCCGATATAATCGCCCGGTCCCCGCAACGTGCTGCTACCCGTGAGCGTGAGATTGAGCGTGCTCTTGGCAGCGACTCCGATCGGAGCACCGACCGACGGCGCGCTGTTCAAGCCGTCAATCGTCAGATTCACCGTGCCATTGGCCCCCGGGTCGGCGACGATACGGTTCGTGGTGGTCGCCGCGTCGGGCTTCATCGAAACCGTGTAGGGGCCGGCACCGGTGAACGTCAACACGCCATCCACGAACGACCAACCGCCGTCCTCCGGAGACACGACGAAATCACCTGACTCCTTCTCCTGAGAGTTGGAAAAGGTGCCATCCGCTCGCTTGTGGACCACGCCATGGGTAGAGTCAAGGGTCGGCGTCACATCAGCATCATCGCCACCAAGGTTCTGCCGCCACACACCATCGGACTTCTCCCCATTGAGCAGCCACGCCGCCTCGCCGGACTTCAGCTGGCCGGCGGTCAACGCGGCGCCCTGGCCCTCATACGGGGCCACCGTCGACGAATAATTACGCTCGAACGTCATTTTCTCCAAAAAGCCCGAGTACACATAATTCGCAATCGCATTCCCCATGCCCGAACCGGTGTTCAGACATCCCGAAACCGACAATACAATCATGTCGTTCACTGTGGCCATAACGATGCCGGCAGAGACTCCGTCTTCCCCTGTGCTTGTGACGGTTCCCGAATTCCAGCAATTCTGCACCATCAACCGCAGGGGCGAAGACGGATTGCCATAGGCCGAACCAACAATGCCACCGACATCACGCGTTCCCCGCACCGTCGCCATGTTACGCACACGCTCCACAACGACCTCGCCGGCAGCCCCGGCCCTGCCGTAGGGCGATACTTCGCCGATTAGGCCACCCACATAGCGACTGCCCACAACCGAGCCGGTCACCGTCACATCACGAATCTGCGCGTCCGGACCGACCCGGCCGAACAAACCAATATTACTGGTGTCAGGGGCATCGATATTCACCGTGACGGTATGACCGGCACCATCGAACACACCCGAATATGCCCAAACACGAGTACCCACGCCAGTGAAACCCGCATACGCGCCACCGGTCAGATCGATGTCGGCGGTCAACATGGCGTTGAGGGATACGTTCTTGTTATTGTTCACGCAGTCGGCGAACGCCATGAACTGCTCCGGCGTGCCGATCCGGACCGGAGTTGTTGACGTGCAGTCGATCGCGGAGGACGTGGATTGCGTGCCGGACGTGGGGTCTACCCCTCCGGCGCTGTGCGCCACCTCCCCTGTAAGGGAAGGATTAGTGGGCTGGGCCTCGGCGTTGGATGCCGATTCCCCCGCAAGGGAAGGATCGGCGGGAGCGGCCATCGCCGTAACAGAGCCGACGGCCAGCGACGCCAACGTCGCCACGGCGGCCAACGCACCCACAACCCTGCGAGCCAATCCCCATCGAACACCGGCCATGGCAACTCCTTCAGCTCAAGCCATCAAACAGCTCCCAGCCTAGGGCCATTGCCCCCCCCCCGCAACCAGCGGGCACGAAAACGCCAATCCGGGCATGAACGGCGTATCAGCGATATATATCATTCCCCTCCCCAAAAGTAGCCATGCCCTCGTTCCCACATCGGGATCCGAAGACAGCGAGCGCCAACCCCTTCCGCAGCGGTATGCCCAATTACCATCGGGTTTGTCCGTATCTCCGCGAGATTTGTTCGAAACTCCGCCGGGTCCGTACGAAACCGTGATGGACCCGTACGGAACTCCGTCAGGTTTGTTACACCAGATATCACAAACCCGGCAGAGTTCCGTATGGATCCAACAGAGTTCCGTACGGACCCGGCGGAGTTCCGCACGAACCTTGGCAAGGTCATGCACGAGCCCCGGTGGAGTTACGAACAGGCGGAGACAGTCATATGCCAGCGGATGGCGAGGCGCATCATCGACAGCCGTGACGACACCGCGGTCGCTCAAAACGTGCGGGAAGCGGGTGAAAAAATCGGAATCGCGACAGCGCGGTCCAAGCGAAGCCGGAACGCAAAAGGGCTTCCGCCGAAGCGGAAGCCCTTGAGGTCAGTCAGACTAGATCAGCGGATCAGTAGCCCATGTCGGCGCCACCGGCGGGAGCGGCGGGAGCCGGCTCCGGCTTGTTGGCGACGACGGCCTCGGTGGTCAGGAACAGGCCAGCGATGGAGGCGGCGTTCTGCAGGGCGGAACGGGTCACCTTGACCGGGTCGGCGACGCCGGCGGCCAGCAGGTCCTCGTACTCGTTGGTCGCGGCGTTGAAGCCTTCGCCCTCGGGCAGCTCACGCACCTTGGCGAACACCACGTCGCCGGAGACACCGGAGTTCTCGGCGATCTGCTTGATCGGGGCCTCGACGGCGCGGAACACGATGGCGGCACCGGTGGCCTCCTCGCCGGTCAGCGAGGTGACGGCCTCATCGGACTCGGCGCGCTTGGCGGCCTGGACGAGGGCCACGCCACCGCCGGGCAGCAGGCCTTCCTCGATGGCGGCCTTGGCGTTGCGCACGGCATCCTCGATGCGGTGCTTGCGCTCCTTGGCCTCGACCTCGGTGGCGGCACCGACCTTGATGACGGCCACGCCACCGGCCAGCTTGGCCAGGCGCTCCTGCAGCTTCTCGCGATCGTAGTCGGAATCGGTGTTCTCGATCTCGGCGCGGATCTGGGCGACGCGGGCATCCACGTCGGCCTTGGCGCCACCGCCGGTGACGATGGTGGTCTCGTCCTTGGAGACGACGACCTTCTTGGCGGTGCCGAGCACGGACATGTCGATGGACTCGAGCTTGAGGCCCAGCTCATCGGACACGACCTGCGCGCCGGTCAGGATGGCCATATCCTGCAGCATGGCCTTGCGGCGGTCGCCGAAGCCCGGGGCCTTGACGGCGCAGGACTTGAAGGTGCCGCGGATGTTGTTGAGGATCAGGGTCGGCAGCGCCTCGCCGTCGACGTCCTCGGCGATGATCAGCAGCGGCTTGCCGGACTTCATGACCAGCTCGGCCACATGCACGACATCCTGCTGGGAGGAGACCTTGCCGGAGGTCAGGAGGATGTAAGGCTCCTCGAGCACGGCAGTCTGGTCCTCGGCGTTGGTCACGAAGTAGGGGGCGATGTAGCCCTTGTCGAAGCGCATGCCCTCGGTGAAGTCGAGGTCCAGGCCGAAGCGGTTGTTGTCCTCGACGGTCACGACGCCGTCCTGGCCGACCTTGTCCAGAGCCTCGGCGATCTTCTCGCCGACCTCGGGATCAGCGGCGGAGATGGTCGCGGTCGCGGCGATCTGATCCTTGGTCTCGACGTCCTTGGACGCGGCGACGAGCTCCTTGACGATGGCCTCGGTGGCCTTCTCGATGCCGCGGCGCAGCGCGATCGGATTGGAGCCGGCGACCACGTTCTTCAGGCCCTCGTGGACGAGGGACTGGGCCAGCACGGTGGCGGTGGTGGTGCCGTCGCCCGCGACGTCATCGGTCTTCTTGGCGACTTCCTTGACCAGCTCGGCGCCGATGCGCTCATAGGGATCCTCGAGATCGATCTCCTTGGCGATGGAGACACCGTCGTTGGTGATGGTCGGCGCGCCGTAGGACTTGTCGAGCACGACGTTGCGGCCCTTCGGGCCCAGCGTGACCTTCACGGTGTTGGCCAGCTTGTCCAGGCCGGCCAGCATGCCCTGGCGGGCATCCTCGTCATACGCAATGATCTTTGCCATGGTGTGTTTTCCTCCAAATGGCTGCAATGGATGGTTGCCACCCGCGTGGGCCCGGAGTCGACCGCCGGCCGTCAGCTGCCGGTTATCACTCCAAGCCCTCGAGTGCTAATTGGGAGATTAGCACTCTCAGCCCCCGAGTGCCAATCGTGACGCGCGGCATTGCGCCGACGGCATACGAAAGGCCCCGGCGGCACACCTCTCGCCACCGGGGCCCATATGGGGAACGAACGGACAACCTCAGAGCTTGACGACCTTCGTCGCCTGCATGCCCTTGTGGCCGCTTTCCGCCTCGTATTCGACCTTGTCCCCCTCATCCAGCGTCTTGAATCCATCGGCCTGGATCACCGAATAATGCACGAACACATCATCGCCGCCATCATCCGGGTTGATGAATCCGTAGCCCTTACCCGCGCTGAAGAACTTCACAGTGCCCTGTGCCATAATCTCTTTCCTTTATCCCATGCCGCTTTGCATACGGGAGGAGCAAGGCAAGAACATCGCGCTCCCCCCGCCTCGCGACTGCACACCATTATAGCGTCCGCACGGACGAAAACGCCGAAATTACGCCACGGTGTGCATAAAAACCGAGGCGCCGGCCGAAGAAAACCTCGGCATGGTGCCACGGGAAAACGATATGGCGGCGCAAGCGGCGATATCGCCGGAATGAATGCGGCCGGAAACCGGCGCCGAATCAGGCCATGCGCACGACGGCGATCGGCACATCGAGGCCGTCGACCTGCTGCACGTCGGCGATCCCCAGCGTCGCCGCCACGTCCTCGGCCGTCGCCTTGTCCGTTTCGTTCTGATACCACACGACGCTCGCAGCCGGCAGGCTGCCGGTCGGATTCGCCGCCGTCGCCGAGGTGTATCCCGCGTTGGCCAGCACACCCTGCCATTCGGCCGCGTATCCCTGCAATCCGGTGCCATTGATGACGAGCACGGCGGTCGCCTTGTTCACGGTCGCCTCCGGCTGCTCGGGCTGCTGTTCGTTCTGCTGGGCGTCGCCTTCCCCGGCGTCTTCCGCCGGCTTCGACTCGCCCGCTTTGTCCTCATCGGCCGCCTTGTCGTCCTTGGCATCCGAAGCGCCATCGGACTTCGGCTTCTGTGCCGCGGATTGCCGCGCGCCCGTGGTCTCCTGCGCGGCCCACGGCATGCGGATGTTGGAGAACTCGCCCGAGACGAAACCCCATGCGAGCACGCCGGCCAGCGCCGCGGCCACGACGACCGCGACGAACGGCGAAACGCGCGCCATCAGGCTGCGCTTGCCACGATGCACGCCCACGGGACCGGCGGGCGGATTGTCGAAGACATCCTTGTCATAGGACCCGTAGGTCTCCTTGTCGCCACGCGCCATCTGCCCACCCTTTCGCTGTCGGATCTCTCCTGAGTGTACCGCCACGGAACCAAGCGCGGCGAACCGTCGCGGCGCGTGCACCGGATATGCACGTTTGGACGCGTTTGTATTGTGGTGCCTATGACGACGATCAAACCCCTGAGCGAACTGGTGGAACCGGGCTGGGCCCATGCGCTAAAGGACGTGGAGCCGCAGATCCATGCGATGGGCGACTTCCTGCGCGGCGAACTGGCCGCCGGGCGTCCCTATCTGCCGGCCAGCCGCAATATCCTGCGGGCCTTCACAATCCCCTTCGATTCGATCAAGGTGCTGATCGTGGGGCAGGACCCCTATCCGACGCCAGGGCATCCGGTGGGCCTGAGCTTCTGCGTGGCGCCGGAGGTGCGACCGCTGCCCAAAAGCCTGATCAACATATACAAGGAGCTGGTGGATGATCTGGGCGTGCCGATGCCGGCCAACGGCGATCTGACGCCATGGACCGAACGCGGCGTGCTGCTGCTCAACAGATGCCTGACCGTGGGCGTGGGCCGGCCCAACAGCCATCAGGGCAAGGGCTGGGAGCCGGTGACGGAGGCGGCGATCCGAGCACTCAACGCCCGCATCGACCCGGCCACCGGGCGGCCGGCACCGCTTGTGGCGATCCTGTGGGGCCGCAACGCGCAAAGCCTCGAACCACTGCTGATCAATGCGGCGATCATCAAGTCCCCGCATCCCTCGCCTCTGTCCGCGTCGCGCGGCTTCTTCGGCTCGAAGCCCTTCTCCCGCGCCAATCAGGCGTTGGCCGCCATGGGTGCGACGCCGGTGGATTGGTCGTTGCCGGCCTGATCCAGACCGGGCCGGGGCGAATCGTCAATCCCGTCCAGGCCGGGCCGCTTGGGCTGGGATTGCAACGCCTCCACGGCTCGCGCCAGGCGGTTCACCTCATTCGACAGCCGTTCGAGCAACAACAATTCCTGACGCAGAAGGTCGTCGTTCCCCACGTCGACCGCGCGGTGCGGGGGACGGCCAGCGGAACCACCGCTCGGCACACCCGCGGCGATGCGCCACCGATCGAACGCACGCTCTATGCGTTTGCGTCCGATGAGCTCCGGACTCATGCCCGCCTCGCGGAACAATTCCGTCGGTGAGTCGCCCTCCTCATATCGACGCAGACATTCCCAGCGGAACCATTCCTCGTAGTAGATGCGAGATCCCGACACCCAGCGCACCGCGGGCAAGGATTCCAGATATCGCCGCGTCTCATCGTCGAACACCTGCATATGCCCCCCTCATCACTCGACCGCTTTAGCGCGGCCGCACCCCTTGCGCATTCTCAGCACACGTAAACTACCCATATCCATACCATCATTGATACCACACCCCAACCACCCGTAGACGGGGGTATAGCGCTTCCGATACGCCGAGGACCCGCGGTGCATCCCGCTCCGATTCCAGGCCCATCCCTCCGCTGCGCATTCGTTCTGCCCTTATCCGCCATACATACGCCGCATACCGCGGAACGAGGGGCGATCCAGTCATCGCAAGTTGTTACGGTGGTGGGCATGAGTCTGTTTCCCTCCAATCCGCAGATGCCCAAGGCGCCTGCAATCCCCGCTTCCGGCGCGCCGAACGCGCTGACCCAGGACGATCTGACGCGGGCACGCGCCCTTGCCGACCGCATCCGCGCGCGGTTCGCCACCACGCTGATCGGCCAGGACAACCTGCGCGAGGCGCTGATCGTGACCCTGGTGGCCGGCGGTCACATCCTCATCGAATCGGTGCCTGGCCTGGCCAAGACCACGGCCGCGCAGACGCTGGCGACCTCCGTCTCGGGCAGCTTCAAGCGCGTGCAATGCACCCCCGACCTCATGCCCTCCGATCTGGTGGGCACGCAGGTCTTCGACTTCGCCTCCCAGCGCTTCACCACGCAGATCGGCCCGATCCACGCGAATTTCGTGCTGCTCGACGAAATCAACCGTTCGAACGCCAAGACCCAGTCGGCCATGCTCGAGGCGATGGCCGAGGGCGCCACGACGATCGGCGGCGAGCGCATCGCGCTGCCCCGCCCGTTCATGGTCATCGCCACCGAGAATCCGATCGAGGAGGAGGGCACGTTCAACCTGCCCGAGGCGCAGATGGACCGCTTCATGATGAAGGCGGTGATGACCTATCCGAGCGCCGACGAGGAGCAGCGCATGCTGGCTCTGCTGGCGCGGCGAGGCACCGACGTGGCCGACCCGCATGCCGCGGGCACTGATATGCTGTCGATTCCCGACGTGGAGTTCCTGCGTGCCTCCGCCCGCCGCGTGCATGTCTCCGAGGCGATCATGCGATACGCGGTCGATCTGGCCGCCACCTCCCGGGGCGCCGGCTCGCGCCCGGTGTCCGGCTTGTCGAATCTGGTGCGTCTCGGCGCCAGCCCGCGCGCCTCGATCGCCTTCGTGCGCATCGGCCAGGCGAACGCGTTGCTCGCCGGCCGCGACTATGTGGTGCCCGACGACCTCAAATCCTTCGCCCACGAGGTGCTGCGCCACCGCATCATGCTCACCTTCGAGGCGCTGGCCGACGGCGTGGATGCCGATCAGGTCGTCGATCGAATCGTCGAGGCGGTTCCCGTTCCATGATCCGCTCCAGCCACGCCGACGATCCGATCCGCAGAAAGATCGAGGCACTCGGCACCCAACTGAGCCTGCCCACGGTGCGCAAGGCGCTGGGCATGCTCGAGGGCGAGCATGCCTCGTCCCGGCGCGGCGGGGGCGACGAGCCAATGGATGTGCGCGCCTATGAGCGCGGCGACGAGGCGCGTCTGATCGACTGGCGGACCAGCGCCCGGCAGGGGCGTCCGATGGTCGTCAACCGCGAGCGCCGCGCCACCTCGCGCGTATGGCTGCTGCTGGACGTCGGCCGGCAGATGACCGGCGTCTGTCCCTCCGGGGAGAGGGCCTGGCAGGTGGCGGCCAACGGCCTGCGCATGTTCGCCGCCCTGTCGCTGCGCCGTGCCGACGATGTGTCGCTGGTGTTCGGCGACGCGGGCAGCATCACGCGTGTGCCGTTCAACGGCGGCTTCGCCCAGTTCGAGCGCACGCTCGACAAGGCGTTGGAACGCAATTGGGAGCATGCGCGCAATATCGACGCGCTGCTCGATTATGCCCGCCGCATCAAGGAGCATGGCTCGCTGATCGTGCTGGCCACCGACGAGATGGCCCTGTCCGAGCGGCATATGGCGACCTTGCGCCGCATCGCGCGCACGCATCCGCTGGTGCTGATCGACGTCGGTCTGCTCAATCCGCTGTCGCCGTCCGGCGCGGCTCCGGCCGCGTTCGATGGCCTGAGCCGGCGGCGTGTGCCCGCGTTCCTGCGTTCGCCACGGGCGGCCCAGGAAGTCGCGACGCACCGCGGATATACGGCTGCGGCGCTGGAACGCGAGCTGACGAACATCGGCTCGCGCATGATTCGAGCCGATTCCAGCGAGGGGATGTTCGCCGCCTTCGTGCGCATGGTCTCCCGGGCCGTGGCGGGCACTTCGTTCACGCCTAGAATGGGAAGGTCGTGACATGCCCCTTTCCCAGCGTTCTCCCCTGACCGCATTGGCCGAGCAAGACTTGCTGCCTGTGGCACAGCTCGATCTGACCGCTCCCCTTGTCGCCGCAATCGTCATATGCCTCTTGCTGGCGCTGGTTCTGACGGCGCTGTCCATCGTCCTGTCTCGTCCGGCGCGCCGCGCCAAGCGAGTGAGCCGACCGGGCACGCATAGCGAGGTCTCCGGCAAATCCGCATGGCACGCGCGCATCGAGGATATCGTCCGCCGGCATGCCGCGGGCGATTTGGAACGCGAGGACGCCTTCACCGAACTCGCCGCCGTCGCCCGCGACTATGCCTCGGCCGCCTCGTCCGACGACCTGCGCTCGAGCACGCTCACCGACATCGCGAGGGTTCCGCGCCATCCCGGCAACCGGCATGGTCTGGATATGCTGCGGCAGACGATCGAGGCCCTGTATCCTCCTGAGTTCGCCGATGCCGCGGCGAACGCACAGGCGCGCGATACCAGCGTCGAGGAGGCCGCCGGATGGGTGGCCATGCTGGTGGAGAGGTGGCGTTGATATGAGTTTCCACTGGCCCTGGGCCCTGCTCGCGGGCGCGCTCGCCGCGCTGGGCATTGCCGCCACCGCAATGGCCGCGTTTCTGTTGCGCAGGCGTGATGACGCCGGCCCTCGCGTCTTCTCGCTGGACGACGATCTCAACACCGAGCATGCCTCCCGCCTGTTCCGCCAATGGCGGCTGCTCGGCCGTCTGGCGGCCATCGCGCTGGTCGCCGCGCTGGCGTTGGCGATTGTGCTGGTCGCGCGCCCCGCGGCCGTCGACCGCGGGCAGGAGCGCGCCAGCAGCCGCGACATCGTGCTGTGCCTCGATGTGTCCGGCTCGACCCTGCCCTACGACCGCCAGGTCATCGACACCTATCTCGATCTGGTGGACAGTTTCAAGGGCGAACGCATCGGCATGAGCATCTTCAATTCCACTTCGCGCACCGTCTTCCCACTGACCGACGACTATGACTTGGTCACCGAGCAGCTCAAGGCCGCCAGCAAGGCGCTGCGCGGCGTCGAATCGCAGGACGACATCGACCAGATGAGCGACGCCGATTACCAGCGCATCTCCGACTGGCTGGAGGGCACGCAGAACCGCAAGGACGCGACCTCGCTGATCGGCGACGGCACGGTCAGCTGCGCGGCCATGCTGCCCGGTTTCGCCTACGGCTCCGATTCGGCGGACGCCAAGTCGCGCCAACGCGCCGCATCCATCGTGCTCGCCACTGACAACGTCGTCTCCGGCACTCCCACGTATTCGCTCTCCGAAGCGCTGGAACTGACCTCCGGCGCCGGCATCACGGTCGACGGACTCTATTCCGGCCCCCGTTCCAGCGAAGGCGACAACGCCACCGTCGACATGCGCAAGACCATCGAATCCCATGGCGGCGTGTTCCTTTCGCGCGCCGGCGGCGCCTCGGTCGACGAGTTGGTGCGGCGGATCGAACAACGCCGTGATGCCGAGAACCATGAGAACACGCGGGCCGCAATGACGGACGCGCCGGGATGGTGGACGCTGGCGTTGACCGTGCTCATGGTCTTCTGGCTGGTCCTGACATGGAGGCTGCGCCGATGAACCTGATGCTCTCCCCCGCCCTCGGATGGGCCGCCGGCGGCGCGATCGCCGCGATCATGGCCGTTATGGCCGTCGTCGAAGTCGTGCTATTCGTGCGCCGGCGGCGCGGTTCCACTGGCGGCGGCGCCCCGGATACCGACGAGACCGTGGCCGCCTGCGTTCGCCGCACGATGCTCTGTCTGCTGGTGGCGTTGATGGCGCTCACCCCATCCGTCACCGCCGCGACCAATTCGCGCGCCGTGAACGCCACCGATGTGGTGGTGGCCGTCGATGTCACCGGATCCATGGCCGTTTCGGATGCGGCCTATGGGTCCGGCGAGACCATGACCCGATTGGACGCGACCCGTCGCGCCGTGGACGAGCTGACCTCGCTCTATCCCGATTCGAGTTTCGCGGCGCTGCGCTTCGGTGCTTCCGGCACACTCGACGTACCGTTGACCCCAGATACGCGCGCCATCGGCAACTGGGCCGCCACGCTTGCCCCGGAGGCGACCGACGTTTCGGCCGGCTCCAGTCTCGACGCGCCGCTCGACCAACTGCTGCTCACGCTCAAGGATCTGCGCGAGCAGCATCCCGACGATGCGATCGTGCTCTATGTGATCACCGACGGCGATGAAACCTCGCAGCGCTCCCGCCGTTCCTTCTCCTCGCTGCGCCGGTATCTGGACGATGCCTATGCGGTGGGTGTCGGCTCCGAGCAGGGCGGGAACATACCGGTGATCCGCGGCGGCGTTGCGTCCGATGGGCCCGACGGGACCGACGGTGCCGACGGCGAGGGCTCGTCCGACGAATGGGTGACCGATCCCGACACCGGACAGCCCGGCGTCTCCAAAATGGATATGGACAATATCAAGGAATTGGCCGACGAGATGGGCGGCGCCGCGCTTGCGCTCGGCGCGAACACGACGCTCGCCGGCGCGCGTTCCGACGCGGCCTCCGACCGCTGGCGCGTGGGCGAAAGCGCCAAGGAACGCACGCGCACCCAGCCGGTGGTCTGGCCGCTGGCCATCGCCGCGGCCGTGCTGCTCGCCTTCGAGGCGGGCGCTTGGTTCGCTGCTTCGAGGAGGCTGCTATGAGCAATGATTCCAGCGTTCGAAGGACCTCTCCCGCTCCTCAGACCCCATCGGGGATCCCGGTGCGCCGCAAGGCCCGCGCGCCGTTGGGCGCACGCGTGGCTCTGGGCGTGATCGCGGCGTTCGCATTGCTTGGCTCGGGGATGGCCGGCGTGAATCTTGCGGCCGTGGGCACCTTCAACCAGGCGACGACAAGTCTTGAGGCCAATATCAAGACGGCCGACGAGCCGACCGTCGATCTCGATGAGCTCAAGGTGCGCCAGCAGCAAACCGATGCCCAGTTCGCCGACGCAGGAGCGCTCTCCCCCGTGCTGTTGCCGCGTATCAGGCAGGCCATCGACGTCAACGCCGAGGTGTCACGCACGCTGACCGAACGCACCGAACAACGCATCGCCGAACGAGACAAGGCCGCGGACAAGGACCAGCAGGCGGATGCCGGCAAGGAATCGGCCAAGCAGGGCGGCGGCTTGACCGCCGAACAACGCGCCAAGGTTGAGGAACTGCTCAAATCCAACCAACAGTCCACCGATGCGCAGAACAAGTCGGACACGGCGTCCAAGGCCGGCTCCGGCAAGGGCACAGGCACCAAGGGCAAAACCAGCAGCGACACGACAAAGCCGTGGTGACGGGGAGTCACCGCTCGCAAAAGCGGTGATTCCGATGCCTCATTCCGCTCGATGGCATCCTCGCCACTCACGCTCCGTCATTCTCCGGTGCCCGTCGAATTTGTGGCAATGGTCCTGACATTATGTGGATAACCCACCCTCCGACCACAATGCCCGATTCGGCTGGACAGTCGCTTCATATCCCCGTTTCCATGGGTTTATGGAGAACGGTTTCAACCCACTGACCGGATTGCGCGGCAACGGCCCGGCCAGCGCGTTTCAGGCAGCCCAATGCCCATGCCGCGCAAACGCACGCCAAGTCCGCGCGCTCATAGCCTCGACGAGGGCTGACAGCGACGTCGCCCTCGAGAATCTGCAAACGGCCATCCTGCGCGCCAAGAGCATCGATTGGGAAGGCAAGGCCTCCGAACTCTTCCGTTCCCGGCTTGACGAATCGATGCGGCGCGCGATCGCACTCTCCGACCGCATAATCGCCATGCAGCGCCTGAGCCGGATGGAGGCGGCATGAACTGGCAGGTTTCGGCGAAGGTGAGCGGAGGCCACCGGTTCTCGACGGCCACCGAGGAGGAATACCAGGCGACCGCACGGGCGCTCGATGACCAGAGCGCGGCTTTGGAACGCATCGCCTTGCAATGGAGCCAAGCGACGTTCGACATCGACCGGCTGCGCATCTCCCCCTCCACCTGCGCCGAATATGATGCGGCCGCCGCGGCCCTCGGCGCCACCGCAGGCCCGCATGTGACGGTGCCCTTCGATCTGCTGGTCTCGCAGGCAGACGAGCACGCGGCCATATGCCGCGAGCTGGCCGTTCAGATGGAGACCATGGCCGAATTGCTGGCCCGCGCGCATGAGCTCTACGACCACGCCGAGGAACAGGCCAGCCGTGTCACGAACGAATCGCTCCAACTGCTCGGGGCCCTTTCGCCGTTCGCCGCGCTTTTCTCGTTGGTCGGACGGCTGGCCGGCGGTGCGTTGGAAGGGCTTTTCCGCGAGGGACGATTCAACAAGTGGTGGCTGGCGGAGGCGACCAAGGACGTGCAGGAGGGATCGCTTGCCGCGATTGCGTCGGCCCTTTCGCTGCGCGCAGGTCCTCTGAGCGGCATCAGCCGGACCGACGAGTCGAACCATGCCGCCTCCATGCTCGCACCCATGATGGCCGCGCGGGCCAAGCGACTGCAGGGCGACGCGCTGCTGGTGCGCGAGGTGCGGCCACGCGTGCCGGTGACGAGTCGCGCCGGCAGCGTGTCGGAAGCCTTGGCGGGGCTGCAGCGGTTGTCCGACGTCAGCTATGGCGTCAGCGATCTCGATTCCGGACTGGCTTACGGAACGATATCCATTCAGAAATACCGGCGCGAGGATGGCTCGCATTCATGGCTGGTCACGATCCCCGGCACCGACGGCAATCCCGATTCTCCCTTCGGATGGCCGCAGAACATCGAACTGATGAGTGACAAGGCCGAGATACGGCGGCGGGCGGACAGCGCGCGGCTCGTGGTCCAAGCGATGCGCGACGCCGGCATACGTTCCGACGATCCGGTGGCGTTGATCGGGCATTCGCAGGGCGGCATCGTGGCCGCGACCATCGCCTCGGATTGGGCCGCCGACTATGACATCCAACATGTGGTGACGGCGGGGTCTCCGGTGGCGAACCATCCGATCCCGTCGAAGACCTGGGTGACCAGCATCGAGGTCGACGACGAGCTTGTGGCTGCGACCGATGGCGCGCCGAATCCGGCGACCCCCAACTGGCTGACGGTGCGGGGCACCAGCGCGCCGACGCCAGGCACGGGCGAAGCGGCTTCAAGCGGCGCGGCGGCGATGGCAGGTGCCGGTGTGGCGGGCATCGGCGCCGCCGGCATCGACGCCTCGGCCAAGCCCTTCGAAGCAGCGCCGGTGGCCGGTGCCGGGAAACCCAAGGAAAGCAGCCATTACCTGCGCTACCATCAGGCCGCCTACCAACACGCCTCGGACCTCGGCTCGCGCGAAACCATCACCCACGAGCGCCATTTCCAGAAGGTCGTCGGCGGCGAACTCGTGGAGACCAAATACTACGAGGGACGCATGTCAAAGCAGTCTTCCCCGAACAAGCCCCAATCAGGCGAGGCAGGTCAATCCCGATGATGGCCCATAACATGCGTAATACGGAGCGTTATACATCGCGTTATACTACGGATAAGGATCTGGTGATTCACCCGCATGCGCGTAAGCACGGTCTCACGGACGAGCAGATATGCCATGCCTATGCCACCGGTAGGCACAAAGCCATCGTCCGGTGGACGGACCGCAACAGCGATCCCCTGAGATGGGCGACCATCGGATTCGACGCGCAGCTGAGGCAAATCGAGCTGCTGTACGCACACCTGCGGAACGGACAGACGTTGGTGTTCCATGCGAACTATGCAACGAAGACGTTCCGCCGACAATTGCGGAGGGGATGGAACAATGGCTGAATATATCGCGGAAGATGGAACCATCATCACCGAGGAGATGATCGACAGCTGGGTCGAGGAAATCGAGCAGGGATTCCCGAATACCACCATCATTCCGCTACGAGGACGAGTATGGCAACGGGCGAAAGCGGGCGAATGGCCGCTGCCTGAACCGATGAAACCGCGGGCGATACGCATGACCGACCAGCTTTGGAAGCGGGTGAAGGAGATGGCGAAGTCGCATGGCATGGACACCAGTTCCTATGTGCGGCAGGCCTTGGCACGGGCGCTGACGGAGGATGCGCGGAAAGCGGCTTCACCCGCAGCCGAATGAACCGCGGCGTTGCGGCGCGAATGGCTCGCTACGGCGCGATGCTTGGCCACCGGCGCCGCGGCTCACCACAACAGGGTGATGGCCAACGCCGGGGCCGCGTCGGAACCATCCAGATGGGCGAGGAGCTTCATGCCCATCGACTCGGCGAGCGCACGGGCCGTGGCAAGGCCCAGTCCCGAACCGCGTGAGCCGCGTGCGTCGTCGGCTTGATAGAAACGCTCGAACAGCCGGCTCACATCGAGGTTCATGGCTTCGGATGGGTCGATGGCATTGGAAAAGTCCAACCGACCATGACCGGCCGGGACCGTCGAACCGTCGTCGCTGCCGCCGGTGCCCCGCCTATGCCCGGACGTGGATGCATCCGATGCCGCGATGTTGCGTTGCATGATATGCAACGGCCCGGTGCCGTGGCGCAGTGCATTGACGATGAGGTTGTCGAGGATGCGCGCCAATGCCTCGCGGTCAGCCAATGCCCCGACGCGCTTATCCTCGAATTGCACGGACGGCTCCCAGCCACGCTCCTCGAACTCTGCGTAGTGACCGACCAGAATGTCGACGAGCAACGGATGCATGGATACCATGCCAAGGCTGGGCACGCGGTCCGGATCCTTGGCCTTCGCATAGGAGAACAACTGGTCCAGGAGGCCCCGCATGTCCTTGAGCCGACTCATCGCAGCCAGAAGATGATGATGCGCAGTCTGGTCCCGTTCCGAGGATTCCCCGTCAAACCGTGATGAGGCGAGAGCCAACTGGACATGGCCTTGCGCACCCATCAACGGCGTGCGCACATCATGGGCGAGCGCGGACATATCGCGTTGAAAGGCGGCGCGTTCCTCGCCCATGAGGATATGCTCGGTCTGTATGGCATCCAGCTGCCGGTTGACGGCACAAGCCAGTTCACGCGGCGCCCGGCCGGGCAATCCGACGGTCAGCCTCGCGTTGGAACCGGCCGGGCGTTCGTCGAGGAATCGCGCCATGCGCCGCATCTCGCGGGCGCCCCATGTCCACGCCGCGCCAGAGCCCAGCACCATACCGGCCAATAGCCCGATCCATATCCATCCCACGCCGTTCATCCTATCCTTCGACCCCGCAAGGCAATGCGACAGCCGACATGCCACGTCCGATGCCACACGCTCGACCAACGGAACGCGCGGCATCGGGGCGAAGCATCAGCGGATATCCCGCTTGCGCACGGCGACCAGTGACACCGCCCCGCCCACGACGATCCACACGACGAAGTGCACCAGCGCGAAGGCCCACAACGGCCAGCCCCATGTGGGAACAAGCGCGTTCACCGTGCCGCCGGCCGTCTCGTTCAGGTCGGGAATCCGCATCAGCGCGGACGGGGAATCGATCGCCATCAACGAGTAGTAGGCCGTGGATTGGGACAGTTCCCGGATGAACGACACCTTGCTGGCGAACTGCCCGTTGACCATCAGCAGCAGGGAGCTGAACGTACCCGTCATCATGAGCAGGGCGACGACGACCGAGGCGGCCTTGTTGCGGCACACCCAGGTGACGGCCGCGGCGATCACGGCCAGCGCGTAGATTCCCAGCGTCATGAGCGCGACGTATCCGAGGGTCAATCCCCAGTCGTCGTGCCCGGTGACGGTCACACCGACGAGGGGCGCGCCGATTCCGAGAACCGACAGCGGCACAATGACGAACCACACGGTGAGCAGAGCCAGCAGCATCAGTTTCTCAACAACGTATCCGATTCGTCCGCCCCGTCCGGAACAGCCGGCGAAGAGATTCTTGGCGAAACCAGTGTCAAAGTCCTCGATGACAATCAGCACGGCCAGCACCGTCGTCATGCTCATCCAGACGCCGGAGAACCCCAAGCGGGCGAACATGTCGCCGTGGGTCGCGTAGGTCACGTTGGGACTGATGCTCGATTCGCCGACATAGCTATCGACCTGCATCTCGCCCCCGTTCGCCTCCAGCCAGGCGGCGAACAGCACGAACGCGGCACATGCCAGCATCAGCGCATGCATCACCCACAGCTTGCGTCCATGCATCAGCCGACGCACATCCGACCGCAGCAATCCCAGTATGCCCATCATCGTTCCCCTTCCATGGCCCCGAGGAAATACTCCTCCCTATCCCTATGGTTGACGCTCATCTCCAGCACCTCCTGGTTGGTTTCGTGCAGGATGCGCGCGATCTCGGCGGTCTCGAAACCGCCGGAGACGATGAGCGATCCGTCCGGTTCGGCGGCGAACCGGACCGACCCGCCGAGTCGTTCCTCGAGAATCGCCAAGGTCCTGGCGGTGTCGGTGGTACGCAATGTCAGGCTTTGACGACATTCGGCCTCGACCTGTTCGGCGGTTATCTCTCGCACGATGCGCCCGGAGACGATGACGCCGTAATGCGTGCACATGCGTTCCAATTGGTCAAGCACATGCGAGCTGATGACGATGGTGATGCCGCGCGTGCGGTTGAGTTCGACCAGCAGGTTGCGGATTTCGCGCGCACCCTCCGGGTCGAGTCCGTTGAGCGGCTCGTCGAGCAGCAGCAGGTCAGGCCCGCCGAGCAATGCCATCGCCAGTCCGAGCCGCTGCTTCATGCCCAGGGAGAAGCCTTTGGTCGCCCGCCCGCCGACCCCGTCCAACCCCACCTGAACCAGAAGGTTCCGGCACTCGGCCTTCGGGTCGGGCAGGCCTTGGGCAAGCGCCAGCGTCATCAGCGTGTCGAAGGCGCTCAGGTTGGGCAGCAGTCCGGGCGCTTCGATAAGCACGCCGATTCGATGCGTCCGGTTGCCGCCGAACACCGCCAGCTCACCGCCATCGGGCGAAACAAGCCCGGCGACCATCTTCATCATCGTGGACTTGCCGGCGCCGTTGCGCCCGACGAAGCCATAGATCGCGCCGGCCGGCACATGCATGTCGGCATGGTCGATGGCCACCTTGCCCGCGTATCGCTTGGTCAGCGCACGGGCGGTCACCACATCCATCATTCTTCTCCTTGCGAGTCGTTCCCAGTGTCACGACCCAGCGTATGGACCGGTTCCTGCGCATCCCTTGCCCGTTTCTTACGGATTTCTTATTTCGTTGCGCTCGCTTTCCAACCGAGGCCCCAGACGGTGCGCAGATAGGAGTCGGTGCCGGAGGGCTTGAGCTTGGCCCGCACCTTGGAGACATGAGCGGTGACCGTGTTGTCGTCGCCCATCCAGGATTCGCCCCAACAGGCCTCATAGAGCTGCGCCTTGGTGAACACGCGGTCGGGGTGGGCCATCAGCAATTCGAGGATGTTGAACTCCAGGTTGGTCAGGGTGATCGGCTGGCCGTCGATGGCGAAGGAGCGAGCGGACGGATCGAGCCGCCAACGGCCGAGAACCAGCGCAGGCGCGGCGACAGACCAACCATCCTCGGACGATTCGCGATGGCTCCGGCCGGCAGCCGACGAAAAACCACGCCCCCGCAACTGGGCATTGACGCGGGCGGCCAGTTCGTCCAAGTCGAAGGGCTTGACCAGATAGTCGTCCGCGCCGAGACGGAGCAGCCCCACGCGGTCGGCAAGCGCCTCCTTGGCCGATATCACGATGATCGGCATCGTCGCGCCGGATGAGCGCAAGGTCTCGACGAGGCTCTCGCCCGTGGCACCGGGCAACATGAGGTCGGTGACGATCAGATCGAAGCGATCGGCGCCGACGGCCATCAGCGCCTCGGCACCGTTGCACGCGGAGGAAATCTCATGCCCATCGCGGCGCAGACGCTCGCCAACGACCTCGTTGATATCCGCGTCATCCTCCACGACCAAAATCCGAGCCCCTGGCATGGCTTCCCCTCTTTCTCCAGCCTCGTTGACGAACAGTTGGCGGTTTTGCCCAACAGTTGGCGGACAAGCCACGCACCGGCGAACCACGGACCCCGGAACACCGCCGCTTCCCCGCCATCCGCGGCGGGCATTCCCTTGGTAACCTACCAACTCTGCCCCCCAAACCGCCAACTGTTCGCCATTCGTGGGGTGGAAGTACCCTTGGGGATATGAAGCTCACCGAAATTTCCCCCGCAATCGCATTGACCCCGCTTGACGGCCGCTATCACAAGGCCACCGCACCGCTCGTGGAATACCTGAGCGAGCCCGCGCTCAATCGCGAGCGCATGCGCGTCGAGGTCGAGTGGATGATCCTGCTGGCCAACGGCTTCGAAGGCAACGGCAACAAGCCGGTCGTCGAGGGCGTCGAGCCGTTCACCGACGAGGAGATCGCGTTTCTCCGCGCAATCCCGGAGGACTTCGGCGCGGAGGGCATCGCCGCGCATGCCGCGCACGAGGCCGTGACCCACCACGATGTGAAGGCCGTGGAGTATTACATCGACGACCAGTTCGCCAAGGCCGACCCCGCCATGATGCCGCATATCAACGACGCGTTGAAGACCCTCGTGCACTTCGCCTGCACCTCCGAGGACATCAACAACCTGTCGATCGCCCGCTGCGCGAAGAACGCGATGGAGCAGGTGTGGACGCCCGCGTTCAAGGGCATCATCGACCATCTGGCCGCCAAGGCCGAGGAGCACCGCGACCTGCCGATGCTGTCGCTGACGCACGGCCAGCCGGCCACGCCGACGACACTCGGCAAGGAGCTGGCGGTCTACGCCTATCGTCTGGGCCGCCAGCTCAAGCACATCGAGACCCAGGAATACCTCGGCAAGATCAATGGCGCGACCGGCACCTTCGGTGCGCATCTGGCCGCCTGCCCCGACGTGGATTGGGTGGCCGTCTCCCGCGAGTTCGTGGCCAACCGCATGGGGCTGACCTGGAATCCGCTGACCACGCAGATCGAAAGTCATGACTGGCAGGCCGAGCTGTATTCGGCCGTCTCCCACGCCAACCGCATCATGCATAACCTGTGCGTGGATGTGTGGATGTACATCTCCCGCGGCGTGTTCGCGCAGGTGCCGGTCAAGGGCGCGACCGGCTCGTCGACGATGCCGCACAAGGTCAACCCGATCCGCTTCGAGAACGCCGAGGCGAACTTCGAGATCTCCTGCTCGCTGCTCGACACCCTGTCGGCCACGCTGGTCGAAAGCCGTTGGCAGCGCGATCTGACCGATTCGACCACGCAGCGCAACATCGGCTCCGCGCTGGGCTACTCGCTGCTGGCCCTGAGCAACTTGAAGGGCGGACTCGACTCCATCCACCCCAACGAGACGGTGATGGCACGCGAGCTCGACGAGAACTGGGAGGTGCTTGGCGAGCCGATCCAGACCGCCATGCGCGCCTGCGAGCTCAAGGGTCTGCCCGGCATGGACAAGCCCTATGAGAAAGTCAAGGAACTGATGCGCGGCCACACGATCGACCGCGCGCAGGTTGAGGAGTTCATCGACCAGCAGTCCTTCGACCAGGACACGGCGGCTCGCCTCAAGGCCCTGACGCCGGCGACCTACACCGGCGTGGCCTCCAAGCTCGTCGACTATCTGCGCTGAGGGCACGCCCAGCCGCGCAATCACCCATGACCGACGACACCACCGTCATCACTTCCGCCGCCGCGGAGCCGCAGTCCGGCCCCGCGGCGGCGTCCGCTATGCCGGCCGCCTCGCATCCGTCATCCCCGGCGCCTTCCGGCGGCACAGGCAATCCCACGCCATCCCCGGCCTCCGAAACCCCGGCCTCCGAAACCCCGGACCAGCTCCCCCGCATCGACGACACCGCGCCGCACCGCACGCATGACTTCGGCGATCTGCTGCATGCGCTCGCCTCGGTGCTGCTGGCCGTGGTGGTCATCTTCTCCGCCACCTATCTGCGCGGCATCGTCTCCGGTGTCGAGATCGACGTGAAGAACGCCGGCAACGCGGTCCCCTGGCTGGCCGATCTGCCGGCCTCGCTGATGCTGCAACTGGCCACCGTGGCCGTCGTTGTCTCGGTGCTCGTCCATTTGCTCGTCAATCGACAATGGACGCAGACCGTCGTAGCCATCGTGGCGATGTTCGGCGGATACCTCGGCGCATGGCTGCTGTCGTTGGCGATCAGCGGCACCGGACTGACGCCGGTGATCGCCTCGCTGGTCTCCCCCACGACCAATCCCGGTCCCACGCTGCTGCCCGACTTCTACGCGGGCATCGCCGCGTTCCTCACCGCGGCAGGTCCCCGGCGCATCCGTTCGACGGTCAAATGGGGATGGAACATCCTCTATACGGTGGCCGTGCTGCTCATCGTGCTGTCCTGGCATTCGGTGGCCGGCGTGCTCGTCGCCTTCGCGGCCGGACGCTTCGTGGGCATGCTGGTGCGTTTCGCCGCGGGCACCGAGAACAAGGGCGCGTGGGGCGAACAGGTGGCCGACGCGTTGGCGGGCATCGGCCTGAACCTGGCCTCGCTGGAGCGCCGCCGGGATGAAGGATTGGACGAAGGCGCGCTGGGAGCGGCGCCCGACGACGATCTGGTCGAGGGATCGCGCATCTATGACGCGACCGACACCGCCGGACGGCATTACATCGTCTCCGTGCTCGACAGCCAGGTGCGCGCCGCCGGCTATCTGAAGCAGCTCTGGCAATGGGTGCGGTTCACGGGCGTGTCCATGCGCCGCGACCGTTCCACGCGCGAGGCCACGCAGCATCATCTCTCGATGATCCTGGGGCTGCGGAACGCGGGTCTGCCCGTCCCCAATCCCTATGGCATCGCCGACACCGGCGAATCCTCGATACTGGTGCTGCGCGGCACCGACATCATGCAGCCGATGAATCTCAACACCATGTCGGATTCGGACGCCAAGGCGCTGCTGCGCTATCTGTCGGTGGCCAACCGCCGGGGATACACGCATCGGCGCATCGGACCGGACACTCTGGCCCGTCTTGAGGATGGCACGCCGGTGATCGCAGGCTGGCAGAACGGAGACGATTCCAGTTCCGGCGCCAATGTGGCGCTGGATCAGGTGCAGCTGCTGGTGCTGCTGTCCGCGCTGCTGGGCCCGGAGCGCGCGATCGCCAACGCCCGCGTCGTCTGGAACGACGATATGCTGGCGGCCCTCGCGCCCTTCGTGCAGAAGGCCGCGGTGCCCGCAGCCACACGCGCGCTGCCGTCCTGGGACCGGCATCTGCCGCAGACCCTGCGTGACGAGCTCAAGGCCTTGGTGCCCGAGGAACTGGCCGAGAACCTTGAACCGGTGACGCTTTCGCGGTTCAGCCTGCGTTCCTTCCTTGGCGTGGCGCTGCTGGTCGTCGCCGTTGTCGTGGTGTTCACGCAGCTCAAACCCGACGAGGTCATCGCCGCGGTGCGCAACGCCAACCCGGCGTGGGCGTTGGTGTGCCTTGCCTTCGGCGTGCTCGCCTGGATCGGCTCGTCCATCGAGCTGGGAGCGTTCATGGACCGCGACCGCAGGCAGGTCCTCCCCCTGTTCATGTCGCAGGTGGCCGCCGGTTTCGCGGTCGTCTCGATGCCCGCCGGCGTCGGCCCCGCCTTCGTCAACCTGCAATATCTGCGCCATGCCGGATACCGGGGCACGAAGGCCACGGCCATCATGAGCGCCGTGCTGGCCGTGTATTACGGCGGCACCGTCGCGATGCTGCTGATCGTCGGCCTGTTCACCGGACAATCGACCGTCTCCGACATGATTCCGGCGAATACGATGATCACCGTCATCGCCGTCGTGGCGCTGATATGCGCGCTGGCGATGCTCATCCCGCCGCTGCGCCGGCTGGTCACCGCCCGCTTCCTGCCGGTGCTGGCCGCCTATGTGCGCCAGCTCGTCGATGTGCTCGGCCAGCCGCGTCAGCTCATGGCCAGCGTGGCGGGCATGCTGCTGCTCAACGCGTCCACGGCGCTGGGATTCTGGGTGGCGCTGCTGGCCTTCGGCTACCGCACGAATGTGATCGAGACGATGTTCATCTTCATGCTCGCCTACGCGCTCGGCTCGGCCGTGCCCACCCCGGGCGGCCTGGGCGGCGTGGAGGCGGCCGTCACCTTCGCCTTCGCCGCCGTGGGCGTGCCCCAGGCGGTCGCGCTGTCGGCGACGCTGCTGTTCCGCGTGGTCTTCTATTGGCTGCGCATTCCGATGGGCGCGCTGGCGATGCGCTGGATGGACCGGCGGGGACTGGTCTGATTTGTGTGCCTTTTTGGGGAAGGAACATACGCCCCAGGCCCTCGTAATGCAAGGATTGGCGGCAATCTGCGCTATTATCGGTGATGACACAGGGAAAGGCAGTGAAGTTGGCTTTCCCCCGAGCACAAAGAAGGATGCTTTATGGCATACAACAAGTCTGATCTCGTCTCGAAGATCGCCCAGAAGTCCAACCTGACCAAGGCCCAGGCCGAGGCCGCCGTCAACGCCTTCCAGGACGTGTTCGTCGAGGCCATGCAGTCCGGCGAAGGCCTGAAGCTCACCGGTCTGTTCTCCGCCGAGCGCGTCAAGCGCGCCGCCCGCACCGGCCGCAACCCGCGCACCGGCGAGACCATCGAGATCCCCGCCACCTACGGCGTGCGCATCTCCGCCGGCTCCCTGCTCAAGAAGGCCGTCGCCCAGTGATCGCGTTGTTCCGCTAAAGGAACGTCAAAGCCCCGGACCATGGAGGTTCGGGGCTTTTGCTATATAAGACCGCCTGCGTAAGCCCTCAGAGCGAGTCCATCAAACGCCGATACTCCGGGGTGGGTTCGGCGGCGAAGGGATCGAGCAGCGTCGTCTCGCAGCGCACGGGGGACGTGAGCTTCAGCGTCGTCCAATCGCAGGAGAACTGGGCGCCGGCCTTCAGCGCCGCGTCGACGAAGGCACCGCGCAATGCCGCGCGGGTGTCGGCCGGGGGTTCGTTCATCGCCGTGGCGACGGCCTGCGCCGACGCCAAGTCCCGCATCTGCCCACGCCTCAGCAGCGACAGATAGGCCGTGCCATTGGCCACGTCGTGATAGTCCAGTTCGATGCGTTCCAGCTGCGCGAAGCCGATATCGGGCCTGCGCGCCTTGAGCGCGGCGAACAGACGGCGTTTGACGGCCCAATCCACACGGTCGGCAAGTGAGTCGAAATCGCCCTGTTCCAAGGCGTCCAAAGCGCTCGTCCATTCCTCCAGCGCCATATCCGGCGCACTGGCGGCCATGCTCTGCGCCTGCCGGCGCACGAAATCCTCGACCACGCGCAGATATCGCCGCTGCATGGCAAGGGCGGTGATGTTTTCTCCATTGACCAAGGCCAGCGGGGCGTCGGGCGCGTCGAGGAAGCGGCTGACCGTGCGGTTCGCGCCCGCCGGATCGGCCAGCGCGCATTCCTCGAAACCGGAGGGCACGCCGCGGCGCATCGCATCCTCGATGACGCACAGCACCAGATGCGTGGTGGCGAGCTTCATCCAGGTGGCCCACTGGGAACGGTTCGAGTCTCCGATGATGACATGCAGGCGGCGGAAGGCCTCGGGGTCGGCATGCGGTTCGTCGCGGGTGTTGACCATCGGGCGCGCCCGCGTGGTGGCCGAGGACACCGCCTCGTCGAGGAAATCGGCGCGCTGCGTGATCTGCAATCCCTCGGGCGTGAGACGTCCCGCCCCGGTGAACGATTGCCGGGTGATGAGGAAGGGCAGCAGCTGCGCCTCGATGACGGGCAATGGCACGAAACGGCGCACCAGATAGTTCTCATGGCAGCCGAAGGCATGGCCGGCGGAGTCCACGTTGTTCTTGAACACATGGATCGTGGCACGTTCACCGTGGCTGGCGCGCAACTGCTCCTGCGCGGCGAGGGCGAGGCCTGCCATCGTTCTCTCCCCCGCCAGATCCTGCGCCAACGCATCCATCGGATCGCGCGCCTCGGCAGTGGCGTATTCGGGGTGCGAGCCGACGTCGAGATACAGGCGCGACCCGTTCTTCAGATAGGTATTGGTGGAACGGGAGCGGGAGACGACGGGCCGGAACATGGCCATGGCGACCTGCCCGGCTTCCACCGGCTTGTCCGCGCCGGTGACGGACACGCCGTATTCGGTCTCCACGCCGAAGATACGGGCGAACCCGTCCAACTCGGCGGATGGGACGGGTTCGTGGCTCGATGCCGCTCGGATGCCGCTGTCACGCAGCTGCGGCATCACTGGCCGCCCTTCTGCACGAAGCTGGAGACGTATTCCTCGGCGTTGGTCTCCAACGTCGATTCGATGTCGTCAAGCACCGCGTCGAGCGCGTCGATCTGATCCAGCGCCTGTTCGGCGGCGCCGGCCGAGATATCGACGCCCGCCTGTGCCTGCTGGTCGATCGACTGGGCCTCCCCGGCCTGCGCATGCTGCTGTTCCTGGGGCATATCAATCCCTCCAATAGCTCTTGAGATACGGAATCAAGTCGTCGTTGATCAGGCCATTGGTGGCCACGACGTCGTTGTCACGACGCCAGTGGATATGGTCGCCATCCCAGCGGCGCAGATATCCCTGCGCCTCGCGGATGACCAGGCCTCCCGCGGACACGGCGGGCACATCCCACGAATGCAGATGCGGCTCGAAATAGGCGTCGTAGGTGCCGTCGGCGACCTTGCACAGGTCGAGAGAGGCGGGACCGACGCGTTTGATGTCGGCGGGCAATCCAGCGATCTGGCCGACGATCTCAAGCGCGTGCTTCGATTCCTCCGGGCGGTAGGACATGCCGTAGGAGACGACCGAACCGTCGAGGTGCGCGGTCATCGAGGGCATGATGTTCTCGTGCTTGTCCCCCAAACCGGTTTTGCGCACGCGGATGGCGCCGTGATCCCTGGCGGCCATATAGGTCAGGCCGAGCGCCGGCGCGTTGACGACGCTGGCGATCGGACGGGCGGAACGTTCCTCGTTGACCTCGAACAGGCAGACCGTCACCGTCCATTCGGGCATATTGCGCATGTAGTTGATGACGCCGTCAATGCCGCCGACGCACCAGAAGCGCTGGCCGGGCTCGACCTCCTCGGGCCGGCCCCACCAGTTGCCGTCGAAGGGGTCGATGGCATAGAGGTTGGTCTCAAGGTATTTGACGAGCTTGTCGTCCACCTCGGCGTTGAACTTGGCTTCCGTGCCGAATTCGAGGTTGTTGTCGAGGTCGTGCGGCTTGACCTGCTCCTGCAGCGTGTATTTGCCGGCCTCTTGGGCGACTTCGGAGATGCGTTGCGCGAGTTCTCGCAATTCCATGGGTTTTACCTGTTCACCTTTGTCTTCGTGTCGATTCCTGTCGACTCTTCGTGTGTCTTGATTGTACCTGTCACGCCGCTTGCGGACCGTTCAGACGCGCCAGCAATTCCCCGGCCGAGGAGGTCTGCTCCAGAGCCTGCTCGACCTGGGCGCGCCCGAAGGCCAGCGGATCGGATATATCGAGGCCGATCAGATCGCCGGGGCGTTCCGACGTTCTGCTGGCGTTGCCATAGGTGTCTGCGAGCCCGCTGCCATCGTCGGCGCCGGCGTGGGCGCGGGCCGTCAGATGCGACCAGCTTGCCGCGACGAGCTGGTCGGGATACCGGCGCACGGCCTCGGCGCGCAGCCAGGCGCGCGTTTCCTCGGGGGCATGGGTTTCGGCATGGGCGAGGCATTCGTCGTCGATGAGCCGCTCCGTGCGGCCTTCGAGCTTGGCGTATATCGAGGTGGCGGGGTCGAGCGCCGCCCATTGCAGATCGATGGCGGCCAGACGTGGGTCGGCCCACAGGACATCGTCAACGGAGCCGCCGCGCCCGACGCCCTCATGCCGTCCTGCGTCCGCGGCCAGGTGCGCGGCCGCGATCTTGCGGCGCATGCGTTCGAGCAGCTGCCATTTGAGCAGCCATTCGACGCGGGAGGCCTCGCCGGCCATGGTCAGGCGAGTATCGTCGTCGGCATGGCGGATGGCGGCGACGTCGGCGAGCGACTGCCCCCACATGGCCATGATGTTGCGCGTGGAGCGATCGGGCCAGGAAGGTTCGCCTGCGGAATCGGTGCCGTGGATGGCCGCGGCGGCCTCATAGACGGCGGCGCGCAGCGTGACCTGCATCTGCCAGGCCGTGGTCTCGCCGCCGGTTTCCAACGGCAGCGGCGCGGACAGCGTCAGGTCATGGGACACCGTGTGCATGGCCTCGACCGGATCTGCCAGTTGCAGGCGCGCGAAGAGCGCATCGAGATCGACGCCGGCTTCGCGGGCGTGCTCAAGCAGCCATAGCAGCATGCTGGTGGTGCCGAGTTTCAGTGCCTGGGGCGTGTCCATGCGGTTGGCGTCGCCGACGATCACATGCAGACGGCGACGGTCGGACGGGGAATGCGATTCGTCGCGCGTGTTGATGATTGGCCGGTCGAAGGTGGTCTGCAAGCCGACGCGCGCATGGAAGTAGTCGGCACGCTGGGAAAGCTGGAATCCCGGGGTTTCGCTGGCCTCTCCGATGCCGACGCGCCCCGAGCCGGCCCAGATCTGACGGGACACGAAATGCGCGGTCATCAACGCGGCCACGTCAGCGAAGGGCACGGAACGATCCATCATATAGCTTTCGTGCGTGCCCCAAGAGGCGCCTTTGCCGTCCACATTGTTGCGATGGAGGACGATGGGCGCGCCGCCGGCCGTTTCGCTTGCGCGGCGTGCGGCTTCGAGCATCAGCCGGTCGCCGGCATGGTCCCAGGCCACCGCGTCGAAGGGATCATTCGTCTCCGGCGCGGAGTATTCGGGGTGCGCGTGGTCGACGTAGATGCGACCGCCGTTGGGGGCGATGACATTGGTCACCTCGAGCTGGGGCGAGTCGGTGAGCATATCGGGGCGGGCCGCCGCGCGATCGAGGCGGGTGCCGCGCGCGTCGTTGACCGGATCCTCCTGCCGATAATCCCAGCGGATGCGCCGGCGCGCCGGGTCCCCGGCCGCGCCGACCACGGCGAAGGAGAGGCGCACCGGCTGGTATGGCGCGGCGCCCGGGCGCGACACGGCGTATTCGGTTTCGGTGCCCATGATGCGTTTGACTGTCACGTTTATTCCCTTCCGCAGTTTTTAATTCGACCGCAGCAGCGGTCTCAGCCACAAACGATGCAGAGCTGCCGCCACCTCTATCACAAACAGTCCACAGGACTGTTTGTCACTGAGCTGCTTGTCCGACCGCCCTCATACGGACGATGGACCCGGCGTCGAAGCCGTTGATACGGCTCCATTGCACGGGATCGGCGTCGAGCAGCGCATCCCGGGTCTCGGCGAACTCCTCCTCGACGGCACCGGCCAGCAGGTCGATGTCAAGCGCCACGTCGCTCCCCGAGCCGATCGACGCCTTGACCGCCATCGTCTTGGCCCGGTCCACGATGTTCCGCAGCATCGCGCCGGAGGCCACATCGGCGAGGAACAACGCCGACCAACGCCCCCGCTCATCGCACATATCGGCCAGATGACGGCGTTCCGAACGCGTGTAGATATCGCGCACCAGCACCTGGGCGAGCGCGTCGGCGTCCAATCCCTCGGCCAGCGGCAGGTCGTCGGTCAGATAATGGCGCACGATGGCGCGCGCGGCCTCGCCGCCGGGCCGGCCGATGCGAATCTTCACATCGAGGCGTCCGGGGCGCAGCACGGCCGGGTCGATCATATCGACGCGGTTCGAGGCACCGATGACCATCACATTGTCCAATCGCTCCACGCCGTCGAGCTCCGCCAGGAACTGCGGCACGATCGTCGTCTCCACGTCGGAGGAGACGCCGGAGCCGCGCGTGCGCAGCAGCGAGTCCATCTCGTCGATGAACACGATGACCGGCCGGCCATCGGCGGCGCGTTCGCGGGCGCGTTTGAAGATCATGCGCACCAGCCGCTCGGATTCGCCGACGAATTTGTTGAGCAATTCCGGCCCCTTGACCGACAGGAACACACCGCGCCCGGCCGCGCCCGTGCCTTCGGACAGCGCATGGGCGACGGCCTTGGCGATCAAGGTCTTGCCATTGCCCGGAGGGCCGTAGAGCAGCACGCCCTTGGGAGGCCGCAGATCGTATCGTTCGAACAGCGGACGGTGCAGGAACGGCAGCTGCACGGCGTCGCGGATGCGTTCGATTTCCTCGTCGAGGCCGCCGATATCGTCGAAGCAGACATCGGGGGTCTCCTCAAGCACAAGGTCGGCGTCCTCCTCGGCCGGCAGCACACCGAGGGCAAGTCGGGCGGAGGGGTCCACGACGACACGCGCACCCGCCTCGGGAATCTGCTTTGCCACCTCGCTGACGCACCGCACGGTGGTCGCGTTGCCGCCGCCGTCAACGACGACGAGCCGTCCATCGCCCAGCGACTGCCGCACCGTGCGCACCGCGCCGATCATATCGGGGCCGCGTTGTTCGACGAGCACCATGCTGTCGTTGAGCAGTACTGTGTTGCCGGGCGCGAGGCGTGCGGCGGAGAGGTTCGCGGACACCGGCACGACGAGCCGGCGCGCGCCGACCAACACCTCGGCCGAGGCGTGCTGGATGCCGTCATCGTCGGTGAAGGAACGGTCCACCCGCACCATCGTGGCGAAGGTCAGCGGCGGCTGGGCGAGCTGCGCCAATTGCGCGCGTGCCTTGCCCAGTTCCTTGCTGGCGCGTCCCAGCGCCTCGGCGAGCGCATGGTTCTTGGCCATGAGCCGGTCGTTCAACGCCGCGAGATCCTCGGTCATGTCATCCTCCGGGCCGCCCGCTGTGTCGGGGCATGTCATTATTTTCTGTTCTTCACCAGATTACGGATCTTTCGCACGGCGAAGAAGACGATGACCAATATGAAGACAACGATCACCACGTCCTCGAACACGCCGAGCGCGCCCAATATCGAGCACCACCGGTCCCCGAGCAGGTATCCGGCCGACACCAGCACCGTGTTCCATACGGCCGATCCGAGGAACGTCCATCCGGAGAAGCGCCAGAAATTCATGCGGTTGAAACCGGCGGGAATCGATATCAGGGAGCGCACGACGGGGACGACGCGGCCGATGAGCACGGACCAAGTGCCGTATTTCGTGAACCATGCGTCGGCCTTGCCCACGTCGGCGCGGCTGACGCCGGGTATGCGGTCGGCGGCGCGGTTGATGCGGTGGATGCCGACCCAGCGCGAGATGCCGTAGAGCGCCCACGCGCCGAGCATCGATCCGACGGTCGCCCAGATGATGGCCCCGACGAGGCTCAGGCCGCCGCGCGCGGCCGTGAAGCCGGCCAGGGGCAGGATCACCTCGCTGGGGATGGGAGGGAAGATCGATTCAAGAGCGATGGCCATGGCCACGCCAATGCCGCCCACGGTTTCCATCAGCTGCACCAGCCAGTCGGTGATGGCGCCGATCAGGCCGGTTTCGCCGGTCGCGCAGGCCGTCTCGGAGGAGACGGCGAGGATGAGGGTATCGGGGAAAGACATGCGGGTCATTGTCCCAACGCTTTCCGACAATCGGTGGCATGGGTGAGGAAACTGCGCAATTCTTTGACAAGCCGGCCGCTCCGACGCTTGAAGCGCCGGGATTGCTGGTGATGGACGTCGATTCGACGCTGATCGACGAGGAGGTCATCGACGAGCTGGGGGCGGCGGCCGGATGCGGCGAGCGGATCGCAGCGGTGACCGAGCGGGCCATGCGCGGCGAGTTGGATTTCGCCGAGGCGCTGCGCGCCCGCGTCGCCTTATTGGAGGGGCTATCGGTTTCGGTGTTCGACGAGGTGCGCCGGCGCATCCATTTCACGCATGGTGCTTTGGAATTGATCGACGAACTGCATGCGCACGGCTGGAAGGTGGGCGTGGTGTCCGGCGGGTTCCACGAGGTCGTGGACAGGCTTGTCGCCGAGGCGGGCATCGACCATGCGATCGCCAACCGTCTCGAGGTCGTGGACGGCCGGCTCACGGGCCGGGTGCTGGGCGATATCGTCACGAAGGCCACCAAGCTCGAGCGGCTACATGCGTGGGCCCGGGAGGATGATGTGCCGATGGCGCAGACCGTGGCCATGGGTGACGGCGCCAACGATATCCCGATGATCCAGGCCGCCGGTCTGGGCGTGGCGTTCTGCGCCAAGCCGGCCACGCGCGCCGCCGCGCCGCATGCGATCGACGAGCGCGATCTCACGCTTGTGCTGGATTTCCTGCGCTAGTCGATTCGCAACCGTCCGAGGACACATTTCTGTGCCGCAATAACATTGCGGAGGTAGTCCAACGGACTTATTGCCCTACAGGTTTGTTCCTCAGACCAGCTTGGCGTTCTCTCCCAATCGGGCGCCGCGCGCCCAGTCGGCGGCACGCATGGCTTTCTTGCCCTGCGCCTTGACCTGGAGCAGTTCGAGCGGATGACCGGGCGTTCCGGTGCCGACCCAGACATTGCGCTTGCCGACTCGCAGGGCGCCGGGCTTGAGGTCGTCGGGGGTGTTCGGCGCAGTGGTGTCGGCCGGTTGCGCGGCGAGGATATGCAGCACCACGGGTTCTTCCGTTCCGCTGCCATCGGCGTCGAGTCCCGCCCATGCCCCGGGATTGGGCGTGCAGGCGCGGATCTGACGGTCGATGGCCATGACCTCGTCCGCAAAGCTCACGCGGGCGTCTTTGACGGTGATCTTATGCGCATAGACGGCGCCATCGTCGTCCTGCGGGGTCAGTGTGGCGGTTCCCGCGACGACGGAGGCCAGCGCGTCGACGTACATGGGGGCGCCCTCGACGGCTAGACGTTCCAGCAGTTCGCCGGAGGTCTCACGCCCGGTGAGTTCCACACTCATGGAGGCGACGATGGGGCCGTCGTCAAGCCCCTCCCCCACTTTGAACACGTCGGCGCCGCAAGTCGCGTCGCCAGCCCAGATCGCGCGTTGCGCGGGGGCGGCGCCGCGCCAGCGCGGCAGGTTGGAGAAGTGCAGGTTCCACCAACCCATCGGCACCGCGTCGAGCACCGCCTTGGGCAGGATGTTGCCGTAGGCGATGACCGCGGCGATCTCGGCGCGCGTCTCGGCGAGCAGGTCGAGGAAGCCGGCGTCACGCGGCTTGGCGTCGATGACGGGGATGCCGAGTTCGAGGGCCGCGGCCTTGACCGGGCTGGGGGCGAGCTTGCGTCCGCGGCCGGTGGGCGCGTCGGGCCGGGTGAGCACGGCGGCGATTTCGAAGCGTGAATCGGCGGCGAATGCCTTGAGGGAGGGCACGGCCACTTCGGGGGTGCCGGCGAAGAGGAGTCGGGTCGTCATATGCGGGGCCTTTCGGAAGTGACGGAACGATGGCGGGGTTGCGATGATGCGATGAGTCAGCCGCGCATCCGCTGCCATATCTCGGAGCGGTTCAACTGACGGCTGCGGCCAACGGCTTCATCGAACGGCGGGAATATCGACGCCGGCGTCGATGAGCAGCTGGCGCAGTTTGGCGGGGGCCTGGAAGCGCACGCCGCGGATGGCGGCTTCGTTGGCGCCGACGATGTTCATGGCCTTGTCATCGATGAACACCGCGCCGTCGGCCGCGATGCCGAATTCCTTGAGCGCCGCCTCATAGATGTCCTTGTGCGGCTTGCGAAGTTTGACGAAACCGGAGACGATCTTGCCGTCGAGGGCTTCGAGGATATCGCACTGCTCCTCGGCGACGTGGAACAGGGAGGCCTCCCAGTTGCTCAGGCCCCATACATGGATGCCGGCGGCCTTGAGGTCGTTGACGAGCACGCGCGCGCCGGGCACGATGCCGGTCAGGGAGTCACGGAAGTTGGCGATGTAATACTCGAGGATGTCCGCCCACTGATCCCCGTGGTCGCGGCGCATGATGGAGACGGCTTCGGAGGGCTCCATGCCGCCGTCCATGAGGTCGTTGACATCGTAGAAACCGGAGATGTCGTTATCAAGAAAGGCGTCGATGGTCTCCCGGCGGTATCGCGGAATCAGCACGGCGGCGGGATCCCAGTAGATCAGCACATTGCCGAAGTCGAAGATCACGTCGGTGATCGGCTTGCCGGCGTGCGCGGCGGCGGCGCCGTCGGCCACCATCACGTCGTATTCCATATCCGGTTCTCCGGGCCAACCCTTCATCGCATCCTCCTCGTCGGGAACGGCTGTAATCGTCTCCCATCGTTCCACGTCTCACCGACGAACCCGGGCGCTGACTACAGCGGACGTTTCCCCCATATGAACGCGTATCTTTGTAAAAACGTCCGCTGACACATATTCAGCGGACGTTTTACTCATCGAAGGCATCGCCTATGAAAAAACGGCGCACGCGCGCGAATTCGTTCTCCCGTGGGACGAAGGCGTATTGGAATACGTCGAGTCCCTCGGGAGGATGAAGGCGCGCCGTGCGCCGTAATACCGTAAAAATAGTGCGCTGTGTGTGCGAATTCAGGAGTTCCCAAGGTGAAGGCGTATTGGAATACGTCGAACCTTGGGAAGGCCTGAAGGCGCTCCACAGCGCACTATTTTCACTCAGAAGCCGAACTGGGCGGCGGTCTCCTTCAGCGTCTCGGCGGAGCGCTTGAGGGCCGCGAGCTCCTTGTCGGAGACGGGGGTGTTGATGGCGGTGTTGACGCCGTTGCGGTTGATGAGGGTCGGCACAGACATGCAGACGTCGGAGATGCCGTGGAAGTCCTTGAGCATGGAGGACACGGGCAGGATGCGGTTGGAGTCCTTGAGGACGGCCTCGATGATGTCGACGCCGGACATGCCGATGGCGTAGTTGGTCGCGCCCTTGCCGTTGATGATCTTGTAGGCGGCGTTCTTGACGTCCTGGTGGATCTCCTCGCGCTTGGCGGCGTCGAGCGGCTCGTGGCCGGGCAGCGGGGTCCAATCGCACATGGGGACGCCGCCGATGGTGGCGGAGGCCCACAGCGGAACCTCGGAGTCGCCGTGTTCGCCGGCGATGTAGGCGTGGACGTTCTTGACGTTGACGCCGGTCTGCTGGGCGATGAGGAAGCGCAGGCGGGCGGAGTCGAGGTTGGTGCCGGAGCCGAAGACCTGGTTCTCGGGCAGGCCGGAGAGCTTCTGGGCGACATGCGTGGCGATGTCGACGGGGTTGGTGATGAGCATGTAGATGGCGTTGGGGGCGACCTCGACCAGCGGCGGGATGATGGCCTTGAGGATATTGATGGTCGCGCCGACGAGCTCGAGGCGGGACTGGCCGGGCTTCTGGCGGGGGCCGGCGGTGATGACGACCATATCGGCGTCACGGCAGACCTCGGGGGTGTCGCCGCCGCTGATGGACACGGTCGGATAGAAGCTGGAGCCGTGCTGCATGTCGAGCACCTCGGCCTCGACGCGCTCGGTGGCGATGTCCTCGAGGACGATCTCGCGGGCGATGCCGCGCTGGGCGGCCGCGAAAGCGAGGGTGGAGCCGACGGCGCCGGCACCGATAACGGCAAGCTTGGTGGGCTTAACAAGTGATTCCGCCATGATGTGCGAACCTCTCTTCATAATTCATATGCGAAAGGCCGCGCCTTGCGCGGCCTTCGTTGAACCAACGCCATCACGATACCCCCACAACCTGACTTTGCACACCGCCCTGAAACGCCGCGCAATGGTTGGAATCATTGGCCTGTTACCGCTCACAACGACGACGGGAAACACAATGTGAGACGAGTCACATTGACGGCGCCATATGCTCCGTCCAATTCCAAATCAGAATCATCAGCACCATAATCACATAGTAAATAAGCGAAAGGAATGGCGGTAATACGGCATGTGATCGTAGTGTGGACTCGCGGCGCGCCGTTACAATTGACATCAGATAGATACGTCAAGGAGGCGTTGACTTGCCAATAGTCAGCATGTTTTTCGGGATTATCGTCCGCATGTATGCGGACGACCATAACCCGCCGCATGTCCACGTCGAGTATCAGGAACACAAAGCCATGTATTCATTGGATGGCGAACTTCTGTCAGGCGATCTACCAAGAAAACAGCATCGGATGTTCGTCGGATGGGCCGCATTGCACGAAGACGAACTCCGCGCCTCGTGGGACATTGCGCACGAGGGCGAACAACCGTATCCCATCGACCCATTGAGATGAGGTGACGACGTGTCCTTCCTCGATTATCTATGCGATGTGACGGAGTGTGAACCGTTGCCCGGATATCGGCTACAGGTCAAGTGCTCCGATGGCGCTTCTGGCGTGTTTGACATGTCGGGATACATCGTCCGCGGCATGTTCAGACCTTTGCGCGACGTGTCGCTGTTCAATCGCGTACACATCGTTTCCGGCGCGCCGACATGGCCGGGCGGCATCGATATTGCACCCGAGCGAGTGCGTTCCGACATGGTGCCGGACTAGATGGTTCTAGCACGGCACCATTCGCCAGTCCGCTTGTCGATATGGAGCCAAACGTCTAGCCGCGACGACGCAGCAGCAAGGTGACGCCGGCGGAGGCCAGCAGGAACGCGGTCAGCGCGACGGCAGATACGGATGCGCCGGTGCGGGACAGGACGGTCGATTTGCTCCCCGAGGCCGACGCGTTGGTGTCGGGGTTGCTTTGGCCGTTCTGACCTGGACGGCCGGTCTGTCCGCCTTGGGCGCCGTCCTGACCGGGGTTATCGCCTTGATCGCCGTTCCCACCGGGCTTACCGTCTTCGTCGGGCTTATTGTCGCCGGTCACCACAGCCGTGTACGTCACGACAATGGTGCCGCCGGAAGGCATCGCATAGGACACATCGAACCCATGGGTGCCGGGCACGTCACCCTGGTAATACACCGACGACAACCACGCGCGTCCCTCGGACGGACGGCGCGTGACCTCACGCGAACGATAACCCCACGTCGCCAAAGGCTCCGTGAAATCAATCCGCCCACCAACCTTGGCCTGCCTCTTGAGGAAACCAAACCCATCCAAACCCGCGTGCAGACGCAGGACCTCGCCCTTGGCGGGAGGAGCCACGACCGGACCGGCATCCAGAGTCGGAGGCATCACCGTGCCATCCGGGTTCACCACCGTACCACCGGGAACCACGACAGTGCCGCCGCCAGGCAACGTGACCTCGACCCGATCACCCGCCCCACCGGGAACAGTGACCGACCCATCCGGATTCACCGTGGAAACACCCGGGACCACGACAGTCCCGCCACCAGGCAACGTCACCTCGAAACGATCATCACCATCACCCGGGAGGATGACCGAACCATCCGGATTCACCACGGAACCACCCGGAACCATAACCGTGCCACCACCGCCCGGAAGCGTGACCTCGCCCTTGTCAGCAGGTTTGCCGGGAATGGTCACCGAACCATCCGGGTTCTCGGTCGAACCACCAGGCACCGTGGTGCCACCGGGACCAGGCTTGGACTCGGGCTCCGGCCCGGGCTCCGGACCCGGATCGGGAGACGGGCCAGGCTCGGGATCGGGATCCGGGTCGGGAGACTGCTCCGACACCGCGAATGTGGATGAATACACCGGATCCACGCCGGACTTCGAGAACCTCAACCGATACGAACCGACTTTCTTCGCCTCGGAGGTATCGGCCCAGGTCTTGCCGTCATCCGACGAATACTCCAACGCCGGGCCAGACCAACCATCAGCGAAACCCGCCTCGAACCGCTGGCCGCCACGCTCATACACATCTGTGCCCGCGCCCTCCGGCAACCCCGCGGCATCGATCAGCGCATTATTCGCGTTGTGATCCGCGCCATCATAGGTCCAACCAGACGGCACGACGATATTCGACTCAGCCGGCGTCACCCTCCACAGGAACCCGCCGTTCCCCTCGAATTTGCCACCGGCATCCACGATCGACCCATCCTCAACGACGACCGAGCCGTTGTTCTCGATCGTCACGCCGGACTTCAGCCCCAACGCCGCGCCGGACGGCACCGTCAACGTCTTGCCGGAAGGAACCTCGAACGAATCAGGAGACGGCGAGCCATACACACTGCCGGCGTTTCCCTCGACTATCACACCAGACCACGCGCCTTTGTCACCGTCATCGCCAATGGCCTTGCCGGACGCGCCGCCGCCACTGGCGAACACCACGCCATCACCCGACGCGCCACCTTCGGCGACGGTCGAAAAACCACCGCTCCCCCTAGGTGTGGTCGCCGAATACGCGCCGGCGCCGATACCGGACGCCTCGACGAAATTGTTCAAGCCGTGTTTCCCGCCGGTCGCAGTCACCACGCCACCGGTCACGCCCACCATGCCACCGGCGGCATCATCCACACCGCCGATACCAGCACCACCATATGAGCCAATGGCAGTCACAACCCCACCAAACACCGACACCACACCACCAGCAACACCCTGGCCTCCGCCAATACCGGCAGCCCATTGCCCTCCGACCGCGGTCACCGAACCGCCATGAACCTCCACCATCCCGGCGGATCCCCGCGATCCGGAAGCGAAATTCCTCGTGCCGATGCCCGCGGAAAAGTCCGCTCCCGACGCCCGCAACGAACCGGAACCATGGACCCGCAGCAGTCGATCCCCCTCAACCTCGACACCCGGATAACTGGACTCCACACCTCCGGTCGCCTTCAGGACATTGCCACCCCTCAACATCAAATCCAACGAGCCGGACGCGACCTCTAGCGGAGAGCCAGCCGACGTCCCGACAGTCACACCATCGATCGTCAGGTTCACCGTGCCGCCGGTTCCCGGGTCGGCGACGATGCGGTTTGTGGTGGTCGCCGCGCCGGGCTTCATCGAAACCGTGTAGGGGCCGGCACCGGTGAACGTCAACACGCCATTCGCGAACGACCAACCGGAATCATCCGGAGCCACGACGAAATCACCTGACTCCTTCTCCTGAGAGTTGGAAAAGGTGCCATCCGCTCGCTTGTGGACCACGCCATGGGTAGAGTCAAGGGTCGGCGTCACGTCAGCAGTCTCGCCACCAAGGTTCTGCCGCCACGTACCATCGGGCTTCTCCCCATTGAGCAGCCACGCCGTCTCGCCGGACTCCAGCTGGCCGGCGGTCAACATGGCGTTGAGAGACTCGTTCGTACCATTGTTCACGCAATTCGCGAATACCATGAACTCGTCGGGAGTGCCGATCCGGACCGGGGTCGCTGACATGCAGTCGATGGTGGAGGACGTGGTTTGCGTGCCGGACGCGGGGGCTACCCCTCCGGCGCTGCGCGCCACCTCCCCTGCAAGGGGAGGATTAATGGGCTGGGCCTCGGCGCCGCGCACCGTCTCCTCTGCGAGGGGAGGATTGACGGGCTGGGCCTCGACGCTGTGCGCCGATTCCTCCGCAAGGGGAGGGTTAGTGTCGTCGGCCATAGCCGGGGCAGAACCGACAGCCAACGACGCCAACGACGCCACGGCGGCCAACGCACCCACGACCCTGCGAGTCATTCCCATCGAACACCGGCCATGGCGACTCCTTAGCTCAAGCCATCAAACAGCTCCCAGCCTAGGGTCATTGCCCCCCCCCCCGCAACCAGCGGGCACAAAACGCCAATCCGGGCATGAACGGCATATCAGCGATATATATCGTTCCTCTCCCCAAAAGTAGCCATGTCCTCGTTTCCACATCGGGATCCGCAGACAACGAGTGCCAACCCCTTCCGCAGCGGTTTGCCCAATTACCATCGGATTTGTTCGTATCTCCGCGAGATTTGTTCGAAACTCCGCCGGGTTCGTACGAAACCGTAATGGACCCGTACGGAACTCCGTCAGGTTTATGACACCAGACATCACAAACCCGGCAGAGTTCCGTACGGATCCAACAGAGTTCCGTACGGACCCGGCGGAATTCCGCACGAACCCGGTGGGAGTTACATACAAACCCGGCGGAGTTCCAGCCAATCAGCAAAACCGACTCACCCTGATGAGGCAAAACCACTGGGCCTTGTCTCACGCCTACCCTCTTCCTCTGAGAAGACGGAACAGCCCAGTGGAAGCAGGCCCACACCTCAGTCGATGGCGGCGGACATGAGGCGAGCGGCGAGGTGGTCGTCGACGTCGGCTTCGATCTGCATGCCGTCGTCGCGGTAGTCGACCGAGGTGACGGAACCGTATTGGCGAGCCTGCGAAAGCAGGGAACCGGCGGAATACGGCAGCAGCGCGGAGACATGCACGTTGGGCACCGGCAGCAGCGCTTCGACGGCATCCCGCAGACCGTCCAAGCCTTCGCCGGTGAAGGCGGAGACGATATGGGCCTCCGGTTCCAACGCCGCCAAACGCTCGCGCGTGGTGTCGTCGATCTGATCGGCCTTGTTGAAGGCCAGCACGCGCGGAATCGATTCCGCGCCGGGGATATCGGCCAGCACTTCGTTGACCGCGTCGATCTGCGAGAAGGGATCGGGGTGCGAGCCATCGACGACATGCAGGATCACGTCGGCATCGCCGACCTCCTCCAGCGTCGACTTGAAGGCCTCGACCAGCTGCGTGGGCAGGCGGCGCACGAAACCAACCGTGTCCACCAGCGCGTAGAGCCGTCCGTCCTTCGCCCGCGCCCGGCGCACAGCCGTGTCCAGCGTCGCGAACAGGGCGTTCTCGACCAGCTCGGACGAACCGGTCAGCCGGTTGGTCAGCGAGGATTTGCCGGCGTTCGTGTATCCGACGACGGCGACGGTGGGCAGGCCGTAGCGCCGGCGCGAGCCGCGCTTGACCTCGCGCGCGGGCGCCATCTCGGCGATTTGCTTGCGCAGGCGCGCGATGCGCGTGCGGATGACGCGACGGTCCATCTCGATCTTCGTCTCGCCCGGGCCACGCGAGCCGATGCCGGCGTCCGCTCCGGCCGCGCGGCCGCCGGCCTGGCGGGACAGGGAGCCGCCCCAGCCACGCAGACGCGGCAGCATATATTGTAACTGGGCCAGCTCGACCTGCGCCTTGCCCTCGCGCGAGGTGGCGTGCTGGGCGAAGATGTCTAGGATCACGGCGGTGCGGTCGACGACCTTGACCTTGGCGACATCCTCGAGCGCACGACGCTGGCTCGGCGGCAGATCGTCGTCGACGATGATGGTGTCGGCCTCCTTGCGCGCCACGATATCGGCGATTTCACGGGCCTTGCCGCTGCCGACATAGGTGGCCGAATCCGGCTTCAAACGATGCTGCAGCAGACCGTCGCAGACGACGGCGCCGGCGGTCTGCGCCAACGCGGCCAGCTCGCGCAGGGATTCCGTGGCCTTCTCCTCGGTGGTGACGGCACGCGACCAGACGCCCACCAGCACGACTCGTTCCAGACGCACCTTGCGGTATTCGACCTCGGTGACGTCCTCGAGCTCGCCCAGTCCCTCCACATGCTTGAGGGCGTTGCGCGACTCGCGCTCCTCCCACTCCTCGTCGCCGGACAGGTCGAAGTCGACGCCGTGCGCATGCTCCCCCAGCAGCACCTCGGACTGGTCCGACAGCACGCCGGAGACCACGTCGTCCCGCGCTTCCTCGGTTTCGAGCGCAGACCCGGCTTCGTTCCGCTGCGTCAAAGGTACCTCCGCTATTCCCATATCCACTGGTCCGCCGTTCCGCGCGAACTCTCGCATGAACCGACGCCCTATATCCGGCCTTTATTATCATCGTGTGAGAAGACATGACGCCCCGTCGGGGAAGGCATAGGGAAGGCAGGCATATGACCGACCAGTATTTCGCAGCGACGCCTTCGTCGCGGGATGTGCGGCGCGAACTGACGGTGACGCTGCGCGGGCATGAGTGCGCGGTGGAGGTGTCGAACGGGGTGTTCTCCGGCTCGCGGCTGGATCTTGGCACCTCGGTGCTGCTGCGCCGCGCGCCCGAGGCGCCGGAACGCGGCCGTTTCCTTGATCTGGGCTGCGGATGGGGGCCGGTGGCGCTGTCGATGGCGCTCGAATCGCCCGAGGCCGAGGTGTGGGCGGTGGATGTCAACGAACGCGCGGTGGAGCTCACGGCCGCCAATGCGCGGCGCAACGGCTGCGCGAACGTGCATGTGGTGCTGACCGACGAGACGGGCACGCCGCTGGCCGAACAGCCTTCCTCCGAGGCCCTACCATGCGAACAGCCCGACGCCGACGCGACCTTCGACCTGATCTGGTCCAATCCCCCGATCCGCGTGGGCAAAGAGACGCTGCACACGCTGCTGATGACCTGGCTGCCGCGCCTGACCCCGGGCACGGGCGCTGCCTATCTGGTGGTGCAGAAGAACCTCGGCGCCGACTCCCTGATCCCTTGGCTGGCGGAACAGCTCGGCGAGGGATATGAGGTCGGCAAATACGCCAGCTCCAAGGGCTTCCGTATCATTGAAGTTTTGCATGAATAAAGGGAGAGCATGAGATTCGACTACCCATCCGAGCTGCCGGTCAGCGCGGCGCGCGACGACATCGCCGAGGCCGTGCGCGGCCATCAGGTCGTCATCGTCTCCGGCCAGACCGGCTCGGGCAAGACCACGCAGATTCCGAAGATCCTGCTCGAACTGGGCCGCGGCACGCACGGCCATCAGATCGTGCACACACAGCCCCGCCGCATCGCCGCGCGCACCGTGGCCGAGCGCATCGCCTCCGAGATGGGTGTGCGCCTCGGCGACGAAATCGGCTATCAGGTGCGCTTCACCGACGAAAGCTCGCCGAAGACCCGTCTGCGCGTCGTCACCGACGGCATCCTGCTGGCGCAGATCCAGCGCGATCCGCAGCTCAACCAATACGACACCATCGTCATCGACGAGGCGCATGAGCGCAGCCTCAACATCGACTTCCTGCTCGGATATCTGACGGCGCTGCTCCCCCGCCGCCGCGATCTGAAGCTCGTCATCACCTCCGCCACCATCGATTCGGTGAAGTTCCAGGAGCATTTCGAACACGCGCTGAACGCCAAGGTGCCGGTGATCGAGGTGTCGGGACGCACCTATCCGGTCGAGGTCGTCTACGAACCGCTCGGCACCGCGCCCGCGCTGATGCGCGAGGTGCCAGGATTCGCCGTGGGCGCACGGCCCGGCGACGAGGGATACGAGGAGCTGGCCGGCGCGATCGCCGGCGAGGAGCATTCCGGGCGCGGCGGACGCAACGCGCAGTATGCCGAGGATATGATCGGCGATATGCCGACGGCCGTGGCGCGCGCCTGCGCCGAACTGGTCATCCATTCGAGCCATGAGCGCGGCCCCCGCGATATCCTCGTCTTCGCCTCCGGCGAACGCGACATCCATGATTTCGAGAACGCCCTGCGCCACCATTACGGCCCGCGCGCCGCGGATATGCGCCGCCCGGACGCGATCGAAATCGTGCCGCTCTACGCCCGCTTGTCGTCCGCCGACCAGCACAAGGTCTTCGAAGCGCACACCCACCAACGCATCGTCATCGCCACGAATGTGGCCGAGACCTCGCTGACCGTGCCCGGCATCCGCTATGTCGTCGACCCGGGCACGGCCCGTATCTCGCGGTATTCGAAAACCGCGAAGGTGCAGCGGCTGCCGATCGAGCCGATTTCGCAGGCGAGCGCCGACCAGCGCTCGGGCCGATGCGGACGCGTGGCCGACGGCATCGCGATCCGCCTGTATTCGCGCGAGGATTACGAGACGCGCCCCCGTTTCACCGAGCCGGAGATCCTGCGCACCTCGCTGGGCGCGGTGGTGCTGCATATGCTGTCGGTGGGCGTGGCGCGCACGGCCGAGGATGTGACCGGCTTCGGCTTCATCGACCCGCCCGATATGAAGGCCGTTTCCGACGGTTTCAACGAGCTGACCGAGCTCAAGGCGATCGGCCGCAAGCGCGGCGAGGTGACGCTGACGCATATCGGCCGGCAGCTGGCCCGCATCCCGATCGACGTGCGCCTGGGGCGCATGGTCGTCGAGGCGGCGCGTTCGACGACGCCCGACACGTTGGCGGCGGTGCTGGTCATCGTCGCGTTCCTGAGCCTGCAGGACCCGCGCGAACGCCCCGAGGAGGCGCGCGAGGAGGCCGACCGCCTGCACAACCGCTACGCCGACCAGTCCTCCGACTTCCTGACGGCGCTCAATATCTGGGACCGCGTGTTCCAGGCCGACGGCGACCCGAGCAACAACGCGCTGCGCCGCATCTGCAAAACCGAGTATTTCAGCTGGCTGAGGATGCGCCAGTGGAAGGATCTGGTCGCGCAGCTGAGGCAGATGTGCAAGGAGCTCAAGTTCAAGGTCGGCGAGCCCCACCCGATCTCCCGCCCGCCGCTGGAGATCCGTCAGCTGCCGCTGGCCCAGCAAGCCGCGCACGCGCTGGTGTGCTCGTGGGACGCCGAGGGCATCCATCGCTCGATGCTGGCGGGCCTGCTGTCGATGATGGGCATGCAGGTGGTGCGCGAGCCGAAGGCCTCGGATTACGCCAATCTCAAGGGCGCGGCGCGGGCGCGGGCCCTGAAGCGCGCGCAGAAGATGGCGAAGAACGACTATCAGGGCGCGCGCGGCACGCATTTCGCGCTGTTCCCTGCCTCCGCCGTTGCCAAGGCGACGCCCTCGTGGGTGATGTCGACCGAGTTGGTGGAGACCTCGCGCCTGTGGGCCCGCTATTCGGCCGTCATCGACCCGGCGTGGGCCGAGCCGCTGGCCGGCACCCTCACCCGCACCACCTATGGCGAGCCGCATTGGTCCGGTTCGCGCGGCTCGGCGGTCGCCGAATCGAAGGTGCTGCTCTACGGTCTGCCGATCGTGCAGGGGCGCACGGTGCAGTGGGGGCGCATCAACCCGATGCAGGCGCGCGATCTGCTGATCCGTCAGGGCTTGGTCGAGGGCGATATCCAGCGCGGCTTCGCGCACGATGAGTTCGTGGCGCGTAACCGCGACGTGCTCGAGGAGGCCGCCGAGGATGCGAGCCGCACCCGCAGCCTGGTCGGCACCGTGAACGACGAGGATCTGTATGACTTCTACCAGTCCGTGATTCCGGCGGACGTGACCTCGGTGGCCGACTTGGCGAAGTGGTGGAAGGACGAGCATGTCGCCTCGCCGGCGTTGCTCGACTTCGACCCGAGCAAGGTGGAGCGTCTGGCGGAGAACGACGCGGTGAGTCTCGAGGATTACCCCGACCACTGGCATACGCTCGGCACCGACGGCTCGCCGATCGACCTCAAGCTGAGCTATGTCTACGATCCGCATGATCCTGCCGACGGCGTCACCGTGCATGTGCCGTTGAAGGTGCTTTCCCGCCTGACGCCCGAGCAGTTCACGTGGAATGTGCCGGGTCTGCTCGACGAGCTGCTGCTCGGGCTGATCAAATCGTTGCCGAAGGCGCTGCGCGTGCAGTTCGTGCCCGCGCCCGACGCGGCTCGCGCCATCCGCAACTGGATTGACGAGCATTATCCGGTTTTGCCGGGCTCGGGCGAACGAAGCAAACCGAATCTGCCTCCAGTTGCGGACGACGGGGCTGCGACCGCCTACCCCGATCTGCCGCACGCCTTCACGCAGGCGGCCATCGCCACGGTCGGCGCGCAGATCCATCCCGAGGTGCTTTCCGGCGACCTATGGGAACGGCTCACCGGATATCTCAAGGTCACGTTCTCGGTGGAGCAGCAGCTGCCCACGCCGCAAGGCCGGCATCGCGGACGCCGCGGCGGGCGTGGCCCGGTCAAGGTGGTCGGCACCGGCAAGGATCTGAAAGCCTTGCAGCGGCGCTTCGCCGAGCAGGCCGAGGCTTCCGCACGCCAGATGGTCAAGCGTCAGGCCGCCAAGGCCGGCGACGCGGGCAAGCTCGTCGAACAGGCGAATCTGCTGCATCGCGCCGGCGCCACCACCGAGTCGCGCGCCACGATGCTCTGGCGCGGCGCCCTTGATGCGCTGCGGCTCGACGATGGGCGCATCTCCTCGCGCTGGCTTGGCGGCGAGGCCCTGATGCTCGCCTCCGCCCCATACGCCTCCACAAAAGCGCTGGTCGAGGACCTGCAGCTGGCCGCGGTCAAGCGTTTGCTGCCCGAGGTCGACACACTGCCCGACGACGCGGCGCTGGCCGACGCGGTGCTTGATGTGCGCGAGATCTACGAGGACACCGTCTATGCGGTCGCCCACGATGTCATCGCCATACTCAAACGCTACGCCGAGGTCGACAAAGCCACGTCCGGCAAAGCCGATCTGCCGATGCTGTCGGTGTTGCAGTCGATCCGCGAGCACATCGCCACGCTGGTCTTCGAAGGTTTCATCGGCGCCGCGCCGCCGCGCTCCCTGCGGCATATCGAGCGCTATCTGCATGCCGACGAGCTGCGTCTCGCCAAGGCGAAAACCGACAAGAACCGCGATGTGCGCTGGGCCTGGGAGGCCGACGAGGCGCGCAAACTGGTCGAGGCGGCGCAGGCCAAGGCCAAGGCGGAGCCGGCCGGCCCGCGGCACGAGGCGCTGGCCAAGCAGGCCGAGCAGGCCCGGTGGATGCTCGAGGAGTTCTATGTCTCCCTATGGGCACAGGAGCTCGGCACCCCGGCGCCAATCAGCCTCAACCGCATCAAGAAGGCTTTGCGTTAGTCCCCGCCACCGGAAGGCAGACGCAAAGCCAAGGAGTCAGTCATGAGTCGAACCGATCGCCAGCGGGCATACATATCGCCATTCGATGCGGACAACGGACCAGCGTATATCGAGCCAGGCGCCGAGGCCGCGCGTCTGTCGAAGCAGGTGGACGCCGACCAGCAACTGCGCGACCGCGCGGAGCAAAAGGCCCGCCGGCGTGCGGCCCGGGCCCTGAAGCGGCAGAACGCCGCCAAGAACCAGCGGAGTGCCTCCGCACAATCCAAACCACCAACCGGCACCGTCCGCACCGCGTCCCGGAACGGCCAGACCATGCCCCGGCGCGACGCCGCCGGCCCAACGCCCGAACGGTCCGCACAGCCTTCGCAATCTAGCCATCCCGATGGCTGGCAGACTGACAGTACATCCTCCGAAACGCAAAGCAAGACACAGGATCGTCCGTTCTCCTTCCTCGCGCTTCTGGCGATCGTTCTGGCGGCCCTCGCCTATTCGAAGTCCGATGATTTCTTCGGACTCGAGGAAACGGCCGCATTGGCCTGGCCTGCGATCGCACTGGCCATCGTCGCATTCGCGCGTACCTTCACCAAACGCCGCCGCAGAGGACGCATCATGGCGCCGATCGCGGTGGTCATCGCCGTCGCCGCCCTTGTCACGGCGATATCCTCTCAACCCGCGTCCTTCCCCATCACGGGCCAAGACACCTATTATGCCGCCAATGATGCGGCCGGCGATGAGAGAAACGGCTCGCACGAATCCAACGCCGCCGGTGACGACGACCACGAAGCGCAGGCAGTGAGCGAACGCGTCGGCACCGTGAGTTCCTATGGCGGCAAATCGCTTGACATCACCATCGCGGGAGCCTCCCTCGGCGAGCGGGACTCCCTGACCGGCGAACGCACCGTGATCATCACGCTGACGGTCACCAACACCGGCAGCCGCACCTCGATCAACTCGCTTGGAGAGCTCGCGGTGTTCCAGAACGGGCTGGCGCTCGACCACACCTACCTGTATCCCGAATACGGCGACACTGTGCCCCAGGGATACGATCGCAACGCCTTGAGCCGTGACGTCGCCGCCGGCGCGACCGTCACGGCGATGGATGTCTTCCAGCTGCGTGAGGACGCGACGCCGCTGGTGGTGCGCTTTGACAGCTACCGGAAGGCCGGCGTCGTCTCGGCCTTCACCTTTGACGGCATTCCCGCCGACGCTTCGGCCGGCGCATCACTGACGCAGGTGGATTCGAGTTCGCTGCCGACCGCGCCGCAGACCGGTGACACCTCACGCGAAGGCATGACGACCTTTACCGGAGGCTATCCCGCGCGTCCCATCGGCTCGGCGCGCGTCGACTCCATCAAGGCCGGACCGGCGGATTATGAGGGCAATGACACGGTGATCGTCACGCTCACGTGGGTCAATGATTCGGACAAACCAGTCAGGTTGCCGGATCTGGGAGCGCTGCAAGCCAAGCAGGGAAAGACCGAACTGGAAATCGCCTATCTGGACGAAGGCACCGAAGGATATGATGAGCAGTCGCGCAACCGCCTTGTGCTGCCGGGAGTGGAGACCCGCGCGACCTTGGCCTATGTGCTTAAGAAGAAGGGACCCGTGGAGTTCACACTTACGGGATATGACGATGACGCCAACGCAACGCTCAAGGCGCGGATGGAGTAGTGAGCGTGAGCGAACGGAACGGCAAAGCGGGGCAGAATCGGCATGGCCGGCGTGGGCGAGGCGATGCCGGGCCACAGGCCGGTCGTTCCCAGCGTGACCACGCCCGCGGGAATCGAACCGCCGCATGCCCAGGTCATGAAGGTCGTTCCCAGCGCGCCCGTGCCCGCGCCAACGCCAACACCCACACCCACACCAACACCCACACCAACACGCGCGTCAAGCGTCCATCGCCGGCACGCCTGTGCCGCAATATCCGGCGCACCTGGCGCAAGGCCGGGCTGCGCCAACGCACCGTCATGGCCCTGACCGGCGCCGTGGCCGTCATCGTTGTCATGGCACTGGTCATGGGACTCGTGCGCTTCGCGCAATGGCGGAGCGAGGTGCGCGCCGCCGAACGCGCGCAGCTGACCATGCAGGCCGACTATGACTTCAACCCGGGCGACATCATCTCCGATGCCCAGTTCTTCAACGGCTCCGCCATGAGCCAGGCCGAGGTGCAGGCCTTCCTCGAGGAGCAGGGCGGGGCGCTGGCTTCGATGACCTTCGCCACGGAAAACGAGTCGGGTGAAGGCCTGTGCCAGGACTATGCGGGCGCGAAGGGCGAGTCGGCCGCCGCAATCATCGATCAGTCGGCACGCGCCTGCGGCATCAGCCAGAAGGTGCTGCTCACCATGCTGCAGAAGGAGCAGCACTTGGTCACCGCCCCCGCGCCCGACGCCTTCCAGCTCAAGTCGGCGATGGGGCTGAGCTGCCCGGACGACGCGCGCTGTGACCCGGCCTATGCCGGCTTCTTCCGTCAGGTCTATGGCGCGGCGAAGCGCTTCCGCTATTACGAGGCGCATCAGGACCGCTATTCCTACCGCGAGGGGCGGCTCAACTTCGTGCCCTATTCCCCTGACGCGGGCTGCGGCGGCACCGAGGTGTGGATCGACAACAAGGCCACGGCGCTGCTCTACATCTACACGCCATATCAGCCCAACCAGGCTGCGCTTGAGGCCGGCGAAGGCTCGGGAGATGCCTGTTCAAGCTATGGCAACCGCAATTTCGCATTGATCTACGCCGGCTGGTTCGGCGATCCGCGGCGGTAAGACGCTTCTGTTGGTTGTTTTGGCATTCTGTTGGTGGTCACCTGCATGTAGACCGGTATGGGGCCCTTGGAAAATCAAGGGTTTCCATACCGATCTCAGCTCGCAATTACCTACAGAAGCCCAAAACAACCAACAGAATGGCGCAATGCTCCGCCGGAATGACGGGATGATCGATTCCCGAGCTCAATGCTTCATGTCACGGCGCAGCAATGTGACGATACCGGCGGCGAGCAGCGCGAACACCGCGCCGAAGGGGCCGAGCCAGACCAGGCCCAGATGGTCGTTGACCAGACCTCCGACCGCAGAACCCACGGCGATGCCGATGTTGAACGACATCGAGTTGAGCGAAGCGGCGAGGTTCAGGGAACCGGGATGCGACGAGGACGCGACGTCCATGTAGAGCACCTGCGAGGAGGAGTTGAACAGATACATGAGCATGCCGAGCGCCACAAGCAGCACCGCGCCGTAGATCGGCACGATACCCGCCAACGCCAGCGAGCACAGGGCCGCCGTATGCACGAGGAACACCGGGCGCAGGCGAGCCAGCGGCTCCACGCCGCGGCCGCGCTCCGCCAGTTTGCCGCTGCGCAGATTGCTCCACAGACATGCCAGGCCGAAGACCACAAGGCCCACGCTGAGCATCGACGTGGGAACGCCGATCTCATCGCGCATGATCGGAGAGAGGTACGTGTAAAAGACATACGACGAGGCGGCGCCGCACACCACGGCGAGCACGCCCAGCTGGATGCGCCGGTCGAGGAACAAGCGGAATTGGCGGATGAAGCCGACGCGCACGATATGCGAGTTGCGCGGCAGCACGAACGCCATCAGCGCGATCAGCGCCGCCGTAAGCACGAAGACCAGCCAGAACGTGACGCGCCAGCCGAATACATCGGCCACCCACGTGCCCACCGGCACGCCCACCACCGAGGCAATGGAGAAGCCGGAGAACACCCAGGCGATGAACTTGGTGCGATAGTGGTCGGCCGTCACATCCTGCGCGTAGGTCATGGCGATGGCGACCAACGTGCCGGAAACCGCGGCGATAAGCAGCCGGGCGACCAGCAGCACCGGATAATTCGGTGCAAGCGCGCACAGCAGGTTGCCCGCCAGGAAGACGCCCATAAGCAGCATATGCGTGGCGAAGCGCGGGAAACGCGCCGAAAGCGCCGACCCCAGCGGGGTGCAGGGCGCATAGAACAGCGCGAACACGGACACGAGGTTGCCCACGGTCACCTCGGAAACCTTCAGACTCCGGGCCACATCGGGCAGGATGCCGACCATCACGAACTCGCTCATGCCAAGCATGAAGCTGCCGGCGATCAGCACGATCACCGGCAACGTGAAGAAGCGTTCTTTCCCCTGGTTCATCTGATGCACGCCGGATATGATAACGCCCGCCCTGTCCGGCGGGGACAGGGCGGGCGTTGCTCACGAACCGTGGGGCAGAAGCTCACAGCTAAGGCACCGAACCGTCAAACGGGACGTCCAGTGGACGTCCCGTAGGTGAGGCGAGCGGCTTTGCCGCGAGGGTATCTGCCGAAGCTCACAGCTTCGGCAGATACTTCTGCAGCTCGTAGGGCGTGACCTGGCGGTTGTATTCCTCACATTCGTGGCGCTTGTTGCGCAGGAAATACTCGAAGGCGTGCTCGCCCAGCACCTCGGCCACGAAATCGGATTTCTCCATGACCTTCAGGGCGGCGGCCAGCGAGGAGGGCAGCGGTTCGATGCCCATGGCGCGGCGCTCCGCGTCCGTGAGCTCCCACACGTCGTCGCTGGTCGGCTCGCCGAGCGTCATCTGCTTGTCGATGCCGTCGAGGCCGGCGGCCAGCAGCACCGAATAGGCCAGATACGGATTGGCCACAGGGTCGAGCGCACGGAACTCCATGCGCGCCGAATTGCCCTTGCCTGGCTTGTACTGCGGGATGCGCAGCAGGGCGGAGCGGTTGTTGTGACCCCAGCAGATATAGCTGGGTGCCTCGTTGCCGCCCCACAGGCGCTTGTAGGAGTTGACGTACTGGTCGGTCACGGCGCAGATCTCGGCCGCATGCGCGAGGATGCCGGCCGCGAACTGGCGGGCCGTCGCCGACATATTGAACTCCTGGCCGGCCTCATAGAAGGCGTTCGAATCGCCTTCGAACAAGCTCAGATGCGTGTGCATGCCGGAGCCGGGCGCGTCGGCGAGCGGCTTGGGCATGAAGCTGGCGTGGATGCCGCGCTCAAGCGAGATCTCCTTGACCACGGTGCGGAAGGTCATGATGTTGTCGGCCATCGTCAGCGCGTCCGCATAGCGCAGATCGATCTCGTTCTGGCCGGGGCCGCCCTCGTGATGCGAATACTCGACCGAGATGCCCATCTGCTCGAGCATGTTCACGGTGGCGCGGCGGAAATCCATGCCGGGGCTGCGCGGCACGTGATCGAAGTAGCCGCCTTCATCGATCGGCACCGGCACCTGGGACCAATCGTCCTGGTGCTCGAAGAGGTAGAACTCGATCTCCGGGTGCACATAGAAGGTGAAGCCCTTCTCCTTGGCCTTCGCCAGTGTGCGCTTGAGCACGTGACGCGGATCGCCGAGGCTGGGCTCGCCGTCGGGGGTGAGCACGTCGCAGAACATGCGCGCCGTGCCCTGGGGGCCGCCGCGCCACGGCAGGATCTGGAAGGTCGAGGGATCCGGCTTGACGACCATATCGTCCTCGGAGACGCGGGTCATGCCCTCGATGGCCGAGCCGTCGAAGCCAAGTCCCTCCTCGAATGCCGCCTCCAACTCGGCGGGGGCGATCGCCACGGACTTCAAGGTGCCGATCACATCGGTGAACCACAGGCGGATGAAACGGACGTCCCGTTCCTCCACCGTGCGCAGGGCAAACTCTTGCTGCTTATCCATAGTTCCCCATGGTTCCACGTCCGTGTAAGGGACGTGTTAACGTCGCGCGCCTCGATGCCGCGCTATGGTGGGACCATGAGCGAGGAAAGCCACATCACCCCATCCGAACACCCGCCCGTCGATCTGAGCGGCTGGAAGCAGGCGGACTCCCCCGCGGGACGCACGCGCATGGGCCGGGACCGGCGCGAACAGGCGCCGTTCGCCGCGCACGCCGTCTGGCAGGTCAGGCCCGGCCGGCGCGAGGCCATCGCCCTGCTCGAGGAGCAGTCCGTGATCCGTGTGCAGGATCTGATTCCGTTGCGATACAAGCGCATGAGCGCGAATGCCTTCACGTTCTACCGTGGCACGGCGCTGATTATGACCAACGACCTCGCCTCAACGCCGATCACCGGCATCCCCGTGCAATGCGTGGGCGACGCGCATATCGGCAATTTCGGCATGTTCCGCTCCCCCTCGGCCCGTCTGGTATTCGATATCAATGATTTCGACGAAACCGCCACCGGTCCTTGGGAGTGGGATATCAAGCGCTTGGCGGCATCGGTGGAGATCTGCGGGCGTTCCATCGGATTGGACCCGGAGGAGCGCCGCGCCGCCGTGATGCGTTGCGTGCGCTCCTACCGCGAGCACATCAAGTCATATAGCGAGATGGATTATCTCGACGCATGGTATGACCATCTGGACGTCACCGAGTCGCTGGACCGTTACGAGGGCACGCAGTCCGGCACACGCAACCGCACGCTGCGCGCGGCCGCCGCCAAGGCCGTCACCCGCGACAATGACGCGGCCTCGGCCAAGCTCACCCGTTTCGTGGATGGACGGCTGCGCTTCAAGTCGGATCCGCCGGAGCTGGTGCCGATCGACCAGCTGACCGATTATTCGGATCTTCAGGCATTGCAGGGGCGCATCGACGACCTCTATGAGAGCTACCGCAACTCGCTCTATGAGGACCGCCGCCATGTCTTCGACCACTACCAGTATCACGACACGGCCCGCAAGGTCGTGGGCGTCGGCTCGGTGGGCCAGCGCGCCTGGGCCTCGGTGTGGGTGGGCCGCGATATCGAGGACCCGCTGATGCTGCAGATGAAGGAGGCGACGTATTCCGTGCTCGAACACTATTGCGGCGCATCCCCTTATGCGACGCATGGCGAGCGCGTGGTGCAGGGGCAGAAGCTGCTGCAATCCACGGCCGATGTGCTGCTCGGATGGTCGAGTTTTCTGGCCGAGGACGGGCGCAAGCGCGACTACTACGTGCGCCAGTTGTGGAACGGCAAGGGTTCAATCAATCTCGACAAGCTCAACTATCTGGAGCTGTCCGATCTGAGCCGTTTGTGCGCACGCTGCCTGGCGCATGCGCATGCGCGCTCCGGCGATTCGGTCGCCATCGCAGGCTATCTGGGCGACGGGGACGATTTCGATCAGGCGCTCGCCTCGTTCTCCGACTCCTATGCCGACCAGAACGAAGCCGATTACGAGGTGTTCATGGACCTCATCGAGTCGGGCGAGCTGCCCTGCGCGGAGTGAGTGCCCTTTGTCATCCTGAGCGAGCGAAGCGAGTCGAAGGATCTCATCGCCAACCGAGATCCTTCGACTCCGGCCTACGGCCTCCGCTCAGGATGACAGAAAACTTCCGCTCAGGATGCCCAAAGAAGGTCTGCTTCCACCCAGGATGGCAAGAATCTCATTCACTCACTCAGAGCGCCAAGCGCAGGCTCACTTGGCGACGTCGAGCGCTTCCTCGAGCGTGAAGGCGCGGGCGTAGAGCGACTTGCCGAGGATGGCGGAATCGACGCCGAGGCCGGCGAGCTCGCGGATGGCCCTGAGGTCGTCGAGCTTGGAGATGCCGCCGGAGGCCGTGACCTTGGCCTCGGTGCGTTCGGCGACCTCCTTGAGCAGGTCAAGATTCGGACCGGACATCATGCCGTCGCGAGCCACATCGGTGACCACATAACGCGAGCAGCCGGCGTCGTCGAGCATGGCCATCGTCTCGAAGAGGTCGCCGCCTTCGCGGGTCCAGCCGCGGGCTGCAAGCGTGTGCCCGCGCACGTCGAGGCCGACCGCCACCCGGTCGCCGTATTTCGCTATGGCTTTGCGCGTCCATTCGGGGTTCTCCAGCGCCGCGGTGCCGATGTTCACGCGGGCCGCGCCGGCCTCGAGCGCTGCGTCGAGCGAGGCGTCGTCGCGCACGCCGCCGGACATCTCGATGTTGACTTTGTCGCCGAGTTCGCCGACGATGGCGCGCAGCTGGGCGCGGTTGTCGCCCGTGCCGAAGGCCGCGTCGAGGTCGACAAGATGGATCCATTCGGCGCCGGCCTCGACCCAGGTGCGGGCCGCTTCGAGCGGCGAACCGTAGTCGGTCTCCGAGCCGGATTCGCCTTGGCGCAGGCGCACGGCCTTTCCGTCGCGCACATCGACGGCGGGAAGCAGGGTCAGGGACATGGTTCCTCCTTGGTGTCTTTCGTGAAACCTTCTGATTGTGGTTCAGAAGGTCGCAATCCAGTTCTTGAGCAGTTCTGCGCCCGCGTCACCGGACTTCTCCGGATGGAACTGGGTGGCGGCGAGCGGTCCGCGCTCGTAGGCCGCGACGAAACGGCTGCGGCCATACTCGCACCAGCCGATATGCTCGTCCGCGCCGGAAAGGTCGATCTCCATCGCGCTGGTGTCAGCGGGGGCCGCGGCGTGGGCGGCGTAGGAATGAACGAAATAGAAGCGCTCGTGTTCGAGCCCGTGCAGCAGCGATGTGCCGGGCGCCGCATCAAGCGTGTCCCAGCCCATATGCGGCACCACATCGGCGTCCAGCGGGTCAACAGAGCCTTCGATCAGCCCGAGGCCCTTGGTCTCGACGCCATGCTCCCGGCCGATCGAGAACAGCACCTGTTCGCCGACACACACGCCGAGCACGGGGCGGCCGGCACGGATGCGATCGTAGATCACGCGGTCGCCGGCGGCGCGTTTGAGTCCCTCCATGCAGGCGGCGAAGGCGCCCACGCCGGGCACGACGAGTCCGTCGGCCTCGAGCGCCTGACGGTAGTCGGAGGTGAGCGAGGTGTCGACGCCGAGTCGGGCGAGCGCGCGCACCATCGAGCGCACGTTGCCGAAGCCATAGTCGAAGACGACTGCTGTGGTCATGGGTTCTGTCCTTCGTGCTGAATTATGCGGTGTTGGAAAGTTGGATTGCGCGGAGTCAAGACCGTTGGCTCGCGGGCCGTCGCATCGTCAGTCCGCCAAGCCCCAAGGGTCCCGGTCCGCCCGCCGTCATTCGACGCTGGAGCCGCGCGTGGAGCCGCCGCGTCCGAGCCTCGTATGCTTGGCGAGGATCTCCATCGCGGCCTTGTGGTCGAGGCTGGCGGAGTCGACGACGTTCTCCCCCGCCGCCTTGAGCTGGCCGAGGTCGGTGATGCCGAGCAGCAGGTCCTCGACGACGCGCGGCGTGGAGTTGAACAGCAGCGGCGGCGCGAAGGTCTGCCCGGGCTGGCCGTGCATGTAGAGCGTCACGTCGAGCTGGTCGGCGCGGTTGACGGCGAGGATGACGGACATGCCGGAGACCACGGTGGTCAGATCCTTCGCGGAGGCCTCGGGCGAGTCGCCGTCGAGGTTGCGCAGCACTGCCACGGCGCCTTGTTGCGAGCCGAGGCAGTCGGCGGAGATGTCGGACAGCTGGCAGAAGGCGGCGAGCAGTTCGGCCGTGGCGACTCGGGTGACGATCACCGCCGCCTTGGCCTTGTTGCCGAGCAGTCCCTGCAACTCGTCTTCGAAGCCAACGGAGGCGTCGATTTCGGAGGCGTCGTCGGGAATGTCCATATGGATATCGTGGATATCCGGCGATTCCCCGGCCTCGGGTGCGACGGGTGCCGACGGATCGCTCGTATCGTCACCGGTGGCGGTTCCGTCCGACTCCCCCGCGAATTCCTGCTCGAAATCGGCGAGCGCCGCCTCGAGCTCCTCATCGGAGAAATGGGCGTCGTCGGGGTTGAAGCCGCCGTCAGGCGTGCCGTTGACGTTGGTGTTGTTGGTATCGTCCGTCATCACAGCGCGCCCTTCGTGCTGGGGATGCCGTCGACGCGCGGATCGGGTTCGACGGCGAACCGCAGCGCACGAGCGAAGGCCTTGAACTCGGCTTCGGCGATATGGTGCGGGTCGCGGCCGGCGAGGACCTGCAGGTGCAGGCAGATGCCGGCGTGCAAAGCGATCGATTCCATGACATGACGCACGAGGGAACCGGTGAAATGACCGCCCATCATGCAGTATTCATATCCCTCCGGTTCGCCGGAGCACACGACATAAGGACGGCCGGAGATGTCGACGACGGCCTTGGCGAGTGCTTCGTCGAGCGGCACGGTGGCGTCGGCGAAACGGCGGATGCCGCGCTTGTCACCGAGCGCCTGGCGCAGGGCCTCGCCGAAGACGATAGCCGTGTCCTCGACGGTGTGGTGCACGTCGATATCGGTGTCGCCGTGGGCGTGGATCTTGAGGTCGATCAGCGAATGCTTGCCCAGGGCGTTCATCATGTGGTTGTAGAACGGCACGGAGGTATCGATATCGGTTTTGCCTGTGCCGTCGAGGTTGAGTTCCAAATCGATATGCGATTCGCTGGTTTCGCGGACGATGTGTGCGGTGCGTGCCATGGCTCTCCCTTACGTTGGTCTGTCCAAGCATAATGCAGCCATGTGGATATCGCGTCGCGTCGTCCACATGGCTGAATGTTGTGGCGGAGTGCCCGTCAATTCCTATGCAGCTGCCCGATCATATAGATCGGCAGATAATCGACCTTGCCGATTGTCTCCACGTTGGTTTCGGCGAATACCATGCCCTTGGGAATCGCAAAGTTCTCAGTGCTGAGCGTCTTGGTCAAGGCGCTGTGGCGCTTATAGCTTTTCCCGGACTTGATTTCAAGCGGCAGCACTTGCCCTCGCGGATATTCGATGACGAAATCCAATTCCCCGATAGCGTTGTTTTTGTAATAGTAGAGGTCGAACCCGTGAGCCTTGAGCTCCTGGGCGACGACGTTTTCATAGAGCGCTCCGTAATTGATGTCGGTGCGATCATTGAGCAGGTCACGAACCACATCCATGCCGCACATGCAGGTCAGCAACCCCACATCGTTGAGGAAGAGTTTGAATAGCCGTGATTTCATGGACAGCATCAGGGGATACCGGGGTTCGTCCACGTTGTATGAGGGCAAAGCCACGCCGGCGTCCGCCAACCACAGGAATCGGTCTTCCTCGCGCGACAGACGCGCGCCATTGCCAATCTGCGTGATACGGAAGCGTTTGTTCTGCTGATTGAGCTCCGCTGGTATCAAGTCGAAGATTCGACGTATGGAACGCATGTCCGCGAGACTGTCCGCATATTGCGAGACATCCTGGCGGTATCGATCGATGATGGACTGCTGCTGCGCACGGAGTCGCCGCACATCATGCTCCGCGATGAAGTCGTTTACCGCCGCTGGCATGCCTCCGACTATCAGGTATTCATGGAACAGTTTGCCCATCCTCGTGTGGACAGCCTGATTGACCGGCCTTCGGTCATCGAATGCCTCGGATACTTCGTCAAGCGCCTGAGAGGAGACGCCACTAGCCCAGCAGTATTCCTCGAAATCCATCGGATACATGGTGAATGAGTCGAGGAATCCCACCGGCACGGAGCGGATGCTGCGCAACTCGGTGCCCAGCAACGAACCGGAAAGGATGTAATCGTACTGGCCGTACCGTTGCACCAAAAACTTGACCATGGTGATGACATCGGCACAGACTTGAATCTCATCGAGAAAAATCAGCGTTCTGCCCGGAACCAAGTCATCCTGCGCGAATGCGGCTATTGCCATGAACGCATCATCGGCCGTAGCGGCTTTCTGGATGGCGGATGCCGCCTCCGGATTGTCGATGAGGTTCAGCTCGACCATATGCTCGTAATGCGTGCGGCCGAATTCCTCGATCAACGTGGTCTTGCCGACCTGCCTGGCTCCATCAACCAACAAAGCCTGTTGAGCTTTGTTTTGACGCCAGAACTCCAGCCGTTCCAACGCTTTACGCTGTAGCATAATCACTCCTGTACAATTATAGAGCCATATTTAAGGTTCTTCTGTACAATTATAGAGCCATATTTGAGTAGCACTTGGCAGGTTATAGAACCTTCACCGCTTACAGCCAGCAGAAAAATTCTGGGGCAATCCTCCCGCTAAAGCAACACTGATTTGTCTAAAGACGCCTCCCACAGAACAGGAGCCGTTTGCTAAAGAGCATTAGGGGGTGCATCTCGTCGTTGAGACGCACCCCGAATCGCTCACTCGGCGATGGCAAGGACCTCCACAAGCGCCTCGCGGAAGCGGGCCATCTCCTCGTCGGTGCCCATGCAGAAGCGCAGCCAGCCTTCGGGGCCGACAACGCGGATGAGCACGCCGCGCTTCAACAGCTCCTCGAAGATCTGCTCGCGGTTGGCGAAGGATCCGCCGAACAGGAGGAAATTCGACTGCGATTCGGCGACCTCGAGCGGCTTGCCGTGGTATGTCAGCGTGCGCAGCCATGCGGCGGTCGCATTGCGGGTCTCGCGCAGATGCGCGACCTGCGCCAGCTGCTCGTCGGTGTGCTCGAACGCCGCAAGCGCGGTGGCCTGCGTGACGGCGGAGAGATGGTAGGGCATGCGCACGATGCGCACGCAGTCGATGATGCCCTGGCTCGCGGCGAGATAGCCGACGCGCGCGCCGGCGAAGGCGAAGGCCTTGCTCATCGTGCGGCTCACGGCGAGGTTGTCGTGGCTCGCGATGAGCTCGACGGCGGAGGGCACGCCCGGGTCTCGGAATTCGATGTAGGCCTCGTCGATGACGACGATCGGGTGCACATCGGAGCTGACTGCGCCGGCGACCTCGGCACTCTCGCAGACGGCGAGCACGCGCTCGATGTCTTCGAAGGGCAACGGCGTGCCGGTCGGGTTGTTCGGGCTAGTGAGCAGCACCATGGAAGGCTTGACCTCGTGGATCTGATCGATCAGGCGGTCGACGTTCAGCGTGAAGTCGGCGTTGCGATGCGCGAGCGCCCAACCGGTGAAGGTGTCGCGGGCATATTCGGGATACATCGAATACGTCGGGTCGGCGCCGAGCACGGTGCGCCCGGGGCCGCCGAAGGCCTGGAACAGCTGGAGCATGATCTCGTTGGAGCCGTTGGCACCCCAGAGCTGTTCCACGGCCAGGTCCACGCCGGACTCGCGCTTGAGATAGCGGGCGAAGGCCTGGCGCAGCTCGATATGCTCGCGGTCCGGGTAACGGTTGAGGCTCGGCGCGATCTCGAACACGCGCCGAGCGATGGCCTCGCACACCGCCGGATCGGGGGCATACGGGTTCTCGTTGACGTTGAGGCACACCGGCACGTCGAGCTGCGGCGCGCCATAGGGTTCCTCGCCGATCAGATCGTTGCGCAGCGGCAGGCTCGCGGGAATCGCGTTATTATCCGTGGTCATATTCTCTTGATTCCTTTGGTTTCACAGTCATCCTGAACGACGCAAACAGTGCCGCCCAAGCGACACATGCAGCGTCATCCTGGGCGGCAGTCGATTGTCATCCTGAACGAAGTCGAAGGATCTCCCTCCGTCTTCACCTACGCCATTCAGCGCAGCCCGGCCTGCTCCTCCTGCTTGCGCAGCGTCGCCTTGTCATACGGATCGTCGACGAAGCGCGTGAGCACGCACTCGCCGTGCGCCGGCAGATCCTCGGAGACGGCGAAGGCGTTGATGCGGGCGGCGAGCTCCTTCAATCCAGCCTCGTCGTATTCGATGACCTCGACGGGCTTCATGAAGGTGTGCACGCCGAGGCCCGCGGCGAAGCGTGCGGTGCCGCCGGTGGGCAGCACATGGTTCGAGCCGGACATATAGTCGCCCAGCGGCACCGGCGAATACGGCCCGCGGAAGATGGCGCCCGCGTTCTTGATGCGCTTGACGACGGCGTCCGCGTCGGCGGTCTGGATCTCGAGGTGTTCGGCGGCGTAGGCGTTGGCCGCGTCGATGGACTGGTCGAGGCCGTCGGTCAGGACGATGGCGGACTGGGAACCGGACAGGGAAGTATGGACGCGCTCGGCGTGCTCGGTGCGCGGCACGCGGACGTTGAGCTCGGCCTGCACCTTGTCGGCGAGCGCCGGGTCGTCGGTGAAGAGCACGGAGCCGGCGAGCTCATCGTGCTCGGCCTGGCCGATGAGGTCGGCGGCGAGGAACTTCGGGTTGGCGCCGCCGTCGGCGATGATGCCGATCTCAGTGGGGCCGGCGACCGCGTCGATGCCGACGAAGGCGGAGACTAGCGACTTGGCGGTGGCCACGAAGATATTGCCCGGACCGGTGATCTTGTCGACCGGATCGCACAGCACGTCGCCGTCCTGCGGCTCGGAGCCCTTGGCGCCGTAGGCGAACATGGCAATAGCCTGGGCGCCGCCGACCGCGTAGACCTCCTCGACGCCGAGGATGGCGCAGGTGGCGAGGATCGTCTTGTTCGGCAAGCCCTCCGGGTCGCCCTTGGCGGGCGGGGTGGCGATGGCCAGCGATTCGACGCCCGCGGCCTGGGCCGGCACCGCGTTCATGATGACGGAGGACGGATAGACGGCCTTGCCACCGGGCACGTAGAGGCCGACGCGCTGGATCGGAATCCAACGCTCGGCGACACGGGCGCCTTCGGCCAAATCGGTGTGGAAATCGGCCGGCACCTGGGAGGCGGCGACGGCGCGGGCACGGCGCACGGACTCCTCGATGGCGGCGCGCACCTCGGGGTCGAGGGTGTCGAGCGCGGCCGTGATGGCCTCGGCGGGCACGCGCAGATGCTTGGGGGCGACGCCATCGAACTTCGCCTCGAAGTCACGCAGGGCGGCGGCGCCACGTTCCTTAACGTCCTCGAGGATCGGGCGCACCAGATCGGTGGCCTCGGAGGTGCCCATCGCGGCGCGCGGCATGGCCGCCAGCAGCTCGGCACGGGACAGATTCTGACCGCGAAGGTCGATGATTCGCATGATGTTCTCGCTCATGGCTCCCATCGTAGCCCCGCGACGCCACCGGCCGCCCCGCCGCGCCCATATCCGTCCGCTTGGTGGGACGGATAAGTCGAGCCACCACAACTCCCCGCTCGCATAAAAGTGCCCATGGCCCACCCATCGGCATTCAGCATCTGTTCAGAAACATCCAAGCGTTTTCCGTCGCGCTACGATACTTTTATCGCCAAAGCATCCAGCTTGCGCCATCTTCAGCCCTCAAGCTAAAGACGATTCCTTTTCGACTCCCTCGCATAATCCGCATCGATAATGATGCAGACGAACACGGCTCCAATCTAAAAACGTCGCAGTCAAGGACCTGAGATACTTCAAAAACGTCGCAGTCGAAACAGCTGCTGGCGTTAAAGCAGCGCATGATGCACAAATCGACCTTGGCTTTTCTCAGTGACAGCCACGGCATCATGAGCATCCGCCCATGGCCATCAACAGGATGCCATGTCGAATTACCGGCATCTGACATCATCGATAAACAAACAAAAACTAGAAAAGCATCGGCTGCGCGGACTGGGATTGCGACGTTCTATCGTTCGACGCCGCGGCCTTCCCAGCACTGGCATCGGAGCGGCCCGGAGAATCTTGCATGGCGGGATGCCGTTCCAAATCACGGTCGATCCAGGCCATGACGAGGGCGGCGAGTCGGTCGACCTCGGCATCCGTGAGCGCGCGGCCCTTGGGGATGTGGTGCCATTTGGCGATGCAGCCGCGGCAGCAGGTGGCGGTGGCATGCTGGGCGGTGAACACGGGATGGCCGCGCCATGGGGTCTGGCGCCCATCGCGCTCGGGATCGGCGGCACCTACCCGCGCGCGCAGCATCTCGTGCGCGTGGCGGTCGATCACATCCCGCCCCTTGGCCCTGGCGTAGGCACGGTCTTGCCCGTTGAGCGTGAATTTCGCCCGGAACGGGGAGCGGGACAGCCGCTCGAGTGTCGCTATGATCGGTCTCTCCTCACACGGAATGATTCTCAATAAGAAAGTGCGAGCGAAGCAATGTTCCCAAATGAACACATCTCTTCTGCAGATCGCTGGAATATCAGCGATTGACAATATGTTCGATTGTGCGAAAACTTGCGTTTCGCTCACACAAACGGAAACAGGGGCGATTTTGTGCGAGCCCAACAAATTCTAAATATTGCCGCGGAAATGCTGGTCGGCCCAGGACTGGGAGTTGACGTTGGTGGCGGGGTCGCCGCTGACACGCGCGGCCGGGTCATGCAGCGCGTCGATGGCGGCCAGCTCGGCCGGAGTCAGGTCGAAGCCGCCGACGGCGAGATTGGCACGCATACGCTCGACATGCCTGGATTTCGGGATGATGATGCGGCCGGACTGCGTATGCCAGCGCAGCACGACCTGCGCCGGCGTGACGTCATGGGCTTCGGCGGCGGCCAGCACGGGGGCCGCGTCCATATCACCGCCATGCCCAAGCGGCGAATACGCCTCCACGACGATGCCATGCTCGCGGCAGTAAGACAGCACCTCGGGCTGCGAGTAGCGCGGATGCACCTCGATCTGGTTGACCGCCGGCATCTCGCCGGTTTCCTCGAACACGCCGGCCAGGTGCTCGGGCAGGAAATTGCTCACTGCCGGCACGCGCAGCACGCCTTGGTCACGCAGCTCCAGCAGCGCGCGCCAAGTCTCGCGGTAGCGGCCGACGGCCGGGAACGGCCAGTGGATCAGATACATGCCCATCACATCCACGCCGAGCTTGCGGCGGGACTCCTCGAAGGCGATCTGCGTGGGGCCATACCCCTGGTCGCAATTGCGCAGCTTGGTGGCGACAAACACCTGATCCGCCATGCCAGTGGCCCTGAGAGCGTCACCGACCTCCTTCTCGTTGTAATAGGCGGCGGCCGTGTCAATATGGCGGTAACCGATCTCCAACGCCTCCTCCACCGCGCGCTGCGTGTCCTCGGGCGGGATCTGATACGTGCCGAACCCGATCTGCGGCACCACGGTGCGGTTCCCGTCATTCAGCGTCAATTCCGGCGCCTTCAGCGTTTCGTCAGCCATGCGCACGTCCCTCCCTGCAAAATCGCACCACCTTAGTGCCTCGCCATTGTATCCATGCGCCAACAAAGTCCTCCACATTATTCCCACAATGCACACGAACAACCAAAAGCCTGCAGAAAACCGTTGCACCGCAAAGGCTCATGCGCATGCCCTGATTTTGTCCACAACGCAGCAGACATTCACAAATCGGCTTGATGCCAAGGAAACAAGAAGTCAGACCAGCCTCCGTCCACAACACTGGCAACGCGCGATCTTCTATGCAACGCTCGAAGTAAAGCGTCATCCCAACAACACAAGTTCGCAAATAGACTTGACAAAAGGAGTTGCGATATGTCATCCTCGTATCAGAGACAGGATGAGCCAATCATCCTGAAGTCAGCATGCAAGGCTCACGTCGTCGCAGGACGGCATGATCCGCCGGTCGCGGAGGAAGACATCCTCCACGCTTATCTGTTCGGAGAGGACGTCGCCGCCAACACGACGCGGACCCCACCGACCTATATCGTCGTAGGCCCCGGCACCGAGGTGACGCATCTGTATGAGATAGGTTTCTTCGAAGCACCGGACGGACCCTACGCAGGCAGAACACTCATCTGCCACGCCATGACGGCACGGCCAGCATACGAACGACTTTTCTGGAGAATCGCGGAGGAATGGACATGAGCGAAACGAAGGACCGAGCCTCCGATAGAAAGCAGCTCGACATGGATTATTACGAGGCGTTGGGCGCGCGACTCGCGGACGAGATGGAGTCAACCGATGACCCGTTCCCCCCTTCCGCGCATGACGACCCCAATCCCGCACTGCGATTGAGGCGGCTCGCCCTACGCAAACGGGTACTCGAGCAGCGCACGGATGCGCAGATCGCCGAGTCGGTTCGCGAACTGCGCGGCCGAGGAATGTCTTGGAACAAGATCGGCCGCATCCTCGACCTAACCGGGGAGGCGGCCCGCAAGCGCTATCAGGACGCCTAAGACGAAGGATGGGGCGGCAGGAACTCCGGCCGCCCCATCAGCAAACGCCTGCACCCCGAAACCGACTACTTCTCGATCAGGTGATACGCGGGCACACCCATGTAGTTGAACGGGGCGGATGTGACCGCCTTGGAGGTGGCGGCGGTGACGTTCTTGTACCACAGCGGGATCACGGGCAGGTCGCGCAGCAGCACGCGCTCGGCCTGATGATACGCATCGATCGACTGGTCGAGGTCGGTGCTCGCGGCGGCCTTCGCGATGAGCCCGTCGAATTCGCCGCTTTTGTAGTCCCCGTTGTTAAGGCCCTTGCCGTCCGCGTAGGCCGAGCCGTAGCCCTGCACCAGATAACCCTCCGGATGCGGATAGTCGGATTGCAGACCCGACTTGAGCGCGGCGCCGACGCTGCGCTCGTTGACGGCGGTGCTCAGCTCCGCGGAGGTCGGGAACGGATAGGCCTGCGCGTCGATGCCGAGCGCGTTCTTGATGGAGTTGACGGCCGCGTCCACCCACTGCTTGTCGGTGGTGTCAGAGGCATAGGCGATGCGGAACGAACCCTCCCACGGCGCGATGCGGTCGGCCCTCTCCCATAGTTCCTTTGCCTTGGCGGGATCGTAGGCGAGCGCGCCGTCGGCGTCGAGGTCCTTCGCATATCCCTTGATGACGGGAGCGAGGAAGTCGGTGGCCGGGGTCACCGAACCGCGAAAGATATTCGAGGCGATGCGTTCGCGGTCGATGGCATGCGCGATGGCCGCGCGCCGCAGCCGCCCCTCCTCGCCTTGGAAATGCGGCAGGGACTGCGGGATCGTGAATGAGCTGAAACCGGGGCCGGGCTTGGAGACCGGAGCGATGCGCTTCTCGTTCTGATATGTCGCCAACGCCGTGTTCGGAATCGTATCAAGCACGTCGAGATGCCCGGCGAGCAGATCGGCGTAGGCGGCGTCGAGGCTTTGGTAGATCTGGAAGTCGATGCCGGCGTTGCGCGCCTTGCGCGGGCCTTGGTATGCCTTGTTCGGTTCGAGTTTGATGGAACGGCCGTGGTCCCACGACTTGAGCGCGTAGGGCCCGTTGCCCACCGGATGCTCGCCGAAGGACTTGATGTCCTTGATGGCCGTCGAGGGAATCGGCAGATAGGCGATGTCGCCGACCTTGTAGGGGAACGACGAATCGGGCGCGTTGAGCGTGACCTGGAGCGTGTGCTTGTCGACGACCCTGATGCCTTCGAGCTGCGCGTCCTTGTCGCCTTTGGGATCCTGCAGCGCGTCGTAGCCCTTGATCGTGGAAAGCGTGGCGGCGCCGAGCATGCCGTTGGCGGCGTTCGCGGCGAAGGACCATGCCTTGGCGTAGGTGTCGGCCGTGATCTCCTCGCCGTCGGAGAACTTCAGCCCGTCCTTCAAGGTGATCGTGTATTGGGAGGCGTCCTCGTTGGGTTCGATGGATTTCGCGCCGACGTATTTCAGTCCGCCGTCGTTGTCGAAGGTGACGAGTCCGTCGAAGAGCAGGGTGACGACCTTCCATCCGGCCAAGTCGTTGGTGTTGGCGGGCACGAGGCCGGCGGCCGGTTCGGTGTCGTTGACCGTGATGGCCTGGCTGTTCCCGGCGCCAGCTTGGCTCCGGGCATCGGTTTGGCCCGTGGAACCGCCCGTGCAGCCGGCGAGCAGCGCGAGCGCGGCGACGGCCGCGGCCAGCGGGGCGAGCGCCCTGCGGCGGATGAGGTTCCACCGTGAGTTCTGTCGTAGGTCCCGTCGGTTTACAGTGCGCTCGGTCATATCCTCGGCCATATCGATTCCTTCCCCTCGTTCCTTGCGTTGCAGCCAACCTAGCAATTTCGCGTGAACGATGGAAGAACTCTTGGCTCTCAGCGTCATACATATTCGTTATGGCCGGCCATCAGGGCGAGGCAAGGCGCGGAACGCAGGGCGATCCGCACGTCCGCATATCCGTATATCCGAGTGTCACTCCACGCATATTCCGCATATGAAAAGGCGCCGCCCCAGCCGCGGAACGCATATGCGGCTGGGACGGCGCCGGTCTTGATGGGGTTGGTCGGGGCCAACGGCCCCAGCACAGCCCACGGAGGCGCACCGCGCCGAACAATCAGTTGGTCACGGTGAAGCCCTGCCCCTTGCCATAGTCGGTCAGGGCCTTCTGGAAGTTGGCGAGCGCCTGTTCGAGCGTGACCGACTTGCGGTAGGCGGGCCCGAGGTTGTCGCCGTAGATGCTCATGGCGTGCGCGGAGAACGGCATGTAGGAGAAGCCGGCCTCGACCTCGGAGGCGGCCTGGGCGAGCACCTTGTTGTAGGCCTGCCCGCCGAAGTATTCGGTCAAGGCGTCCGAACCCTTGAGGAAGCTGTCGGATTTCAGGGTTTCGAGGTCGGCGGGGAAGGCACCGTTGTCCACGCGCGCGTCGATGCCGGCGCGCTCATGGTTGACGAAGTCGATGTATTTCCATGCGGCGGCCTGCTGCTTGGAGGAGCCGAGGATGGCCAGCGTGGAGCCGCCGGATTCGCCGTTGGACGGCTTGTCGGGATCCCACTGCGGGATCGTGGCGACGCGGAAGTCGCCGGAGGCCGCGGGCGCGCTGGTCAGCAGGTTGGCGCTCATCCACGCGCCGTAGTTGAGCGAGGCGATGGTGCCGTCGCCAAGTCCGCGGTTCCATTCGTCGGACCACGAGTTGATCGTCGTGTCGATCAGATCCTCGTCGATGAGCTTCTGCCAGAAGTCGGCCACGGTTTTGACGGCCGGGTCGGAGGCGAGGGTGATCGAGACGTTCTCGGCGTCCTTGATTTCGTAGGGGCGCCCGCCGGCGGCCCAGATGAGGCCCGCGAGCATGGTGTAGGAGCCTTCGGAACCGGTGTCGGCCGTGATGTAGTGCCCGTCGCCCAAGGCCTTGATCTTCTTGGCGGCCTCGTAATACTCATCCCAGGTCTTCGGCGCCTCGGTGACGCCGGCCTTGTCGAAGACGGCCTTGTTGTAGAACAACGCCATGGGGCCGGAGTCCATCGGCAGGCCGTAGATGCCGCCGTTGATGTTGACCTGGCTCCAGGTGCCGGGCGTGTAGAAGTCGGCGTAGTCCTTGGCGCCCATGTCCTTGAGGTCGGCGAGGGAGCCGCCCAGCGCGAACTGCGGCAGGGCGTGGTATTCGAACTGCGCGACGTCGGGGGCGCCGGAACCGGCGGAGATCGCGTTGTTCAGCGAGGTGATGGTCTCCACGGCGGTGCCGACGTTGGTCAGCTTGACCTTGATGTTGGGATACTTCTTTTCGAAGGCGGCGGTGGCCTGCTTGAGCGTGGGCTCCCAGCCCCACACGCTCAGCTCGACGGGTTCGTCGGCGGTGCCGAGGCTGCCGATGCCTCCCTCGTTCTTCGATCCGCAGGCCGCGGACCCGACCAGCATCGCGGCTCCCGCGGCCAATGCGATCATCGTGCGTGCAGTGTGGCGGAACCTCATCGTTCGTCCTTTCCTTGGCGGGCCCCATGGCCCGTTCCCGTTCTTCCGCATATCAGTGGCGTGAAGATGGGGGACGGGACGCGCGCAAGGCCCGTTCCGTCCCCCACCGCTACCTCTTCACCACTTGGTACCGGTTTGTAAACGCTTACATGTAAACGTTTACGATTTGGTAGTATACACTGTTTGTAAAGGTTTACAAATTCGGCTTGTCGCGAAAGGGACCGATATGGCGAAACCCACAATCATGGATGTGGCGCGCGAGGCACGGGTCTCCTACGCCACCGTCTCACGCTTCCTCAACGGCAACCCGCATGTCTCCCCCGCGGCGGCCGAGCGCATCCGCAAGGCCGTCAAAGCCGTGCGATACGTGCCCAACAACGCCGCCCGCTCGCTGGTCACACAGCGCACCGAGACCATCGCCTTCGTCATGCACGGCGACGCGGCGACCATCACCACCGATCCGAACGTCAACACGATCCTCGTGGCCGCCAACCAGGCGGTTTCCGCCGCCGGATACCAGCTCGTCTCCCTGATCGCCGACTCCCCCGAGGCCTCCGACCGCATCGCCTCGCTCGCGCGCGCCGGCTTCGCCGACGGCTGGATCCTCAATTCGATGCATATCGACGATCCGCTGTTCCAGGTCTTCGCCGACCTCGACATCCCGGTGGCCGTCTCCGGCGCCAGCTACGGCGACGCCTCGCCCTTCCCCTGCGTCGACATCGACAACCGCGCCGCCGCGGCCGCGATCACCGAATATCTCAAAGGCAAGGGACACCGGCGCATCGCCTGCATCGCCGGACCATCCTACATCCCCTGCTCGAGGGAACGCCTCGAGGGCTTCCGCGACGCCATGGGCGAGGACTACGACGAAACGCTGGTCATCGAAGCCGACGGCTGGGGACGGTCGAACGGACGGGATGCGGTGCGCACGCTCTGGGAGCGCTTCGAGCGCGGGCAGGCGGGCGATTATGACGCGCCGCATTACGGCATCGACGCGTTGGCGTGCGGCAACGACTGCCTGGCGGCGGGAGCGATGCTCGAACTGGGGCTGCGCGGGGTGGACGTGCCCGGCGACATCGCCGTCACCGGCTTCGACGACAGCCCCGACGCCGAGGCCGCGCGCCCGGCGCTGACGACCGTGCACCAGCCGATCGAGCGCTTCGGCGTGGAACTGGCGGATATGGTGCTCGCGCAGATCGAGGGACGCGAACCCAAGCGCCTGGTGCGGGTCGAGACCGGGCTGGTGATGCGGGACTCGGCGTGAGCCCTATGCGGCCGGCAGGCAGCTCGGCCCGAACAGGATCTTGATTTCGGCGAACAGGCTGGTGTCGCGTTTGACGCGGAAACGATCGCCGAAGGTCAGCACCCGCGCGTTGCCCTTCTCGTCCATGATCGCAAGCCTCACCTCGCACACGCCCGGATGCGCGTGCAGCACCTCGCCGAGCCGGCCCATATGCGTCCGGTCCAGCGCCACCGGCGGCAGCGTGATGACCACCGGACGCTCGTCCATCGCCTCCAGCGTCGGCACCTGCATCTCGGTGGCCCTCATGGACACGGTCTCGTCGCGCAGCTCGACCTGGCCGCGCACCTGCACCACCTGGTCGACGGCGAGCTCGGCCGCCGCGGCCTCGTAGACCTTGCCGAAGAACATGCACTGGATCGAGCTCTCCAGATCCTCGATCGTGACGATCGCCCACGGATTGCCCTTCTTCGACACACGCCGGTCGACGCCGGTGATCAGGCCCGCGATGGTGACCTGCTGCCCCTCCCCCATCGTCTTGGCGCGGTCGACCAGATGCGCGATCGACATCTCGCGCAGCCCCGCGAGCACCGCGCTCATGCCGGAGAGCGGATGGTCGGAGACATAGAGGCCAAGCATCTCGCGCTCGAAGTTGAGCTTGGTCTTCTTGTCCCATTCCTCGATGTCGGGCACGGTGACGCTGGCGTCGCCCATATCCTCCGAGCCGGCGTCATCGGCATCGGCGAACAGGTCGAACTGTCCCTCCGCCTGCTTGCGCTTCAACCCCACCACCGATTCGATGGCCGACTCGTGGATCGTGAACAGCGCGCGGCGGTTCGGATCGATCGAGTCGAAGGCGCCGGCCTTGATCAGGGATTCGACGAGACGCTTGTTCAGGGCGGTCAATGGCACGCGGCGCACGAAATCCATGAAATTGACGAATTTGCCGCGCTTGTTGCTGCGCTCGACGACGATGTCGGACACGGCCTTGTCGCCCACGTTGCGGATCGCGCCCAGGCCGAATCGCACCACGTCTCCGACGGCGGCGTATTCGAACTTCGACTCGTTGACGTCCGGGGAAAGCACCTGGATGCCCATGCGGCGGGCCTCGCCCAGATACAGGGCCGTCTTGTCCTTGTTGTCCTTCGTGCCCTGCAGCAGCGCGGCCATGAACTCGACCGGATAGTGGGTCTTCAAATAGGCGGTCCAATAGGAGATCAGGCCGTAGGCGGCGGAATGCGCCTTGTTGAAGGCGTATCCGGAGAACGGGACCAGCACGTCCCACACCGCCTGCGCGGCCTCCTCGGAATATCCGTGCTCCTTCATGCCGGCGAAGAACGGGATCTTCTCCTTGGCCAGCACCTCGGGTTTCTTCTTGCCCATGGCGCGGCGCAGCACGTCGGCCTTGCCCAGCGAATAACCGGCGAGGATACGCGCGGCGGACTGCACCTGCTCCTGGTAGACGATCAGGCCGTAGGTCTCGTCAAGCACCTGCTTGAGCGGCTCGGCCAACTCGGGATGAATCGGTTCAATCTTCTGCAGGCCGTTCTTGCGCTTGGCGTAGTTGTTGTGCGAGTCCATATCCATCGGGCCCGGACGGTAGAGCGCGATCAAAGCGGAGATATCGTTGAAGTTATCCGGGCGCAGCGTGCGCAGGAGGGCGCGCATGCCGTCGGAATCGAGCTGGAAGACGCCGAGGGTGTCGCCGCGCGACAGCAGCTCGTAGGTCTTCTTGTCGTCGAGTGGGATCTTCGTGTAGTCGATGGACGGCTTGCCGTTGGCCTCGATGTTCTTGAGCGTGTCCTGGATGACCGTCAAGTTGGACAGGCCGAGGAAGTCCATCTTGACCAATCCCAGCGTTTCGCAGGTGTGGTATTCGAAGGTCGTCGTGATCGTGCCGTCGACTCGCTCGAGCAGCGGCGAGGTGTCGGTGATCGGCGCGGAGCCCATGATCGTGGCGCAGGCATGCACACCGGTCTGGCGGATCAGCCCCTCGATCGTCTTGGCCTTGTCGATGATGCGGTGGGCGTCGGGATTCGATTCGTAGAGCTCCCGGAACTCTCGCGCCTCGGCGTACCGCTTGGAGGTCGGGTCGAAGATCTCCTTGAGGCTCGCGTCCTTGCCGTTCTTGCTCGGAGGCAGGGCCTTGGTGACCATATCGCCCATCGAGAATTCGTATCCCATGATGCGGGCAGAGTCCTTCAGCGCCTGCTTGGTTTTGATGACGCCGTAGATCACGCACTGGGCGACCTTGTCGCGGCCGTATTTCTCGCCGCAGTAATCGATGACCTCAAGGCGGCCCTCGGGGTCGAAGTCGACGTCGATATCGGGCAGGGAGACGCGTTCGGGATTGAGGAACCTCTCGAAGATCAGGCCGTGCTTCAGGGGATCGAGCTCGGTGATGCCCATCGAATAGGCGACCATCGAGCCTGCGGCCGAGCCTCGGCCGGGGCCGACCATGATGCCATGGTCCTTCGCCCACTGGATGTAGTCGGCCACTACGAGGAAGTAGCCGGGGAACTGCATCTGGCAGATCACGCCGCATTCGTAGTCCGCCTGCTGCATCACCTCGATCGGCACATTGCCGTCATAGCGGCGCTCCAAGCCCTCCTCGACCTTCTTCAGGAACAGGCTCGTCTCGTCCCAGCCCTCGGGACATTCGAACTGCGGCATGAACGAGCCGTCCTCGTGGTCGTCGAACATGATGTTGCAGCGGTCGGCGACCTCGATCGTGTTGTCGCAGGCACCGGGGAAATCCTTGAATAGCTCGCGCATCTCCTCCGCCGGGCGGAGGTAATATCCCTCGCCGTCGAATTTGAAGCGGTCGGGGTTGTCGAGCCGCTCACCCGAGTTGATGCACAGCATCGCATCCTGGGCCTCGGCGTCCTCGGCGTTGACATAGTGCAGATCGTTCGTGGCCAGCAGCGGGGCGTTGAGCTTCTTGGCGATCTCGAGCAGGCCGGGCACGTTGCGCCGCTCGATATCGAGGTTGTGGTCCATGATCTCGATGAAGAAATTGTCGCGGCCGTAGATGTCCTGCAGTTCGCCGGCGGCGCGCAGGGCCTCGTCGAACTGCCCGAGCGCCAGACGGGTCTGGATGATGCCCGAGGGGCAGCCCGAGCCGCAGATCACGCCCTTGGAATAGGTGGACAGCACGTCCTTGTCCATACGCGGATAGCGCAGCACGCGCCCTTCGAGATTGGCCACGGAGCTGGCCTTGAGCAGGTTGACCAGGCCCTCGTCGTTCTCGGCCCACAGCGTCAGATGCGTGATGTAGCCGCCGCCGGAGACGTCGTCGGGATTGCGCTTGCGATGCTTGGGGTCCACCGTGGGGTCCCAGTTCGTGTCCCAGCTGACGCGCGCCTTGTCGCCGCGCGCGGTCTCGGGGGTCACATAGGCCTCGATGCCGATGATCGGCTTGACGCCGGCCGACACGCATTCGGTGTACATCTCATAGGCACCGTGCATGTTGCCATGGTCGGTGATGCCCACCGCCGACATGCCGAGCTCCGCCGCGCGCTTGGCCAACGCGGGGATCTTCGAGGCGCCGTCGAGCAGGGAGTAATGCGTGTGGTTGTGCAGATGCACGAAGTTCGAGGTCTGGGCCATGGGCTCCACGATACCAATCCGCCCGCCCTTGCGCGGGGTGGCGCGCGGCGGAGACGATATTGCGGGGAAGCGCCCAACGCCCCGCCGCATCGGTTAGAGTAGGAGTTGCCGGCGAAGACGCCGGCGCGAAACCATAGGCAACCATAGGCAAAGGAGTGTTACGTTTATGGAAGCGATCAAGGCAATTCAGTATGGCTGCGGCAAGATGTCGAAGTACACGATCCGATACATGCATGACAAGGGCATCCAGCTTGTCGGCGCCATCGATGTGAATCCGGAGGTCGTCGGCATGGACGCAGGCGAATTCGCCGGCATCGGGCCGATCAACGTGCCGATCAGCGCCGACGCGGACGCCGTGCTCGACGCATGCGACGCGGATATCGCGATCGTCACGCTGTTCAGCTTCACCGAGGAGATCGAGGAAATGTGCGAGAAGTGCCTTTCCCGCGGCATCTCGGTGATCACCACCTGCGAGGAGGCGATCTACCCGTGGACGACCGCGCCGGCCGTCACCAACCGCCTCGACCGCATCGCCAAGGAGAACGGCGCGACGATGGTCGGCTCGGGCATGCAGGATATCTTCTGGGTCAATATGGTCGCCCAGGTCGCCGCCGGCTGCCATCGCATCGACAAGATCACCGGCGCGGTGAGCTATAACGTCGAGGATTACGGCCTGGCGCTGGCCAAGGCGCATGGCGTGGGCCTGACCGCGGAGGAATTCGAGGCCGAACTGGCGCACCCGGAGACCGTGGTGCCGTCGTATGTGTGGAATTCCAACGAAGCGCTGGCGCAGAAGCTGGGTCTGACGATCAAGTCGCAGACGCAGAAGGCCGTGCCCTATTTCTCCGATGTGGATGTGTATTCGGAAACCGTGGGCGAGACGATTCCGGCCGGCAAATGCATCGGCATGTCGGCGGTCGTGACGACCGAGACCCATCAGGGCCCGGTGCTGGAGACCGCCTGCATCGGCAAGGTCTACGGCCCGGACGACGGCGATATGTGCGATTGGACGATCGCCGGCGAGCCGGACGTGGAATATCACGTCGTCAAGCCGGCCACCGTGGAGCATACCTGTGCGACGGTCGTCAACCGCATCCCGGACGTGCTCAACGCGCCCGCCGGCTATGTGACCGCCGACCAGCTCGACGAGATCAGCCCGCTGATCTACCCCGCGTCGATGTACGTGGCGTGATCTGAACCGCTTTATGCGCTTCTGGGTTTGCGGGGGTTGCGACCTTGCCGTTGGCAATGGCCGCAACCCCCGCAAACCTTTGTCCGCAAGCCGACGACTGGACTGGCGACAAGATGGGGAAAGGAGATCGGGCCAAACTGTTGGTTGTTTTGGGCTTCTGTTGGTTGTCGACGAAACCTCCGCCCGATTGCGTTCCGGCGAAAAGCCTGATTTTTCGCCATTTCGCCCTCCTGACTTCATCTTGTTGGAACAGACGTTTACCAACAGAATGCTGAAACAACCAACAGAATCGACATAATGGGTGCATGGACATCGAAAACAGAATCTCCAGGGACCATGCGCTCCGAACGGACCAAGTGCGGCTACGACCACTGCGCATCAACGATCACGCTGCGCTCATCGAATTGCTGCGGCGCGCATGGTATGACCGTTACGAACCGAACGTCGGCAGGCTGATGGCCGAAGCCGACTGGGAGTCATGCTTGGCGCGGGCCACGCAGGCGCTGGTGGCTGTGACGCGCGACGACACCGCGGCCGGACAAAGCACACGCGGCACGGAACGCCCGCTCGGCGTGATCCTGGGGCGCGTGGATGTTCTCGATTCCAGGCCGCTGTTGAACCGGCATCGCCGGCATCGGCTGCGATTGTTGGCTCGTTTGCCGTTCGTGCGTCATGGTTTCAAGGGTTTGGCGGAATTGTTCGGCATAGAGCTGATAGACGCCCTGCTGTTGCGGGGAGCCAAGCATACCGGGCACCGTTACGATGCCGAAGTGGTGTTGTTCATCGTGGATCCCGAGGCACGGGGTCTGGGTGTGGGCGGCCGTCTCTTCGACGCGCTGATGGCTTATCTACGCGGTCATGGAGCGGAACGCTACTTCCTGTTCACCGACACCAGCTGCAACTACGGCTTCTACGAGCATCGAGGGCTTAAACGCGTGTCGGAGCTGGCGCTGCAGACGTTCCCCGCACAGAACGCCGAAGCCGACGCGCACAGTGGAAGCGAAAGAGGGAACGACGAACCGATGCGCTTCTTCCTCTACGAAGGCACCGTGCCGCCGCAGGCATCCGCGCCTGCAGTGGCCTGACGCATTGCCGCGTATCACCGCTTCCTCAGACGGTATTCCTTCCAGATATCGCCCAACTTCTGTCCGTTCGACGCACGCCGCCAGACATCGAGTCCGGCGCTGTGTCCGCCGACGGCGCGGGCTGCGGCCGTCGGCGAGGAGTATTCGCTGCCATCCTCAAGCCGCAGCCTGCCGTTAGGGGTGACGGTGGCGGTCCACCGCTCCCCTTTGCGCGGCCGGTCCCAGATCAAGGTCTCGCCGGGAATCAGCAGTCCGGCTTCCAACACCTGGGCGATGGTCACCCGGCGTGAACTCGGTTTGCCGGTGGCTTTGCGCGTCGCCAAGCTCTCCTCGCTCAGTTCGGCCAGATCCACGCGGTCGGCGTCATACCGGATGTCCCAGAAGTCGGCGATGAGCCGCACGGTCTCCTCCTGACGAAATCGCAGCGTCTCCGGGGTCAGCTCGGCGACGTCCTTGAGCTGGGCGGTCAGCGGGAAACGGCGGGAGCTTGCGGCCGTGAGCATGCGGTCGCGGCGTGTCTCATAGGTGGTCAATGGCGCCATCAGGCGTTCACTGGCCTGCGTGAGCACAAGGTTGCCGATGCGGTCGGTCCAGTGATCCCGCACGGATTCCGGCCATTGTTCGAACGGAGTGCCCTTCGTCCGTTCCGGCAGCAATGGCATGGCATTGAGACTGCGGGGACGGGTGATATGCGCGCCCTCACGCTGTTCGTTCGCGCGAATCAACAACGCGCGCTTGAGGCTCTGGTTCGCTTGCAGCTCGCCGCGCAAATGCATCAGGGCGGAACGCCGCTCATCGTCGGAAATCATCAACCCGCCGGACTGGGCCACGGTCAATCCACGGTCCAGCCCGCGGATCTCCATGGCCGCGCGCTTGCGGCGCGCCATCGTTCCCTGCCGGTTGAGGCTGTCGACGCCCACGGCGCGTTCCAAGGCCTTGAGCAACTCGCACAGCCGCCCGATATCATGCATCTGCAACGGCTCGGCTCCGTTGGCATCCGCGTCGCCGGCGCTGCCTGACGTGTCCGAAGCCGCCGCATGGGCACCGCCGCGCGCAAAGGCTGCGACATTCGGGGCGCCCAGATTACGCAGCGAATGCACCAGCCCCCACATGGCGACCGGCTTCCATTCGACGCTCTGATAATCGTTCAATGACACCAGCCAACCGATGACGTCATCCGGCAGCGCGGTCCGCATCGGCATCTCGATCATCCGCCAGGCGCAGGCATAGGGCGCGAGCATATCGTCGACGAACGAGGCGGCATCCCCGGCGCCCAGCATCGGATCGAGCACATCGTCCCGGAAGGCGTCGAGCAGACGCGGGCACTCCACCTTATGCGACAGGATGAGATGCAGGGCGGCGAAGAACTCCTCGGTGCGCTGCGGATCGTCGCCCAGCGGGTCCATGATGTCGTCCCAGCGCGCGGCGTAGCAATCCCTGATGTCCGCGGGCAGGACGGCGATGGTCCGCGCCTTGAACACGTCGGATGCGGTCAGCGGCACGCCGCGCATGTTCATCACGTCGAAGATGCGGTGCGCGCCCGCCAGATCGTCGGTGGTGACGATGACGAACATGACCTGATTGGCCAGATAGGAGGCGAAGGCATGGCGCTGTTTCTCGTCCATCTGGGCGAGTTCGTCATACACCCGGTGGGCGTTGGCGGCAATATTGCGCTGGGCGTTCGACTCGATGTCGTCCTCGCGCAGGTCGAACAGGCCTTCGAGATTGCCCTCCTGCACGTAGGAGCGGAAGAACGCGGCATCGCGGTCGCGCAACGTGAGCCTGGGTTCGGCGACGATGCCGCGCAGTTTGTTGCCCTGTTCCAGCAGCAGTCCGTTCAGTCCGCTCGCCAGATCGGGGTCGTCCTCCAGATCGCGCAGCACGGCGATGACAATGGACAGGGACACCAGGCGCTGCTGTCCGTCGATGACCTGATACAGGCTGCCGCCCGCATGCACGAGGATCAGGCTGCCGAGGAAATACGGGGAATCGGGCGTAGCGCTGGCATCGCGGATATCATCCACAAGCTGGGAGATATTGTCCGCATGCCATGTGTACGCGCGTTGGAATGAGGGAACCACAAACCGATAATCCGACGTGAACACTTTTTCAAGCGGTTTCTCCGCTGCACTGATCGCCATATGCGCTTCCTTCACATGCCTGTCGCCATCTGCGGCCGGCATGCAGTCGATTCTACCGCCCTGCGCGTGCGCGGGCGAAGTCGAATGGGAGGGTGGTTCGGATTGGGGCGGGAAGTGTTGAAAGGGGATGTGTTGAATATGCTGACGGAGGAAATGGGAGGTGCCGTTAAAGGCTAAAATCCGTCGGGCGGGGAACGTCAGACCGTGGAAAAGTGGTTACGTTTTGTTATAAGGATGGCTCCGCCGGGGCGGAAGCCCACTGGGCTTCCGCCTTTCCGGCTCGCGCGACCTTCTTGTGCGATTACTTCGTAATCGCGGAAGGCCGCATATGAAATGAAATAACGCGTGTGTCCTCAAGGCGCACCGAGGGAAGCTGTATTCAAATACAGCGACCGAGGAGCCGATTTACATCGGCCTTCGCGGCAAGCCACTCACTTCGCCTATGGGCAGCCCACTGGGCTGCCCATTTCACGGCTCAGCGCTGAGGACACTCCGTTATTTCATTTCATAAGGTTGCGCAGGACGTATTGGAGGATACCTCCGTTGCGGTAGTAGTCCGCCTCACCGGGGGTGTCGATGCGCACGACGGCGTCGAATTCGACGGTTGAGCCGTCGGTGCGCGTTGCGGTGACGTGGACGGTCTTCGGAGTCTCGCCCGCGTTGAGCGCTTCGATGCCCGCGATGTCATAGGTCTCGGTGCCGTCGAGGCCGAGCGAGGCGTAGGACTCGCCTGCCGGGAACTGCAGCGGCAGCACGCCCATGCCGATGAGGTTGGAGCGGTGGATGCGCTCGAAGCTTTCGGTGATGACGGCCTTGACGCCGAGCATGACGGTGCCCTTGGCGGCCCAGTCGCGCGAGGAGCCGGTGCCGTATTCCTTGCCGGCCAAGACGACCAGAGGCACGCCTGCCGCCTGATAGTCGTTCGAAGCCTCGAAGATGGTCGACGGCTTCTTGGCGAGGAAGTCGTAGGTGAAGCCGCCGGGCGTCACCTCCTCACCCACGGAGGCGAGCAGCTGGTTCTTCAGGCGGATGTTGCCGAAGGTGCCGCGCACCATGATCTCATGGTTGCCACGGCGCGAACCGTAGGAGTTGAAATCCTTCTGGGCCACGCCGCGCTCGGTCAGGTACCGGCCGGCCGGCGACTCGGCCTTGAAAGCGCCCGCCGGGGAGATGTGGTCGGTGGTCACGGAGTCACCGAGCAACGCGAGCACACGCGCGCCGTGGATGTCGGCCACCGGCGCCGGCTCGGCGCTCATGCCGTCGAAGAAGGTCTGGCGGCGCACATAGGTGGAGTCCGGGTCCCAGGCGAACAGTTCGCCGGCGGGCACGTCGAGGCCCTTCCAGCGCTCGTCGCCGTCGAAGACGGAGGCGTAGTCCGTTTCGAACATCTCGCGCGAGACGGTGTCGGCCACGACCTGCTCGATCTCGCCGTTGGTCGGCCAGATGTCCTTGAGGAACACGTCGTTGCCATCGGCGTCCTGCCCGAGCGGCTGGGTCTCGAAGTCGAAGTCCATGGTGCCGGCGAGCGCGTAGGCGATGACCAGCGGCGGCGAGGCCAGATAGTTCATCTTGACGTCGGGGCTGATGCGGCCTTCGAAGTTGCGGTTGCCGGAGAGCACGGCCGTGACGGTCAGGTCGTTCTCGTTGATGGCCTTGGAGATCTCGGGCAGCAGCGGCCCGGAGTTGCCGATGCAGGTGGCGCAGCCGAAGCCGACGAGCTGATAGCCGAGTTCGTCGAGCGAATCCTGCAGGCCGGCCTTCTTGAGATAGTCGGCCACGACCTGCGAGCCGGGGGCGAGCGAGGTCTTGACCCACGGCTTGGGGCTAAGTCCCTTGGCCACGGCGTTGCGGGCGATGAGGCCGGCCGCGATCATGACGGAGGGGTTGGAGGTGTTGGTGCACGAGGTGATGGAGGCGATTGTCACGTCGCCGTTCTTCACGTCGAAGTCACCGCGGAAGTCGGTGGAGACGGGCACGGGCGTCTTGACGGTGCGCTCGGTCTCGTAGGCCGGCAGCGTGCGCTCGAAGGATTCCTTGGCCTCGGCGAGCACGATGCGGTCCTGCGGACGCTTCGGACCGGCGATGGACGGCACGACAGAACCCAGATCGAGTTCCAGATATTCGGAATACTTCGGCTCGACGTAGCCTTCCCAAGAGGTGTCGCCCCACAGCTTGTTGGCCTTCGCGTAGGCCTCGACGAGCGCGACCTGTTCCTCGGAACGGCCGGTCAAACGCAGATAGTCGAGCGTCACGTCGTCGATCGGGAAGATGCCGCAGGTGGAGCCGAATTCGGGGCCCATGTTGCCGATGGTGGCGCGGTTGGCCAGCGGCACGGACGCGATGCCGTCGCCATAGAATTCGACGAACTTGCCGACGACGCCATGCTGACGCAGCATGTCGGTGATGGTCAGCACCACGTCGGTGGCGGTGACGCCCTCGGGGATGGCGCCGGTCAGCTTGAAGCCGACGACGCGCGGCACGAGCATGGAGATCGGCTGGCCGAGCATGGCTGCTTCTGCCTCGATGCCGCCCACGCCCCAGCCGAGCACACCCAGGCCGTTGACGGTGGTGGTGTGCGAGTCGGTGCCCACGCAGGAGTCCATATAGGCCAGCTCGCGGCCGTCACCCGCAGCCTTGGTCATGACGACCTTGGCGAGGTATTCGATATTGACCTGGTGGATGATGCCGGTTCCCGGCGGCACGACGCGGAAGTTACGAAAGGCCTGCTGTCCCCAGCGCAGGAACTGGTAACGTTCGCCATTGCGCTGGTATTCGATGTCCATATTCTGCTGCAGCGCGTCGGCGACGCCGTACTTATCGATCTGCACGGAATGGTCGATGACCATATCGGCCTGGACCTGCGGATTGATGACCTCGGGATCACCGCCGAGCTGCTTGACCGCGTCGCGCATGGTGGCGAGGTCGACGATGCACGGCACGCCGGTGAAGTCCTGCATCACCACACGGCTCGGCGTGAACTGGATCTCGTGGCTGGGCTGGGCGTCGGGATCCCAGTCGAGCAATGCCTTAACGTGTTCGTCGGTGATATTGGCGCCGTCGATGTTGCGCACGAGGTTCTCGACGAGCACCTTGAGCGAATACGGCAGATGGTCGACGCCAGGCAGATTGGCGATGGCGTAGTAGTCATAGTCCTTGCCGCCCACGGCGAGCGTGGACAGCTGGTCGTCTTTCACGGACATGCGTTGCCTCCGGAGGTTGCGGCTATTCCAACAGCTGATTATCCGCTTCGGATGGTACAGCCTTTCAACCGCCCCTCTGGCGTGTCGGCCCAAAGTATGGGACAATTCGCGGCCACGCGCCGCACGCCGCTCAACGCTTGCGGCGGGATTCGAGGAGGCGCGCGATGTGCGGAGCGACGTAGAGGCAGACGAAGAAGATCGCGGCGGAGAGGACGAGCGCGATGGCCGTGGCGGCCAGCGTGCGGCCGGTGGGAATCTTGAGGGCGAAGAAGTTCGCCACGAAGGGGATGAACGCGCCGATGACGCCGGCGGCTGCGAAGACGGCGACGAGCGCGCCGCGCCACGAGTTGAGCGGGCGGGCGACGCGAGCGAGCACGAAGATGCCCATGAGGAAGAGAATCACGGCGCTGGTGGCGCGCAAGGCCGCGAGATCCGCGTCATCGCCAAGGATATCCCATCCCATGATGCGGGGCAGGATCCATGCGGCCAGCAGCACGGACAGGCCGGTGGCGATGCCGCCGGGCAATGCGAAATGCACGACGCGCTTCAAAAAGCCCGGGATATATTTGCGCGTGTTGGGGGCGAGGGCGAGCACGAAGGCCGGCACACCGATGGTGAGGGCCCCCACATAAGTGATATGGCGCGGCAGATACGGGTATGGGATCTGGGAGAGGACGACACCCAGCGAAATAAGCGCCGAATATACGGTTTTGACGAGGAAGAGGCCGGCGACGCGTTCCATATTGGCCATGACCTGGCGGCCACGGGCCACCACATCGGGCAGGTGGGAGAATTTGCCATCGACAAGCACGACCTGGGCGACGGCCTTGGTGGCGGGCGCGGCATTGCCCATCGCGATACCGAGGTCGGCTTCCTTGATGGCCAGCGAATCATTGACACCATCGCCGGTCATGGCGACCGTATAGTCGCGGGCGTGCAAGGCCTCGACGATGGCCTTCTTCTGGTCGGGCAGCACGCGGCCGAGCACATCGACGTTCTCAAGCACGCGGCCGAGCTCATTGACATCGGTAGGCAGTTCGCGCGCATCCATCGTCACGGGTTCGCGGTCACCGGCCAGCCGCACCTTGCGCGCGATGGCGCCGACGGTGACGGGATTGTCGCCGGAGATGACGCGGCAACGCACGCCCTGTTCGCGGAACCATGCCAGGGTCGCCTCGGCGTCGGGGCGGATGCGTTCGGAGCACAGCACCAGCGCGACGGGTTCGGCCTGCGGGTCGAGGGCGGGGTTGTCGGCGTCGAGCGGGGCCGCACTGCGCGCCAGCAGCAGCACACGGTCACCGTCGTTGGCATATTCGTTCACTTGGCGCAGGATGTCGTCGTGGTTCGCGTCGAGCGCGGACAGGATCACCTCGGGCGCGCCCATGAACCAAGAGGACATCTCATATGCAACCGCGCTCCATTTGCGGGCGGAGGAGAAGGGGATGCGTGTGGAGACGGTGCCGGAGGCATAGCCCTGCGCCTGCAACCCGGCAAGCACGGCCTGGCCGGTGCCGTTGGGATTCTCCTCGTCGCAGCAGTCGTAGAGTGCCTGCGTCATCTCGCGCACAGCCTGTTCCGAGGCGTTTGCATCGATCGGGACGAGGCTGGAATAGGCGATGCCGCCGTCGGTGATGGTGCCGGTTTTATCGAGGTTGAGCGCGTCGACGCGCGCCAGCGTCTCGACCGACTCAAGCTCCTGCACGAGCGTGTTCTTGCGGGCGAGACGCATCGCCGCCACCGCGAAGTTGAGGGAGGTGAGCAACACCAAACCCTCGGGAATCATGCCGACGACGCCGGCCACGGCGGAGACGACGGCCTGACGCCACTCCCCCGTGGCGAGGGCGGCCGACCATCCGCCGACCGTGCGCATCTGCGACCAGATCAGCAGCGCACACAGCGGCACAACCAGGAAGGTCATGAATTTGAGGATCGTGTTGATGCCCTTGTTGAGGTCGGAGACGGTTTTCTTGTAGACCTTGGCCTGCGCGGTGAGCGTGGCGGCGTAGGAATGCTCGCCCACGGCCGTGACGCGCACCAGCGCCAGCCCGGAGACGGCGGTGGCTCCGGAAAGCACCTTGTCCCCCGGCGCCTTGCGCACGGTGCGCGATTCGCCGGTGAGCATCGATTCGTCGAGCTCGAGTCCCCAGGTCTCGATCACCTCGCCGTCCGCAGGCACCTGATCGCCGGATCGCACCCACAGGAGGTCGCCGAGCACGATGCGGTCGTGGGCCACCTCCACATCCGTCCCGTCGCGGCGCACAAGGAAATTCGAGGCGACGAGGATCGACAGCCGGTCAAGCGTGCGCTTGGCCTTGAGCTCGGTGACGATGCCGATGCCGGTGTTGATGAGGATGACGAAGCCGAAGACCGCGTCCCTCCAGGAACCGGTGATGAGCACCAGCACCATCGCGGCGAAGATGATGCCATTGAACAGCGTGAACACATTGGCGCGCACGATGTCCTTGACCGAGCGCGAGGTGGAGGTCTTGACCCTGTTGGTTTCGCCGGCCTCGACGCGGGCGGTCACCTCGGCGGCGGTCAGACCGGTTTCCGCGACGATGGGCATGGCGGATGCCGTGGATGCGTCGGGGGCTGCGGCAGGGGCGGAAAGACTTGCGTTCATAGTTATGTAGCCTACCCCGCGTTCCCCGTTCCCCGTCCCGTTCTCAGGGATGATTCAGGGCATTCCCAGCCATATTCCTCATCGTTCCCATTCACATCGTTGCGGTATCGTTGCAGCGACGGGCAATGGCGGTGATACCAGCAGCCGTATTAGTTTCGGTAAATCGCTGGTCGGCAAAACCGTCAATGGCGGTGACCATCATGGTGCGTCCGGCGCAGCGATGGCGGCGATAAACGGCGATGCCGGCTTCATTCGATCACCGACTGTCGGATTCGTCGGCGGTGGTGACCGTCATCGTGCGCTCATGCGGACGATCGTCGATGATGGTCATCATCGCGTCATCAACCGGCGTGGCATCGGTCGCGTCGTCATCGACGACGAAGTTCGCCGCGTATAACAGCTCGTCGGCGGGCGGTGCCGCGGGATCGGCGAGCACCACCGGAATGCCTGCCTTGCGCGCCTTGCCAAGCGCATCATCCCAGTCGGCGGCATCGGCGTCGGTGACGTCGATTCGGCATATGACGATGGCATCGACGACGCGCGCGACCATATCCTCCACGCCGCTGCGCGCGGCGGCCGACGGATCGTCCATATCCTCGACCGAGGCATACGCGGCATTGAGCCGGCCTGCGGCGAAGGCCTCGAGCAACGGCTTGTCAGCGCTCGGCTGCGTCGAACCGATGACACCGATGGTCACATCGCCGCGGTCGGTGCCGTCATAGGCCACCTTGGGCTCGTTCTCCTGCGTATCGCCGACGGCCTTGCCAACGGGCTCGCAACCCGCCAGCGGCAGCGTCATGGCTAGGCAAACAACCGCACACAGTGGTTTGGCGAGCATTCGTTCGTTCATGCCGTCCATCCTACATAGCGCTCCCGCAGTGCTCCCACGATGCTCCCACGGTGCCCTTTTCTCCACGGTGCTGTTATCTCCACGGTGCGGTAAATGACAAATCGTTGGAAAATAGCCAAAACCGCGTTTACCGCACGGTGGGGTTTACCGCACCGTGGAGATAACAGCACCGTGGGGCGGGGTGGGGAGCAGAGTGAGCGGGGCGATATAGGGGCGAGCGACATGCGCGCGCCGGGACATGCGAGTTACGCGTGACGGGACATGCGGGTTACACACGCCGGGACATGCGCACGCCAGGGCATGCGGGTTACGCGCGTCGGAACAGGGCCACGGTTTCGACGTGGTGGGTCATCGGGTAGATGTCGAAGGCGCGCACGTCGGCCAGGGCGTATCCGGCCGAGGTCAGGGTGGCGGTGTCCCGGGCGAGGCTGGTGGGGTCGCAGGCGATGTAGACGATGACGCGGGGATCGGCCGAAGCGATCTGCCGGCACACCTTGGCGCGGGCGCCGGCGCGCGGCGGGTCGAGCACGACCACATCGGGACGGGCAAGGTGCGCGGGCACATGGGCGAGGGTACGCGCCACGTCGCCGGCGCGCACATCGACGTCGGTGAGCCCCGCGGCGCGCAGATTGCGCTGGGCGCAACGCACCGCGCCCTTCGCCCCCTCGACGCTCAGCATATGGGCGCGCGGCGCGGCGAGCGCGGCCAAAGGCAGCGTGAACAGGCCCGCTCCCGAATACAGATCCCATATGACCGCGGATTCGGCGCCGGCAAGCGATTCGCGCACCAAACCCAGCACATGGTTCGCCAAGGCAACGGGTGCCTGACGGTGCATCTGCCAGAAACCGGCGGCATCCACCTCATAGACAAAGTCACGGCCGTCGACGGGCACATGCTCGCGCAGGGTGCGGGAGCCGGCCTTGAGCTCGCCATCGACAAGCACGGCGTAATTATCATCGCCTTCAGGCACGCCATCGCGGGGTTCGGGCACGGCGAGGCGGATCTGGGAACCGGGATCGAAACCTCCGTCCCAGACATGGGCGGCATCGGCCACTTCAAGCAGGGCGCGGCTGGCCAACGGCATCGTGGTCAGCGGCACGCGCACATGGGTGCCACGCCGGCGCATCGAGGGGCGCCCTTCCTCGTCGACGATCATCTCGATGCGGGTGCGCCAGTTGAGCCCGCCGGCGGCTTCATCGCAAGCCATGCGTTCGATCGGCACGAGGGCAGCCGAACCGTCCTGTCCACCGACGGCCCACAACATCGCAGCCATATCCACATGCCCCAGACGCGTGAGCTGTTCGGCGACCGTCGCGGCCTTCCACTTGAGCTGGCCGGGCAGCGAGACATGCACCAGATCGGCGCCGCCCACTCCCCCGCCCATCGCCAGCGGCCCGGCCAACGGCCATGCGGGCGGCACGCGGTCGTCGCTCGCCTCAAGCACCTCGACGACCTCGCCGGTCCAGAAGCGGTCCTCGCGGTCGTGCGGCTCGTCGAGCACGACGCGCACGAGTTCGCCGGGCAGCGCGAAGCGCACGAAGACGACGCGCCCGTCGATATGGCCCACGCAGCGGCCTTGGTCGGCGTAACGCTCGATGCGGATGGTCGATTCCATGGATGGTTCCTTCAGACGAGATACAGGATGGGAGTACGAGGATGTACGGGGCATTACAGATGGCGCGGCGACCTGTTTCCGACGGTGCTCCGGCACGAATCGAAATGGCGGAAGAAGACGCGCCATGCCCCGGAGGCGGTCAGCGACCGGACGATTCGTCGAGCTTACCCTCGTCAGCCCCAGCCCCGACGGTTTCGTGTTCGATGGCACTGGTATCGACGTCATCGGCCGATGCCGCGGCGGCAGCCTTAAGCGCCGCCTTATGCCTGTGCAGCGGCGTCGCGATGATCAGATAGCTCACCCAGATGGCCAACGCCCAGAACGGGATGCCCATGAGCAAACGCGCGGTGCCCAGCCAGCCGACGTGATCGGTCAGATACAACGGCACCTGCACGGCCAGGCGCAGCGTGAACAGGCCCATCCACAGGCCCGTGACGATCATATAGGCGCGCTTCAGGGGGCGGTCGTCCATCCAGCCGCGGAACCACGCCTTCAAGTGTTCGGTCGGCAGCGCGCGGATGTATTCGATGAACAGACCGAGCGCCGGCACGCGCGCGATCAGCGAGATGCCGAGGCCGACCGCGTAGACGGCGTTGGTGATGAAGCCGAACATGTAGTAGTTGCGGGCCTCATGGCTCTGCCACGCCCACACCAGGCAGATGCCCACGGCCACAAGCCCCGAAAGCGCTCCCATCAGGGATTGGCGCTGGATCAGGCGGATGATGACCTGGACCACGGCAAGCGCGGCCGACACACCGATCGTCAAGTTGAGGTTCGACGTGATGACGAACAGCACGACGAACACAAAGCCCGGGAGCATCGATTCGACGACGCCGCGCGGACCGCTGATCGCGTCGAGGATATTGAAATCCTCGCCCGCCTCGGCGGCGGAGGCCAGCGCGGACAGACCGGTGCGTTTGGGGGAATCAGACATGATGGGATATGCGTTGGAAAAAGTTGGGTTATAAGGAGAGCTCCGGCGGAGAACAGCCCACCGGGCTGTTCTTTGATCCGCCTCGCGTGCGCTGAGCTTATGACTTTTCCTGTGGTGCCATTTTCCTTTGGAAAATGGCACCACAGGAAAAGTCGGCTCAGCGAACCTCGGAAAACATCGGTCCGCGGGAGAGGGTGGTCTTCACCTCGGTCTGCTGGTCATAGTTCATCGGTCCCTTGGCCTTGCTGTCGGGGATCTGCGCGAGATGTTCCTTGCCGTCCTGTGCCTCGCCTTCGCCCTGCTCGGCGGCCTCCTTGGCGGCGCGACGCTCGGCGGGCGCGACCGGCGGATGCATGGGGATCAGGTCGCGCGGGGCAAGCGGCTCCTCGCCGCGGTCCACGACGATGTCGGCGAAGAAGCCGTCAAGGGCCTTGGTCTCCTCGGCGTCGGGATCGGTGGCGGCCACGCCGGAGAAAATGCCGCGCAACATCCAACGCGGGCCATCCACGCCGACGATGCGGGTGACGACGGTTTTGCCGCCCTTGACCGCGACCGGCAGGATCAGCTCGGTGCCGAAATCGCCCTCGCGCTCGCTCGCCTGGGCGTTGCCCTCGAGCAGGTCGGCGCGCACATCGTCCCACAGACCCATGGTCTTGGGCGCGGCGAAGGCCTCGATCTCCAGGCTCGACTTGCCATAGGAGATCGTGGAGCCGAGGATCGCGCCGGTGCCGCGGTTGGCCTTGATGCGCAGCTCGATATGCTGCATGAACGGCAGATAATACGAACCCAGGTCAAGGTAGTCGTCATAATCGGGGACGTTCTCGTCGTCGACGTCCCACGGACCGCGTTCCTCGCCGCGGCCGGCATATGCCTCGGCGACGCCCTCCTCCTCGACGGTCTCGCTTTCGGCCTTGGCGGCCTCGTTCGCGGCCTCAGCGGCCTTCACGTCCTCGTCGACGTCGTCCTTATGCTTCTTCTTGCCGAATCCGAACAATCCCATGGGTCCTCACATTTCTTTACGGGTTGCAACCTTGCCCAGCCTAGCACCCCGGCTTCATAACACCTGAGCGTGTCCTGTGCGTTCGCGGCCGCGCACTTCCTCACACGTCGTAGGTGATCGTCAGCGGCGCATGGTCGGACCAGCGCGCGTCATAGCTCGGCGCCTTGTCGATCACGAAGCCGCGCGCGGTCTCCGCCAGCTCGGGCGTGGCGAACTGATAGTCGAGGCGCCAGCCCGTGTCGTTGTCGAAGGCGCGCCCGCGCTGACTCCACCACGTGTAGGGCCCCTGGATCTCGCCGGTCAGATCGCGCATCACATCGACGAACTCGAACTCGCCGAGCCACCGATCGACGTATGCCCGTTCCTCGGGCAAAAAGCCGGAGTTCTTGACGTTGCCCTTGGCGTTCTTGATGTCGAGCGGCGTATGCGCGATGTTGAAATCGCCGCACAGCACGGCCTGCCGCCCGCCGCGCGCGGCCTCGTCGCGCAGCTGCCCCATCCGCACGAGCATCGTGTCGAGGAAGCGGTATTTCTGCGCCATCTTGACCTCGTCCTCGGCATTGCCGGCGTGCACATACACACAGACGACGGTCAGACCGTATCCCTGCGGCGTGGTCACATCGGCTTCGATCCAGCGACCGGTGTCGACGTCCTCCGTCAGACCCGGCAGCCCGTGGCGCACCTCGGTGACCGGCAGCGAGGTGAGCAAGCCCACGCCGGCGCGGCCCTTGATATTGCACACCTCGTCGATGCGCGTGAGCCCGTCGGACGAGTCGATGCGGCCGGCCGCAACATATTGCTCGGCGAAACCGTCGAATATCGGATCGATTTCGGATTGCGGGGCGCGCACCTCCTGCATGCACCACACGTCGGGCGTGTGGGAGGAGGACCAGTCGTCGATCCCCTTGCGCTTGGCGGCGCGGATGCCGTTGAGATTCGATGTCGTGATCGTGATCGTCATGGCAACCAGCGTAGCCCACGCCACGCCCGGATATGACACAACCTCCCTTGCATGAAGGGAGGTTGTGAGGAAGATAACGGACCGTGAGACGGAGCTTACGCCGTCAGTCCAGGCCGAGCTGGAGCTTGCCGCCGGGGATGGCGTCGAGCAGATCCTTGGTGTACTGCATCTTCGGATGGTCGAAGACCTCGTCGGTCGTCGCATGCTCGACCAAGCGGCCATGCTGCATGACGACCACCTCGTCGGCGATCTGGCGGACCACGGCGAGATCGTGCGTGATGAACAGGTAACTCAGGCCCTTCTCGGCCTGCAGGTCGTTGAGCAGACGCAGCACCTGGTCCTGCACCAGCACGTCGAGGGCGGAGACCGCCTCGTCGCACACGATCACATCCGGGTCGAGCGCCATGGCGCGCGCGATGGCGATGCGCTGGCGCTGGCCGCCGGACAGCTCGTTCGGGTAACGGGTCATCACGGACTCGGGCATCTCGACCATGTCGAGCAGTTCGCGCACGCGCTTGGCACGGCTCTTCTTGTCGCCGATCTTGTGGATGCGCAGCGGCTCCTCGATCGAACGGAAGATCGAATACATCGGGTCGAGCGAACCATAGGGGTTCTGGAACACCGGCTGCACATGGCGGCGGAACTCCAGCAGCTCGCGGCCCTTGAGCGAGGCGATGTCCTTGCCCTCGTAGAGCGCCTTGCCGGAGGTGGGCTCGAGGAGCTTCAACACCATGTTCGCCACGGTGGACTTGCCCGAGCCGGACTCGCCCACGATGGCCAGCGTGGTGCCGCGCTTGACCGAGAAGGACACATCGTCGACGGCCTTGAGCATCTCCTTCTTGCGGGGCAGCTTGAACTCCTTGGTCAGGTGCTCCACGGTGATGATGTTCTCGGAACGCTCGAGCTTGTCCTCGCCGACCACATGGTGCTCCATCAGCGCCTCCGCATCCTCGCCGCGCTGCTTGGCGGAGATGATGCGCTGCGAGGCCAGCGACGGGGCCGCCGCGACCAGACGCTTGGTGTAGGGGTGCTGCGGGTGCTGCAGGACCTCGAGGGAGGGACCGGATTCGACGACCCGGCCCTTGTACATGACGACGATATGCTGGGCGCGCTCGGCGGCCAGACCCAGGTCGTGCGTGATGAAAAGCACCGCGGTGCCCAGATCATCGGTGAGCATATGCAGATGGTCGAGGATCTTCTTCTGCACGGTCACGTCAAGGGCGCTGGTGGGCTCGTCGGCGATCAGCAGATCGGGGCGGCATGCCAGGCCGATGGCGATCAGCGCGCGCTGGCGCATGCCGCCGGAGAACTCGTGGGGATACTGGCGGGCGCGGGTCGCCGCGTCGGGCAGACCGGCTTCGGAGAGCAGACCGGCGATGCGGTCGTTCATCGAGGAGCCGGTGACATGCTTGTGCGCGATCTCCCACGCCTTGTCATTGGACACGCCGGCCTTGATCAGGGCGTCGGCGACACGCCAACGGGTTTCGGATCCCGGGACCCAGTCGCGTTCGAAGGCGGACATCGTCTTGTCGGCGGCCTCGCCGGTCACGCCGGCCTCGGCCAGGGCGGCCTTGGCGGCCTCGAGCAGGACGGGCAGTTGCTCCGAGCCGATGAAGGTCTCGTCGTCGTTGCCCTTGACCTCGACCTCGTCGCCGGCCAGCGCCTTGGCAAGGGAGGAGCGCTTCTCGTGGGCCACGTCCATGCCGTTGGCCTTCAAGGCCTCCTTGACCTGCGTGCCGATGCGCCACACGGGGTTGAGGTTCGACATCGGGTCCTGCGGGACCAGACCCATCTTGGTGCCGCGCAGCTTGTCGAAGTCCTTGGGCTTCAGGCCCGTGAGCTCCTGGCCCTCGAGCTTGATCGAGCCGCCGACCACATGGCCGGTGCCGGGCAGCAGGCCCAGCACACTCATGGCGGAGGTGGACTTGCCGGAGCCGGATTCGCCCACGATGGCCACCCACTGGCCCGGGTAGACGCAGAAGGAGGCGTCGCGCACCGCATGCACGGCGCGGTTGTCGTCGGTGGTGAAGTCGATCGCCAGGTCCTTGACCTCGAGCAGCGGCCCCTGGGCCTGCTGCATGGCGGCGAGCTTGTCGTTCACGTTCTCAGTCATCTTTCACTCCCCACTTCAGGCCGTGCGGCTCTTCGGATCGAGCGCGTCCTTCACGGCGTCGCCCATCATGATGAAGCTCAGCACGGTGATGGCCAGCGCGGCGGACGGGTAGAACAGCACCATCGGATTGGTCATCAGGTTCGTCTGTGCCTGCGAGATGTCGCCGCCCCAGCTGACGGTCGTGGACGGCAGGCCGACGCCGAGGAAGCTCAGCGTGGCCTCGAGCACGATGTAGGAGGCCAGCGAGGTCGTGCCGATCACGATGATCGGGGACAGCGAGTTGGGGATGATGTGGCGGAACAGGTTCCTGGCCGGGGTCGAGCCCAGGGCCGTGGACGCGGTGTTGAACTCGAGGTTCTTGGCCTCCATGACGGCGCCGCGCGCGATGCGGGCGGTGGTCACCCAGCCGAAGAGGGCCATGACCAGGATGATCTTCCAGATCGAGGAGGAGGTCTTGAACATCTGCAGCACGACGATGGCGCCGAGCAGGATCGGCAGCGCCAGGAAGATGTCGTTGATGCGGGAGAGCACCGCGTCAACCCAGCCGCCGAAGAAGCCGGCGATGGAGCCGATGATGGTGCCGAGGGCGACGACGCACAGCGTGGCGATCAGGCCGACGGCCAGCGAGGTGCGCGTGCCGTAGACCACGCGGGTGTAGACGTCGCAGCCCTGGAAGTCGAAGCCGAAGGGATGGCCGGCGGTGGCCGGTCCCAGCGAGTTCTCGAGCGTGCAGTAGTTCGGGTCCTGCTTGGTGAACACACCGGGGAACAGCGCCACGAAGACGATGAAGACGATCAGGACGCCCGAGATGATGAACAGCGGGTTCTTGCGCAGCGCGCGCCACGCGTCGGCCCACATGCTGGCCGCGGGGGCGGATTCGTCGACCGCGTCGACGTCCTGCAGCGGGGTTTCGTCGAGCGGGGCGACGTAGCGTTCCTGTCCGGGCAGGGTCACGTTGGTGTTCTCGTTCATATTGTCACTCATTGATATCGTTTCCTCCCCCGTCTCAGGCGTAGCGGATGCGCGGATCGAGCGCCGCGTAGAGCATGTCGACGATGAGGTTGCACACCACGAAGATCAGCATCAGCAGCGTCACGATGGACACGACGAGGTTGCCCTCGCCCTTGAGGATGGACTGGTAGGTCAGCCAGCCGATGCCGTGGATGTTGAAGATTGTCTCGGAGATCATGGCGCCGCCCATGAGGGCCGCGATGTCCTGGCCCAGGTAGGTGACGACCGGAATCAGCGAATTGCGCAGCACATGGCGCAGCATCACCGAGCCGTTCGACATGCCCTTGGCGCGGGCCGTGCGCACGTAGTCCTCGGCGATATTCGAGGAGACCTCGCCGCGCGTGAGCCTGATGATGTAGGCCATCGACACGCTGCCGAGCACGATGGCCGGCATGAGCAGGTCGATGAAGCCCGGGTCGGCGCCCGCCGTGACCGGCAGGATCGACCATTTGATGCCGAAGAGATACTGCATGACGAAGCCGGTGACGAAGGTCGGCACGGAGATCAGCAGCAGCGAGACGATCAGGATGACCGTGTCATACCACTTGCCCTTCTTGAGGCCCGAGATGATGCCGAAGACCACGCCGAAGATTGCCTCGAAGACGAAGGCCATCAGCGCCAGTCGGATCGTGACGGGGAAGGCACGGGCAATCTCGTCGATCACCGGCTGGCCGGCGAAGGTGTTGCCGAAGTCCAGCGTCAGCGCGTTCTTGAGGAACAGCAGGTACTGGACGATGAATGGCTTGTCCAGATTGTATTCCGCGCGGATCTGGGCGGCGACCGCTTCGTTGACGGGTTTGTCGCCGAACATCGCCTTGACCGGGTCACCGGGCAGGGCGAAGACGAGCGCATACACCAGCAGCGTCGTGCCGAGAACCACGGGGATCACCTGCAAAATGCGGCGCAGAAGATACTTGCCCATGGGTTACTCCTTTTGGTTCTGACCGTGCCGCGCTACGAGGAGCCTGCGGGCCGGCCGACAAATACTTCGATAGTCTACCGCAAGGCGGGACCACGGTTTGTTACATGCGGCGAGATATGGGAAAAGACCTCCGCCACGCGGACGAGGCCGGAGCGCATGCGGGCCCGGGACGGGAAAGGCCCCGGATACGACGGAGGGGCGGAGGATCGCTCCTCCGCCCCTCGCGTGTCACCTAGAGATCAGACTCCGGCAGGAATCACTTCTTGCTCATGGTCTCGTAGGTCGGCAGGTTCTGCCAGTTGAAATCAAAGCCGGACTTGATGGCCTTGGAGGCAACGCCGTGGGCGTTGGAGTAGTAGATCGGGAAGGCCGGCAGATCGTTGAGAAGCATCTCCTCGCCCTGCTGGTAGATCTTGTTGGCGGCCTCGGTGTCCGGGGTGGCGGCGGCCTGATCCATCAGCTTGTCGAACTCCGGGTTCTTGTAGTCGCCATCGTTCGAGCCGTTGCCGTCGGCGGCGGCGGTGGAGAACAGCTGCACGAGGTAGTTCTCCGGGGACGGATAATCGGGCTGCCAGCCGGTGCGGAAGGCGCCGGTCATCTGGCGGTTGGTCACCGCGTCACGGAACTCGTTGAAGGTCGGCATCGGGTTGGTGGCGGCAGCGTCCTTGCCCAGCACGTTGTTGATGGAGTTCACGATGGCCTTGTAGATCGGCTCGTGGCCGCCATCGGCGTTGTAGGAGAAGGTCAGCGGGCTGTCCATCTTGGAGATGGCGTCGGCCTTGGCCCACAGCTCCTTGGCCTTGTCGGGGTTGTAGGTGAGCACGTCGGCGCCCTTGAGGTCCTCGGAGTAGCCCGGGGTCATCGGGGAGGTGAAGTCCTTGGCCGGGGTGCCGGTGCCGGAGAGCACCTTCTCGGTGATGGACTCGCGGTCGATGGCCATGGAGATGGCCTGGCGGCGCAGGGTGCCTTCCTCGGTGCCGTTCTTGAAGTGCTCGAGGCCGGAGGGAATGGTGAAGGTCTGGATGACGGAGCCGGTGGTGTTCTTGGCCTGGACGAGCTCGTCCTTCTCGAAGGTCTTGGCAAAGGCGGCCGGGACGGACTCCATCACGTCGAGGTTGCCTGCCTGGATGTCGCGGTAGGCGGCGGAGTCATCGGTGTAGATCTTGAAGGTCACGCCGTCGTTCTGCGCGGGGCGATTGCCCTTGTAGTCGGCGTTCTTGACCATGGCGATCTCCTTGTTGTGATCCCAGTGGTCGAAGACGTAGGGGCCGGTGCAGCCGTCCTTCGGGTTCTCGCCGAAGGCCTTCGGGTCGTCGAAGAAGGAATCCGGCAGCGGGGCGAAGGCGGTGTAGCCGATCTTGAGGGCGAAGGCCGAATCCGGCTTGCTCAGGTCGACGGTGAAGGTCTTGTCGTCGACGACCTTGAGGCCCTCGAGCTGCTCGTCGCCCTTGAGGCCGTCGGCCTGCAGCGCGTCGTAGCCCTTGATGGTCTGGAAGAAGGAGGAGCGGAGCATCGCGTTCTTCGCGTTGGCGACGTAGCTCCACGCCTTGGTGAAGTTCTCGGCCTTGACGGCGTCGCCGTTGGAGAACTTCCAGTCCTTGAGCTTGATGGTGTACTGGGTGGCGTCGTCGTTGGCCTCGACGGAATCGGCGATCTCGTTGGACGCGTTGCCCTTGGCGTCGAAGGAGATCAGGCGGGAGAACATGAGGTCGGCCGGCTTGCCGCCGCCGGTCTCGTTGATGTTGCCCGGGATGAAGGTCTTCTGGGGTTCGGAGCCGTAGGCCAGGATGATGTTGTTGTCGGCCTCGGCGGCGGTGTTGTTCGAATCACCGTTGTTGGAGGAGCCGCAGCCCGACAGCAGCATGGCGGCTGCGCAAGCGGCGGCGGCGAAAGCGATCGCTTTCTTCTTCATATGGTTTTCTCCTATCCTATAGGGATTGCGCGGCGCATGGCACCGCGTCTCAAACAAAAAGGGCCGGCGCCGATTTTGTGAACCGCACCCCGATTGTTGGACTGAAGAAATTCAGATTCGATGATTGGAGGTGTGGTTCTTTCGTATGCGAGAGGATCGAAGGAAACGTT